>NZ_JBQFQL010000002.1:0-556091 GCF_056536865.1 Ruegeria sp. CI8
GCTTCGGCTTCGGCTTCGGCTTCGGCTTCGGCTTCGGCTTCGGCTTCGGCTTCGGCTTCGGCTTCGGCTTCGGCTTCGGCTTCGGCTTCGGCTTCGGAAGGGCTTTGTTCAACCTGTTCTTCCGGGTCAAGCGTGTAGGCGTCAGTCTTGGCGTCGACCGCTTCTGGCACCTCATCGACCTTGGGGTCGTCGGCCGGTTTCTGGTCTGTGTCTTTCTTGGCAGCCACCGTCACTTCCCCCTGTCGATTCCCATAAAACCTGACGCGCAGACGCGACCAAGTTAATCCGCGCCCATCGCGCCCTCAAGCCGGATCGCGTATTTAACGAGTTTTTTCACGGCTTTCCGCATTTTCTTGGGCGTCGGGCGTTTGGCAATCCGCAAGCGGGCAATCGCCAAGTTTTCAAGGGGCTCGGCGGTCGGTTCGCTCATCACGGCGACCAAAAGCGGTGCCGGTCCGGGCCAAATGTCGGCAAATTGTCGCGCGGTTCGCGGCGAGAACAAGGGCGCAATCACCGGGGCAGAACCAGACGCAGCCGCTTTGGCCTCGGGTGTCAAAGGCAGCAGCTGCTGGCGATAGACCGGCTGTTCCCGCACGGTCAGCCCCAGTTCGGTCAGCCGGGCCGCGATGTTTCCCCGGCTGTGTTCGCCGCGCAGATGCAGCAGCGGGCTGTCCGGGCGCTCTTTCAGCAGTTTGGCCACCAGTTCCTCGGCGGTTTCGCCGGCCATCCGGGCCTCCCACCCGGCCTGGCGGGCCGTTTCGGTGGTGGCCGGCCCCACGCAATAGGCCGGCAGATCCCGGCGCACATCCTGCGCCGCGGCGGCCGCCACGCCATTGGCCGAGGTGAAGATCAGGCCCCTGACTCCGGTCGTGTCCACCGCCTGTTCCATTGGTCGGATATCCAGCAGCGGGGAATAGACCACCTGAACCCGCGACCGCAAACGTTCGGGCAGCTGCGCCACGAACCTTTCCGAGGCGGCGCGGGGGCGGGTCATCAACAGGTACACGGGCGGGCGTTCGGGCCTTGAGGATTGTTTGCTGCGGCGCGGGGTGATACCCCGCGACCAGATCATGATGCAATGGTTCAGGCCGATGGTGCAAACACTTACCGTTCTGGGATTGGAAAGCAGCTGCGATGACACGGCGGCGGCCGTGGTGCGGCAGACCGAGGGCGAACCGGCGCAGGTTCTGTCTTCGGTCGTGCATGGCCAGACGGATCTGCACAGCGCCTTTGGCGGCGTGGTGCCCGAGATCGCGGCCCGCGCGCATGCCGAAAAGCTGGATATCTGCGTGCAGCAGGCGTTGGAGCAGGCGGACCTGACCCTGCGGGACATGGACGCCGTTGCCGTGACCGCCGGGCCGGGGCTGATCGGCGGGGTCATGTCCGGCGTGATGTGCGCCAAGGGGATCAGCGCGGCCACCGGCCTGCCGCTGATCGGCGTCAACCACCTGGCCGGCCATGCGCTGACCCCGCGCCTGACGGACGGGATCGCCTTTCCCTACCTGATGCTGCTGGTGTCCGGTGGGCACTGCCAATACCTGATCGCCCATGGTCCCGAGCGGTTCACCCGGCTGGGCGGCACCATCGACGACGCCCCCGGCGAGGCCTTCGACAAGACCGCGCGCCTGTTGGGCCTGCCCCAGCCCGGCGGCCCCTCGGTCGAGGCCGAGGCGCGCGATGGCGACCCCAAACGCTTTCGTTTTCCGCGGCCACTGCTGGACCGGCCCGGATGCGATCTGTCCTTTTCCGGGCTCAAGACCGCCTTGATGCGGATGCGCGACCAGATCGTGGCCGAAAAGGGCGGGCTGACGCGTCAGGACCGCGCCGATCTGTGCGCCGGGTTCCAGCAGGCGGTCGTGGATACGCTGGCCGAGAAGACCCGCCGCGCCATCGCCCTGTATCTTGACATCAGCCCTGCCGAGCCGGTGATCGCTGTGGCCGGGGGCGTTGCGGCAAATACGGCCATTCGGACTTCGTTAAAGTCTATTTCCGCGGATTCCGGCGCGCGGTTTACTGCCCCGCCGCTGCACCTGTGCACCGACAATGCGGCGATGATCGCCTATGCCGGATTGGAGCGGTTCCGGCTGGGCGCGCGTGACGGGCTCGATCTGACCGCCCGGCCCCGCTGGCCGCTGGACCAGACCAGCCCGGCCATGCTGGGCGGCGGGCGCAAGGGAGCCAAGGCATGAACGTCTCGGTCCTTGGATCGGGCGCCTTCGGAACCGCGCTGGCGATCTCACTGGCGGGCAAGGGTCCGGTCACCTTGTGGGCCCGGTCGGGCGAACAGGCGCAGACGATGCAGGCCACCCGCCGCAACGACACGCGCCTGCCGGGTGTCACCCTGCCCGACGCCATCACGGTGACCGCTGAAATCACCCTGGCCTGTCAAAGCGCCGTGTTGTTGCTGGCCGTGCCCATGCAAAAACTGCGCGATGTCCTGTCGGACCATGCGGCGGACCTGCAGGGTCGCACCCTTGTGGCCTGCTGCAAGGGCATCGAACTGTCCACCGGTCTGGGTCCGATTGCCGTGATCGAACAGGTGCTGCCCGGCGCCCGCACTGCCTTGCTGACCGGGCCCAGCTTTGCCGACGACATCGCCCGCGGGTTGCCTACGGCGCTGACACTGGCCTGCGGCGACGCGGACCTGGGCACCCGGTTGCAACAGACGCTGAGCACCGCCAACCTGCGGCTCTACCGGACCAACGACGTAACCGGGGCCGAGCTGGGCGGAGCGTTGAAGAACGTGATGGCCATCGCCTGCGGGGCCTGCATCGGCGCGGGTCTGGGGGACAGCGCCCGCGCGGCCCTGATGACGCGCGGCTTTGCCGAGATGCAGCGCTTTGCCGAGATCCGCGGCACCCGGCCCGAAACCCTGATGGGCCTGTCGGGTCTGGGCGATCTGGTCCTGACCTGCTCGTCTGACCTGTCGCGCAACTTCCGGTTCGGCCTGTCGCTGGGCCGCAGCGAGTCCTTTGACGCCGCGACCACCGTTGAAGGCGTGGCCACGGCAAATGCAATGGCCGCCATCGCCGCGGCCGAGGGGCTGGACATGCCCATCTGCCAGACGGTGGCGCAGCTCAGCCGTGGCGCCTACAGTGTCGCCGAGGCCCTGCAATCCCTGCTCAATCGCCCACTCAAGGAGGAATGACATGCTTATCGCCCTGATCGCCCGCGACAAGGACGGCGCCCTGCAGACCCGGCTGGACAACCGCGCCGCGCACCTGGCCTATATCGAAGAAACCGGCGTGGTCGCGCAGGCCGGGCCGTTGCTGAACGGCGATGCCATGATCGGATCGCTGGTCATCCTGGATGTCGAGGATCTGTCCGCCGCACAGGCCTGGGCCGATAACGATCCCTACGCCAAGGCCGGTTTGTTCAAATCGGTCGAACTGATCCCGTGGAAGAAGGTCATCGGCTGATGGCGTATTGGCTGTTCAAATCCGAACCCTCGACCTGGAGCTGGGACCAGCAGGTCGCCAAGGGCGACGCGGGCGAGGAATGGGACGGGGTGCGCAACTATCAGGCCCGCAATTTCATGCGGCAGATGAAGCTGGGCGACCGGGGGTTTTTCTATCATTCGCAGAAGGACAAGGCGATCGTCGGCATCGTCGAGGTCTGCGCCGAGGCCCACCCCGACAGCACCACCGACGACGACCGGTGGGACTGCGTGGACATCAAGGCGGTACGCCCCTTCGTCAAACCGGTCACGCTGGACCAGATCAAGGCCGATCCGCGACTGATCGACATGGTGTTGGTGAAAAACTCGCGCCTGTCGGTGCAGCCCGTTTCGGATGCCGAATGGGCGGTGATCTGCGAACTGGGCCAGACCGAACCGGATTAAAAAAGGGAAGGCCCTGACGATGCAGAACCTTCCCTACCCCGCGTGCTCCCTACTCACCACACGCAAAGAAATCTCTGGTTCTGACCGTCCTGGTCACGAGGCGAATGTAGCCCAAGGCACGGCGGTTTTTCAAACATGAAATCAATAGATTATGATTCAAATGCAAAACGCCCGCCGAACCAGTCGGGCGGGCGTTTCTGAATGTCGCGGCGGGATCAGCCGTAGACCGACTCTTTGCCGAAATGCTTGGTCAGTATGTAATAGACCACCGCGCGGTATTTGTTGCGCTCGGACATGCCATAGGTCTCCATGGCTTTGTTGATCGCGGCCATCAGCTCGGGGCCATCCGACAGGCCCAGTTTCTTGATCAGGAAGTTGTTCTTGACCGTTTCCAGCTCACCTTCCTGGCTGGCGGCCACGGTTGCGGCATCCGCGTCATAGATGGCCGGGCCGCACCCAATGGTAACCTTGGTCAGCAGGTCCATGTCCGGCGTCATACCGCATTTGTTCTTCAGATCATCCGCGTATTTGGCGATCAACTCGTCACGTTTTCCCATTGTCCTCTCCTGTGTGGGTTGGGTTCCGGCCTTTGCGGCGCTGGCTGAACGGTAACGGCTGACAGCTTTTCAACAAAGGGAAAAATCCGACGGTTTCCCCCCAAGGCAGGGATACGCGCACCCGCGGGTTGATCATTGTTTCACTTTTATTTAACATTTTAGTTAATCATTGAGTCGAGGAGACTGCCATGACCATCGCCCTACCGAACGAAAGCGCCGAGTACCGAACCGCCCGAAATGCCCTGTTGGCCGCCGAAGCCGATCTGCGTGCGCGGGTCGAGGAAGTGGCCGCGCTGCGCCGGACCTTGCCCAAGGGCGGCCAAATCCCGCAGGATTACGCCTTTCGGGACCTAGGGGACAAAATTGCCCCGATTTCAAGCCTGTTCGGTGATCATGACACTCTGGTCGTGTATTCGCTGATGTTTGGCCCCAAGGCGCAGGACCCCTGCCCCATGTGCTCGGCCTTTCTGGACGGGCTGACCGGGCAGGTCGCACATCTGACCCGAAAAACCGCCTTTGCGGTCGTGGCGCAGAATACACCGGATGCCCTGGCTGCGCTGAACCAGCGCATGGGCTGGCAGGGTCTGCCGCTCTATTCCGCGTTGGATACAACGTACCAGCAAGACTATCTGGCCGAGACCGAGGACGGAAACCAGTTGCCGATTCTGAACGTGTTTCAACGCGATGCGCAGGGAATCCACCATTTCTGGAGCTCCGAGCTGTTCTTTCAGCCCAGCGACTGGCATCCACGCCATGTCGATGCTGCCTGGCCCCTGTGGAACATTCTGGACCTGACGCCGCAGGGCCGCGGCGATTTCGTGCCGCCGCTCCGCTGAGCGCAACAAAAAAGGCGGCCCAGATGGCCGCCTTCTCCGCTTATTTCTGACAGATCAATACCGGTAATGCTCGGGCTTGAACGGACCTTCGGGCGTAACGCCGATGTAGTCCGCCTGTTCCTTGTCCAGCTTGGTCAGCTTGACGCCGATCCGGTCCAGATGCAGGCGTGCAACTTTCTCGTCCAGGTGCTTGGGCAAGATATAGACCTTGTTCTCGTACTGGTCGCCTTTGGTGAACAGTTCGATCTGGGCCAGAACCTGATTGGTGAACGAAGCCGACATCACGAAGGACGGATGCCCGGTGGCATTGCCCAAGTTCAGCAGACGGCCTTCGGACAGCAGGATGATGCGGTTGCCCGAGGGCATCTCGATCATGTCCACCTGGTCCTTGATGTTGGTCCATTTGTGGTTTTTCAGGCTGGCCACCTGAATCTCGTTGTCGAAATGGCCAATATTGCCGACAATGGCCATGTCCTTCATCTCGCGCATGTGCTCGATGCGGATCACGTCCTTGTTGCCGGTGGTGGTGATGAAGATGTCGGCGGTCGAAACCACGTCTTCCAGCAGAACCACCTCGAACCCGTCCATGGCGGCCTGCAGGGCGCAGATCGGATCAACCTCGGTCACCTTCACGCGGGCGCCCGCGCCGCGCAGGGACGCGGCCGAGCCTTTGCCCACGTCGCCATAGCCACAGACCACGGCAACCTTGCCGGCCATCATCGTGTCGGTGGCGCGGCGGATACCGTCGACCAGCGATTCCTTGCAGCCGTACTTGTTGTCGAACTTCGACTTGGTGACGCTGTCATTCACGTTGATCGCCGGGAACGGCAGGTGGCCGTCCTTGACCAGCTGATACAGGCGGTTGACGCCGGTGGTGGTTTCCTCGGACACGCCCTTGATCTGATCGCGTACCTTGGTGAACCAGCCCGGGCTGGCGGCCATCCGCTTCTTGATCTGCGCCTTGATGACTTCTTCCTCTTCCGAGGACGGGACGGGGATGATGTCCTCGCCCGCCTCGGCGCGCGCGCCCAGCAGGATGTACAACGTGGCGTCGCCGCCATCATCCAGGATCATGTTCGGGCCGTCTTCGAACAGGAAAGACTTGTCGAGATAGTCCCAATGCTCTTCCAGAGTCTGTCCCTTGATGGCAAAGACCGGAATGCCCGCCTCGGCGATGGCCGCCGCCGCGTGGTCCTGGGTCGAGAAGATGTTGCACGACGCCCAGCGCACATCCGCGCCCAGCGCGACCAGCGTTTCGATCAGAACGGCGGTCTGGATCGTCATGTGCAACGACCCGACGATGCGCGCCCCTTTCAGCGGCTTGCTGTCGCCGTATTCCGCACGCAGAGCCATCAGGCCCGGCATTTCGGTTTCCGCGATATCCAGTTCCTTTCGGCCGAACCCGGCCAGTGAAATGTCTTTGACGATGTAGTCGCCAGCCATCAGATGCTCCATTCCGATCAACAACGGTTTGGGCAGCCCCTAACACCGTTGGGGAAAAGTGGCAATGTGGGTGGCAGTGGACCGCGAGCGGCGCTCAGTTCAACTGGGCGTCCCCTCGGCTTGGATCTTTGGGATCGCTTCAAAGAAATCGGTGCCGGCGGCGACAATGCAGCTGATGCCGTTGGCGTGGGTCACCAGAACGGTATAGGTCCCGCTTTCGCGTGAGGCCCATACCTCCATGACCGTTTGTCCGCCTCGCGAGTTCTGCAAGCCGCCAAAGGCAAGCTCCTCTGAATAGGTTTGCTGCAGTTTGGCGATCACATCTCCGCGCAAGGCACAGTTCTGTGCCAATGCAGGCGGCGCGGCCGCAGCCATTCCAAAGACAAGTGCCAGTCCGAATACACGCTTGAACATGACAGGCTCCTTTCGGTTGGGTTTCAATCCGAGAGGGGCACACTGGGAGGAGCGCGTGCCCCCCTCAGTCTTCATGTCGTGATCACAAGGTGCCGGTTCAAAGCACGATTGCTCAAGAAATTGTTGGCAGCCAGTGATCAGGATGGCTTAAGCATAGCATAAATCCGGGTCGCGGGCACGGTGGACAAGATGGGGCATGGCAGAATGGCAACACAACCCAGGGCATGGCAACGGATGCTGTCAGGCCGCAGGCTGGACCTGCTGGACCCGACGCCGGTGGATATCGAGATCGAGGATATCGCCCATGGGCTGGCTTTCGTGGCGCGCTGGAACGGCCAAACGGCGGGTGATTTCGCCTATTCCGTGGCCGAGCATTCCCTGCTGGTCGAAGAACTGTTTGGCCGGATCGCCCCCAAGGCGCCGGTGAAATGGCGGCTGGCGGCGCTGCTGCACGATGCTCCGGAATATGTGATCGGCGACATGATCTCGCCGGTGAAGGCGGCGGTCGGCCCCGGCTATGGCGCGCTGGACGACCGGCTGGCGGCGGCGATCCACATCCGCTTCGGGCTGCCCGCCGCGGTGCCGAAAACGGTGAAACGTCAGATCAAGAAAGCCGACCGGATCAGCGCGTGGATGGAGGCCACCCAGATCGCGGGGTTTTCCGAGGCCGAGGCGACCAGGTTCTTCGGCCGACCGGACGCGGCGGTGATGGAGGGGTTGCAGATCACCCTCAGGCCACCAGTTGAGGTGCGGCAGGCATATACGGCGCGGCATGCGGAGCTGTTGGCGGAGCTATGAAACTCGACTGGTAACGGAATCTTGCTTGCCCCCAGCCGCATATTTGCCTTTGCGGCGCCCACGCAGCCCGTTTGTCTAAACTCCGAAGAACGGCCTCATTTACTCGATATCGTACCGCAGAGAAGACACTGCTTGAGCCAAAAAGAGCGGCTCCAGCGTTCGTCTGTTGACAGAAGAACGGCACCGTCAGTCTAATGAGGCGCAACCGAGCCGAGTGATCGTCGTTGTATGAAACGCCTCAGAATTGGAACTTCGGATCTACCGCGCGCATTCCGGCTTCTGTGTTTATCCACAATGATGTTGCTGGGAGCGGCTTCATGCGGCCGCCCGCCGGAATTGGTAGGGATCGATAATCCAAGACTTCCTGCATCTGAGGTAGAAGAGGCCAAGCGCCAAACAGTCTTCATTGCCACGACGCGTCAAGCGTCCGGAGCAGAAGGGGTCTTCTTTTCCGGTGACCGCGGTGAGGGTTTGGGCTTGGCTTCAGTAGTCGTCACCATCCCGCCAATTCACAAAGCAGGAAAAATTGAAAGAGCCAGCTCTCTGCCACCTATTGCCTCAAAGCACTTCACCATAGTTGAACCAAAAGTCTATGCTTCGGAAGCCGCCTTTGTTTCTGAAATTGACAATCAACTCCTGAACCTCAGCGTTTCCGACAGAAACGTTCTGGTCTTTGTGCACGGCTACAACACGACCCTGAGCGATGCCATCCTTAGATTGGCACAGTTTGTCGAGGATACCGAGTATGACGGGATCCCCGTATTGATGTCATGGGCGTCTGCTGCAGAGACTCTGAAATACGTCTACGATATCAACAGCGCCCTCGCTGCCAGATCAGACTTTTTGAAAGCCGGTGAGATCATTTCGCGATCACAGGCTCAACAATTTGACATACTCGCGTTTTCGATGGGAGCGTTCCTTACGATGGAAGCCATCTCACAAGCCGAAATTGCTGGCGAGTTCAATCCCAACAAGAAAATTCGAAACATAATTCTGGCGGCACCCGATATCGATTTGGCGGTATTCGAAAGCCAGCTCTCAACTATCACCCACGACAATCAGAAGATCTTTGTTCTCGTATCCTCGGACGACGGAGCCTTGAGTTTTTCGAAGTTCATTTCTGGCGGAGTCGACCGTGTTGGCGCGGCCGATGCCGCCGAACTCGCAAGGTCAGGAGTCACCGTTATTGATCTCAGCCAAGTACAGGACTCTCAAAGCACAAGTCACTCGAAATTTGCTTCGTCCCCTGAGGTTGTTCGAATTGCTGGTGAAGCAATCCGCACAAGCAGACGGACCGGTAGGCGTTCCACTACAGAACTTCAGGACCTTATTGGCGAAGGTTCGGTGGAAGTTGTAGTCGAACCTTAATTTCTTGATTTCCCAAGCCTGTCGCCAGAACAGTGCCGATCGGCAAAACGCTACCGCGGGCTGCGTTTCGCCAGAATCCGCTGCAAGGTCCGGCGGTGCATGTTCAGACGCCGCGCTGTTTCCGAGACGTTTCGGTCACACAGCTCGTAAACCCGCTGGATGTGCTCCCACCGCACGCGGTCGGCGCTCATGGGGTTTTCGGGGGGCGGGGGCAGTTCGTCGCCCTTGGCCAGCAGCGCGTTGGTTATGTCGGTGGCGTCGGCAGGTTTCGACAGATAGTCGGTGGCGCCGATTTTCACCGCCGCCACGGCAGTCGCAATTGCACCGTACCCGGTCAGAACCACGACCCGGCTGTCGGGGCGCTTTTCCCGCAGCACCTCGACCACGTCCAGCCCGTTGCCGTCCTCGAGCCGCAGGTCCACCACGGCAAAGGCAGGCGGGCGGGCGGTGGCGATCGCGCGTCCGGCGGCGACGGAACCGGCGGTTTCCACCTCGAACCCGCGCTTCTCCATAGCCCTGGCGAGACGTCTCAGAAACGGCTCGTCATCATCCACCAAAAGCAGGGATTTGTCGGGGCCGATGTCAAGCTGAGCACTGTCTGCCATAGTGTGGTCTTTCTGCTATTTCATGCCGATAGGCTTTGAGATGAGTAATAGCAGCGCCACACCAAAGGTCAAACCGACGGTTACTCTGCCGCCTGGTCCACAAAGCAGGCAACGGTGTCGGCCATCTGCTCGGCCGTCGCGTCGCGTTTGAAAAACTCAAGGAACCCATCCTGCGGCGTGACGAGGTAGGTAAATGTCGAATGGTCGACGAGGTAGTACTCGTCGCTCTTGTCCTGGGCCTTGTAATAAGTCTTGTAGGCCTGGCTCGCGGCCTTAACCTGTTCCGGCGTGCCGGTGAGGCCAATCATCTTTTCATGCAGGTTGTAGGCAAAATCCCCCACGACGTCGGGGGTGTCCCGGTCCGGGTCCACCGAGATGAAGATCGGAGTGACCGAATAACCGCGCTCGGTCAGCAGGTCGACGGCCTCGGCATTGCGGGTAGTATCCAGAGGACAGACATCGGGGCAGAAGGTGTAACCAAAATAGATCAGCGAGGGCTCGGTGATCACGTCCTTGTTGGTCACGGTTTCACCCTTGGAGTTGATCAACTCGAACGGGCCGCCGATGGTTGCGGTGCCGCCTGCAATCTGGCTGGACCGGCACTGGGCAAACTTGTCATCCGAGCCGCCGCCGCGCGTCATCAGCCACATGGCGCCCAAGCCCACGGCCAGCACGACGGTTGCAAGAATGGCATAAAGGCGGGTCATGGCGAAATTCCTGACGCATGGGGTTGTTGATCGGTTCGGCCGGGACACCTATCAAGTTGACCAGCGGACGCAACAGGACATAATCGCCCGATGACGGATTCCAACACCAGCCTCTGGCGCGGACAGGAACGCAGCAGCTGGATCCGGCTGCGCACGCTGATCCTGCTGCGGTGGGTGGCAATCATCGGTCAGATCACGGCCATCACCGTTGCCCAGCAGACCTATCACGTCCAGCTGGAGCTTGGGCTGTGCTACCTTGCCATCGGTGTTTCGGTCATGGGCAACCTGACCGCCATCCTGCTGTTCCCGCAGAACAAACGCCTGTCGGAATTTGAAAACTTCCTCATGGTGATGTTCGACCTGTTGCAGCTGGCTTTCCTGCTTTATCTCACAGGCGGTCTGAACAACCCGTTTGCCCTGCTTTTGCTGGGCCCCGTGACGATTGCGGCCAACGTCATGAGCACCCGGTCGACCTTGATCATCGGGGGCGCCGCAATCGTGCTGGCGACGCTTCTGGCCCAGTTTCACCTGCCGCTGCGCACCGATCTCGGCCTTGTTCTGGACATTCCCGACATCTTGCTGTTCGGCAACTGGGCCGCCATCGTGATCGCGATCGTATTCATCGGCGCCTATTCGCACCGCATCAGCGCCGAGGTTCAGTCGATGTCCGAGGCGCTGGCCGCTACCCATATGGCCCTGGCGCGCGAGCAGAAGCTGACCGACCTCGGCGGCGTTGTCGCCGCCGCAGCGCACGAGTTGGGGACGCCACTGGCCACCATCAAGCTGACCAGCTCGGAACTGATCGAAGAATTGGACGACCGCCCGGACCTGAAAGAAGACGCCGCCCTGATCCGCGAACAGGCCGACCGATGCCGCGACATCCTGCGCGACATGGGTCGGGCCGGCAAAGATGACCTGCACCTGCGCCAGGCACCTTTGTCCGCCGTGATCCACGAGGCGGCCGAGCCCCATATACACAGGGGCAAACAGGTACATTTTGACGAAGGCCCGGGGCCTGACGGGGATGTCCAGCAGCCCTCGATCCTGCGCAAGCCCGAGATCATTCATGGCCTGCGAAACCTGATCCAGAACGCCGTGGACTTTGCCCGCGCACAAGTCTGGGTCGAGGCCGAATGGACGCCGGACAGGATCACCGTCAGCATCATGGATGACGGGCGTGGTTATCCGTCACACATCATCGGCCGTATCGGTGACCCGTTCATGCGCCGCAGACGCGCCGAAAGCGATCTGCGCACACGCCCCGAATATGAGGGTATGGGGTTGGGCCTATTCATCGCAAAAACGCTCTTGGAGCGCAGCGGCGCCGAACTGAAATTTGCAAATGGGTCAGACCCTTACCAGGCGGTGACGGACCAGGCCGAGCGACGCGGCGCGATCGTGCTGGTGACATGGCCGCGCAAGCTGATCGATGCGCAGACAGGCGACAACCCGGTGCCGTCGGGCGTGAACGAACGGTTCCAGGTCTGAGTTAAGACACCGTTAACTATTTAAGCGCAAAGTCGGGTCCGGTTTGTTTTTGGGGTAGGCGGCACTGTGGCCGACTGGATCATACTTGCGGCGACCAGCCTGGTTTCGTCGGGCTTTGCCCTGCAGTGGCTCATGCCGCGCCGTCCGCGGCGCGGTGACAATTTTGGTTTGTCTGCGCCGGCTTCGTTGTTGGATGCGGTGTTTCTGTTCAACGGAAGCCGCCTGATCAGCCATTCCGACATCGCCTTGTCCGGGTTCGAAGCGGTGAATGACTGGGATGATCTCAGGCGCCTGTTGCAGCGCGACTTTCCGGCCTTCCCCGAGACTTACGAAACCGTCCGCCAGCAAGGCAATATCGTGGTTTCGGCGATAGATTGTACGGTCGAGCGCGAGGTTCGGTGTGAATGGATCGACGGCATCGTCCGGGTGCAGTTGCGTGATCTGACCGGCATCACCGAACCGACAAGGAGGGATCCGAACGATCCGATCCGCCTCGCCATGGACCGCGCGCCCTATCCCGTGTGGCTTCTGGATCATGCCAACAAGGTAAGATGGTGCAACGCCGCCTATGTTGCACTGGCCCGCAAGGCGCGCGGGCAGGACACGGATCTGACGCAACCCATGTTCCCCGAACTGACCGAAGAATCGCGGCCCGGCAAGAAGACCCGGGTTTCGATTCCGGTGAAGGATAGCAGCAGCAAGTTGTGGTTCGATCTGACGCATGTGGAGCTGGACGAAGGTCACCTGCATTACGCGGTCGACGTAAACGCCATTGTCGAGGCCGAGACCGCCCAGCGCAAATTCGTCCAGACGATGACGAAAACCTTCGCGCAACTGTCGATCGGCCTGGCAATCTTTGATCGAAACCGCCAGTTGGCGCTGTTCAACCCCGCCTTGATCGACCTGACCGCATTGCCGCCCGACTTCCTGAGTTGCCGGCCGAATATCTCAAGCTTCTTTGACCGCCTTCGGGATCAGCACATGATGCCCGAACCCAAGAACTACCGCAGTTGGCGCCGGCAGATGAACGATCTTCTGGAAGCAGCCGAGGACGGAAACTATCAGGAAACCTGGTCACTACCGTCGGGCTCAGTCTATTCGGTCAGCGGTCGCCCCCATCCCGACGGCGCCGTCGCCTTTCTGTTCGAGGACATCACGGCCGAGATCACCCTGACCCGCCGGTTCCGGTCCGAGATGGACCTTATGCAGTCAATCCTCGACAAGCTTGCGGACGCCGTCGCCGTTTTTGCCGATGACGGGACACTGGCTTTCACCAACTACGCCTACCAGCTGCTGTGGGGAGACTCGGACGAGGTCGGCTTTGAACCAGCCACGGTTCTGGACGTCACGCGCCAGTGGCAGTCGCGATGCCAGGCCAATCCAATTCTGGGTGACATTCGGGACTTCGTGGAAATGCGCAACAACCGGGCCGAGTGGAGCTCTGATCTGTACAAGCGCGACGGCACCCGCCTCTTGTGTACGGTCAGCCCTATCCAGAATGGCGCAACCATCGTCCGGTTCACGATCGAACACGCGCGTGGAGAAACGCCGGATATGTTGCAGATCACCGCCTGAACCGGGTTGCAGAGGGTTCGGCCCCCGTTCATTGTGGCGCCATGAATTCGCCCGCTTCGATCACTCTGACATCACCGGAAGAAACCGCCGATCTGGCCAGCCGCCTGTCCGCCCATTTGGCGCCCGGCGACGTTATTTTGCTGGACGGCCCAATCGGCAGTGGCAAAACCCATTTTGCACGCAATCTGATCCAATCGACCCTGCCTGTGCCCGAAGATGTGCCATCGCCCACATTCACGCTGGTTCAGGTTTACGAGGGTGAAGCCGGCGAAATCTGGCACTCCGATCTGTACCGGCTTACCTCGGTGGATGAGATCGAGGAATTGGGCCTGACCGGGGCCTTTAATACGGCGATCTGCCTTGTGGAATGGCCTGACAAGCTGGGTCCGCTACAACCGGCCTCGGCCCTGTTGGTGCAGTTTCATGCCGACCCCGCTGCCGAAGAAACCCGACACCTGACACTGACGTGGTCCGACCCCAAGTGGACCGAAAAACTGAAGAGGATCGCATGATCAACCGCGCAGTTCTGGCCGAGGCGCTGGTCGCACGGACCCCTTGGGCCAAAGCCTCTCGCGCGCCGCTGGCTGGAGACGCCTCGAACCGCCGGTATGAACGCCTGACCGACCCGGATACCGGGCGGACCGCCGTTTTGATGGACGCGCCCCCGGACAAGGGGGAAGACGTGGAACCGTTTGTCAGGGTGGCAAAACTCCTGCAGTCCGTCGGTCTGAGCGCGCCCGAGATTCTTGCCGAGGACGCCGAGAACGGGTTCCTCCTGCTGGAGGATTTCGGCGACGACCTGTTTGCCCGCCTGATCGAGAAGCAGCCGGAGGTCGAGCGTGAATTGTACGAGGCCGCAACCGACGTGCTGATCCATCTGCACTCTGGGCCCCTGCCCTCATTGGACAGCTATGACCCGTCCCTCATGGCGGAATTGTCGGCTCTTGCCTTCACCAAATATGCCCAAGGGATACAAGGCGCCTATGACCAAGACGCCCATGATCGTTTTCAGCATCGGTTCGCCGACATATTGCTGCAGGAAACCTCGGGCACGCGGGTGGTGACCCTAAGGGACTACCATGCCGAGAACCTGATCTGGCTGCCTGAGCGCGAAGGGGTCCGCCGGGTCGGCCTGCTGGATTTTCAAAGCGCAATGCTGTGCCATCCCGCCTATGATCTGATGTCGTTGCTGCAGGATGTCCGCCGTACTGTCCCGGCCGCAATCGAAATGAGCATGGTCAACCGCTATATCACGGCAACAGGTGTGGATGACCACGATTACCGCACGGCGTACAGTGTCCTCGGCGCCCAACGCAACCTGCGGATACTGGGGGGATTTGCCCGCCTTGCCACCGACTATGGCAAACCGCACTACGTGGATCTTATCCCGGCGGCCTGGGCTCATCTGATGCGCGATCTCGAGCATCCGGCGCTGGTCTCGGTCGCGGATCTGGTTCGGCAGGCGCTGCCATCCCCAACGCCCGAAAACCTTGCAAGGCTGAGGGCCGGATGACCGATACACCCGAGGCCATCATGCTGTTTGCCGCCGGTTTCGGCACCCGCATGGGCGCGTTGACCCGCACCCGACCCAAGCCGCTGATCCCAGTGGCCGGACGGCCGCTGATCGACCATGCGCTGGACCTGACGGATGCGCTAAGGCCGCGCCGGGTGGTCGCGAACCTGCATTACCTGGCTGATCAGCTGACAGATCATTTGGCGCCACGTGGTGTCCTGCTTTCACACGAACAGCCGGACATCCTGGAAACCGGCGGCGGATTGCGCGCGGCCCTGCCGCTGCTGGGTCCGGGGCCGGTTTTCACGATGAACACCGATGCGATCTGGTCCGGGCCCAACCCTTTGGAGTTGCTGAAGGCGGCTTGGGATCCGGCGCGGATGGACGCTCTGTTGATCTGCGTGCCGATCGCACAGACGATCGGACATGCAGGCCTCGGAGATTTCAGGATCGACCCCCAAGGCCGGCTTGAACGCGGGCCGGGTCACGTCTATGGCGGCATTCAGATCCTGAAGACCGACGGTCTGGCGGACATTCCGGAAAAAGCGTTCTCGCTCAATATCTTGTGGGACCGGATGCACCGCGATGGCCGGCTGTGCGGTCTGCAGTATCCCGGGCGCTGGTGCGATGTGGGCCGGCCCGAAGGCATCGCCCTGGCCGAGGAGATGCTGGCCGATGTTTGACCCCAGCGCCACCCCCCGGGTCTTCGCGGTGCCGCCCGGTGCGGATTTTCCGCAGGCACTGGTGCGTGGGCTGCGGGCGCGCTGCGACGGCCACCCGCCCGAGGCACTGGCCCGCGTGCAACTGGTGCTGAACACCCGCCGCATGGCCCGCCGCGTGCGCGAGCTGTTCGATCAGGGTCCGCCCTGCCTCTTGCCCCGCATTTCGCTGGTCACCGATCTGGGCGAAAGCGTCGATCTGGATCAGGTGCCGCCCGCCGTACCGCCCTTGCGTCGCCGGCTGGAACTGACGCAGCTGGTGGCGCGACTGCTGGACCAGCAACCGGACCTGGCCGCGCGGTCGTCGCTGTTTGACCTTTCCGACAGCCTCGCTGCCCTGATCGAAGAGATGCAGGGCGAAGGCGTCCCGCCCGAGGCGATCCGGCAACTGGACGTGACCGACCTGTCGGGCCATTGGGCACGGGCGCAGGCCTTCATCGGCATCGCCGACCAGTTCCTGAAGACCGAGGATGGCAGTCTGGACGTGCAGGCCCGCCAACGCCGCGTGGTCGAGAACCTGATCGCCCGCTGGCAGGACGCGCCGCCGCAACACCCCGTGATCCTGGCTGGGTCCACCGGCTCGCGCGGGACCACGCTGATGCTGATGCAGGCGGTGGCGCGGCTGCCGCAGGGGGCGCTGATCCTGCCGGGGTACGATTTCGACCAACCCGCTCATGTCTGGGAACGGTTGGATTCGGCAATGACCTCGGAGGATCACCCGCAATACCGGTTCCGCAAGCTGATGACCGAACTGGGGATAGGGCCGGATCAGATCGCATCCTGGACCCCGGACCAGCCCCCCTCGCCCGCGCGCAACCGTTTGGTTTCATTGGCATTGCGCCCTGCCCCGATCACCGATGCCTGGATGAGCGAAGGCCCGCAGCTGCGCGATCTGGATGCCGCGACTCGCAACATCACCTTGGTCGAGGCGCAATCGCCGCGGGCCGAGGCGCTGGCCATCGCCCTGCGCCTGCGGCAGGCGGCCGAGACCGGACAGACCGCCGCCCTGATCACGCCCGACCGGATGCTGACCCGCCAGGTCAGCGCCGCGCTGGACCGCTGGAACATCCTGCCCGATGACAGCGCCGGCCTACCGCTGCAACTGTCGCCACCGGGCCGGTTCCTGCGCCATGTGGCCGGGCTGTTCGCGCGCCGTCTGGATGCCGAGGCACTGCTGACCCTGCTGAAACACCCTTTGTGTCACAGCGCCGGCGACCGCGGCGCGCATCTGTTGCACAGCCGCGATCTGGAACTGCACCTGCGCCGCAACGGCCCGCCCTTCCCCGACAGCGCCAGCCTGACAGGTTTTGCCGTCGAAAAAGACGTGCCGGATGCGTGGGCTCTGTGGCTGATCCGCAATTTCTGCAACCAGCAGATCAGCGGCACCCTGCCCCTGACCGACTGGGTGCAGCGCCTGCGCGATTTGGCCGAGGCGATTGCTAGCGCCGGAACCGACGGCACGGGCGAGTTGTGGGACAAGAACGCAGGTCAATCGGCGCTGGCGGTGATCTCGGGACTTGCAGACGAGGCCGAGCACGGCGGCGAGATGACGGCGCTGGATTTCGCCGATCTGCTGGGCGCGCTGCTGGCCGGGCAAGAGGTCCGCGACCGCGACGCCCCCCACCCGCGGATCATGATCTGGGGCACGCTCGAAGCGCGCGTTCAGGGTGCCGACCTGCTGATCCTGGGCGGGTTGAACGAAGGCAGCTGGCCCGAGGCTCCCGCGCCAGACCCCTGGCTGAACCGCCAGATGCGCGACCGTGCCGGCCTGTTGCTGCCGGAACGGCGAATCGGCCTGTCGGCGCATGATTTCCAGCAGGCCATCGGCGCGACCGAGGTCTGGCTAACCCGCGCGGTCCGCTCGGATGATGCCGAAACCGTGCCGTCACGCTGGCTGAACCGGTTGACCAACCTGTTGCAGGGCCTGCCGGATCAGGGCGGCCGCGCGGCGCTGGAACAGATGCGCGACCGGGGCAAGACATGGCTGCGCTGGTCCGAGATGCTGGAACAGGCGCCCCGGATCGCCGCCGCACCGCGCCCCTCGCCGCGCCCGCCGGTGGCCGCGCGCCCGCGCCGCCTGTCGGTGACCGAGATCAAGCGGCTGATCCGCGACCCTTATGCGATCTATGCCAAGCACGTCCTGCGCCTGAAACCGCTGGACCCGCTGGTACAGGCGCCCGACGCCCTGCTGCGCGGCATCGTGATCCACGAGATCCTGGAACATTTCGTCAAGGACAGCGTGTTGGACGGCGCGCTGCTGACCCGTGACAACTTCCTGAAACGGGCCGAGGCTCTGCTGGATCAGCATGTCGCCTGGCCCACCGCCCGGAAACTGTGGCTGGCGCGGCTGGAACGGATCGCCGACGACTTTCTGCGCGCCGAGATCACCCGCCGCAGCGACGGCGGCCCGATCGCGTTCGAGGCAAAGATGCGCCTGACGCTGGAACCGCTTGGGTTCACCCTGAATGGCCGCGCCGACCGGATCGACCGCAACAGCCGCGGCGCGTTGACCATCATCGACTACAAGACCGGCACGCCGCCCTCGGAATCGCAGCAGGCCAAGTTCGACAAACAGCTGCTGATCGAGGCCGCGATGGCCGAGCAGGGCGGGATTGACGGATTTGACCCGATGGCCGTGGCCAGCGCCGTGTTCATCGGCATGGGCGGCACCTACAAGGAGGTCCCGGCACCCCTGGACAAAGAGCCGCCCGACAAGGTTCTGGCCGAGCTGAAAGAACTGATTTCTGCCTACTTAGAGCCTGATCAGGGGTTTTCGTCGCGCCGGATGATGCACAAGGACAGCGACGTGGGCGACTATGACCACCTGGCGCGGTTCGGCGAATGGGACCGCACCGCCGAAACCAGGCCCGAGGATCTGACATGACCCCGCGCGACGAAGCGACCGAGCGGCAGGTTCAGGCGGCGCGGCCCGATGCGTCGACCTGGCTGGCGGCCAATGCGGGCTCGGGCAAGACGCGGGTTCTGACCGACCGCGTGGCGCGGCTGCTGCTGGACGGGGTTCAGCCGCAGCACATCCTGTGCCTGACCTACACCAAGGCCGCCGCCAGCGAGATGCAGAACCGCCTGTTCAAGCGGCTGGGCGAGTGGGCGATGCTGGACGACGACGCATTGTTGCGGCAACTGACCGAACTGGGCGTCGAAGGTGTGATCGACCCCGACCGCCTGGCCCGTGCCCGCACCCTGTTCGCGCGCGCGATCGAAACGCCGGGCGGGCTGAAGATCCAGACGATCCACTCGTTCTGCGCCTCGCTGCTGCGGCGGTTCCCGCTCGAGGCCGGGGTCAGCCCGCAGTTTTCCGAGATGGAAGACCGCGCCGCGGCCCTTCTGCGCGAGGAAATCGTCGAGGACTTCGCCGAAGGCCCGCGGGCCCGCCTGATCGAGGACGTGGCCCGCCACATCACCGATACCGGCTTTAACAAGCTGACCGCCGCAATCGCCCAGAAACGCACCCTGTTCACGCCCGCGCTGCAATGGCCCGACCTGCTGGCCCGTTTTGACCTGCCCGAGGAGTTCGACGAGGACGCGCTGCTGGCGCAGGTGTTTCTGGGCGGCGAGGTCGAGCTGATCCGGTCGATCCTTCCGGCACTGGCGGGCGGCGGCAAGACCGACGCCAAGGCGGCCGAGAAACTGTCAGGCTTCACCGAACCTGCGCTGGGTCAGTTGCCGGTGCTGGAAGACGTGTTTCTGACCGGAAAATCCGCCAAAGAGCCCTTTACCGCCAAGATCGGCAGTTTTCCCACCAAGGCGCTGCGCGAGGGGGCTATGGCGGGGCAGATGGATTCGCTTGAGTCGCTGATGCGGCGGGTCGAGGCCGCGCGGGAAGGGCGCCTGGCGCTGGCAGCAGCCCGCAAATCCATGGTGCTGCACCGCTTCGCGGCGGCATTCCTGCCGGAATATGAGCGCCTCAAGCAACTGCGCGGCTGGCTGGACTTCGACGACCTGATCCTGCGCGCGCGCCTGTTGCTGAACGATCCGGCGGTGGCCGCTTGGGTTCTGTACCGGCTGGATGGCGGCATCGACCACATCCTGGTGGACGAGGCGCAGGACACCAGCCCCGATCAATGGGATGTGGTCGAGAAACTGGCGCAGGAATTCACCAGCGGCGAAGGCGCACGATCAGGGGTCGAGCGCACGATCTTCGTGGTCGGCGACAAGAAACAGTCGATCTATTCCTTCCAGGGGGCCGACCCGCAGGCCTTTGACCGGATGCAGGCCGAGTTCGGGCGGAAACTGCAGGAATCAGGCTCTAAACTGTGGGATTGGACGCTGGAATATTCGTTCCGTTCCTCCAGCTCCATCCTGTCGCTGGTCGATATTCTGTTCGAAAACCGCGCCGAGGCAGGGTTTCAGAAAGAGTCGCAGCACCGCGCCTTCAAAGCCGATCTGCCGGGCCGGGTCGATCTGTGGCCGGTGGTGGAAAAGGTCGAGGACGCGGACGAGGGCGACTGGACCGATCCGGTCGATCGGCCCGCGGCGCAACATCACACGGTGATCCTGGCCAACCAGATCGCCGCGCGCATCAAGGCCATGATCGACGCCGGCGAAACCATCCCCGAAGACGGCCCCACGCGCGGCACGTTCGTGCGCCGCAAGGTGCGGCCGGGGGATTTCCTGATCCTGGTGCAGCGCCGCTCGGACCTGTTCGCCGAGATCATCCGCGCCTGCAAGGCCCAAGGTTTGCCGATCGCAGGGGCCGACAGGCTGAAGGTGGGCGCGGAACTGGCGGTCAAGGATCTGGCCGCGCTGCTGAGCTTTCTCGCCACGCCCGAGGATGACCTATCGCTGGCCACGGTGCTGAAATCGCCGCTGTTCGGTTGGTCCGAGCAGATGCTGTTCGACCTCGCTCATCGCCGGCAGGAAAAGTACCTGTGGGCGGCGCTGCGCCAACGAGCCGGGGATTTTCCCGAAACGCTGGCCGTGTTGAACGATCTGCGCGGGCAGGTGGACTTTCTGCGCCCCTACGACCTGATCGAACGGGTGCTGACCCGCCATGACGGCCGTCGCAAATTGTTGGGCCGCCTGGGCGCCGAGGCCGAGGACGGCATCAACGCGTTGCTGTCACAGGCGCTGGCCTATGAGCGGTCGGACATTCCCAGCCTGACCGGTTTCCTGGTCTGGATGCAGACCGACGACCTTGAGATCAAGCGCCAGATGACCGGCGTGGGCAACATGATCCGGGTGATGACGGTGCATGGCTCAAAAGGGCTGGAGGCGCCGATCGTGATCCTGCCGGACACCGGCAAGCGGCAGCCGCCCCGCGATGCCGAGATCATGGTCGCCGACGGAACGCCGCTGTGGAAGGTGCCCACCGACCTGTCGCCCAGCCTTGTCGCCCGCGCCCGCGAAGACGCGCGCCAACGCGAGGAGAACGAGCGGCTGCGTTTGCTGTACGTCGCGCTGACCCGGGCCGAGAAATGGCTGATCGTGGCGGCGGCCGGCGATCTGGGCCGGGACGGGTCCAGCTGGTACCAACTGGTCGAAGAGGCGATGGGCCGGGCAGGGGCAACGGAGATCCCCGACACCGGCATCCGCCGTCTGGCGCATGGCGATTGGGAGGGTCTGCCACTGGACCATCGCCCGACGCCGGAACCGATGCAGGATACCCTACCGGATCTGTTCCACCGGCCCGCGCCCGAGCCGACGCCCGATGCCGAGACGCTCAGCCCGTCCGATCTGGGCGGGGCCAAGGCCCTGGCGGGCGAAACCGGGCTTGAGGAAGAGGCCGCCAAGCTGCGCGGCACCCGCCTGCACCTGCTGCTCGAGCATCTGGCCCCGGCGCCGCGCGACAGGTGGGATCAGCTCTGCGCCCGGCTTCTGCCCGATATGCAGGACGGTGACCGCCGCGACCTTCTGGCAGAGGCGGCGGGCGTGCTGACCGCACCGGACCTGACCCCCGTCTTTGCCCCGGACGCGCTGGCCGAGGTGCCGGTCTCGGCCACTCTGGACGGTCGCCGGATCCACGGGGTGATCGACCGGTTGATCGTGACGGATGACGTGGTGCAAGTCATTGATTTCAAATCAAACGCCACGGTTCCCGATCGGGCCGAAACCTGCCCCGAGGGCCTGCTGCGCCAGATGGGCGCCTATGCCGCCGCGCTGTCGCTGATCTATCCCGGCCGCGAGATCCGCACCGCGATTTTGTGGACGCGGACGGCGCGCCTGATGTGGCTGCCACACGATCTTGTGACAGATGCGCAGGTGCGGGCCCAGATATCTTGACCTCCCCAATTGGCACACCTACGTTCGACTCCCAACCGCATGTCATTCAGGAGACAGAATATGTCGACCGTAGCCGTAACCGACGAAACCTTTGACGCCGAAGTCAAGAACTCGGACGTCCCCGTCGTGGTGGATTTCTGGGCCGAGTGGTGCGGACCCTGCAAGCAGATCGGCCCCGCTCTGGAAGAGCTGGCGGCCGAATATGGCGGCAAGGTCAAGATCGCCAAGGTCGACGTGGACAGCAACCCCAACTCGGCCGCAGCCATGGGCGTACGCGGTATTCCCGCGCTGTTCATCTTCAAGGACGGTCAGGTGGTTTCGAACCGCGCAGGCGCTGCCCCGAAGGCCGCCCTGCAAAGCTGGATCGACGAATCCATCTAATACCGAACGGAACTCAACAAAAAAGGCGCTCCTCATCGGGCGCCTTTTTTGTGCATGGTCTGCGCAAAAAGAAAAAGCCGCCCGGAAATCCAAGCGGCCATTCGTCTTTAGTCGAATTCGGTCTGAATTCAGATCTTGGCGATATCTTCGCGGACCAGACCGATATCTTCCAGCTGGGCATCGCTCAGTTGCGACAGCAGCTTGCGGGTCTTGCGGGAGGTGTTCCATTCGGCGGCAGCTTCGAAAGCGTGCGAGATGCCGTCCACTACACGCAGGATGGTAGCTGCTCCGAGCGGCGCATGGATGTTTGCGGTGGTTGCCATTTGCGCATTCCTTTTTTGAAACAGCCGACCCTGTGTCGGTTGTAAGCCTCATCTAGTCTTGCGACAGGCGACTCACAATTGCTGGTCCGACAACCCCGTGATGCACGGATTGCATATCTTTTGGGCAGTTTGAGAACGGGTTGCGCGGATCGCGCCTCCGGCCCATATAGGGCATCAACGGATACGGAGGCTTGAATGGCGGAGAACGACTTTCCCGGTTGGCACGGCACCACGATCATCGGCGTCAAGAAAGGCGGCCAGATCGTCATCGCGGGTGACGGGCAGGTCAGCCTGGGCCAGACCGTGATCAAGGGCACCGCCCGCAAGGTGCGGCGCCTGTCGCCCGGCGGGTTCGAGATCGTCGCCGGATTTGCCGGCTCCACTGCCGATGCCTTCACACTGCTGGAACGGCTGGAAGCCAAGCTGGAGGCCACGCCCGGTCAACTGGCTCGCGCCTCGGTGGAACTGGCCAAGGACTGGCGCACCGACAAGTACCTGCAGAAGCTTGAGGCGATGCTGATCGTCACTGACGGCCGTGACCTGTTCGTGATCACCGGGGCCGGGGACGTGCTCGAACCGGAACATGACGTGGCGGCGATCGGGTCGGGTGGCAACTTTGCCCTGGCAGCCGCGCGCGCGATGATGGACAGCGACAAGTCGGCCGAAGAGGTTGCCCGCGAGGCCATGGCAATTGCCGCCGACATCTGCGTCTACACCAACGGCAACCTGACGGTTGAGAGCATTTCGGGCTAGGGGTCAGGCCAGCAGGGCCGAAATCTCCTTGCCCTTCCACCGGCGGTGCATCCCGATCAGCCCCAGAATGGCCGAGGCGATCACGATGTAATAGGGCAGGCGGATATCGATGCTCATCAACCCGCCGCCGATCAGCGACATGATTCCACCCGCCAGGCAGAACACGGCCGTGGTTACGCCCATGACCCAGCCCTGATCCGCCTCGCTGACCGACGAGGAGAACAGGCCCAGAAGGGTCGGGTAGGCCACGCCGAACAGGAAATAGAACAGGAACACCGGCACGTAGCTGAGCACGCCGCTGGGGCTGAAGGCAAAGGCAAAGCCGCAGATCACCATGACGATCAGCGAAACATATATGATGTTGTGCTTGCTGAACCGTTCCTGCGCGGGTTTCACGAGAAACGTACTGGAGAAGGCCAGCGCCACACCAATGACGACCATGGCCATGCTGCCGCCGATCACGCCGTAACCAAAAGCGCTGGTCAAGAAATTGTCCACAAACACGTAGAAGGTGACGTTCGCGATCATGAAGAACGCGTATACGGGCAGGATCTTCAGAACCATGGGGTGGCCACGTACGGCGACCAGGCTGTCGGTCACATCGCGGGGACGAAAGACGAAGGGTTCGCGTTCGGTTCGGGTATCCTTGAAAAAGAACAGCACCAGCAGGATCGCGATAAGCACCAGGACAAACGCGCCGTAGAATGGGGTCTTGAGCGTGGCAACGCTGCCCAACAGCGCCGCATCCGACAGGACCGCTCCGATGATCGGGCCGCCGACCAGGCCAAAGCTGACCCCTGTCACGATATAACCCATGTTCCGGTCACGATCGGCCGCATCCGTGCTGCCGTCGATCATGGCCGCCTGCGCAATGGGCTGGTTTCCGGCCGTGAACCCGGTGATCGACCGGCCCACGATCAACAGGATCAGGCTGTTGAGATACAGCGCCGCAATGGTGATCGCATAGCCGGCCAGCGCGCCGCCCAGGCAGACCAGAAGTGCATTCTTGCGCCCGATGGAGTCCGAAACTTTCGAGACATAGACGACGCCCAGAAACCAGGACAGGAAGAAACACCCGATCACCAGACCGTAGTAGAAGTGCCGGCTGCCCATTGGCGTGCTTTCCGGCAGAAAGCCCGATTTCGTCTCCATGATCAGCGAGTTGATGATCGGAAAAACCAGCCCTTGGCCGATCAAGTCCACGAACACCACGAACAGCAGGGTAATCTTGGCAATCTTGGACATTTCACTCTCCGGGTCCCGCGCACATTCCGCCAACCCTATCAGAGGACACCGAAATCTCCCAACACGGAGGTCAGGAAAGAATTGCATTGGCGCCGGGTCATTGTTAACCAACGCGGCCAAATGTGCGGTCTCGGTTGTTTTTGCCGACCCCGTGCTTACCTAAGCCGCAGCTGACTGCCGACCATTGAAAGGACTGCCCTGTGACCGACCTGACCCCGCGCGAGATCGTCTCGGAACTGGATCGTTTCATCATCGGGCAGAAGGATGCCAAGCGCGCTGTCGCCGTGGCCCTGCGCAACCGCTGGCGGCGCAAGCAGTTGCCGGATGACATCCGCGACGAGGTCTATCCCAAGAATATCCTGATGATCGGGCCCACCGGCGTGGGCAAAACCGAGATTAGCCGCCGCTTGGCCAAGCTGGCCCGCGCGCCTTTCATCAAGGTCGAAGCGACCAAATTCACCGAAGTCGGTTATGTCGGCCGCGATGTCGAGCAGATCATCCGCGATCTGGCCGATGCCGCGATCATCCAGACCCGTGAATACATGCGCGAAGAGGTCAAAGCCAAGGCGCATCAGGCTGCCGAGGACCGCGTGATCGAGGCCATCGCCGGCTCGGACGCCCGCGAGAGCACCCGCGAGATGTTCCGCAAGAAGCTGAAATCCGGCGAGCTGGACGACACGGTGATCGAGCTTGAATTGGCCGACACGTCCAACCCGATGCCGATGTTCGACATTCCCGGCCAGCCGGGCGGTCAGATGGGCATGATGAACCTGGGCGACATCTTCGGCAAAGCTTTCGGCGGGCGCACCGTCAAGCGTCGCATGACCGTTGCCGAAAGCTATGACATCCTGATCGGGGAAGAGGCCGACAAGTTGCTGGATGACGAGGCCGTCACCCGCGCGGCGCTGGAATCAGTCGAGCAGAATGGCATCGTATTTCTGGACGAGATCGACAAGGTCTGCGCACGGGCAGAAACCCGCGGAGGGGATGTCAGCCGCGAAGGCGTGCAGCGCGACCTGCTGCCGCTGATCGAAGGCACGACCGTCTCCACCAAGCACGGCCCGGTCAAGACCGACCACATTCTGTTCATCGCCAGCGGCGCGTTCCATATCGCCAAGCCTTCGGACCTGTTGCCGGAACTGCAGGGGCGTCTGCCGATCCGGGTCGAGCTGCGTGCGCTGACCGAAGAGGATTTCGTGCGCATCCTGACCGAGACGGACAACGCGCTGACCCGCCAGTATACGGCTTTGATGGGCACCGAAAACGTCACCGTCAGCTTTACCGAGGACGGGATCGCCGCGCTGGCCCGGATCGCCGCCGAGGTGAACCAGAGCGTCGAGAATATCGGCGCCCGGCGCCTGTACACCGTGATGGAGCGCGTTTTCGAAGATCTGTCCTTTGTCGCGCCGGACCGTGCCGGCGCGGAAATCGTGGTCAACGCGGCCTTTGTGGATGAAAACCTTGGTGAGCTGACCAAATCCACGGACCTGAGCCGTTACGTTCTGTAACATGATCAGCCGGTTTTCGCCGGTTGATCCTGCGCAATTATCTGGACGCGTCGGCAGGTTACGCTATGCGTAGCACGTAACTGTTGGTCTGGGATCGATCCGTGCTGCGCTATCTGATCATTTTCGTCACGGTTTCCGTTTTGGGAGGCTGCGTTGATCGATCCATCTCGGTCACCTTGCCCGAAGCGTTGGACGTCGGAACGGCGCAGACCGTGTTCGCGGCCACCACCCGCGCACGCGAGGCCGATGGCTCATACGGGTATCGTCGCGCTGACCGCCTGCAATTCCTCGAAACCACAGTCTCGATCCCGCCGAACCACCGCCCCGGGACGCTTGAGTTTTCCTATTCGGACCCGAACCCGAGCCGGCAGTTCGTTTTGGCCGGTGTGCGCGAATTTCCGTCCGAGCAGGATCTGAAAGCACGACTGAACGGCGCCAAGGAAGTCACGATATTTGTTCATGGCTACAACGCCACCCAGACCGAAACCGTTTTTCGCGCGGCTCAGTTGGCTCACGACATCGGCCTGCCCGGCAAGACGTTGGTCTATTCCTGGCCCAGCCGAGGGGCCGGGTCGGGCTATGCCTATGATCTGGACAGTATGCTGTTTGCCCGCGACGGGCTGCAACAAACCATATCTTCGCTGAAATCCCTGGGCGTCCCGCGCGTGCTGATCGTTGCGCACTCGATGGGAGGCGCGCTGACCATGGAGATGATGCGCCAGGCTGAGCTGCGCGAGCCAGGCTGGTCGCGGCGCAATCTGGAAGGTGTATTGCTAATCTCGCCCGATCTCGACGTTGACGTGTTCCGGTCGCAGATGGCGGTGATCAAATCTCCGCCCGAGCCATTCGTGATCATGGTCTCGCGCAAAGACAAGATCTTGAACGTGTCCGGACGCCTGCGCGGAACTGCCAAAGGCGAGCGGCTGGGCAACATCAGCTCGACCGAGAAGCTGGCGCAGTACCCGGTCAGCATCATCGACACCACGGCTTTCAACAAGGATGCGGAGTCCTCGCATTTCGTAGCCGCCACATCTCCGGCACTTCTGTCGATACTCAACGCGGCGGGCCGGGTCAGCAGGACCTTTGGCCGGGACCAGGGTGGCATTGATCTTCTGGTGCCGCCGGCCGTGCGAAACGATGCCGGCGCGACCGAGGTTGTTCTGACCGAAACCGGGCAGGTGCGGGTCAGTACTCCGTGATAGGGCGAGGGGTCCGCCTTTTCCTTGCGGACAATGCTCCGTGGTTGGGCGCGGGGGTCTTGCTGACCTTCATGTCCAGTTTCGGGCAGACCTTTTTCATTTCAATCTTCGCCGGGCAGATTCGGGCCGAGTTCGTCCTCAGCCACGGCGCATGGGGCGGTCTTTATTCCTTGGGCACGACTGTTTCCGCGATCGTCATGATCTGGGCCGGAGGGCTGACCGATATTTATCGTGTCCGCGTGCTGGGCCCGGCTGTCCTGCTTGGGCTTGCGTGTGCCGCGCTGGCGATGGCGGTCAATCATTGGGTGATCCTGTTGCCCGTGGTCATCTTTCTGCTGCGTCTGTTCGGCCAGGGCATGTGCAGCCATATTGCCATGGTTGCGATGGCCCGGTGGTTCACGGCCACGCGGGGCAGGGCACTCTCCATCGCAACGCTGGGATTTGCCGTCGGTGAGGCCCTGCTGCCCGTGCTGTTCGTCGCCGCCATGGCCTTTGTCGACTGGCATTTTCTTTGGGCGCTGTCCGCCGCCATCGCGTTGTTGGGAATACCCGCATTGATGCGGATGCTGCGTCAGGAACGGACACCACAAAGCCTGGCCCGGGAAACCAGCGCGACCGGGATGCTTGGGCGGCACTGGACCCGGCGCGAAACGTTGTTGAACCCGCTTTTCTGGTTCATGATGCCTGCGCTCATGGGGCCTTCGGCATTCATTACCGCGTTCTTCTTTCACCAGGTCCATCTGGCGCAGACCAAAGGATGGGCCCATATCCAACTGGTCGCGTTGTTTCCGATCTATACCGGGGTGTCGATCCTGGCGATGTTCGCCTCGGGCTGGGCGTTGGACAGATGGGGCACGGCGCGGATGATGCCGTTCTATCAGCTTCCGATGGCTGCCGGGTTTGCGCTGTTTGCGTTTGTCCAGACAATCCCCGGCGCCGTAATCGGTTTGTCCTGTCTTGCCATTTCGGTCGGCGCCAACAGCACGCTGCCCGCCGCGTTCTGGGCCGAGTTCTACGGCACCCGTCACATCGGCGCGATCAAGGCGATGGCTGCCGCCGTCATGGTGCTGGGGTCTGCTGTCGGGCCAGGCCTGACTGGCGGGCTGATCGATCTGGGCGTGCCGCTCAGCACGCAGTTCCTGTGGATCGCCTGGTTCTTCGTGGCGACGTGCGGCATAGTCTGGATCGGTATTCACAGGGCCCGGCGGCTGCTTTAGCGGATCCGCCTCAGATACACATAGTAAGCCCCATCACCGCCATGGCTGATATGGGCCGGGCTGACCTGAAGAACCGCTTGGGCGAGGGGCGGCAAATTCAACCACTGAGGCACCTGGTTGCGCAGCACGCCGCGGGGCGTCGGGATCGGGCCGGGTTCGTCCCTGTCCTTGCCTTTGCCGGTGACCACCAGAACCAGTCGTTTTCCCGATGCCTGCGCCGACAGGATGAACCGGATCAAAGCAGGATGGGCCGTGTCGACCCGCATTCCGTGCAGATCCAGCTTGCCTTCGGGTTTCAGCTTGCCGCGTTTCATCCGCGCAAAGGCCTTGCTGTCCATCTGTACGGGTGCGGCGCGCAGGCTGTCGCCGATTGCGGGCTTCAAGCTATGGCCGCGCCCATTTGTCGGTGCATTCTGACCCAGTTCAAAGGTGTCTATCCGCGCTTTGGGGGTTTTTCGCGGCTTGGGCTTCGGCAATGTCGATGGGTGAACGGATTGGGGAATCTCCGGGTGCAGCCGCTCGGTCTGCCGGGTCACCTTGTGCCACAATTCAATCTCGTCTTCAGTCAGCTTGCGGCGGGTCATCAGAACTCATCCGGCAGCATGGCATAGGCGCGTTGGATCGGCAGCAGAACGATCATGCGGCCGGGATCCTTGAGCTGGCCCGCTGCCTGTCCCGCGGCGTCCCCGGTTCCGAAAAAGATGTCGGCCCGTTGTGCGCCCTTGATTGCCGAGCCGGTGTCCTGTGCGATCATCAAGCGCCGCAGCGGAGTCTTGCCGTCTTTTTCAACCCAGACCGGCGCACCCAACGGGGTATAGGCCGGGTCCACGGCGATGCTGCGCATTGCGGTGATCGACCGGTTCATTGCGCCCAAAGGCCCGCGGTCTGCAGCTACCCGCGAAACCTCGCGGAAAAAGACGTAGGACGGGTTGTGCATCAACAGCTCGGCCCCAATCTCGGGGTTCTTGCGCACCCAGGACTGGATCATCCGGGCGCTCACGTCATGCGCACCCAGAAGACCGCGCCGGACCAGCTCAACCCCGACCGACCGATAGGGGTGGCCGTTGGCCCCGCCATATCCAACACGCACCGAACTGCCATCCGGCAAACGGATGCGCCCCGAGCCTTGAATCTGCAGAAAAAACAACTCGACCGGGTCATCGACCCAGGCGATTTCCAAGCCGCGGCCCTTCATCACGTCACTGGTCAGCAGTTCGCGCCGACTGAGCCACTGCCCGGCTTCCCGCGCCTCGGGCGGCATCTTGTAGACCGGGTATCTGTAGGTTTCAGTCCGCGTCCGCGAGCCGTTCAATTCCGGTTCAAAATATCCGGTGAACAGTGGGGCCTTTTCATCCTCGATCAGGATGGGCCGGAAGAACAATTCGAAAAAGGCGCGCGCGGCATCGGGCTCGTATGTCCGTGCGGCTGCACACAACGAACGCCAGTCCGGATCGTCCAGATCCCCGCAAGTGTCCAGAAAAACGGACAAGGCCGCGCCGTGGTCATCCTCGGCCCAGCCATCAAGGTCAGCAAATGACAGGATGGATCGCGTCGCCTCGGCTCCGGCGGCATTGGCGGCGGTCAGAACCGCCACCAGCATCAGCGACCGGAGCGTTCCAATCATGCGTCCGTGGCGACAAGCAGCCAGTTCGGATCATCCGCGCCCATGACGCGGGCAAAGGTCCAGCTGTCCTTTTGGCGCTTGATCGTGTTGGGGCTGCCTTCGATGATGTCACCGCCCCGGTCACGCACGACCGACGTCAGCTCGCCGACGAACCGCACGGTGATCTCGGCGCGGTTGGAATCCTTGTCGAATTGTGCATCCACCAGGCCCATTTCACGCACACCGATGAACTCGGCCTCGATCGTCAGGCCCTTGTCCTCGCGATCGGCGACAACCGAGACGAAGGTTTCGAACACTTCCTCGGACAGGAAGGGCTGGATTTCATCCAGGTTGCCCCGCTCGAACCCCATGACGATCAGCTCATAGGCGCCACGGGCGCCCTGCAGAAACTCGCTGACCGAAAAGCTGGGCTCAACACGCTTCATCGCAGCCAGCGTCTGCGCCAATTCGCTGTCTTCGGGAACATGGTCGGTAATGTCACGATCCGGACCGCCGTCGATCACTTCGAAATCACGACGCGACTTCCCGGTGTCGGGTTGCTGCGGCACCGGTGGTTTTTCAAAGCCTTCGCGCGTGCCCAGCACGCTTCTGAGACGCAGGATCAGGAAGATGGCTATGCCAGCCAGCACCAGAAGCTGGATCAGGGGTGAATTCATTTCGTCCTCTTTTCAGCACCGAGACTTTGTACACGCGGCCTCGTGCCACTATGTAGGTGACAGTTGGTGGCAAGTCCACAGCCCGGCCTATGGGAAAGGATAGCGCATATGTATCTGTTCTTGGCATTTTTGTTGGTGCCGATCATCGAAATCGCCCTTTTTATCCAGGTCGGCGGTCTGATCGGCCTGTGGCCGACGCTGGCAATCGTGGTTTTGACCGCCGTTCTGGGTACCGCGATGGTGCGGACACAAGGTCGCATGGCGATGGGTCAGCTGCAGCGCGCCTTTTCCGAACTGGACGACCCGACCGAACCGCTGGCCAATGGTGCAATGATCCTGCTGTCGGGCGTTCTGCTGATGACGCCCGGGTTCTTCACCGACGCAATCGGCTTTGCGCTGCTGGTTCCCGGGGTGCGGGCCGCGGTTTTTCGGTATCTCAAATCACGGGTCACGATTACCCAGTTCCAGATGGGCCCCGGCCCGCAATACGGGGCGGCGCGCGATCCGTTCGGTGAAGATGACATCATAGACGGAGAGTATTCGGAAGTGCGCACAAAACCCGCACAACCGTCGAAATGGGTGGAAGGGCCGCACCAGCATTGAGGTGCCCGGCCCAACTTGATAAGCAGTGGCGAATTTAAATTTTGGAGCGGATCCATGACCGAAGAAACCGCCGCCGGCACAACCGAGCCCCAGGCAGCCCCCCAAATCCAGATGCGCATTCTGGGACAGTTCATCCGGGACATGTCCTTTGAAAACGTGATGGCGCAAAAAGGCGTCTCGGGCGACGTGCAGCCCGAGATCTCGGTCCAGGTGAACCTGGATGCGAAAAAGCGCTCGGCCGACCACCAATATGAGGTGTCGATCAAGCTGAACCTCAAGTCCAAGGCCAAGGGCCTGGAGGACATCCTGTTCCTTTGCGAGATCGATTATTGCGGCCTGTTCCACGTGGAAGGCGTGCCGAATGATCAGTTGCACCCGTTCCTGATGATCGAATGCCCGCGGATGCTGTTCCCTTACCTGCGCCGCATCGTCAGCGACATCACCCGCGACGGTGGCTACCCGCCGGTCAACCTGGACAACATCGATTTCGTCGGTCTGTACCGCAACGAGTTGATGCGCCGTCAGGCCGAGGCGTCCGACAAGACCGAGGCGTGATCAGGCAACCCGCATCTGACCCAGATCAGGTGCGGGACCACAGGGCGTTTTCGCCCAGCTTTTCGACAAATGCATCATGCGCAGCGCGGTCATCCTCGGTAATCCGGGGCTGCAGTGGGTTGGGCCGTGGACCGGGGCGCCAAATGTCGCCACCGGTTGAGCTTTCGGCAGACACCGAAGACAGGACAAAATCTGGTTGGCGTCCGCCGATCAGCTCCAGATAGACTTCTGCCAGGATTTCCGAGTCGAGCAACGCACCGTGCAGAACCCGGTTCGAATTGTCGATGTTGAACCGCCGGCACAGCGCATCCAGCGAGGCGGGCGAGCCGGGAAACCGCTTGCGCGCGATCGCCAGCGTGTCCAGCGCCTGCTCCATCGGAATCGGGGGCAGGCCCATCCATCCCAACTCGGCATTGAGGAACTTCATGTCGAATGAAGCGTTGTGGATCACCAGCCGTGCATCCCCCACGAAATCGCGGAAGGCCTGCCCGACCTTCGCAAAGACAGGTTTGTCCTTCAGGGTGATCTGGCCCGGTTCGGCAGGTTGCGGCGGCTCCAGCAGGTCAGGGCCGATGCCGTGCACGCCGAAAGCCTCGGCCGGCATCGAACGTTCAGGGTTGATATAAACGTGATAGGTCTCGCCCGTGGCGACATGGTTCCACAGCTCGATAGCCCCGATCTCGACGATCCGGTCGCCGCTTTCGGGATCGAATCCGGTGGTTTCCGTATCCAGTACGATTTCACGCATCTGTCAGTCCTGCCCTGATCTGCCTGACCACATCCTGCACCTGTGCGCGGGCATGGTCCAGAGTGTCGGTGACGATCACGAAATCCGCCCGCGCGCATTTTTCGTCATTCGGCATCTGCTTGGCGCGGATCTGCTCGAACTGCGCCTCGGTCATCGTGCCCCGTGCCATGACACGGCGCTTCTGCTCGTCCGGGGGGATCGAAACGCAGGCCACCGCATCCATCTGCGCGTCGCCGCCGGTTTCGAAAAGCAATGGGATGTCAAAGATAAGGATGTCCGACTTGGCCGCCTGTCGAAACGCCTCGCGATCCTGGGCCACCAGCGGGTGCACGATGACTTCGATCCGTTTCAAGGCGGTCGGATCGGCGCCGATGATCCGTTTCAGCGCGTCACGGCTGACGGCCCCATCCTCGATCGCGTCGGGAAATGCCGCGCGGATCGGCGCGACCGCCGCACCGCCTTCCGCATACAGCCGATGCACCGCGGCGTCGGCATCCCACACGGCGCAACCTTCCTGCGCGAACAGGTCGGCGGTGGTGCTTTTGCCCATGCCGATCGACCCGGTCAGACCCAGCGCAAAGCTCATGCCAGAACCGCTGCGCGGGTTTCTTCCGTAACCTCGGGGCGCAGGCCGAACCACCGCTCGAACCCCGGGACCGCCTGGTGCAGCAACATGCCCAGCCCATCGACGACCGTACAGCCGGCAGCCTCGGCCTGTTCCAGAAGGCGGGTTTTCATCGGCGTGTAGACCAGATCAGTCACCACCGTTCCCGGCTGCAGCCCGTCCAGCGGGACGCGCAGCTCGGGCTGACCCTGCATGCCCAGTGACGTTGTGTTCACCACCAGTTCGGCGTTTTCGATCACGTTTCCGGCCTGGACCCAATCGACCACGGTGATGCGCTGACCAAATTCCTCTTTCAGGTGATCGGCGCGCGACCGCGTGCGGTTGGTCAGCAGAATCTCGGGTACGCCGGCCTCGGCCAGCGCCTGCAGCACCGCCCGCGCAGCACCGCCCGCGCCGAATACCACAGCCGGACCATCCTGCGGCACCCAATCCGGCGCGCCCGCGCGAAGGTTCTGCATGAACCCGTACCCGTCGGTATTGTCCGCGTGGATCGAGCCATCGGCCCGGAACACCAGCGTATTCGCCGCCCCGATCACCGAGGCGCGGTCCGACACGTGATCGGCCAGGCGCAACGCGGCCTCTTTGTGCGGAACGGTGACATTGGTCCCGACGAACCCGGCCTTGGGCAAGCTGCGCAGGACCGTTTCAAGATCTGCGGGCGCAACATCCATCGGCACATAATGGCCCGGCAAACCATAGGTCTTCAGCCAATAGCCATGCAGCGCGGGCGATCGGGAATGGGCAATCGGGTGTCCGATCACTCCGGCCAGTGGAATGCGGTTGTCGGTCATTGTTCGATCACCCCTCGGACCGCAAGAAAATTGAGCAGCTCCAGCAGGGGCATACCCAAGACGTTAAAATAGTCGCCGTCAATGCTGGAGAACAGGCGCACGCCTTCTTCTTCCAGCTTGTAGGCCCCGACCGCGTGGCGAATGCTGTCCCAGTTGCGCGCGACATAACCCTTCAGATAGGCATCCGAACTGGCGCGCATCCGCAACCGCACCTGTCCGACATGGCGCCAGACCGGTTCGCCATTCTGATAGATCACCGCCGCCGACAGCAGCATGTGACGCTTGCCGCGCATCGCCTTCAACTGCGCCAGCGCGTTTTCGGGCGTTTCGGGTTTCGACAGAAGCCGTCCGTCGAAATCCAGAACCTGGTCACAACCCAGAACCATCGCTCCGGGCGTCTTGTCACTGATCTTGCGCGCCTTGAGCTCGGCCAGTGCATCGGCGATGTCGCGGGGCAGCGCGCCCTCGGCCAGAAGCGCGCGTTTGGCGGTATCCTCGTCCACGCGGGCGACCTGGACGGAAAACGGCACTCCGGCGTTCCGCAGCAACTGCGCGCGGATCTCGGACCCCGAGGCAAGAACGATGGGGACAGTCATGTGGAAAACCCCGTGGGCAAGTGGATCATTGGTCTTGAACGGTTTGTATGGTTTTCCGGTTGACACGCAAGCCCGCGATTTAGGCATGAAACTTCCCTGAGTCGCTCAAAGACTGTCCGGTCGGGACAAGGATAACTCGGGATCTTGGGACTTCCTATTCATCAAAAGATGTCCCTTGAGTTATCCCCAAGACAGGTCCGCGATGTATGGTTTAAATGCTTGTTTTTATTATGTAAAAAATGAAATCACCAGAATCACCCAGTTTTGGAATTTATTCATCCACCTGGGGAAAACTGGCGGACAAAACAATAATCCACGGATTTTACCCACCCTACAAAACCATCATCCTTTCTCTTTTCTATTTTTTTTATTAGGGAGGGTCCGACCAGTGCCGGGAAACCCGATGACCGATCTTCTCTTCACACTGTACCCTTGGGTGAAATCGCTGCACATCATGGCGGTGATCTCGTGGATGGCGGGGCTGTTCTATCTCCCGCGTCTGTTCGTCTATCACGTCGAAAAGGCACAAGCGGTAGACGGCGCTCCCGAGATCTTCTTTGAAATGGAAGAAAAACTGCTGCGCGTGATCATGCGGCCGGCAATGATCGTGGCCTGGGTCTGTGGCCTCATCATGGTGTTCACGCCCGGCATCGTCGGGTGGGACTGGTCCTGGCCTTGGGTCAAGGGTGCTGCGGTGATCGGCATGACCTGGTTCCATCACTGGCTGATGGCCCGGCGCAAGGATTTCGTCGAAGGCCGCAATACGCTCACAGGGCGCCAGTACCGCATGATGAACGAGGTTCCGACCGTTTTGATGGTCATCATCGTTCTGGCGGTCATTCTGAAGTTCTGAGGGCTATTTCCGCACCGGTTTGACTCGGGCGGCGACCGGCCTTATGTAGGGGTCAACCCATCCGTCCGGATGGCGCATCTTCCTGTTTGAAATTCAACGCTGTGCCGCACCTCTGCGGCCAAGGTCCGTATCATCATGACAATCGAATCCCTGAACCTGTCCGATCTGAAGGCGAAAAGCCCCAAAGACCTTCTGGCCATGGCCGAAGAACTCGAGATCGAAAACGCCTCGACCATGCGCAAGGGCGAGATGATGTTCCAGATCCTGCGCGAACGCGCGGACGAGGGCTGGACCGTGGGCGGCGACGGCGTGCTTGAGGTGCTGCAGGACGGCTTCGGCTTTCTGCGCTCGCCCGAGGCGAACTATCTGCCCGGCCCGGACGACATCTATGTCTCGCCCGACATGATCCGCCAGCATTCGCTGCGTACCGGCGACACGGTCGAGGGTGAGATCAAGGCTCCGGACGAGAATGAGCGCTATTTCGCGCTGACGAAGGTGACCAAGATCAACTTCGAAGATCCGGAAAAGGCCAAGCACAAGATCCTGTTCGACAACCTCACGCCGCTCTATCCGGATGAGCGGTTGAAGATGGAGATCGAGGATCCGACCATCAAGGACAAATCCGCCCGTGTGATCGACTTGGTCGCGCCGATCGGCAAGGGCCAGCGGTCGCTGATCGTGGCGCCGCCGCGGACCGGTAAAACGGTGATCCTGCAGAACATCGCGCACTCGATCGAGCGGAACCACCCGGAGTGCTACCTGATCGTCCTGCTGATCGACGAACGCCCTGAAGAGGTGACGGACATGCAGCGTTCGGTGAAGGGCGAGGTGGTATCCTCGACCTTTGATGAACCGGCGACCCGCCATGTGGCCGTGTCGGAGATGGTGATCGAAAAAGCTAAGCGCCTGGTCGAGCACAAACGAGATGTTGTTATTCTTCTCGACTCGATCACAAGACTTGGTAGAGCGTTCAACACCGTGGTGCCGTCCTCGGGCAAGGTTCTGACCGGTGGTGTGGACGCCAACGCGCTGCAGCGGCCCAAGCGGTTCTTCGGTGCGGCGCGCAACATCGAAGAGGGCGGTTCGCTGACCATCATCGCCACCGCGCTGATCGACACTGGCAGCCGGATGGACGAAGTGATCTTTGAAGAATTCAAGGGTACCGGTAACTCGGAGATCGTTCTGGATCGCAAGATCGCAGACAAGCGGGTGTTCCCGGCGATCGACATCCTCAAGTCCGGCACCCGGAAAGAGGACCTGCTGGTCGACAAGGGCGATCTGGCCAAAACCTTTGTTCTGCGCCGTATCCTCAACCCGATGGGCACAACCGACGCGATCGAGTTCCTGTTGTCCAAGTTGAAACAGACCAAGACCAATTCCGAGTTCTTCGACTCGATGAATACCTGATACGGTCTTGTAACCGACGCGAGGCCTTCGAATGGATACGATATTCGCCTTGGCCAGCGCGCAAGGCAAGGCAGGGGTTGCTGTGATCCGCCTGTCAGGACCGCAGTCGCACCAAGCGGCCAAGGTTCTGTCGGGTGGAGATTTGCCGTTGCGTGGCATGTGCCTGCGTGAGTTGCGGGCACCTGACGGGTCGCGCCTGGATGACGGGCTGGTTCTGACCTTCCACGGTCCATCCAGCTTTACCGGCGAAGATGTTGCCGAGCTGCAGATCCATGGCAGCGCGGCTTCGGTCAACGCGGTTCTGCGCGTCCTATCCGAAATGCCGGATCTGCGACTGGCTGAGCCGGGCGAGTTCACCCGGCGTGCTCTTGAAAACGGGAAGATGGACCTTGCCCAGGTCGAAGGCTTGGCCGATCTGATCGACGCAGAGACCGAGGCCCAACGCAAGCAGGCTCAGACCATTCTGGCTGGCGAGTTGGGCGACCTGGCGGAACGGTGGCGGCGGGATTTGATCCGGGCGGCCTCATTGCTGGAGGCTGTCATTGATTTTGCCGATGAAGACGTGCCAACGGATGTGTCACCCGAAGTCCGATCGCTTGTAACTGCTGTCATGGCGGATCTGGAGCGGGAGGCAAAGTGCGTGAGAATTGCCGAGCGGATTCGCACCGGCTTTGAAGTGGCTATCGTCGGCCCACCGAACGCGGGCAAGTCGACCTTGCTGAATGCGCTTGCGGGCCGTGAGGCGGCAATTACTTCGGAATATGCAGGCACCACCCGCGATATTATCGAGGTGCGGATGGACCTGGCAGGCTTGCCGGTCACGTTGCTAGATACGGCCGGGTTGCGCGAAACCGAGGATCACGTAGAGGGTCTTGGGATCGCTCTGGCCAGAAAGCGGGCGGAAAATGCCGACCTTCGCGTATTTCTGACCGAGGACCCGCAAGCTTTGGGAATCGGTATGCAATCCGGCGACATCCAGGTTCTGCCGAAGTCCGACCTTCGTTCAGATGGGACCGAGGGTGTGTCGGGGAAGACAGGTCAGGGAATCGACCGCCTGATCCACAACATATCGGTAGTCTTGAAAGAACGAACCGCAAGTTCTGGTATTGCCACCCGGGAACGCCATCGTGCTGCAATGCTGAAGTCCTCGGCCGCTCTGTCCGAAACGCTTAGGGTTCTGGATTCCGGCCCGGACCTGTACGATATTGCAGCAGAAGAGCTGCGAACTGCCATCCGCGCGCTGGAGTCTTTGGTTGGTCGGGTAGATGTGGAAAATCTTCTGGACGAGATATTCGCCAGCTTTTGTTTGGGTAAATGAGGAGTGTTTCACGTGAAACATTCGGAGTTTGACGTCGTCGTTATCGGAGCGGGGCATGCGGGGGCCGAGGCGGCCCATGCCGCGGCCCGGATGGGTGCGCAGACAGCTTTGGTGACACTTTCGGAAACCGACATCGGTGTCATGTCGTGCAATCCGGCGATCGGTGGACTTGGAAAAGGCCACCTGGTTCGTGAGATCGACGCGCTGGACGGCGTTATGGGGCGGGTTGCAGACCGGGCGGGAATCCAGTTTCGCCTTCTGAATCGTCGTAAAGGGCCCGCCGTTCAAGGGCCACGTGCGCAGGCCGACCGCTCGCTGTACCGGGCTGCAATGCAGCAGGAAACAAAGGCGCGCAAGAACCTCGAAGTCATTACCGGAGAAGTCATAGATTTCCGAATGGACGGTCATCGTGTTGCCGGGGTGGTTCTGTCCGATGGATCTGAAATCCCTGCAAAAGCGGTTATTTTAACCTCGGGAACGTTTCTGCGGGGCGTGATCCATATCGGCGATGTTCAGAGGCCCGGAGGCCGTATGGGCGACAGGCCGTCTGTACGACTGGCTGAGCGGTTGGATAGCTATGACCTGCCGATGGCGCGGCTGAAAACAGGAACGCCTCCTCGACTTGATGGACGCACGATCGACTGGGACGGATTGGAACGGCAGGACGGTGATGATGACCCGACCATGTTCTCATTCTTGTCCAAAACACCGGTGGCGCCGCAGATTTCTTGCGGCATCACACATACGAACGCGCAAACCCATGAAATCATCGAGAAGAACCTGAGTCGCTCTGCGATGTATGGGGGGCATATCGAGGGAGTGGGGCCGCGATATTGCCCTTCGATCGAAGACAAGATCGTTCGGTTTGCGGATAAGGACTCCCACCAGATTTTCCTCGAGCCTGAGGGGGTCAATGACCACACGGTGTATCCAAACGGGATTTCGACTTCGCTGCCGCAGGATGTCCAAGTCGAGTATGTCCGATCCATCAAAGGCCTTGAGTCGGCAGAGATCCTGCAGCCGGGCTACGCCATTGAATACGACTATGTGGACCCGCGTGTGTTGAACGCGTCCCTGGCCTTGCCGGAGATCCCGGGACTATATCTTGCAGGGCAGATCAACGGAACCACAGGATATGAGGAGGCGGCCGCTCAGGGCTTGGTCGCGGGCCTGAATGCCGCGTTGGAAGTTCAGGGGCGAGATGCGATTCATTTCACCCGAGCCAATAGCTATGTTGGTGTCATGATCGACGATCTGACCACACGGGGCGTGGCGGAACCGTATCGGATGTTTACCTCGCGCGCCGAATTCCGTCTGTCCTTGCGTGCCGACAATGCGGATCAACGCCTTACGCCGCAAGGCCTGGAAATTGGGTGTATATCGGATCATCGTCGCCTGGCTTTTGAAACCAAAATGGAAAAGCTGAGCGCTGTGAAGTCAGTACTCACCGAACGGACCTATACCCCCAAGGAAATTCGCGCAGCTGGCATCGAAGTAAATCAGGATGGTAACCGCAGGGACGGAATGGCAATCTTGGCATTTCCGAACGTGTGCTTCGAGGATCTTGTGCCGCTGATCCAGCAACTGGAGGACGTCGACCAAGACACCCGTCGGCAGATCGAAAGGGACGCGCTGTACGCCAATTATATAGCTCGGCAACAACGAGACGTTGAAGCCATGAAGCGCGACGAAACCCATGCCATACCTGCGGATTTTGACTACTCCTCGCTCACAGGCCTTTCGAATGAGTTGAAGCAAAAGCTGTCAGCCGCGCGGCCGGCAAACATTGCCCAGGCGAGCCGCGTGGAGGGTGTTACGCCTGCTGCTTTGACCTTGGTACTGGCAAAACTCAGAAGCAGTCAGAGAGCAAAAAAGGCATGAACGGCGACTCGTGCGCTTCGCCTGATAGCTTGAATGTTTCACGTGAAACATTCGAAAAGTTGTCAATCTTTGTCGATCTTCTGCGGAAGTGGAATCCAAAGATTAACTTGGTTTCGCGCAGCACTCTGCCTGAGGTTTGGTCCCGACATGTAAAGGACTCGATCCAGGTCTTTCATTTGGTTGAGCCAAAGAACCACTGGGTCGATCTGGGTAGCGGTGGGGGATTTCCGGGGCTGGTCTGCGCGATACTGGCCTCTGAAGCTTCGCCTGAGACGGAATTTACCCTAGTTGAGAGCGATCAGAGAAAATCGGCGTTTTTACGCACCGTCATCCGTGAAACCAAGGCCAATTGCTCGGTGATTTCAAAGCGGATTGAGGCTGTTGATCCCTTGGGCGCAGATGTCCTGTCCGCAAGGGCGCTCGCGGACCTGACGACTTTATTGTCATTTTGTGACAGGCATTTAAAGGAAGATGGAGTGGCCGTGTTTCCCAAAGGCGCCACCTGGAAAAAAGAAATCGACGCGGCACAACGGGAATGGAATTTCACCACGGAGACGGCTAATAGTTTAACTGACCCCCAGGCTGTCATCCTGAAGATCAAAGGAGTCTCACGTGGTTGATCTGTCGCGCCCTGCAGGACCTCGTATCATGGCAGTTGCCAATCAGAAGGGTGGGGTTGGCAAGACCACGACAGCGATCAATCTGGCGGCGGGTTTGGCCGAGGCAGGATGCAAGGTTCTGGTCGTGGATCTGGACCCGCAGGGAAATGCGTCCACCGGGCTTGGGGTCGAGGATCGTGATTGGACCACGTATGATTTGATCCTGGACGAGGCGCCCTTGGAGGCTGTCGTACAGGAAACCGAAATCGAAAACCTCAGTATCGTTCCCGCCACGGTTGACCTCAGCTCGGCAGATATTGAGCTGATATCGAATGAAAAACGCAGCTACTTGCTGCACGACGCGCTCAGGCAACCGGCGATTGACAGGTTCGGTTTTGACTTCGTTCTGATCGACTGTCCGCCGTCCCTCAATCTTCTGACAGTCAACGCGATGGTGGCGGCGCACTCTGTGTTGGTTCCGTTGCAAAGCGAGTTCTTTGCGCTGGAAGGCCTGTCGCAACTGATGCTGACGATTCGAGAGGTTCGCCAGTCCGCGAATCTAGACCTCAGAATCGAAGGTATTGTGTTGACCATGTATGACAACCGCAACAACTTGTCCCGGCAGGTCGAAAAGGATGCGCGTGACAATCTGGGAGAGATGGTATTTAAAACCAAGATACCCAGAAATGTCCGAGTCAGCGAAGCGCCGTCATTTGCACTTCCGGTCCTTCAATATGACTCGGGGTCTCTGGGGGCGATGGCGTACCGGCATCTGGCACGCGAAATCATGCAAAAGAACAAGAAAGTGGCTGCCTGAGCGGCTGTCAGGAGGGCGAAGTGACCGCCAGAAAAGGAAAACCTCGCGGATTGGGGCGCGGCTTGTCCGCCTTGATGGCGGATGTATCACAGGATCCTGAGGGCCGGGTTACGGCTGAACCACGTCGGCCGGACATGAAGGTACCGATCGAGAAGCTGCGGGCTAACCCGAATCAGCCGCGCCGCACATTCTCGCAGGATCAACTGGACGAGCTTGCTGCCTCGGTCAAAGAGAAAGGGATCATCCAGCCCCTGATCGTTCGCCCGGTCGGCGGCGGCGAATATGAAATCGTCGCGGGTGAGCGCCGCTGGCGTGCCGCGCAGATGGCACAGTTGCACGACATTCCGGTCGTCGTGCGCGAATTTGACGACACCGAAGTACTTGAAGTCGCCATCATCGAGAATATCCAGCGCGCTGATCTAAACGCAGTGGAGGAGGCCGCTGGCTACAAGCAGTTGATGGATCGGTTCGGCCACACCCAGGAAAAGCTGGCCGAAGCCTTGGGTAAGAGCCGCAGCCACATAGCCAACCTTCTGAGGCTGTTGTCACTGCCGATTGACGTTCAAACCCTTGTTATTGAAGGCAAACTTTCGGCCGGACACGCGCGCGCCCTTATCACGGCGGATAACCCGTCCGAACTGGCGAAAATCGTCGTGAAAGACGGCTTGTCAGTCCGCGCGACCGAGGCGCTGGTCAAGAAGCAGCAACAGGGCGACAAGGATCGTCCCGCACCGCGGTCGCGTGACCTGAATGCAGGTAAGGACGCGGACACGCGGGCCTTGGAAAAAGACCTTTCCGCGATCCTGGCGATGAAGGTGGTCATCAACCACAAGGCCGGAACCGAAACTGGGCAGGTGGTGCTGACCTATGAAAACCTGGATCAGCTGGATGATCTCTGCGCCAAACTCAGCCGTTAGGGCGTGACCAGATAAAGATCATCACCGCGCCCAAGGTCACGGCCTGAATAATCAGGACATGGCTGGGCACAGAGACCAGAACCGACAAACCAAAGACGGCGGCAACCGACAGGGTCGCCGCCTTTTTTGCGGCTGGCCGGATTGCGCCCGAGGTTTGCCAATCAAGGATCAACGGGCCGAAGGTTCGGTGAGACATCAGCCAGTTGTGCAGTCGTGACGAAGAGCGCGCGAAACAGAAGGCAGCCAACAGTAGGAACGGAACGGTGGGCAGCAAGGGCAGGGCAACACCGATCATGGCCAACGCGACGCAGAGCAATCCCAATGTGGCCCACAAATAGTGCATGACTAATCCAGCAATTCACGGATCACCGCATTGAGAACCGCGCGGCCGTCAGCAGTGGCGGAAACGCGGGGGCCGTCTTGGGTGATCATTCCGATGTCATGCAGGTAGTCCAGTTTGGGTTGAGGCAAAGGGTGCCCGGACAGGCGATTGAATCGGTCCATATCTAGACCCTCATTCAAGCGAAGACACATCATGAGGTATTCGTTCGCCTGTTCTTCGGTGGTCAGCGGGGCCCGCAGCTTTTCGCCATTTCCTTGCGCGGCGGCATTCAGCCACGCGGTCGGTGAAAGATGGGTTTCGGTTGCGATCCGCTGGCCATCTACCGTGATCCGCCCATGGGCGCCCGGTCCGATGCCGACATAATCACCATAGCGCCAATAGATCAGGTTGTGCCGCGACTCGGCCCCGGGAACGGCGTGGTTCGACACCTCGTAGGCGGGCATGCCGTGGGCTTCGCAGATCTCTTGCGTGGCCAGATACATGTCGGCGGCGCTGTCGTCCTCGGGCAGGCCGCGCAGCTTGCCGACAGAATAGCGGTCGCCGAAGGCCGTGCCGGTCTCGATGGTCAGCTGGTACAGTGACAGATGGTCGATCGCCATCGACAGCGCCTCGGTCAGCTCGGCGCGCCAGGCCACAAGCGTCTGGTACTGGCGGGCATAGATCAGGTCAAAGCTGACGCGGTCGAAACAGCTGCGGGCGATGTCGAAGGCGGCGCGGGCCTCGGCCACGCTGTGGATGCGGCCCAGCCGCCGCAGATCTTCGTCATTCAGCGCCTGAATGCCCATCGAGATCCGGTTCACACCGGCATCGCGATAAGCGGCGAACCGTCCGGCCTCGACCGAGCCGGGATTGGCCTCGAGCGTGATTTCCATGTCATTGGCCGGCCGCCAAAGGCTGCGGGCGGTGTCGATCACGGCGGCGACGGTCTCGGGCGCCATCAGCGACGGGGTGCCGCCGCCAAAGAAGATCGTGTTCAAAACCCGGTCGGGGGTTTCGGCGGCCGAGCGCTTCAGCTCGGACAGATATGCGTCAAGCCATTGTTTTTGATCAATATTTCTGGATACATGGCTGTTGAAATCGCAATAGGGGCACTTGGCCTCGCAAAAGGGCCAATGCACGTACAGGCCAAAGCCCCCGTTGCGCCAATCATCCGCCAAAGCAGCCTTTCACGAACAGCTCGACCGCGCGACCACGATGGCTGATCTTGTTCTTTTCCCAGCGATCCATCTCGGCAAAGGTAATGTCGAATCCTTCAGGGACGAACATCGGATCATAGCCGAACCCGTCCTTGCCGCGGATCGGCCAGACCAGATGACCGGGTGCGACGCCCTCAAACACCTCGTCATGGCCGTCGGGCCAAGCCAGTACCAGCGTGCAGCGGAACTGGGCAGTGCGAGGATGCGGGGCGTTGCGCGCCTCAAGCTCGTCATGGGCGCGGGTCATGGCCATCAGGAAATCGCGGCCATTTCCGGTTTCGGCCCAGTCGGCGGTGTACACGCCCGGCGCGCCGTCCAGCGCATCGATGGTGATGCCGGAATCGTCGGACAGGGCGGGCAGGCCGGTGGCCTGTGCGGCGGCGTGGGCCTTGATGCGCGCGTTGCCTACGAACGTGTCCTCGGTCTCTTCGGGTTCGGGCAGGTTCATCTCGGCCGCGCCCACGACGGTCACGCCAAAGGGCTCGAGCAGATGGGCCATCTCCTCAAGCTTGCCTTTGTTGTGGGTGGCTACCAGCAACCTGTCGCCGTCGAACTTGCGGGTCATGCGGTGGCGGCCTTTTGCGCGGCCACCAGCTCGGACACGCCTTTTTCGGCCAATTCCATCAGCTGATCCATCTGCGCGCGGCTGAAGACGGAACCTTCGGCGCTCATCTGCACCTCGATCAGTTTGCCCGAACCGGTCATGATGAAGTTGCCGTCAACGCCGGCCTCGCTGTCTTCGGGATAGTCCAAGTCCAGAACGGGCTGGCCGGCATAGATGCCGCAGGATACGGCGGCGACCGGATCGACCAGCGGGTCCGAGATCACGTCACCGGCCTTCATCAGCTTGTTCACCGCCAGCCGCAGCGCGACCCAGCCGCCGGTGATCGAGGCGCAGCGGGTGCCGCCATCGGCCTGCAGCACGTCACAATCCACGGTGATTTGGCGTTCGCCCAGGGCGACGCGGTCGACCCCGGCGCGCAGGGCGCGGCCGATCAGGCGCTGGATCTCGACGGTCCGGCCACCCTGTTTGCCACTGGCGGCCTCACGCCGCATCCGGGTGTTTGTCGCGCGGGGCAGCATGCCGTATTCGGCGGTGACCCAGCCCAGGCCCGACCCCTTGATAAAAGGCGGCACGCGATCCTCGATCGTGGCGGTACACAGAACATGGGTGTCGCCGATCTTGATCAGGCAGGAACCTTCGGCATGTTTGGTAAACCCGGTCTCGATTGAAACCGGGCGCATTTCGCTTAAATCTCGTCCAGAGGGTCGCATGAGATATCCTTTGTCTGCTGGCTTGGGGATAACGCCCGGCATGGCAGCGATGCAACCCCGATTGACCTTTCTGTTGGCAGCTATTTAATGACCACCCAGCAAGGGAACCACCGATGAGTGAAGCGAGCAAAATTCTGGACGAGTTGAACGACCGATCGCGGGAAGTGTTTCGCCTGATCGTCGAAAGCTATCTGGAAAGCGGCGAACCTGTGGGCAGCCGCACCCTCAGCCGGTCGCTCAGTGAAAAAGTCAGTGCGGCAACGGTTCGCAATGTCATGCAGGATCTCGAGTTTCTGGGCCTTTTGGGCAGTCCGCATGTCAGCGCCGGCCGGGTGCCCACACAGGTTGGGCTGCGCATGTTCGTCGACGGCCTGCTGGAAGTTGGCGACCTGGGCGAGGACGACCGCAAGAAGCTGGATGAGACGCTGGGCAGCAATTCCGGTGATGTCAGCGGTATGCTGGATCGCGTCGGGGCCGCCTTGTCGAACGTCACGCATGGCGCGTCGCTGGTGCTGACACCCAAGCACGAATCCGAAATCAAGCATATCGAGTTCGTTTCCCTGGGCCATGACCGGGCCCTGGTGGTATTGGTTTTCGCAGATGGCCATGTGGAGAACCGGCTGTTCACGCCACCACCGGGTCAGACGCCCAGTTCGATGCGTGAGGCGGCCAATTTCCTGAACGCCCTGATCGAGGGCCGGAAACTGTCCGATGTGCGCCGGATGATCCAGACCGAGATTGCGGCGCGCAGGCAAGAGATCGACGTGCTGGCCCGCGAGCTTGTGGAAAGCGGCCTTGCGGCCTGGGAGGGCGAGGCGTCGGACTCGGCGCGTCTGATCGTGCGTGGTCGGGCGAATCTGCTGGGCGACACCGGTCAGGAAGAGGAGCTGGAGCGAATCCGGGTCCTGTTTGACGATCTGGAACGCAAGCGTGACATAGCCGAATTCCTCGAATTGACCGAGGAAGGCGAAGGCGTGCGCATTTTTATCGGCTCGGAGAACAAACTTTTCTCACTTTCGGGTTCCTCTTTGGTGGTGTCTCCTTATATGAACGCTGATCGAAAGATAATCGGCGCCGTTGGCGTGATCGGGCCGACCCGTTTGAACTATGGGCGGATCGTGCCGATCGTGGACTATACGGCGCAACTGGTTGGGAAACTGATTTCCGATCGGAGCTAGAGGGTAAAAGATGGCAGAGCCGAAGAACGAAGACTTTCTGGACGACATTGCAACTGCCGAGGCGGAAGAACTGGCCGAGGAGATGGCCGAGATCAGCGAAGAAGCGCTGGAACTGGATGCCCTGAAGGCCGAGCGCGACGAGTTGCGCGACAAGTTCATGCGCGCCCTGGCGGATGCGGAAAACGCACGCAAGCGTGGCGACAGGGCCCGCCGTGAGGCCGAACAGTATGGTGGGTCCAAATTGGCGCGCGACATGCTGCCGGTCTACGACAACATGAAACGAGCGCTCGAGGCGGCTACGGACGAGCAGAAAGAGGTTGCGGCCGGCCTGATCGAAGGTGTCGAGCTGACCATGCGCGTGTTGAAGGACGTATTCCAGAAACACGGGATCGAGGTGATCACACCCGAGGTTGGCGACAAGTTCGACCCGAATCTGCACGAAGCCATGTTCGAAGCCCCTGTGCCGGGCACCAAAGCGGGCGAGATCATCCAGGTCTCGGCCGAAGGGTTCATGCTGCATGACCGCCTGCTGCGTCCGGCGCAGGTGGGGGTCAGCTCGACCCCGGCCAGCTGACGGGCCAGTGCTTCACTGACAATTGAATGGGGCGGTCAGGATTTGGCCGCCTCTTTCAGTTTGTAGATCAGGTCCAGCGCTTCGCGCGGGGTCAACTCGTCCGGCAGGATCTGGTCCAGCATGTCGGTGATTGGCGAGGCCTTCGCAACCGGTGGCGGCGGGGGCGGTGCTGCGGAAAACAGCGGCAGATCATCGATCAGCGCTTTTTGCTTGCCGCCCTCGCGCTCGGTCTTCTCCAACTGGTCCAGAACCACCCGTGCGCGCTCGACGACCGAAGCCGGCAAGCCCGCCAGTTGCGCGACCTGCACGCCATAAGACCGGTCGGCCGCGCCTTTGTGGACCTCGTGCAGGAAGATCACCTCGCCCTCCCATTCCTTGACCGCGACGGTGGCGTTTTCGACGCCCTCCAGCTTGCCGGCCAGCGCGGTCAGTTCGTGGTAATGGGTGGCGAACAGGGCGCGGCAGCGGTTGGCGGCGTGCAGATGTTCCAGCGTGGCCCAGGCGATGGACAGGCCGTCATAGGTGGCGGTGCCGCGTCCGATCTCATCGAGGATCACCAGCGCCCGGTCATCGGCCTGGTTGAGGATGGCCGCGGTTTCGACCATCTCGACCATGAAGGTCGACCGGCCCCGCGCCAGATCGTCGGAGGCACCCACGCGGCTGAACAACTGGCTGACCAGCCCGATACGCGCGCGCTCGGCCGGAACGAAACTGCCCATCTGCGCCAACAGGGCAATCAGCGCGTTCTGGCGCAGGAAGGTCGATTTACCCGCCATGTTCGGACCGGTCAGCAGCCAGATGGCCGCACCGTCCTCGGCGCTGAGGTCGCAGTCATTGGCGATGAAGGCATCACCCGATTGCTGGCGCAACGCGTGCTCCACCACCGGGTGGCGGCCCGCGACGATATCAAAGGCGCGCGAACCGTCCACCTGCGGTCGGCACCAGTTCTCGCCCCGCGCCAGGTCGGCCAGCGCGGTGGTCAGATCCAGCTCGGCCAGCCCGCGCGCGGCTTGATTGATGCGGGCAGCATGCGCCAGAATCTCGTCAGACAGCCTTTGATAGAGCCGCTTTTCGATCTCAAGCGCCAGGTTGCCGGCGTTCAGGATGCGGGTTTCGATCTCGCTGAGCTCAACCGTAGTGAACCGCACCTGGTTGGCGGTTGTCTGGCGGTGGATATAGGTCTCGCTGAACGGCGGGTTCAGCATCTTTTCGGCATGGGTGGCCGTGGTTTCGATGAAATAGCCCAGCACGTTGTTGTGCTTGATCTTCAACGAGGCGATGCCGGTATGTTCCGCGTATTTCTGCTGAAACCCGGCAATGACCGAGCGGCCTTCGTCGCGCAGGGTGCGGGCCTCGTCCAGCTCGGCGTCGAAACCGGGGGCGATGAAGCCGCCATCGCGCACCAGCAGTGGCGGGTCGGCGACCAGCGCCTGATCCAGCAGGTCGAGCAGATCGTCGAAGCCCACGAGGTTCTGCACCGCGGTCGCCAGCAGCACCGGCAGGTCCTGACCGGCGCAGATCTCGGCAATCGCCTGCGCCTGCGCCAGCCCGTTGCGGATGGCGGCTATGTCGCGCGGGCCACCGCGCTCCAGCGACAGGCGCGACAGGGCGCGGTCCAGATCGGGCGTCTTGCGCAAGGCTTCGCGCAGATCGGCGGCGATCAAGCTGTCCTGGGCGGCAAAATCAACCGCGTCCAACCGTGCGTGGATCACATCCAGATTGCGCGAGGGGCTGGACAGGCGTTGTTCCAACAGGCGCGCGCCGCCCGGGGTCACGGTCCGATCCACCACCGACAGCAGCGATCCGGCCCGTCCGCCCGACAAAGATCGCGTAAGTTCAAGGTTGCGGCGGGTGGCCGCGTCGATCTGCACGACGCGATCCTCGGATTCTTTCATCGGCGTCTGCAGCAGCGGCAGTTTGCCCTTTTGCGTGATCTCCAGATAGTCGATCAGCGCGCCCATGGCCGAGATCTCGGCCCGGCCAAAGCTGCCGAACGCGTCCAGCGTGCCCACGTGAAACAACCCGCAGATGCGTTTTTCTGCCGCAGTGCTGTCAAAACTGGCCCGCCCGATGGGGGTGAGCGCGATGCCCAGGTCCTGGACCGTGTCGCGCAGACCGGCCTCAGTGCCGTCGGCCACGATCAGCTCGGACGGGGCCAGCCGGGCCAGCTCGGGGCTGAGGCGGACCGAGGTCAGCGGCATCACGTGAAACGCCCCGGTCGAGATGTCGGCCCAGGCCAGCGCGGCCTCGTCGCGCACCTCGGCATAGGCGGCCAGATAATTGTGGCGGCGCGCCTCCAGCAGGGCGTCTTCGGTCAGGGTGCCGGGGGTGACAAGGCGCACGACATCGCGCTTTACCACCGATTTAGAGCCTCTTTTTTTGGCCTCGGCCGGGCTTTCCATCTGTTCGCAGACGGCGACGCGAAAGCCCTTGCGGATCAGCGTCAGCAGATAGCCCTCGGCCGAATGCACCGGCACGCCGCACATGGGGATGTCGTCGCCATTGTGCTTGCCGCGCTTGGTCAGGGCGATGTCCAGCGCCTCGGCGGCGTTCACGGCGTCTTCAAAGAACATCTCGTAGAAATCGCCCATGCGGTAGAACAGCAGGGCGTCTTTGTGGGCCTCTTTGATTTCCAGGTATTGCGCCATCATCGGCGTGACGTTGGACAAGGCTGCTCCCCTCTGGCGTATTCCGGCGCGACCTTACAAATCCCCCAACCGCGACGAAAGGTGAAATCGCATAGTCGTTGAGGCGCGCCCGCGCCTGCGGTATGAGGCGAAAAGCCCCGAAGTCATGGAACCGACCGTCAAAATGCCCAAAGCGAAGATCACCAAAGAAGAGGCGCTGGCCTTTCACCTGGAACCCACCCCCGGAAAGTGGGAGGTGCAGGCCACCGTTCCCATGACCACGCAACGCGATCTGTCGCTGGCCTACAGCCCCGGCGTGGCGGTTCCGTGTGAAGCCATCGCCGAAAACCCCGAGACCGCCTATGACTATACCAACAAGGGCAACCTTGTGGCCGTGATCTCGAACGGAACGGCGGTTCTGGGGCTGGGCAATCTGGGCGCTCTGGGGTCCAAGCCGGTGATGGAGGGCAAATCGGTCCTGTTCAAGCGCTTCGCCGACGTGAACTCGATCGACATCGAGCTGGATACCGAGGACCCCGACGAATTCTGCCGCGCGGTCAAGCTGATGGGGCCGACCTTCGGCGGCATCAACCTGGAAGACATCAAGGCGCCCGAGTGCTTCATCATCGAACAGCGCCTGAAGGAAGAGATGGACATCCCTGTCTTTCACGACGACCAGCACGGCACGGCGGTGATCTGTGCGGCGGGGCTGATCAACGCGCTGCACATCTCGGGCAAGAAGATCGAGGATGTGAAGATCGTCCTCAACGGGGCCGGGGCGGCGGGGATCGCCTGTATCGAACTGCTCAAGTCGATGGGCGCCCGGCATGAAAACTGCATCGTCTGCGACACCAAGGGCGTGATCTACCAGGGCCGGACCGAGGGGATGAACCAGTGGAAATCGGCGCATGCGATTTCGACCGAGCTGCGCACGCTGGAAGAGGCCATGAAGGGCGCAGACGTGTTTCTGGGCGTATCCGTCAAAGGCGCGGTCACGCAGGAGATGGTCGCCAGCATGGCCGACAATCCGGTGATCTTCGCAATGGCCAACCCCGATCCGGAAATCACCCCGGAAGAGGCGCACGAGGTGCGCGTTGACGCGATCGTGGCCACCGGGCGCAGCGACTACCCCAACCAGGTCAACAACGTTCTGGGCTTTCCCTACCTGTTCCGCGGGGCGCTGGACATTCACGCCCGCGCCATCAATGACGAGATGAAGATCGCCTGCGCCCACGCGCTGGCCCGTCTGGCGCGCGAGGATGTGCCCGACGAGGTGGCGCTGGCTTATGGCAAATCGCTGACCTTCGGGCGCGACTACATCATTCCCACGCCATTTGATCCGCGCCTGATCTATCGCATTCCGCCGGCCGTCGCGAAGGCGGGGATGGACACCGGCGCGGCCCGGCGGCCGATCATTGACATGGAGGCTTATGAGCTGAGCCTCAAGTCGCGTATGGACCCGACCGCCAGCATTCTGCGTGGCCTGAACGCCCGGGCCCGCGCGGCGCAAAGCCGGATGATCTTTGCCGAGGGCGACGATCCGCGGGTTTTGCGCGCGGCGGTGACGTATCAGCGGTCGGGCTTCGGCAAGGCGCTGGTCGTGGGCCGGCCCGACGACGTGAAGACCAAGCTGGAAGCCGCCGGTCTGGGCGACGCGGTGCGCGAATTGGAGGTGGTCAACGCCGCCAACACCACGCATCTCGATGCCTACAAGGACTTTCTGTACCAGCGGTTGCAGCGCAAAGGCTTTGACCGCAAGGACATCCACCGCCTGGCCGCGCGCGACCGGCATGTGTTCTCGGCCCTGATGCTGGCGCATGGGCATGGCGACGGTCTGGTGACCGGGGCCACCCGCAAATCGGCGCATGTGCTGGACCGCATCAGCCATGTGTTCGACGCCGACGCCGCCCATGGCGCCGCCGGGATCACCGCGCTGCTGCACAAGGGCCGGATCGTGCTGATCGGCGACACGCTGGTGCATGAATGGCCCGACGAGAACGATCTGGCGACGATTGCCGAACGCGCCGCCACGGTTGCCCGCCACATGGGGCTGGAGCCTCGGGTGGCCTTCGTCAGCTTCTCGACCTTCGGCTATCCGGTCTCCGAGCGGACCGAAAAGCTGTACAAAGCCCCGCAAGTGCTGGAGGCGCGCGGCGTCGATTTCGAATACGAAGGCGAAATGACCGTCGACGTGGCGCTGAACGCCCACCAGCAAGAGGCCTATCCCTTCTGCCGCCTGACCGGGCCGGCCAACATCCTGATCGTGCCCGCGCGGCACTCGGCCTCGATTTCCACCAAGCTGATGCAGGAGATGGCCGGAGCCACGGTGATCGGCCCGATCCTGACCGGCATCGACAAGCCGATCCAGATCTGTTCGACCGGCTCGACCGCGAATGACATCCTGAACATGGCCATCCTGGCCTCGTGCGACATGGCGTGATCCGATGGCAATCTGGAACCTGGGCTCGATCAATGCCGACATGGTTTATGCGCTGCCGCACCTGCCGGCGCCGGGTGAAACCCTTGCGGCCAGCGGTTTGCAGCGGTTTCTGGGCGGCAAAGGCGCGAACATGTCGGTTGCGGCGGCGCGGGCCGGGGCGCATGTGCGCCACATCGGCGCCGTGGGGGCCGACGGGCTGTGGGCGCGCGACCGGTTGACCGAATACGGGGTCGACACGCGGCACATCGCGCAGGTCGATCAGCCCACGGGCCATGCGATCATCGCCGTGGATGCGCAGGGCGAAAACCTGATCATCCTGTACCCCGGCGCCAACCATGCGATCGGAGCCGGTCAGGTTTCCGCCGCGCTGGCAGACTCTGACACGGGCGATCTTCTGGTGTTCCAGAACGAAACCACCGCACAGGTCGCGGCCGCGAAACTGGGCCGCGAGCGGGGTCTGACGGTGTGTTATGCCGCAGCCCCCTTCAGCGCAACGGCGGTGCAGGCGGTGCTGCCCTATCTGGATTTCCTGATCCTGAACGAGGTCGAGGCCGCCCAGCTGCAACAGGCGACGGGGCTGGCCCCGGCCGATCTGCCGGTCGAGCATGTCATCGTCACGCTGGGGTCAAAAGGCGCCCGCTATCATCAACGCGGGCAGGCGGCGGCAGAGTTTCCCGCCCACAAGGTTAAGGCCGTGGATACGACCGGGGCCGGGGACACCTTCACCGGATATGTCCTGGCGGGAATGGACCGGGGGATGCCGATGGCGCAGGCCATCACCCAGGCCAACCGGGCGGCCGCGCTCATGGTGATGCGACCCGGCACGGCAGACGTCATTCCCGACCTGAAAGAGGTGCGCGAGGCCGCACTGGATTAAGATCCGGCAAACGGCGCGGCGCTGCCCCACAATTGCCGGACCCGCGCATCGCGGCCGCAGGCCTTGCGATACGCCTTGTAGGCATTCAGCTGGCGTTTCGGCCCGAACCGGGTGAACACCAGCTTTTTGCCCTTGTAGTAATCCTGATGATAGGCCTCGGCCGGATAGAACGCCCCAAGCGGCAGAACCGGAGTCACGATGGCCTGACCGAGCGCACGCTGCGCATCGGCTTTGCTGCGTTCGGCCAAAACATTTTCGCCTGTGTTAGAGACGAAAATCGCGGTGCGATAGCTGTCGCCCCGGTCACAGAACTGCCCGCCCGCATCGGTGGGATCGACCGAGCGGAAGAACAGGTTCAGCAGGGTTTCACGGGAAACACGGGCCGGATCGAAGGTGATCTGCACCGCCTCGTAATGGCCGGTGCCGCCGCTCGTGACCTGGCTGTAGGTGGGGTTCGGAGTCGTGCCGCCGGTATAGCCCGAAACCGCCTCGATCACGCCGGGTACGGATTCGAAATCGGCTTCGACGCACCAGAAACAGCCGCCCGCCACGGTCAGCGTCTCGGTCCCGGCCGCAGGGGCCGGCTGAGCGCGCAGGATCAGCGCCAGCGCAATCAGTGCAAACAGAAGGGTCAGCTTGATCTGGTCGAGGCAACGGGTCATGGCGGATCTCCTTTCCGCCTCAGGCTGCCGCGCAACGGGGCGGCTGGCAATCGGCTGAAACCGTTTGTCACGCGGTGGTGAGACGAGTTTATCGCCTAGCCCAGCAACTGCCCCAGCTTCATCGCGACGCCCATGTCGCCCGAGATCTTAAGCTTGCCCATCATCACCCCGGTCATCGGGTTCAGCTTGCCGGTCAGCAGTTTGCCCAGGTTTTCGCGCGAGATGCGGATGGTGCAATCGGTTTCGCGGTCCTGGGTTGTGGCCGTGTTGTCGGCCAGCACGATCACGCCATCGGCGCCGCAATCGAATTTCAACGAGCCTTCAAAGCGTTTGTCGGCCAGCCCCTTCTGGAGTCCTTCGGTGATCTCCTGCAGCATCCCTGCCTCCCTTTTTCGCACTTGCGTTTGGGGTGACAGAGGGCAGGGGCCGGGGCAAGCGTGACCTTACGGGAAACCGCTCAGCCTAGGGCTTGCTGCGTGCGCGGGCAGGGCTGACCGTCGTAGAACGCACCCAGAACCGCCTGGAATTCGGGTGGAGCATCGGGCACGGCGGCGAACAGGGTCATGGATGACCGCAGCTTCTTGGCGTCCACCTTGCCCAGAATTTCGGCCGGGTCCTTGCCCGCGTGGGTCAGCATCAGCCGGGCCACCTCGGACAGGCGGCGGCGCAGTTCGGGGTGGGCAAGATAGGCGGCAGCCTCGCCCAGATCCTCGATCCCGTAGAGCTGCGCCATGTGCGACTGGCCCAACTCGGCCAGTTGCGGAAAGACGAACCACATCCAATGGCTGGTCTTCTGTCCCTGTTCCAGTTCGCGCAGGACATCGGACCAGACCGTGTCCTGCGCTTCGATGAACATTTCCAGTTCGTCGTCCAGGCCGTCATCCTCGGTCACTTGGACAACCGCTTGTCGCGTGCCGCCAGCAGCTTGAGCCGCAGTGCGTTCAGCTGGATGAAGCCGGCGGCGTCTTTCTGGTCATAGGCACCGGCGTCTTCCTCAAAAGTCACATGCGCCTCGGAATACAGCGAGTGATCCGACCAGCGGCCCACGGTCGAGGCCAGACCCTTGTACAGCTTCACGCGAACGGTGCCGGTGACGTGTTCCTGGCTTTTGTCGATGGCGGCCTGCAGCATCTCGCGCTCGGGGCTGTACCAGAAGCCGTTGTAGATCAGCTCGGCATATTGCGGCATCAGCTGGTCCTTCAGGTGCATCGCGCCGCGGTCCATGGTGATGGATTCGATGCCACGATGAGCTTCCAGCAGGATGGTGCCGCCCGGTGTTTCATAGATGCCGCGCGACTTCATGCCCACGAACCGGCCCTCGACAAGATCCAGACGACCGATGCCGTGCTTGCCGCCGTATTCGTTCAGCTTGGTCAGGATGGTGGCGGGGCTCATCGCCTCGCCATTGATGCTGACCGGGTCGCCTTTTTCAAAGCCGATCTCGATATATTCGGGCTCGTTCGGGGCGTCCTCGGGGTGGACGGTGCGCTGATAGACATAGTCGGGCGCCTGAACGGCGGGATCTTCCAGAACCTTGCCCTCGGACGAGGTGTGCAGCAGGTTTGCGTCCACCGAGAAGGGCGCCTCGCCGCGCTTGTCCTTGGCGATCGGGATCTGGTGCGCCTCGGCGAATTCCAGCAGCTTGGTGCGGCTGGTCAGGTCCCACTCGCGCCAGGGCGCGATCACCTTGATGTCGGGGTTCAGCGCATAGGCCGCCAGTTCGAACCGCACCTGGTCATTGCCCTTGCCGGTGGCGCCATGCGCCACCGCGTCAGCGCCGGTTTCCTTGGCGATCTCGATCAGGCGCTTGGAAATCAGCGGACGCGCGATCGAGGTACCCAGCAGGTACAGCCCTTCGTACTGCGCATTGGCGCGGAACATGGGGAAGACGAAATCGCGCACGAACTCCTCGCGGATGTCCTCGATATAGATGTTCTCGGGCTTGATCCCCAGCAGCTCGGCCTTCTGGCGGGCGGGCTCAAGCTCTTCGCCCTGACCCAGATCGGCGGTGAAGGTCACCACCTCGCAGCCATACTCGGTCTGCAGCCATTTCAGGATGATCGAGGTATCAAGGCCACCGGAATAGGCCAGAACAACTTTCTTGGGCGCGGACATCTGACTTCCCCTTATGCGTAAGACGATTGGCCCCTAGCGGGTTTTCGACGTGGGGGCAAGAAGCTGTGGATTGACCGGGCGGCGGAATTGCAGTCAAACGGTATCAACCATGGATTGATTAAGGAAATTTCGGAATGCTCGGATGGAATATTTTTGCCCACTCGCTTCGGATGGTTTTTGGCAATCTCAAGCAGGTGGCGCAAATCGTTATCGGTCCGGCCGTAATTGGAACGGTTGCGATCATCGGCCTGTTCATGGTGTCCGGAATTCCACTCGAGGCATTCGATGACAATCCGAACGGGCTACCGCCGGGGGTGAATCCGGGGGCCCTTATTCTGTTCGCGTTTCTCCTATTCGTCGTGATGGTCCTCATCATGGGCTGGATCGCGGTGGCCTGGCACAGATACATTCTTCTGGAAGAGTATCCTTCCGGCGTGCTGCCCACCTTTCGGTTCGATCGCATTCTGGCCTATTTCGGACGCGGGCTGATGCTCGGGATCCTGATGGCAATTGCATTCCTGCCGATGGGGATCCTGACAGGCATGCTGGGCGAAGGACTGATCGCTGTTTCGATCATCCTGACGATCGGCTACCTGGTTTTCCTGGCTATTTGCTTCTATCGGCTGTCCATCATCCTGCCGGCTGCGGCAATCGGCCAGCCGATCACGTTGGCCGAGGCTTGGAACAACACTCTGGGTACCGGAGGTACAATCGTCGTTCTTATCGTCGTTTCGTTCCTGTTTCAGTTTCTGGTTCAGCTGGCGATCGGAGTTTTGTCGATCATTCCGGTACTGGGTGTATTGATCGCCCTGTTTTTCGGGATTCTGATCCTGCCGATGATCAACGTCAGCATCCTGACCACGATGTACGGCGTGTTCATCGAAAAGCGCGAACTGGGCTGATCGCCCGTACACCGATGTATTCCTTGCCCTTGTCGGCCTGATGGGGCAGGGAATGCGGCATGAGTGATTTCATGACCCGCGCCCGCGCCGCCGAACAGGCGATGCGCACCGTGTTTCCTGCAACGCCGTTGCAGCGCAATGCCCATCTGTCCGAGAAATACGATGCCGACATCTGGCTGAAACGCGAAGACCTCAGCCCGGTGCGGTCCTACAAGATCCGCGGCGCGTTCAACGCCATGCGCAAGCAGCAGGGACAGGACCTGTTCGTCTGCGCCAGCGCTGGCAACCACGCGCAGGGCGTGGCCTTTATGTGCAAGCACATGGGGGTCAAAGGCGTGATCTTCATGCCGGTGACGACACCTCAGCAAAAGATCCAGAAGACCCGAATCTTTGGTGGCGACAACGTCGAGATCCACCTGACTGGCGACTATTTCGACCACACGCTTGCCGCGGCTCAGGACTGGTGCGCGCAGCAGGGCGGGTATTTCCTGTCGCCCTTCGACGATGACGACGTGATCGAGGGGCAGGCCTCATTGGCCGTCGAAATCGAGGAACAGCTGGGCCGCCTTCCCGATCACGTGGTGCTGCCGGTGGGTGGTGGCGGCATGTCCTCGGGTGTGGCGACATGGTTCGGCGACCGCACCCATTGCCTGTTCGTCGAGCCCGCGGGCGGGGCCTGTCTGCGCGCGGCGCTGGCGGCGGGCCATCCGGTGGCGCTGGACAAGGTGGACAATTTCGTCGACGGCGCGGCGGTGGGCCGGATCGGGGACAAGCCGTTCCAGCTGTTGCGCGACCGGCACCTGTCGGACGTGATCGTTCTGTCCGAGGACCGCATCTGCACCACCATGATCGAGATGCTGAACGTGGAAGGCATCGTGCTAGAACCCGCCGGCGCCCTGGCGATCGAGGCGGTGAGCGACGTCCAAAGCTTTGTGCGCGGCAAGACGGTCGTCTGCGTCACCTCGGGCGGGAATTTCGATTTCGAGCGTCTTCCCGAGGTCAAAGAGCGGGCGCAGCGCTACTCGGGCGTCAAGAAGTACTTCATCCTGCGCCTGCCGCAGCGTCCCGGAGCACTGAAGGAATTTCTGAACATCCTCGGCCCTGAAGATGACATCGCCCGGTTTGAATACATGAAGAAATCAGCGCGCAATTTCGGTTCAGTCCTGATCGGGATCGAGACCAGCAAGCCGGACAATTTCCTGCGCCTGTTTGCGCATCTCGACGATGCCGGGTTCGTCTATACCGACATCACCGAGGACGAGACGCTGGCGCAGTTTGTGATCTGACCGATTACAGGTTGTCCTTTAAGCCGGACATGAATTCCGCGCGCGAGCGGTCGAAAGCCGCGATGACCGCGTCCAGATCGACTTCCGCCCCATGGCCCGCAGCGGCGCGCCGTTCGCCATCCTGACAGAGTTTGGACAGGCTCTCAAAACCAAGGCTCAATGCACTGCCCTTGAGGAAATGCAGGTTCTGCTCAAGCGCGGATCGGTCGGTGTCCGATGTCAAGCGGCCCATGACCTCACCGACTTCATCCAGAAAAATCCGGACGACCTCGTCGAACTCCTCGGACCCGACTTCATCACGCAGCTGGCGCACCCTTGGCCAGTGTATCATCACCGTCCTCCACCTTGACCGAAACCGTCTCTGAATACCGGTCCGGGGTAAAATCCGGGTTAAGCCACTGCGGTGAACAGCTTTCATCGGTTGTTAAGCCGAGCGCCGTAGCTTTGCCCCACCCCAGTTGGAAAATACGCAGAGGTTTCGCGTGCGAGTGTCCAGCCAAATTGAGGCCAAGGCTGACCTGGATTTTGGAGCCATCCGGACTGTGCTGGTGGTCGATGACAGCCGCCTGCAACGCCGTATTCTGGTGGCGTCGCTGAAGAAATGGGGATTCACGGTTGTCGAGGCCGACAGCGGTGAAGAAGCGATCGAGATCTGCAAACAGGACCTGCCCGATCTGGTGCTCAGTGACTGGGTGATGCCGGGCATGGGCGGGCTGGAATTCTGCCGCGCGTTTCGCGCGTTGGAGAACGACCAGTACACCTATTTCATCCTTCTGACCTCAAAAAGTGAAAAGCAGGAAGTCGCGCGCGGTCTGGATGCCGGTGCGGATGATTTCCTGATCAAACCGCTAGAAGCAGACGAGTTGCGGGCCCGCATTTCGGCAGGAGGCCGCATTCTCGATATGCAGCGCGAGCTTTCGGACAAGAACCGGTTGATCGAAACCGCTTTGGCCGAACTGCGCCTTGCGCATGACGCCATCGACAAGGATCTGATTCAGGCGCGCAAGATACAGGAATCACTGGTGCCGGAACTCTATCGGGAATTTGGCAGGTCCCGGGTCAGCCTGATGCTCAAACCCTGCGGCCACATCGGGGGTGACCTGGTGGGGATGTTTTCGCCGGGCGCGAACCGGATCGGGTTCTACAGCATCGATGTCTCCGGCCACGGTATCACGTCAGCAATGATGACGGCGCGGTTGGGCGGGTATCTGACCAGCCAGCATTTCGATCAGAACGTCGCAATGGAGAAGCGGTTCAACAAGTTCTACGCCTTGCTGCCACCCGAGCAGGTAGCCGCTATCCTGAATGCCCGCCTGATGGCCGACACGGGGATCGAGGAATATTTCACCATGGTCTACGCCATCGTGGATCTGCGCAACGGCCACCTGAGGATGGTTCAGGCTGGGCACCCCCATCCACTGCTGTTGCGCCGGACCGGCCGGGCAGAGTTCCTTGGGGATGGCGGCCTTCCCATCGGATTGCTGCCCGATGTGGCGTTCCAGCAGACCGAAACCTATCTGCAGCGCGGTGACAAGCTGCTGTTGTACTCGGACGGCTTCACCGAATGCCGTGTCAAACACGGTGATCTTCTGGATGAGGACGGGCTGCAACGGATGGCGCTGGAATGCCTAGGAGCGAACAGCGGGCCGGAGTTTCTGGACGACATGTTCTGGAGATTGACTCAGGGCATGCCGCCGGGTGCCGGGATGGAGGATGACGTTTCAGCCGTGTTTTTCGAGTACAACGGAAACTAAAGCCCGGATAGATGCAGCCGCGCGAAGTGCCGGTCGCCTGCATTGCCCAACATGTGAACCGCATCGCCGGTGTTCATCCAAACCGCCTCATGAAAGGGTTCGGTCGGTGGTCCTTTGCGTTGAACCGGGCGAGCCCGGTAGATCAGGCAGACTTTCTCGGCCCACAAATCATATTCGGGCATGTAGGTGAAACGCCGGAACGCACCAACCCGCCGCGGATCCGCGATCGACCAACCGGTTTCTTCGAACACCTCGCGATGCAGGGCGACTATTGGCGACTCGCCCGGGTCGATCCCGCCTCCGGGCAGCTGCAAGTCGGGTCCGGGTTCAGTCTGGCAGGTCAGCAGCAGGCTGGCCCCGCGCGGCAGCAGCGCATAGACGCCGACCCGGCGCGTGTATTTCCGTCCCGGTTCCGGGGTTTCGCCGAACCGTCTGATCATGTAAGGACCCTTTCAACCCCGAATGTACGACCTATATGGTGGCGATATGCCAACTTGCGGCGCTTAAGGAAACCCCATGTCTCTTGGAACGAAAATCGCGTGGGACGATACCGTCCTGCCCTTTCAACTTGATGTATCGGATATGCGTGGCCGCGTGGCCCGGCTGGACGGGGTGCTGGACGGCATCCTGAAGCAGCACAACTACCCCGCGCAGGTCGAGGCGCTGGTGGCCGAGATGGCCTTGCTGACCGCGCTGATCGGCCAGACCGTCGCGCTGCGCTGGAAGCTGTCGTTGCAGGTTCAGTCCAAGGGGCCGGTGCGGATGATCGCCACCGACTATTACGCCCCGCGCGAAGAGGGCCAGCCCGCGCAGATCAGGGCCTATGCCAGCTTTGACCGCGACCGTCTGACCGAAGGTGCTCCCTTTGATCAGGTGGGCGAGGGATACTTTGCGATCCTGATCGACCAGGGCAAGGGGACGCAACCCTATCAGGGGATCACGCCGCTGGCCGGAGGATCGCTCAGCGCCTGTGCCGAGGCGTATTTCGCGCAGTCCGAACAGCTGCCGACCCGCTTCTCGCTCAGCTTTGGCCGGTCGACCGAGCCGGGTGTGGGCGAACGCTGGCGCGCCGGCGGCATCATGCTGCAGCACATGCCAAAGGCGTCTCCGTTTGTCGCCAGCGGCGAGGGTACGGGCGAAGTTCTGACAGCCGCCGATCTGGTCGATGGTCAGGAAGAAGAGAATTGGGGCCGGGTCAACATCCTGCTGGACACGGTCGAGGATCTGGAAATGATCGGGCCGTCCGTGGCGCCGACCGACCTGCTGGTGCGCCTGTTCCACGAGGAACAGCCCCGCGTGTACGAGGCCCAGTCGGTGCAGTTCGGCTGCACCTGCTCCGAGGACCGCGTGCGTCAAAGCCTGTCGATCTACTCGGCCCAAGACATCGAGAAGATGACCACGGATGAAGGCACCGTCACCGCCGACTGCCAGTTCTGCGGCGCGCATTATGTGCTGGATCCGAAATCGGTCGGGTTCGAGGCCGAAGATCCGGATGGCGCCTGACCTGATCCCGCGTCTGAGCGCGGCGTTGACCCGTCCGGGCGATCGGTCCAGCGACTTCGACCTCAATCCCGACACGGTTCTGCCTGCGGGGCGCAAGCTGCGCCCGGCAGGTGTTCTGGTCGCCGTGGACCTGGCCCGCGGCGATCCGCGCCTGATCCTGACCAAGCGGTCCTCGGCCCTGAAACACCATCCGGGGCAGATCGCCTTTCCGGGCGGCAAGCAGGACGACACCGATGCGGATGTGACCGCCACCGCCCTGCGCGAGGCGCAGGAAGAGATCGGCCTGCCGCCGGACCTGCCAACCATTCTGGGTACGTTGCCGGTGCATGAAACGGTCACGTCATTCGCCGTGACACCGGTGGTTGCGGTTCTGGAGAGCGGCTTTGACCCGGTGGCCGAACCGGGCGAGGTGGACGAGGTGTTTTCGGTTCCGCTTGCGCATGTGCTGAACCCTGCGAATTATGTGGTTGAATCGCGCATCTGGCGCGGAACACGGCGGTATTACTTCGCGGTGCCCTATGGCCCCTACTACATCTGGGGCGCCACGGCCCGCATGTTGCGCGGGTTGGCGGCACGGATGAACGAATGATGCGGATCACCGAAGACTGGATCACGAACCCGGCTACGCAGAACGTGTGTGCGGCGCTGACCGAGGGCGGCGCGCAGGCGCTGTTCGTGGGGGGCTGCGTACGCAATGCGCTGCTGGGGGCATCGGTCTTGGATCTCGACATCGCCACCGACGCCCGCCCGCAACAGGTGATGGACCTGGCCGAACGGGCCGGGCTGAAGGCAATTCCGACGGGGATTGATCATGGTACTGTGACCGTGGTCAGCGACGGCATACCGCATGAAATCACGACATTTCGCCGCGACGTCGAAACCGATGGGCGACGCGCGGTCGTGGCCTTTTCCGACCAAGTGGAAGAGGACGCCGCCCGTCGCGATTTTACGATGAACGCGCTTTATGCCCGCCCCGACGGCACCATTCTGGACCCGCTGGGCGGCCTGCCTGACCTGCAGGCGCGGCGCGTGCGGTTCATCGGCACGGCCGGGGATCGCATCCGCGAGGACTATCTGCGCTCGTTGCGGTATTTCCGGTTCCACGCCTGGTATGGCAACGCGCAGGCCGGAATGGACCCGGATGCGCTGGCGGCGATTGCGGCGGATCTGGACGGGCTCGACCGGCTGTCGCGCGAACGGGTCGGGGCCGAGATGCTGAAACTTCTGGCCGCGCCCGATCCGGCCCCATCAGTGGCCGCCATGCGCAGCATCGGCGTTCTGGCGCATCTGCTGCCCGGCGCCGACGATCGGGCGCTGCCGATCCTGATCCATCTTGAATCGCAGGCCGGGCTTGCCCCCGACGCGCTGCGCCGTCTGGCAGCCATCGCGGGGCCCGAGGTTGCCGGGACTCTGCGCCTCAGCAAGGCGCAACTGGCCCGCCTGACCCGGATTCGGGACGGCGCGCAGGGCGGTTCCGGGGCGGCCGAATTGGGTTATCGGCTGGGTCGGCCAGACGGACAGGACGCGGCGCTGCTGCGCTGCGCCTTTCTGGAACAGCCTTGGACGGCTGAGACGGGCGCGGCCGTTGAAAAAGGGGCCGCGGTGTCATTCCCGGTCAAGGCCGCCGATCTGCTCGGGCGCTACTCCGGCCCTGCGCTGGGCGCGAAACTGGCCGAACTGGAAAGCCGCTGGATCGCCTCGGATTTCACGCTGGACCGGGACGCGCTGCTGCAAGTTTGACGGGAAGTCTCAAAAGGGGATGACAAGCCTGCAGGTGTTCGGCTAGGGTGCGCCTGTCACATGGATGGAGGACTGCGAATGTATTACGGGATCTGGTTCGGCTAAAGCCAGAACACCTGACCCGTACGGGTGGTGTTTTGGCGCCATCTGCTTTCGCATTTTCAATTTTCCTGCTCAATCGGAGCACCTCCATGTTTCGCTTTTTCGAAAACCTTGTAGACCCTTTTGTTGCCTATGAAGAGGTAAACAAGCCGCCGACGCGGCTGTGGCCCTTCATGCTGGATTATTCCCGCCCTTTTCGGCGCGTCTTCTTCTGGGCCGCGCTGATGTCGATCATCGTGGCCGCGGTCGAGATCGGGCTGATCTATTATATGGGCCGGGTCGTCGACCTGCTGGGCGGATCGCCGTCCGAGGTCTGGCAGGCCCAGGGGACCGAGCTGGTTCTGGTGGCGCTGTTCATCCTGTTCCTGCGCCCGATCCTGCATGTGCTGGACGTGCTGTTGCTGAACAATGCGATCCTGCCCAATTTCGGAACGCTGATCCGCTGGCGGGCGCACAAGCACGTTCTGCGCCAGTCGGTCGGTTGGTTCGAGAATGATTTTGCCGGGCGCATCGCCAACCGCATCATGCAGACCCCGCCCGCCGCGGGCGAGGTGGTGTTCCAGGTGTTCGATGCGATTTCGTTCTCGCTGGCCTATCTGATCGGCGCGGCGATCCTGCTGATGGCAGCCGATCCGCGCCTGCTGCTGCCGCTGCTGATCTGGTTCGCGCTCTATGCGCTGCTGGTGCGCTGGACGGTACAGAGGGTCGGGCCGGCGTCGCAGGCCGCGTCCGATGCGCGGTCCACGGTGACGGGCCGAGTGGTCGACAGCTATACCAACATCCACTCGGTGAAGATGTTCGCCCATGCCCAGCAGGAGCTCGACTATGCGCGCGAAGCAATCGAAGAGACCCGGCGCACCTTCCAGACCGAAATGCGCATCTTCACCATCATGGATGCCGTTCTGGTCGCGCTGAACGGCGTGCTGATCGTCGGAGTGGTCGGTTGGGCCATTTACCTGTGGATGCAGGGCAGCGCCTCGGTCGGGGTGGTGGCGGCGGCCACCGCGCTGACGCTGCGGCTGAACGCCATGACCGGCTGGATCATGTGGGCGCTGACCAGCTTCTTCCGCCAGCTGGGCGTCGTGGCCGAGGGGATGGAGACCATCGCCCAGCCCGTCGACCTGCTGGATGCGCCGGGCGCCAAGCCGCTGCAGCTCACCAAGGGCCGGATCGAGATCCGCGACCTGTCGCATCATTATGGCCGCGAGACCGGCGGGCTTGATCACGTCAATCTGACCATCCAGCCGGGCGAAAAGGTCGGGCTGATCGGGCGGTCCGGGGCCGGGAAATCGACCCTCGTCAAGCTGCTTCTGCGGTTCTACGACGTGGAAAGCGGTGCGATTCTGATCGACGGTCAGGACATCCGCACCGTCACCCAGGACAGCCTGCGCCGCAATATCGGCATGGTTCAGCAGGACAGCGCGCTGCTGCACCGATCGGTGCGCGACAACATCCTGTATGGCCGCCCCGATGCCACCGAAGAGCAGATGATCGCCGCCGCCAAACAGGCCGAGGCGCATGACTTCATCCTCGACCTTCGGGACCCGCAGGGCCGCACCGGCTATGACGCCCATGTGGGCGAGCGCGGCGTCAAGCTAAGCGGCGGGCAGCGGCAGCGGGTGACGCTGGCGCGGGTGATCCTGAAGGACGCGCCGATCTTGTTGTTGGACGAGGCAACATCCGCCCTAGATTCCGAGGTCGAAGCCGCTATTCAGGAGACGCTGTACGGCATGATGCAGGGCAAGACCGTGATCGCCATCGCGCACCGGCTCAGCACCATCGCCCAGATGGACCGCATCCTGGTGATGGACGGAGGCCGGATCGTCGAGGAAGGCACCCATGCCGATCTTCTGGAGCAGGGCGGTCTTTACGCCCAGTTCTGGGCGCGCCAATCTGGCGGCTTCATGAACCCCGAGGCCGCGGACGAGGCAGCAGAATGACGGTCGCAGACCTGATCAAACCGTTTGAACCCACCCAGACGCCCCCGCCGCAAAGGCTGGGGGCGTTCATTCGCTGGTGCCTGACAGGGGCCTGGCCCATGTTGTTCGCCGCTGCGCTGTTTTCGGCCCTTGCAGGCGCGATGGAGGCCGGAACCGCCTGGATTCTGGGCTGGGTGATCGACATGGCGACCGCCAGCGGCCCCGAGAACTTTCTGACCCCGCGAAACCTGTGGATGATCTTGGGCGCCGTGGCGTTCTTCATGCTGATCCGGCCGCTGCTGTTCGGGCTGTCCTCGGTGTCGAACAATTATATCGTCATGCCCAACATCCCGCCGCTGGTTCTGGCCAAGCTGAACCGCTGGACGCTGGGCCAGTCGGTCACCTATTTCGACGACGATTTTGCCGGCCGCATCGCCCAGAAACAGATGCAGACGGCCAATGCCCTGACCTCGGTCGTATCGGAAACCATCAGCGCCATCGTCTTTGCCTTGGCCTCGCTTGTGGGCTCTTTGCTTTTGTTGGGGTCTATTCATCCCCTCGTCATGCTGCCCTTCGTGGCTTGGCTGGCGGTGTATTTCCTGCTGGTGCGCTGGTACCTGCCGCGCATCCGCACACGCTCGGCCGCGCGCGCCGGAGCGCGGGCGATGGTGTCGGGACAGGTGGTGGACACGATCACCAACATCAAGACGGTCAAGCTGTTTGCCCATTCCGAGTTCGAGGATCAGGCCGCCCGCGACTCGATGGTTGCGCTGCGCGACAAGTCGCTGGCCTTTGGCAAACTGTCGGCCAGTTTCCGGTTCATTTTGATGACACTGGCGGGGCTTCTGCCGGTTCTGCTGTTGGGCGCGACGCTGTGGCTGTGGCAGGCCGGGTCGGCGACCACCGGGGATATCGTGGCGGCGGGCGCCATTTCGATCCGTATCGCTCAGATGACGGGCTGGGTCAGCTTCACCCTGATGGGGATCTACGCCCATGTGGGCGAGATCGAGAACGGCATGAAAACCCTGGCGCGGCCCGACCGCGTCGAGGATGCGCCGGACGCCTCCGAGCTGACGGTGCCCGAAGGCCGGATCGAGTTCCGCGATGTCAGCTTTGCCTATGGTCGCGACGTGGGCGGGGTCTCGGACCTGACGCTGACGGTGCAGCCGGGCGAAAAACTGGGGATCGTCGGTGCCTCGGGGGCGGGGAAATCCACCTTGGTTTCGCTTCTTCTCAGGCTCTATGACAGGGAAAATGGGCAAATTCTGATCGACGGGCAGGACATCGCCGGTGTCACGCAGGACAGCCTGCGCCGCCAGATCGGCATGGTCACGCAGGAAACCGCGATGTTCAACCGCTCGGCCCGCGACAACATCCTGTACGGCCGGCCCGATGCCAGCGAAGACCAGATGATCGCCGCCGCCAAAAAAGCCGAGGCGCATGATTTCATCCTCGATCTGCAGGACGGGCAGGGGCGCAAGGGCTATGACGCGCATCTGGGCGAGCGCGGCGTCAAGCTGAGCGGCGGCCAGCGTCAGCGCATTGCTTTGGCCCGCGCGATCCTGAAGGACGCGCCGATCCTCGTGCTGGACGAGGCGACCTCGGCGCTGGATTCCGAGGTCGAGGCCGCGATCCAGACCGCGCTGCACCGGGTGATGGAAGGCAAGACCGTTCTGGCCATCGCCCACCGCCTGTCCACCCTCAGCGAGATGGACAGGATCATCGTTCTGGATCACGGGCGCATCGTGGAAAGCGGGCCGCATGACACTCTGCTCGCGCAGGGCGGGTTGTATGCGCGGTTCTGGCACCGCCAGTCGGGCGGGTTCATCCAGACCGAGGCCGCCGAATAAGGGTTTTGTTGGCGCATCAGCCCGGCTATCAGGCAGGCCATGACGCAGGAATACACCATTCTCCGCCTCGGGCATCAGGGCGACGGCATCGCCGAGGGCCCGGTCTATGCCCCCCGAACGCTGCCCGGAGAGCGGGTCAGCGGCGCGTTGGACGGCTCGGTGCTGACCGATATCAAGGTGCTTACGCCGTCGGACGATCGGGTCAAGCCGCCCTGCCGCCACTACAAAAGCTGCGGCGGCTGCCAGTTGCAGCATGCCTCGGACGCCTTCGTGGCCGATTGGAAGGTCGAGGTGGTGCGTACCGCCTTGGCCGCTCAGGGGCTGCAGGCCGAGATGCGCCCGATCCTGACGTCGCCACCGCAGTCGCGTCGCCGCGCCACCATGGCTGTGCGCCGCACCAAGAAGGGCGCGCTGGCGGGGTTCCACGGGCGCGCCTCGGACGTGATCAACGAGATTCCTGATTGCCAGCTGCTGGACCCGGCTCTGACTGCCGCCATCCCCGTGGCCAAGACGCTGGCCGAACTGGGCGGCAGCCGCAAGGGAGTGTTGTCGGTCACCCTGACCCTGTCCGAAGCCGGACTGGACGTGGCGGTGCAGGGCGGCAAGCCGCTGGATGGCCCGCTGGAACTGGCGCTTGCGCAGGCGACTGAGCAGCACGGGCTGGCGCGGCTGGCCTGGGATGGCGAGGTGATCGCCATGCGCAACCCACCAAAACAGCGGTTCGGACCGGCCACAGTGGTCCCGCCGCCGGGGGCCTTCCTGCAGGCCACGAAAGATGGAGAACAGGCTCTGACACAGGCTGTTTTCGAGATTGTCGGCCCAGCCAAGCGGGTGGTTGATCTGTTCGCGGGCTGCGGCACGTTCTCGTTGCCGCTGGCGCAACGGGCCGAGGTTCATGCCGTTGAAGGCGCGGCCGACATGACCCGCGCGCTGGATAAGGGCTGGCGCAAGTCCACGGGATTGAAACAGGTCACGACCGAGGCGCGCGACCTGTTCCGCCGCCCCTTGATGCCGGACGAGCTGCGCCGCTTCGACGCCGTGGTTCTGGACCCTCCGCGCGCCGGCGCCGAGGCCCAGGTGGCCGAGCTGGCTCAGGCCCGCCGTCCGGTCATCGCCTATGTGTCCTGCAACCCTGTGACCTTCGCGCGTGATGCAAAAATTCTGGTTCAGGCGGGCTATGCCCTTGAATGGGTCCAAGTGGTTGACCAATTTCGATGGTCATCCCACAGCGAACTGGTGGGCAGCTTCAAACTGGCAGAGACCCCATGACCCGACAGGAGACCCTCCGCATGACGATCCGGCAGCGCCTGCAGGCCTTTGTCGAAAACCCACGGTTTTCGCAATTCATCACCGGCGTCATCTTGGTGAACGCGGTTCTGCTGGGCATGGAAACCTCGGACGGCCTGATGGCGAAATTCGGGCCGGTGATCGTGCTGCTCGACACCATCTGCCTGACCATCTTCGTGGCCGAGATCGCAATGAAACTGGTGGCCAACGGGCGCCGTTTCTTCCTCAATGGCTGGAACATCTTCGATTTCGTGATCGTCGGCATCGCCTTGGTGCCCGGCGGTGCGGGTCTTTCGGTGTTGCGTGCGCTGCGGATCCTGCGGGTGCTGCGGGTGATATCGGTTGCGCCACGTCTGCGCCGGGTGGTCGAGGGCTTCATTTCGGCCTTGCCGGGCATGGCAAGCGTGTTCCTGTTGATGGCGATCCTGTTCTATATTGGCGCGGTGATCTCGACCAAACTGTTCTCGGACAGCTTTCCGGAGTGGTTCGGTGATCTGGGTCTGTCGGCCTATACCCTGTTCCAGATCATGACGCTGGAAAGCTGGTCGATGGGCATCGTCCGCCCGGTGATGGAGGTGTATCCCTACGCCTGGCTGTTCTTCGTGCCCTTCATCATGGTCACGACCTTCGCGGTCGTGAACCTGCTGGTCGGTCTGATCGTGAATTCGATGCAGGATGCCCACCACGCCGAGGATGAAGTCAAGACGGATGCCTATCGGGACGAGGTGCTGGACCGGCTGGAGTCGATCGAACGCCGCCTGACCGAGCATATGAACAGCAAAAAGTGATTTCCGTTTCTGCCGGATTTTGGCATTATACGAAAAAACGAGCAGGCAGTGAAATCATGGATCGTCGAGCATTTGGATTGGGTGCACTGGCAACACTGAGCCTTTCGGCTTGTGGAAGTGCGGGCCCCCGGTTTCTGACCTACAACGGACCCGAGGTGACATCCATCGTGGTGAACAAGGGCGCGCGAAAGATGTACCTGCTGCATCACGAGCAGATCTTGCGCGAATATGATGTCGAGCTTGGGTTCGCTCCAAGCGGCACAAAGGTCAAGCGCGGAGACGGTCGCACACCCGAAGGCACCTACCTGATCGACCGCCGCAATCCTCGCAGCCGATATCACCTGTCGCTGGGGATCTCCTATCCCAACAGCCAGGATATCGCCAAGGCAAAGGCGATGGGCTTCGACCCGGGTGGAGACATTTTCATTCACGGCCAACCGAACCTGCGCAAGGAACTCAAGCGCGCGAAGAAGACGCCGGATTGGACCGCTGGCTGCATCGCCGTCAAGAACGAAGAGATCGAAGAGATCTATGCGATGGTGAACGAAGGTACGTTGATCACCGTGCGTCCCTGATAGGCCGCCATTTCCCGAATCCGAACTGCAGATAATCGCGCTGATAGGTTTCCTCGGCCAGCGCTTCGAGCTTGTCATCGTAGATCTGATCCAACGAATAGGGCTGGTCCGGCGCGGGCACGCCGGGCTTCGGCGGGGCATTGTGCCCCAGGCCGCAGGCCAGATCCGGTAGCGCGGTGGCCATCTCTTCCTCGCGCAGTATGAGGTCGGGCAAGGCAAAGCCCGCAATCCCCTCCAGCATGCGGGCCTGCGTGCACCACAGCCCGTCGACCCGGATTGGGGTCTGGCCAGAAAGATTCAGCTGCAGAAACTCAAGAAACGCCGAAAACGCCTGATAGTGCTGCTCGAGCGAATAGTTTCCATCGCGCACCTGTCCCGGGATCGGCAACTTGAACCCGTTGCGCAGCCGGTTGCGGATTCCGGCATATGCGCCGGGCCCGGTGCCCAGGATCCGTTCGCAAAACACCGAATGTGCCCGCGCCAACGGGTGTCGCAGGACCGTGAATTTCCGGTGACCCGGATGCGCCTTCATCCAGCGGCGCACCTGTTTCTGGTTTCGGTCGGTGATCAGCTCGCCGCCATCCAGTTCGGACATCCATTGAACCACGATCTGTTCCGGTCCACCACGGATCGGCAGATACATCAGCGGCGTTTCCGCGGCCGCGATATGACGCGAAACGGCAGGCCCCCGTCGTGGTTCGAAGTTCGGCGTTCGGTGCAGGTTGAACCGGTCCAGCGCCGCTAGGGCCGCATCCATGGCTTCGGGATTGGTCACCTTTGACAAAGCCGGTTCCGGGTTCTGAGGTTTGAGAGCCGGGGCCAGTTGATCCAGACGCGCCTCAACCCCCAGCCATGCCGCCAGTCCGTTCAGAACATCCAGTTGGGTCAGATCCTCGTAACCGATGTAAAATGCGGTCTGGCCCGTTTTTTGCAGCTGATTGACCAAACTCAGTTGAAACGCCTGCTGCTCCTCCACGTAGTCCCGAAACTCGTCCGCATCAAACGCAACCTTGGTGGCGCGCCTGCGTTTGACGTTGGTCAGCATCCACTGCTGGGTCTCCCGCGCAATCTTGAGCGAGATGTAGCTGTCCAACGGGTTGCGGTTGAGAATGATCTTTGCGCAGCGCGGATCGTTCAGCGCCATCGTCAGGGCCCGCGGGTCGTGCGAGTGAAAAAACCGGAACCCGTGCAGACCCTCCGGCGCGGAACGCATCGCTTCGATCAGTCGGTCCGGCGCAGCATCCCTGTCTTCCAGTGAATATCCCAGCACTTCGGTTGCTTTCGGGTATCCGATGAAGTGCGGATTGAACGCCTCGCCATGACACTGCACGCCGTCCAACGCATTCAGGTTTGCCTCCAGCAGGTTCGACCCGGTGCGCATTTCGGCAAGAATGATGAAATAGTCAAAGTCGGTCGGCATGCGGGGTCATTGCACCAGGTAGGGCTTGCGATACGGACGGGTCTGATTGCCGAATACATCGTCGGCAGGAAAGTCGCCCATCAGGTGAGGGTGCATTCCCTGGTTCTTGAGGTTTTGCAGGAACTTTCCAAACCCGGCCAGATCAACCATCGTCGGCGCCTCGATCAGATGGCTGGGCTGCGTCGCGCCCATCTCTTCAAGAACGGTTTGCAGGTGTTCCATCGGAGATTCGACGAATTCGGCCATTGACCAAACATGCACGCGCGCTTTGGTCCACACGGAATCCAGCACCTCAAGCTGTTCGGTCTCGATCTTTTGCAGGCGGGCCGCTTCGGCGCGGATGTCGGCGAAATTCATGTTCGACCGAAACAGCGGAACAGCCCAGGCACCGGTGACTACGCAGACCTGTGCGTTCTTGTCTCGCGCCAGAAACCAATTGATCTTCTGGGTGTCGGCGGGGCCGAATTGAAAACACTGGCGTTCGCCCCGGGTGTTCCAGATCAGGTTCGACAGAAAAGCCGTCGGATTGTAGTCGCGCAAAACGGCGTTGTCGCTGAGGGACCCGTTCAGGATGGTCTCTCCTTCGGCGAATTCGGCGCGCTTGGGGTTGAACAGATGCCCATGGACGCGGGCGCCTGACGCATTGCCCAGCCAGCTGTCAAAGCCCTCAAACAACTCGGAAAAACCCTGAAACACGGAGTAAGGAAACGCGGTCAGGCCATTTTCGCTGCCATGGCGGGGAAAACGGCTTTGCATGTACAGGCCGTCGCGGCCGCGGGTACGACGCTCGACCGCTTTGGAAAAAACGCGGTCAATCTTGCCGGGATTGGGCTCGGCGGGTTTTCCGGCGAGGGACTGATCGTTCAGAAACGCCTGATACAGCCGGTCGGCGCGCGGCCAGATCTTGCGGGCGACGAAACAATCGGATCGGCGCAGCAACTGCAGGTGATCGTCATAGAAGATGTGCGGGCGGCCCTGATAGTCGAACTTCGACAGGGTCAGCGATCGGCTTTCGATCTGGGTGGAATAGAGCCGCGCCAGCGTCTGGAAATAGCTTTCGTCGGGGATCCAGACATGCCGGAAATATCGATCATAGACCTCTCGCTTGGGATCCTGGAGGATCGCGGTCAGGGTCTGCCGGGTCAGGCACCACCACTGGCTGCCCATATGCGGGATCAGCCCGTTGGGGATTGTCCGTCGATATCCGACCGCGCGCTGAAGCTTGACGAAGCGGTCAAACAGCTTGCGGTGTTTGCGCCACGAGAAGGGAAACCTCAGGGTAAAGCGTTCAAGGTCCAGCCCGCCCACGGTCCAGCTGACATCGGCGGTGGTGGCACTTTCAATGAAATCCACGCGGGGCCGTTCGCTCAGGTAATCGATCAGATCCTGAACCGGGCGCAATGGCAGGCAAGAGCCGGATGACAGAAAGACATGGCGTATGTCGGGAAAGCGCTCCAGCATCAGCGTCGCGGCCGATTGCGAAGCGGCAACGATACCCCAGCCGCCCCACTCGCAGACCTGGCGGTCGCAGAACAGGATCAGCGGATCATCCCCGCAGGCCGCGACAAAGTCTTTGAGCACAGCCGGGTCGACCTTGCGGTCGACGTGGATGACCACCGGACAACCTGCCGCGGTCCAGTGCCGGGCAACCTGCTCAGCCCGGTCCAGCGCAGTGTGGACCAGCATCACGATGCCCAGAGTCCCGCTCATGCCCAGTTCCCTTTGGACATCAGACCCAGGATCTCAAGTTGGCGCCAGTTGATGTATTTCTCGGACCATTTGCACCAGAAAACCGGCTTGCTCTCCAACTGGTCGACATAGGCCCTGTATTCGCCGGACGCGCGGTAGTGCTCACCGCGCTGCAGTTCTTCGCGGGCTTTGTCACCCAGCGTGTTGATCAGCTTGGCATGCAGCAATGCGCCGCTGGTTTTCTCGCCGCCCCACTCGTCGTAGACTTGGTTCAGGCCGCGTGGCAGCAGCGCATGGGTCGAGCTGACATAGACATAGCGCCGATCCCATTTGACCAAAGGGATCTTGTTCAGCGCGGGCGCTTTCGCGGGCTTGTCCTGAAAGAAAACCCTTGCCCGTGGCCCCCCCTGAATCCACAGGTTTCCATAAGCCGGGTTCTTGGTGATCATGTAGTTGCCCGAGTCGAACCATGCGGCAATCTCGAACGGGTCCTGCCCCTCGTGATAGGTGGCGTCCTGAATCGGCCCCTCGGGATACATATCCAGCAGCATCGTCCCGAAACTGCGCACCCCGGTGCCGTCCAGCCAGTCGGTCAGCGCGTCGATGGGACGTGTGTCGCAGAACGGATAGATCAGGAACTCGTCCGGATCTACGGTCAGGACCCAGTGTCCATGGGCGTATTTCCGCAGCAAGTAGTTGGACCAGTCGATCCCGAATGTAGAACGGCGATAGCTGGCATTCGTATACCAGACCGAGACATCGGGCTGCGCCTTGAGATAGTCCAGCGTGCCATCCGTGCTGTCATTGTCGACGAACAGGAAATGCCGGACGCCCAGCTTGCGGTAATAGTCCAGAAAATAGGGCAGGCGGATCTTTTCGTTGCGCACGACGCTCATCAGCAGAACATCACCGGACCGGATCTGCCGGGTGTTGTTGCGGACGGTGCGCAGATCGCGTCTTCGGCGGATGCAGCGCACAAGACGGCGCTTGCGCCGCAGTCTCATCCGGTAAGAATCCAAAAGGCTCACGCGCTGCCCAACCTTCTTGTAATACGCGAGCATGTCCGGGGTCCGCATTTGGCCAGACGGGAGCCGGACACTAACGTTTTATGACATTTTCGCACCTTGCGAAGCAATGTATTTAAAAGCCGTTAGCCAAGCACGGGTTTTTGGGGCACAGGATTCCCCGTTCACGTCCACCCGCCCGCTGACAGCAGTCCAAGGCTCTGCAGATGCGCCCAGCCTGAATACCGTTCTGATTGTGGAGTCCAAAGGTCGGGCCCGGCAATGATGCCATCATAGTATGGCCCGAATTGGTCGGGATCATGAAAATGCTGGCGCCTTTGTTTTTCGATGCGCGACTTCTCAACGACTTGCGGCAGGAATTTCGTGTGCAACAGGACGCCCGAGGGGGTTTGCCCGGAAGGCCCGCCATAGGCAAAATTCAGGTGTCGGGGCAGGGCTGAATGACAGGAGTTCACGAAGGCATATCGGCGGTCCCACTTCACCAACGGAATCTTGTTCAGGGTCGGAGACCGGTCCGGGCAATCGGCAAAGAAGGCGCGTTCGCGAACGCCGCCTTGCACCCACAGGTTTCCCAGCGGCTCTTGCCGGCGCGCCCTGTAAGGGCCGGGATCGAACCAGTTCAAAGTTTCGGTCGGGTCGGTCTCGGGGTCACAGGGCGCCGTGCCCAACGGGCCTTTCAGGTATAGATCAAGCATCAACGCGCCAAAGGCCGGCTGTCCGGTTTGGTCCAGCCATCGGGTCAGGTCATGCAGGGTGCGGCTGTCATGATGGGCATAGATCAGCAGTTCGTCGGCATCCACCATCAGGGTCCAGTGGCCATGGCCATAGCGCATCTGCAACCAGGTCAGCCAGTCCAGCCCGAACCGCGCCTCGCGATAGCTGGCCTGCGTCTGCCACAGCGACACGTCCGGCTGGTTCAGCAGATAGGTGGTCGAACCGTCATCGCTGCCGTTGTCGACCATCAAGAAATGATCAACCCCCAGCCGGCGATAGTGGCGCAAGAACCAGGGCAGGCGCTCGATCTCGTTGCGCAGGGTGGTAAAGGCCAGAATGTTGGTGCGCGCGATCAGACGGGTCTTGTCCGAAACCGGCGTCAGCGCGTGGCGGCTGCGGAAGGACCGCCACAACAGGCGCTTGCGTTTCAGGCGCAGGCGGTATCTGCGCACCCAGCCCGGTGCGTTTTCGTCATGGTGGTGTGCGGCGGCCATGGCACGATCACTTTTCGTAGTGGCCATTCTGATGCCAGCGCCAGGCATCGGCGATCATCACTTCCAGCCGCGACCGTTTGGGCCGCCAACCCAGTTCGGCCTCGGCCCGGGTCGAGCCTGAAACCAGCTTGGTGCAGTCTCCCGCCCGGCGCGGGCCGACATTGAAGGGCACCTCGCGGTTGGTCACGCTGTGCGACTGCGCGATCACCTCTTTTACTGAAAACCCGGTGCCGGTGCCCAGGTTGAACACCCGGCTGCCCTTGCCCTGCTCCAGCCAGCGCAGGCCCAGCACATGCGCATCCACCAGGTCGCAGACATGGACATAGTCGCGGATGCAGGTGCCGTCGGGCGTGTCGTAGTCGGTGCCATAGACGGTCAGCGCGTCGCGCTTGCCGTCGATCGCGTCCAACAGCAGCGGAACCAAATGTGTCTCGGGGCGGTGAAACTCGCCCACGTCGCCGTTAGGGTCGGCGCCGGCCACGTTGAAATAGCGAAAGATCACGTGGTTTAGCCCGTGCGCCTGTTCGAAATCGCGCAGGATGTCCTCGATCGCGCGTTTCGAAGCGCCATAGGCGTTCAGCGGGTGTTGCGGCGTGGTTTCGTCCAGCACCACGTTGTCGTGGTCGCCATAGGTCGCGCAGGTGGACGAAAACACGAAATCCATGCAACCGGCGGCCACGGCCGCCTCGATCAGGTTCAGCGATCCGGTGACGTTGTTGCGCCAGTACCGGCCCGGCTCGCTCATGGCTTCGCCGACCTGGCTGAGCGCGGCAAAATGCATCACTGCCGCCGGTTGGTACTTGGCAAAGACCTGATCCAGCCGCGCGCGGTCCAGCAGATCGCCCTGTTCGAAGGGGCCGAATTTCACCGCATCCTGCCAGCCGGTGACAAGGTTGTCATAAGTCACGGGCACATAGCCCGCCTGCGCCAGCGCCTTGCAGGCATGAGATCCGATATATCCGGCGCCGCCGGTCACAAGTATGTTGGTCATCCGTGGTCCTGCCGAATGTCTGCCCGTCATGAGTTAGCTGCCAGGCTGCCCGCGCGGAACGGGGAATTTGCGCCTATTCCAACCCCATCGCAGCCATCATGCTTTCGATCTTGGCCACGTCCTGCGGATTGTTCAACTCCCAGAACTGACGGCCTTTGGCCTCGACCTCGACACACAGAACCTTGCGCCCGTTTTCCATGAACCGCAGTTGTTCCAGCCCCTCGAGCCGTTCCAGCGGTCCGACCGGCCAGCCGGGATAGGCGGCCAGCGCGTCGGGGCGGTAGGCGTAGACGCCCACATGGTGGAACACCGGCGTCGGATCCAACCCGGCATAGGTTTCGGCGGTGAAGGGGATCACTTCCTTCGAGAAATAGAGCGCGCTGTGATCGGACGCGAAGACGGCGGTGGTGCCGCCGACCCGGCCATGCCTGCGGTCGTTCAAAAGCCCGTTCAGCGCCTCGCCGTCGCACCGCAGCACCGGCGTGGCCACGCCGGCCTCGGGCGCGGCGCGCAGGCCATTGACCAGATCCTCGATGAACCAATGCGGGGTCAGGGGGGCGTCGCCCTGCAGGTTGACCACGATCTCGTAGCCGCCGCCCAGCCTGTCATGCGCCTCGGCGCAGCGTTCCGTGCCGTTGGCGCAGCTTTCCGAGGTCATCACCACCTCGGCGCCAAAGCCCTCGGCCGCGGCGCGGATGCGGTCGTCATCGGTGGCCACCACCACCCGGTCGACGTCTGAGACCGACATGGCCGCGCGCCAGGACCTTTCGATCAGGGTCATGGGCTTTCCCGTTGCGCCGGTCAGCGGCACCAGCGGTTTGCCCGGATAGCGGGTCGAGGCATAGCGGGCGGGGATCGCGATCAGAACCGACATCAGGCCTCCTTGAGTTCGACGCCGGGGGCATAGGCGATGAAGAACGGGTTGGCATAGCCCTCCTTGCCGTAGGTCAGCGGCGTGTGGTCGTCGAAACGCACCACATGGCCCCCGGCACCGGCCAGAACCGCGTGGCCTGCGGCAGTGTCCCACTCCATCGTGCGGCCGACACGCGGGTAGAGGTCGGCCTCGCCCGTGGCCACAAGGCAGAATTTCAGCGAGGAGCCCGCCGACTTGCTGTCTTTGACCTGGTATTTGTTGATGTAGTCATCCGTAGCCTGGTCGCGATGCGATTTCGAAGCCACCACCAAAAGCGCCGAATTGTCAGGATCAGAGACTGAAATCGGGGTCACTTCGCCCGGTTTGTCCTTGTCCAGGGCGCCAGTTTCCTCGGCCGAGCGGCCATCGGCCAGGGTATAGAACATGCGCCCGCGGGCCGGGGCATAGACCACGCCGCGGGTGGGCACGCCGTTTTCGACCAGCGCGATGTTCACGGTGAAATCGCCACGTCGGTTGATGAATTCCTTGGTGCCGTCCAGCGGATCGACGATCAGAAAGGTGTCGCCCTGCTTGCTGTGCGATGCGGCCTGTTCCTCGGTCACCAGCAGGATGTCGGGGAAGGCGGCGCGCAGCCCGGCTGAGATCAGCGCATCGGCGGCTTCGTCGGCTTCGGTCACGGGACTGGAATCGGATTTGACCTTAACGTCAAAATCATCGGCATCGTAGATCTCCATGATCTTGTCGCCCGCTTCCAGGGCCAGGCGTCTGATCACGGGGATGAGGTCGTCATAGGTCACAAAAATGCTCCGTTTCCATGGTTTGTTGATCCGAAAACCTGACGAACTTATGCTGTGCCGGATACGGAACGGCAAGGAATTCGTGCCACGCTGGCGGAACAAAACCGGGAAAGAGCGTTCGAGTGTTCTATTACAAGCGAAGCAGCAGCCTTGTGGGTGGGGCATTCAACCTTGCGGAACTGGTGTTTCATGCCGTGGTCCGCAACATCCGCTCGCAGCATTCCAACGCCGTAATCGCCATCATGATGAACATCGTCCAGGTCGTTTTGATGGCGACCGTGTTCTATTTCATCATGTCGTTTCTGGGCGGACGGGTTGCCAAGATACGGGGTGAGTTCATCCTGTACATCCTGTCCGGCATCTTTCTGTTCATGACGCACATCAAGTCCGTCGGTGCGATCGCGGGGCTTGGAGGCACCAACAACCCCATGATGCTGCATTCGCCGATGAACATGATTGTTCTGCTTTTGGCCGCCGCCTTCGGGACCTTGTACACGCAGGTCGTTTCAATCCTGGTGATCCTGTTCGTCTACAGTGTCGCGGTCAATCCGATCGAGATGCAGGACCCGGGCGGCGCGTTCGCGATGCTGATCCTTGCGTGGTACACCGGCTGCGCGGTCGGTCTGGTCTTCATGGCGCTCAAGCCGTGGATGCCGCAGACCTCCACCATTCTCAGCAATGTCTATCGCCGGATGAACATGATCTTCTCGGGCAAGATGTTCGTGGGCAATGCGCTGGGCGGGTGGATGCTGGCCATGTTCGCCTGGAACCCGTTGTTTCACGTGATCGATCAGTGCCGCGGTTTCGTGTTTCGCAACTATTTTCCGCGCAATTCCAGCTGGGAATATGCGCTTTGGGTCGGTATCGCCCTGATGATGATCGGGTTGCTGGGAGAGTTCTTTACCCGCAAGCACATCTCGAAAAGCTGGGATGCGCGCCGTTAGGTTGCCACGCGCAGCGTCAGGTTGATCCGGCCCCCTTTGGGCAGCAGGCGCGAAGAGCCGAAGCGGATCCGGTCGATACCGTGATAGGCCAACCGGGCGGGACCGCCCATGACGACCACGTCGCCGGAACTCAGCCAGACGGACTCGGTTTTGCCGCCGCGGGTCGTGTTGCCGATCCGGAACAAGGCGTCATCGCCCAACGAAACCGACAGGACCGGCCACGAGAAATCGGCCTCGTCCTTGTCCTGGTGCATTCCCATCTTTGCGCCTTCGCCGTAGTAGTTGATCAGACAGCAATCGGGATCTCGAGCGGTTCCGGCAAGGTCGCGCCAGATCGACAGGATTGGGTCCGGAATGGCAGGCCACGCCATGCCCTTGGGGTGCGCGTCCTGGTACCGGTATCCGGCCCCGTCCGACACCCAGCCCAACGTTCCGGCAGACGTCATGCGAACCGACATTTTGCGCCCTGAAGCGGTGCTGGGATGAAACAGCGGAGCGGCTTTCAGAATCGGCCGCAAAAGCTCGATGATCTGCTGCTGAGCAGCGCCGTCCAGATGGCCTTTTCGGATGTCGAACCCCCGTAAATTCATGCGCGTCATGACAGAAACCTCATTCCTTTCGAAATCCTTGCCAAAAAAGGCCCAAGATTCCCGAAAACCTGCATTTCACAACGCTTGCAGGCCTCAGGCCTCGCCCTTATATACGCCGGGACGCGCGATGGTGTAGACCTGTCGCGCCCAGCAGATCGGGGCAGGGATGCCGTAACGGGTTCCGGCCTCGGGACATCGCCTTGAAAAGAAAGGGATCGAAAAATGGGAAAAGTAATCGGGATTGACCTCGGGACCACCAACTCGTGCGTAGCCATCATGGACGGCGCACAGCCGAAGGTCATCGAAAACGCGGAAGGGGCGCGGACCACGCCCTCGATCGTCGCCTTCACCGAAGACGAGCGACTGGTCGGGCAGCCGGCGAAACGCCAGGCGGTCACCAACCCCGACAACACGATTTTTGGCGTCAAGCGCCTGATCGGGCGTCGTGTGGATGACGCAGAAGTCCAGAAGGACAAGAAAATGGTGCCCTACGCCATCGTCGATGGCGGCAACGGCGACGCTTGGGTCGAGGCCCGCGGGCAGAAATACTCCCCAAGCCAGATCTCGGCCTTCATCCTCGGCAAGATGAAAGAAACCGCCGAAAGCTATCTGGGTGAAGAAGTCACGCAGGCCGTGATCACCGTTCCGGCCTATTTCAACGACGCTCAGCGTCAGGCCACCAAGGACGCCGGCAAGATCGCCGGTCTGGAAGTGCTGCGGATCATCAACGAACCGACTGCCGCAGCGCTGGCCTATGGCCTGGACAAGCAGGACAGCCAGACCATCGCGGTCTATGACCTTGGCGGTGGTACCTTCGACGTGACCATCCTGGAAATCGACGACGGCCTGTTCGAGGTCAAATCGACCAATGGTGACACCTTCCTGGGTGGTGAAGACTTTGACATGCGCATCGTCAACTACCTGGCCGACGAGTTCAAAAAAGAACACGGCGTCGACCTGAGCCAGGACAAGATGGCGCTGCAGCGTCTGAAGGAAGCCGCAGAGAAGGCCAAGATCGAGCTCAGCTCGACCACCCAGACCGAGATCAACCAGCCGTTCATCTCGATGGGCGCGAACGGTCAGCCGCTGCACATGGTCATGAAGCTGACCCGTGCCAAGCTGGAATCGCTGGTCGGCGACCTGATCAAGAAGTCGCTGAAGCCCTGCCAGGCCGCTTTGAAAGACGCCGGCATCTCGGCCAGCGACGTGGATGAGGTTGTTCTGGTCGGTGGTATGACCCGGATGCCGAAAGTCATCGAAGAGGTGACCAAGTTCTTTGGCAAGGAGCCGCACAAAGGTGTGAACCCGGACGAAGTCGTGGCCATGGGTGCTGCGATCCAGGCCGGTGTTCTGCAAGGCGACGTCAAGGACGTGGTTCTGCTGGACGTGACCCCGCTGTCACTGGGCATCGAAACTCTGGGCGGCGTGTTCACCCGCCTGATCGACCGCAACACCACGATCCCGACCAAGAAGTCCCAGGTCTTCTCGACCGCCGAGGACAACCAGAACGCCGTGACCATCCGGGTGTTCCAGGGTGAACGTGAAATGGCTGCGGACAACAAGATCCTGGGCCAGTTCAACCTTGAAGACATCCCGCCGGCCCCGCGCGGCATGCCTCAGATCGAGGTGACCTTCGACATCGACGCCAACGGCATTGTCTCGGTTTCGGCCAAGGACAAAGGCACCGGCAAGGAACAGAAGATCACCATCCAGGCCTCGGGCGGTCTGTCGGAAGAAGACATCGAGAAGATGGTCAAGGACGCCGAGGAAAACGCCGAAGCCGACCGCAAACGCAAGGAGCTGGTCGAAGCCAAGAACCAGGCCGAAAGCCTGATCCACGCGACCGAGAAATCGATCGAGGAGCATGGCGACAAGGTCGATCCGTCGACCATCGAGGCCATCGAACTGGCGCTGGCGGCCCTCAAGGACGAGGTCGAGTCGGACAATGCCGACAAGATCAAGGCTGGCATCCAGAACGTGACCGAAGCGGCCATGAAACTGGGTGAGGCGATCTACAAGGCGCAGTCCGAAGAGGCCAGCGACGAACCGGCAGCCGCGGATGCGGGTCCCGGCGATGACGACATCGTCGATGCCGAGTTCGAAGACTTGGACGATGACAAGCGCAACTAACGGGTAACCGGGCCGATTCGGGCCGGTCCGGATGCCGGGCCGGCCCGTTTACGTTGAGGCAGAAGGAAATACCGATGTCAAAACGCGACTATTACGAAGTGCTCGGCGTGTCCAAGGGTGCTTCGGCGGATGAGATCAAGAAAGCTTTTCGCCGGAAGGCGAAAGAGCTGCACCCCGATCGCAATAAAGACAACCCGGACGCCGAGGCCCTGTTCAAAGAGGCCAACGAGGCCTATGACGTTCTGCGCGACGCTGACAAAAAGGCCGCGTATGACCGGTTCGGCCATGCTGCGTTCGAGAATGGCATGGGCGGCGGCCAGCGTGGTGGCGGCTTTGGATCGGGCGATTTCTCCAGCGCGTTTTCCGATGTGTTCGATGACCTGTTCGGCGATTTCATGGGTGGACAGCGTGGCGGCGGCGGACGCCGGGCTGCTCGCGGTTCGGACCTTCGCTACAACCTGAGGGTTTCGCTGGAAGAGGCCTATTCCGGCCTGCAGAAAACCATCAACGTCCCGACAGCCGTGGCCTGTTCGTCCTGCGAGGGCACCGGCGCCGAGGGCGGAGTTGAACCAACCACCTGCCCGACCTGTTCCGGCATGGGCAAGGTACGCGCACAACAGGGCTTTTTCACTGTCGAGCGCAGCTGCCCGACCTGTGCGGGCCTGGGGCAAATCATCAAAAACCCCTGCAAATCCTGCCACGGCTCGGGCCGGGTCGAGAAGGAACGCGCGCTGTCGGTCAACATTCCGGCAGGCGTCGAAACCGGCACCCGCATCCGTTTGGCGGGCGAAGGCGAGGCCGGGATGCGCGGCGGTCCTCCGGGCGATCTCTACATCTTTGTCGAGGTGACTCCGCACAAACTGTTCGAGCGGGATGGCCCGAACCTGTATTGCCGCGTGCCTGTCAGCATGGCGAAGGCGGCGCTGGGCGGTTCGATCGAGGTGCCCACCATCGACGGTGGCCGCGGCCGGGTGCAGATTCCGGCCGGCAGCCAGTCGGGCCGGCAGATGCGCCTGCGCGGCAAAGGTATGCCTGCGCTGCGGGGCGGCGGTATCGGTGACATGTTCATCGAGCTTGCGGTCGAGACTCCGGTCAACCTGACCGCGCGGCAAAAAGAGCTGCTGCAGGAGTTCGACGATTTGGGAGAGGACAACCACCCGGAATCGAAAAGCTTTTTCTCATCCGTCAAATCCTTCTGGGAGAGAATGCAAAGCTGATCCCAGCGTTCCAGAGACCGAAAGGCCGGCGTATCATCGCCGGCTTTTTTGTTTCCTAAGTCCAGTTTGGACCGAAACTGCGCGGAATTGGCCCTTGATTCTCGGCCTCAGCCTTGAGAATGTCCGCGCCAACCGTTGGGGTGCCCCGGAGCCGGGGCTGAGAGGCGCGAGCCAACCCATCGAACCTGATCCGGGCAATACCGGCGGAGGGAACGGTCTAAAACACTCAGACGTTTTCCATGCCCGCGTTGCCCCACATGTAAGAAGGGAGCGACATGGCGCATATCGCTTTGACCATCGCAGGATCCGACAGCGGCGGAGGGGCCGGTATTCAGGCCGATCTCAAAGCGATGTCGGCGCTGGGTGTGTTCGGTGCCAGTGTCATCACCGCGGTCACCGCCCAGAACACGCAGGCGGTCACCGCTGTGCATGGTATCCCGCTGGACGTGATTGCCGCGCAGATCGACGCGGTTCTGTCCGATCTGGACGTGCGCGCGGTCAAGATCGGCATGTTGGCCACGCCCGAGATCATCCAAACCGTCGCCGACGGCCTGTCCGGCTTTGCCGGGCCCATCGTGCTGGACCCGGTGATGATCGCCAAATCGGGCGATGCCCTGCTGGCGCGCGAGGCGGTGCAAACGTTGCGCGAGGTGCTGCTGCCCCGCGCCACCGTCCTGACCCCGAACCTGCCCGAGGCCGCCTGTCTGCTGGACCGGCTGGTCGCCGAAACGCCCGAGGAGATGGTCGCGCAGGGCCATGACCTGTGCACCCTGGGGGCTGGGGCCGTCCTGATGAAAGGCGGACACGGCAAGGGCGATACCTGCCATGATCTGCTGATCGATCAGAACGGCGTCATCGGTGAATTTACCGCGCCCCGTCAGGACACGCGCAACACCCACGGCACCGGATGCACCCTGTCCTCGGCCGTCGCGGCCGTTCTGGCCAAGGGGCTGCCTCTGGTCGATGCGGTGGCGCAGGCGCATGACTACCTGCAAGGCGCGATCACCCGCGCGGATGAGTTGCAGGTCGGCTCGGGCCACGGGCCGGTACATCACTTCCACCGTGTATGGCCGGCGTGACGGTCTGGTCGGTCATAGGTGCAGGCGTCGCCGGCTTGGCAGTGGCCTCGGAACTGGTGGCGCGGGGCGCGCGGGTGCAGGTGTTCGATCCGGGCGGGCCGCCCGGTCCGCATGGGTGTTCCTGGTGGGCCGGCGGCATGCTGGCGCCGTGGTGCGAATATGAAAATGCCGAGGAACCGGTGCTGAGGCTGGGGCAGCAGGCGATCGACTGGTGGGCGGCCCGCACCCGGGTCGCGCGGCAGGGAACGCTGGTCGTGGCCAACACGCGCGACCTGCCCGACCTGCGCCGCTTTGCCCGCCGGACCGAGGGGTTCACGCAGGTCGATCAAGCGAAAATCGCTGAATTAGAGCCTGATCTGCACGGGTTTTCCCAAGGCCTGTTCTTCGCCGACGAGGCCCATCTGGACCCTCGCCGCGCCCTGCAAGACCTTTATCGCGGTTTGCAGGACAAGGGCGTCGAATTCCTCCGCAAGCTGGCCCCGTCGCGGCTGGAAAACGCCATCGACTGCCGGGGCCTGCACGCGCGCGACATCCTGCACGACCTGCGCGGCGTGAAGGGTGAAATGCTGGTGATCCGCTGCCCCGACGTGACGCTGACCCGGCCCGTGCGGCTGTTGCATCCCCGGATGCCGCTCTATGTCGTACCGCGGGGCGAGGGCATCTACATGCTGGGCGCAACGATGATCGAAACCGAGGACAGCAGCCGCATCACCGCGCGCTCGATGCTGGAGCTGCTCAGTGCGGCCTATGCGCTGAACCCGGCCTTTGGCGAGGCCGAAGTGCTGGAGATCGGCGTCGATCTGCGCCCGGCCTTTCCCGACAACCTGCCGCGCATCCGCCGGCTGGGGCGGACGATCTATGCCAACGGGTTGTATCGCCACGGCTACCTGCTGGCCCCGGCGCTGGCCCGGGGCGTGGCCGATCTGGCGCTGGAAAACACACATTCGGAGATGGTCGATGAAGATTGTGCTTAATGGCGCGCCGCGCGAGGTCCGCGCCGAAACCCTTGGCGACTTGCTGGCGGAATGCGGCTTTTCCGGCCGAGTTGCCACCGCGGTGAACGAGGAATTCGTGCCTTCCAGCCTGCGCATCGCGCACAAACTGGCCGAGGGCGACCGGGTCGAGGTCGTCGCACCGATGCAGGGGGGCTGAAGATGAAGACGTTTTACGGCACCGAACTGCCCAACCCGCTGATGCTCGGCACCGCGCAATATCCCAGCCCGGCGATCCTGGAACAGGCCTTCCGGGGCAGCGGCGCGGGTGTCGCCACCGTCTCGCTGCGGCGCGAGGGCGCGGGCGGAGCCGGTCAGGCCTTCTGGTCGATGATCCGCGATCTGGGTGTGCTGATCCTGCCCAATACCGCCGGCTGTCACACCGTCAAAGAGGCCGTCACCACCGCCCACATGGCGCGCGAGGTGTTCGACACGCCGTGGATCAAGCTGGAACTGATCGGCCACACCGACAGCCTGCAACCCGACGTGTTCCAACTGGTCGAGGCCGCGCGCATTCTGACCGACGAGGGGTTCCAGGTGTTCCCTTACACCACCGAAGACCTGATCGTGGCCGAGCGCCTGCTGGCCGCCGGGTGTCAGGTGCTGATGCCCTGGGGCGCGCCGATCGGGTCGGGGCGGGGTTTGAACAACGAATACGCCCTCCGTGCGATGCGGGCTGAGTTTCCCGACGTGCCGCTGGTGGTGGATGCTGGCATCGGCCTGCCCAGCCACGCCGCCCACGCGATGGAGCTGGGCTATGACGCGGTTCTGCTGAACACCGCCGTCGCCCGTGCGGGCGATCCGGTGGCGATGGCGCAGGCCATGGCGCAGGCGGTGCAGGCCGGGCAATTGGCGCATCAGGCCGACCCGATCGAGCCGCGCGACATGGCCGAACCCTCGACCCCCGTGATCGGAAAGGCCTTTCTGTCATGACGCTCGACCGCTTCTACCCGATCTTCGATCATACCGATTGGCTTCGGCGGATGCTGCCCTTGGGCGTGAAGCTGGTGCAGCTGCGCATCAAGGATCAGCCCGACGAGGTGGTGCGCGCGGAAATCGCCACCGCGCAGGCCCTGTGCCGCGATCACGGCGCGGTGCTGGTGGTGAACGACTATTGGCAGGCCGCCATCGACGTGGGTTGTGACTGGATTCATCTGGGGCAGGAGGATCTGGACGGTGCTGATCTGCCCGCCATCCGCAAGGCCGGGCTGAAACTGGGCGTGTCCACCCATGACGATGACGAGCTTGAACGTGTGCTGTCGATGGACCCGGACTATGTGGCCTTGGGGCCGGTCTATCCGACCATCCTGAAAAAGATGAAATGGCACCAACAGGGCCTGCCGCGCGTGACCGAGTGGAAACGGCGCGTGGGCGACATCCCCCTGGTCGGCATCGGCGGCATGAGCGTCGAGCGTGCGCCGGGCGTGTTTCAGGCCGGGGCCGACATCGTCTCGGTCGTCACCGACATCACCCTGAACCCTGACCCCGAAGCGCGGGTGCGCCAGTGGATCGAGGTCACGCGATGAGCCGTTACGCCCGCCAGATGATCCTGCCCGAGGTCGGGGCCGAGGGGCAGAACCGCCTTGCCCGCGCGCGGGTTCTGGTGGTGGGCGCCGGGGGGCTGGCCGTGCCCGTGCTGCCGCTGTTGGCCGGGGCCGGGGTGGGGCATCTTACCATCGTCGATCCCGATACGGTGGACCTGTCGAACCTGCACCGCCAGACGCTGTTCACCGAATCCGATTGCGCCCGCCCCAAGGCCGAAGCCGCAGCCGAACGCTGCCGGGCGCTGAACAGTGAGATCACCGTTGAGGCCAACAAACAGGCTCTAACACCGGCAAATGCCGCCGATCTGGTGGGCGAGGCCGATTTGGTTCTGGACTGCGCCGACAGCTACGCGGCCAGCTATACGCTGTCGGATACCTGCCTGGCGCAGGGCACGCCGCTGATCAGCGCCTCGGTTCTGGGCCTGTCGGGGTATGTCGGCGGGTTCTGCGGCGGCGCGCCGTCTCTGCGCGCGGTGTTTCCCGACGCGCCCGACAGCGGCGCCAGCTGCGCCACCGCAGGCGTTCTGGGCCCGGTCGTGAGCATGGTCGGCGCGATGCAGGTGCAGATGGCGCTGGGCGTGATCCTGGGCCTCGATCCCTCGCCCCTGGGCCAGATAGTGCAGGTGGATGGCCGTACCTGCTCCAGCAGCGGATTCCGCTTTGACACCGCGCCGGAGCCCGACAGCCATTTCCCCTTTGTCGCGCCCGCGCAGCTGACCCCGGACGACCTGATCGTCGATCTGCGCAGCGTCGAGGAGGCGCCCAGGCCGATCCATCCTAACGCCCGCCGCCTGACGGTAGAGGCGCTGAAAACCGACCCTAACAAGGGCAAAACGCTGGCTCTCTGCTGTACCACCGGGCTGCGCGCCTGGCGCGCAGCCGAGGAACTCCACCCCCATTGGCCCGGCCGGATCGTTCTGGTCGCCGCCGCAACGTCGTGAAGCAAAAGGAAACGCAGACCATGAAGAAACTGATCACCGCCCTTGCCCTGCTGGCCGCCGCGCCCGCCTGGGCGCAGGACAAGATGACCGTCCTGCTGGACTGGTTCGTGAATCCCGACCACGGGCCGATCATCGTGGCGCAGGAAAACGGCTATTTCGCCGAACAGGGGCTTGAGGTCGAAATCGTCCCGCCCGCCGATCCGTCGGCCCCGCCGCGCCTTGTGGCCGCCGGTCAGGCCGATCTGGCCGTGTCGTACCAGCCGCAGCTGCACCTGCAGATCCACGAGGGCCTGCCGCTGAAACGGGTCGGGACGCTGGTCGCCACGCCCCTGAACTGCCTGCTGGTTCTCGAGGACGGCCCGATCAAATCGCTGGCCGACCTCAAGGGCAAGAAGATCGGTTTTTCGGTTGCCGGTGTCGAAGAGGCGATCCTGACCGCGATGCTGAATGCGCATGGCGTGTCGCTGGACGATATCGAGATGATCAACGTCAACTTCTCGCTGTCGCCGTCGCTGATGACGGGGCAGGTGGATGCCGTGATCGGCGCCTTCCGAAATTTCGAGCTGAACCAGATGGACATCGAAGGCGTTCCGGGCCGCTGCTTCTACATCGAGGAAGAAGGCGTGCCTCCCTATGACGAGCTGATCTATGTGGCCAACCCCGAAACGATGGACAAGGACATGATTGCCCGCTTCCTGGCCGCAACCGAGAAGGCCACGCAGTATATCGTGAACAACCCGGAAAAAAGCTGGGAGATCTTCGCCGCCACCTCGCCCGAGCTGCAGGACGAGCTGAACGCCCGCGCCTGGGTCGACACGCTGCCGCGTTTCGCGCTGCGCCCGGCGGGCTTTGATGCCGGCCGCTATGCCCGGTTCGAGGCCTTTCTGAAAGACTCCGGCATGATCGACAGCATCAACCCGGTCAGCGACATCACCATCGACGTGACCGTGCAATGAGCGACTATGGCAAAGCCTTCGCACTGATGCGCGATGCGGCGCAGGGGCCGTGGCGGGACTATACCCGCCACGCCTTTGTCGAGGGGCTGAAGGACGGCACCCTGCCGCGCGAGGCGTTTCTGCATTATTTGCGGCAGGATTACGTGTTCCTGATCCATTTCTCGCGCGCCTGGGCGCTGGCGGTGGTGAAATCGGAAACGCATGCCGAGATGCTGGCCGCGTCGCGCACGGTGAACGGTCTGATCAGCGAAGAGATGAAGTTGCATATCGGCATTTGCGAGGCCGAGGGCATCAGCCAGGACGAGCTGTTCGCCACGCCCGAACGCCCCGAGAACCTGGCCTATACACGCTATGTACTCGAGGCCGGCTACAGCGGTGATCTGCTGGATCTGCTGGCGGCGCTGGCGCCCTGCGTGATGGGATACGGGGAAATCGGCACACGGCTGGCGGCCGAGGCCGCCTCGGACACCTATCGCGACTGGATCAACGCTTATTCCAGCAGTGAATATCAGGAAGCCTGTCAGGCTGTGGGTGAACTGCTGGATTCGGCTCTATCAAGGCGACTTGGGGCGGATTTCCGTACCACACCGCGTTGGGATCGCCTGTGCCAGACCTTCCGCACCGCGACCGAGCTCGAGGTGAACTTCTGGCAGATGGGTCTGACCCCATGACCCCGCCCCCTGATCTGACCATCAGCGGACAGGCTAGTATCGACAGCGCGCCCTTGTTTGCGCCGCTGACCCTGTCGCTGAAGACCGGGCAGTGGACCTGCCTGCTGGGCGGATCGGGGGTCGGCAAGACCACGGTTCTGCGCCTGATCGCCGGGTTGGCGACCGGGGCCGAGTTCACCGGCGAGATCCGCGCCAGCGACAGGCTGCCGGTGGCCGAGCGCGTAGCCTACATGGCGCAGGACGATCTGCTGCTGCCCTGGGCCACGGTGGCGCAGAACGTGGCGCTGGGCGCCCGGCTGCGCGGCGAGCGGGTCGATCAGGACCGCCGCGCCCGGCTGATCGAACGGATGCGGCTGCAGGACCACATGACCAAGAAGCCCTCGGAACTTTCGGGCGGGCAGCGTCAGCGGGTGGCATTGGCCCGGACCCTGATGGAAGACAAGCCGATCATCCTGCTGGACGAGCCGTTCTCTGCGCTGGATGCGCGCACCCGTGCAGACATGCAGGATCTGGCTGCCGAGGCTTTGCAGGGACGGACCGTCCTGCTGGTTACCCATGACCCGGCCGAGGCCGCGCGTCTGGGCCAGTCGATCATGGTGATGACGCGACACGGCCTGACCCCATGCCAACCGCCTCACGCGCCGGTGCCGCGGAAGGTGGACGATCTGGAAACGCTGGAGACGCAGGGCGCGCTGCTGAAACTGCTGCGCGAGGAGGTGGCATGAAGACGCTCTCGGCCCTTGCCGCGACGCTGTTTGCGCTGGTCCTCTGGCAAGCGATCGTCACCCTGACCGGCCTGCCGAAATTCATCCTGCCCGGCCCGGCATTGGTGGCCGAGACCTGGTGGCAGAACCGCTGGCTGATCGCCGAACACACCTGGATCACCGCCATCGAGGTGCTGATCGGTTTGGCCTGCGGCACCGTGCTGGGCGTCGTCACCGCGCTGCAGCTAGCCAATTCCCGCGCTGCGCGAGTGCTGGTGCAGCCGATGCTGGTGTTCACCCAGGCGCTGCCGGTCTTTGCGTTGGCACCGTTGCTGACCCTGTGGCTGGGCTATGGGCTGTGGTCCAAGGTCGCGATGGCGGTGCTGATCATCTATTTCCCCATCACCTCGTCGTTTTTCGACGGGCTGATGCGCACGCCGTCCGGCTATCTGGACTTGGCCCGCACCATGCAGGCCAGCCCGCGCAGCGTGTTGTGGCATATCCGCATCCCGGCGGCGCTACCCTCGCTGGCTTCGGGGATGCGGCTGGCGGCGGTCTATGCCCCGATCGGGGCGGTGATCGGCGAATGGGTCGGCTCGTCGCAGGGGCTGGGATACCTGATGCTGCTGGCCAATGGTCGCGCCAAGACCGACCTGATGTTCGCTGCGATGCTGACGCTGGGGGTGTTCTCGATCCTGCTGCATCTGGCCGTGCGCCGCGCCACGGCCCGCATGGCCGGTGAGGCGCGTTAACCATTCGGAAACCGATTCTGGGGCAATCATGGGCGCATGACCAAGGACGCTTTTGCCGAAGCCCCATCGCTGTTCGAAACTGACGAAGCGCCGGTGACGCCGCTGCCCACGGGTCGGCTGCCCTCGTATATCAAGGACCACCGCAAGCGCCTGCGTGAACGGTTCATGTCGGGCGGCGCCGGGGCGATGCCGGATTACGAGTTGCTGGAACTGGTCCTGTTCCGCTCGATCCCCCGGCAGGACGTGAAACCGCTGGCGCGGCTGCTGCTGGATACATTCGGCGATTTCAACCGGGTGCTGACCGCCCCTGTGGAACGCCTGCGTCAGATCAAGGGCGTGGGCGATACGGTCATCACCGACCTCAAGATCCTCGAGGCTTGCGCCCATCGCATGGCCCGCGCCCGGGTGATGCAGCGGCACGTGATTTCCAGCTGGGACGCGTTGCTGGATTATTGCCACACCACCATGGCGCATCGCGAGATCGAGCAGTTCCGCGTGTTCTTCCTGGACCGCAAGAACGTGCTCATCGCGGATGAGGAGCAGGCCAAGGGCACCGTCGATCACGTACCCGTCTACCCGCGCGAGGTCGCCAAACGCGCGCTGGAACTAAACGCCTCGGCGCTGATCCTGGTGCACAATCATCCGTCGGGTGATCCAACCCCGTCGCAGTCGGATATCGACATGACCAACCGCATCAACGATGCCTGCGCCGCACTGGGGCTGACCTTGCACGACCACCTGATCATCGGCAAATCGACCGAGCTGAGCTTCCGCTCGGAAGGTTATCTCTGACCGCTAGCGCACCCAGACTTCGACACGACGGTTGGCCTTGCGGCCCCATTCCGTGTCGTCGCAGGCCATGGGCATGGCTTCACCGAAACCTTCGACGGCGATCTCGACGGTTTCGGGGACGGCGGTTTCGATCGCGGCAAGGATCGCGTTCCGCACTGTCTGTGCGCGCCGCAAGGCGATGCGGGCATTGGTTTCCGCAGCACCGTCTCCGTCACTGAATCCGACGAAGACCAGTTTGCGCCCGTCATACTGGCCCGATTCAAGCGCCTGCGCCATTTGCAGGATGTTCGATCGCGACTGCGCGTCTGGCCGCGACGATCCCGGCTCGAACCGGAAAGACACCGACAGGCGCGACAGCGGGCGCAGAGTTTCGATCATCCGTTGCAGTTCTTCCAGACCCACCTCGGACCCACCCGAGGTGATGGCGTTGGCCAACCGGTCGCCCTGAAGCCCAAGACGTACCAGTTCGTGGGACTGGTCGACGAAACCGGCTTGCCGGATGACCATCTGTGCCTCGGGGCTTTGGACATACGCCAGAAACTGGCGGGCGATCTTCGGGAGGCGCCGCTGTGGAAGATACAGGAACATCGGCAGGGTCAGCGGATAGTCCTCGGTCTTGATGGCGGCGCGCGTGGCGCGCAATGCGTGACCGCATCCGCCGGCCAGCGGCAGACTGCGCACGTTTTGCGGGTCAGCGTGGCTGACGATACCGAGTGCGAACGGATCGCGCGCAACCGCTGCTGCCAGTTCCGCGCTGCGGGTGTGGCGGATCACGTCCTCATGCGCCTGCACACCGGCTGGCTGCATCACCTGGTCTTGCACGGCCTGACCAACACCGGTTGTCACATCCGGCAGATGAATGGCGATGGGGGCATCCGGGCCACCGAGCTGTGCCCAGTTGGCGACCTCGCCATTTATGACCCGCGCCAGGTCCGAAACCGAGATCTGCTGGATCGGATTGTCCAATGAGACCACCGGCACCAGCGCGCCAAGAGCCACCACCCGCGACCGGCGCGGTCGGGACAGGTCGCCCAGACCGTTTTCCTGCGCCGCCGCGGCCTCCTGCGGGCGGATTTCGCGCATCGCCAAAGCGATGTCTGCCTGATCGGCGGTCAGATCGGCAAAACCGCGGTCGGTGTCCGAAACGCGCAGGAAAAACCGCGCCAAAGGGGCGGTTCGATCCGGCTGACTCAGGGCAAAGACAAGCTGCGCAGGGTCTGTGCCTTCGCTTAGCACGTTCAGGTTTTCTCGTTGCGCAAAGCCTTCGATCAACGCCGGAAGTAGGGATTCGGCCATCACCGATGCGCCTGAGAAGTGCACTTCGGCCACAAAGTCGATCAGGTTGGGGCAAGCCGGACCGTCGCAGGTAACGCCGGATCCATCCACCGTCAGCTCGCCGAACTGGGTGTCCACACGGTAGAACTCACCATCAAACCCCAACAGGTTCCCGGTGATCTCGACCTTGCCGTCATGCGAGGTCAGCGTGATGTCCTGAGCGAGGGCGCCTGAAGCGCCAGCCATCAACGACAACATCGTCATCGTCGCGCGAAGATACTTCATAAAGACCTGTTGACCTGCCTGCCGTTACTTTGCGGCGATTGTCAGGTCTTGGAACAGATTATTCAACACCAGAAAGTCCTGTCCGCTGTCGCAGGCCGGGAGGGTGATCGACAGCTCTCGCGACCGCAGCCCCTGATCGTCCAGCAACTCGAGCACTTGCAGATCCAGGTCCTGTCCACAATTCCGGGGAGTCACTTCGGCCTCGACGCTCAGGGCGACGGTGCCATTTGCGTCGGCCGCGTTGCGGGGGATCGAATAGATCTCGACACTGCGCGCGCCGGCAATGCCGAAGTGGACAACCTGCCCGGTGCCGGAACTGCTGGTGTTCGACCAGACATGCCCGGCTTCGCCATAGGATGCACCGAACTCCAACGCGTGCAGCTGCAATTCGGTGTCCCCCGTCCATTGCAGCGCAACGCGGTCATAATCTGAAAAATCAGGAATGTGAGTGGTGGCGACAGTGCCGCGCTGGTTTTGGAACGAGATCAGGAAAATGGCGTATTCCGACAGGGCGGGAATGGACAGGTCCAGACGACCGTCCTTGTCGGTTCGGGCGCTGAACGTCATGCCGCTGTGGTGCAGCTCGACGGTTTCATCGGGGTTGCAGGGGGCCTTCAGGGTCAAACGTGCTGTCGCATTGGGGGCCGCCATTGCGCGGGCCCGGAGATCGCAGTTGACCTGCGCCTGAGGAACGGCAGGCTCAGCCCGGGGCGGAACCTTGGCCGAGGGTTCGGGGGCCGTGGACGCGGTCGGCGTTGCCGAGGTCAGCACGATTCCTTCCAACCCGGCAATCACGGTGCCTTCACCAGACGGCTGGATCATCGCCTGACGTGTTTCCTGCACGTCCGGCTGCGAGGCCGGTCCGTTCTGCATCAGGTAGCCGATGGCCAAGGCGCATGCGACCGTGCCACCTGTGGTCACGTAGTTCCGAATTACAAACAAGACACCCTCCCCAGTTGAAGGAGCGAGTCGGAGAGTGCTTAACAATCGCGGCCAATATGTGGCCGCGACGCGGACTCATTATGTCGGGAATCTGACCGGATCAGGCAAGCCGACCATGGCAGTGCTTGAACTTCTTGCCGGACCCGCAGGGGCAGGGATCGTTGCGCGACGGATTACCCCAGGTTGACGGGTCGTCCTCGACAAAGCCGGGCCGCGCATCGCCCGAGGCCTGCGCCTCGGCCACCGCTTCGGCCTGTTCGGCGGCTTTCTTGATCTGGGCCTGCTGCGCCTGCATCTGTGCCAGCATCTCGCGCTGCTCTTCTTCGGTCAGCGGGCGGACGCGGGCCAGTTGCTGGGTAACCGTTTCGCGCAGGCTGTCGAGCATGTTCTCGAACAGCTGGAAGCTTTCGGTCTTGTATTCGTTCAGCGGATCGCGCTGGGCGTAGCCGCGGAAGCCCACGACCGAGCGCAGATGTTCCAGGGTCAGCAAGTGCTCGCGCCACTTGCTGTCGATGGTCTGCAGCAGCACCTGCTTTTCGATGTTGCGCATGTTCTCGGGGCCGAAGGCGGCGGCCTTCTGGGCCATCATCTCGTCGGTGGCCTTGATCAGGCGCTCGCGAACCACGTCGTCATCGACCCCATCCTCGGCTGCCCACTCCTGCACCGGAACATCAATGTTCAGCTTTTCCTTGAGGGCCGCGTGCAGCCCGTCGGTGTCCCACTGGTCGGCGTAGGTTTTGGGCGGCATGTACTGGTCGATCAGATCGTCGATGACCTGTTCGCGCATGTCCGAAACGATTTCGGACAGATCGTCGGTCGACATGATTTCGCGTCGCTGGTTGAAGATCACCTTGCGCTGATCGTTCATCACGTCGTCGAACTTGAGAACGTTCTTGCGCATGTCGAAGTTGCGGCCTTCGACCTTGGCCTGCGCGCGCTCCAGCGATTTGTTCACCCAAGGGTGGACGATCGCTTCGCCTTCTTTCATGCCCAGGGTGGTCAGAACCTTGTCCAGCCGTTCCGAGCCGAAGATGCGCATCAGGTCGTCTTCCAGGCTGAGGAAGAACACGGTGCGGCCCGGGTCGCCCTGACGGCCCGAGCGGCCGCGCAGCTGGTTGTCGATGCGGCGGCTTTCGTGGCGTTCCGAGGCCAGAACGAACAGACCGCCGGCCTCCAGCACCTTTTGCTTTTCTTCGGCATGACGCGCCTCTTCCCGGGCGCGCAGTTCGGCTGGGTCGGCCTCGGGGTTCTCGGCCAGCGCCTGCATGACGCTCATTTCAACGTTGCCGCCCAGCTGGATGTCGGTGCCGCGGCCGGCCATGTTGGTGGCGATGGTTACCGCGCCCAGACGTCCGGCCTCGGCCACAATCTGGGCCTCCTGCTCGTGCTGGCGGGCGTTCAGGACATTGTGCTTGATGCCTTCCTGGGTCAGCATCTCGCTGAGCATCTCGGACTTCTCGATCGAGGTCGTGCCCACCAGAACCGGCTGGCCCTTGGCGTTGGCCTTCTTGATCTCTTCGATCATGGCCGCGTATTTCTCGGCCGCGGTGCGATAGACCTGATCATCCTCGTCGACACGGGCGATCGGCTTGTTGGTCGGCACTTCAACCACGCCCAGGCCATAGATTTCGGCGAATTCCTCGGCCTCGGTCAGGGCGGTACCGGTCATGCCGGCCAGCTTGTCATAGAGGCGGAAATAGTTCTGGAAAGTCACGCTGGCCAAAGTCACGTTTTCGGGCTGGATGGGCGCGCCTTCCTTGGCTTCGATCGCTTGGTGCAGGCCTTCGGACAGACGGCGGCCCGGCATCATCCGGCCCGTGAACTCGTCAATCAAAACCACGTTGCCGTCGCGCACGATGTAGTCCTTGTCCCGCTGGAACAGTTTGTGCGCGCGCAGGCCCTGGTTGACGTGGTGCACCACCGTGGTGCTTTCAGGGTCGTACAGCGACTGGCCCTCGGGCAGCAGGCCACTGGCGTGCAGCTGCTCTTCAAGGAACTCGTTGCCTTCATCGGTGAAGGTCACGCTGCGGGACTTCTCGTCGATCGTATAGTGATCGTCCTGCAGGGACGGGATCAGACCGTCAATGGCCGTGTACAGATCGGACCGGTCCTGGGATGGACCCGAGATGATCAGCGGCGTGCGCGCCTCGTCGATCAGAATCGAGTCGACCTCGTCCACGATCGCGAAATTGTGGTGCTTCTGGTAGACCTCGTTCAGATCCGCCTTCATGTTGTCGCGCAGATAGTCGAAGCCCAGCTCGTTGTTGGTGGCATAGGTGATGTCACATGCATAGGCCGCTTTTTTCTCGGCATCGGGCTGGCCCGACCAGATCACGCCGGTGGTCATACCCAACGCGCCGAATACGTTGCTCATCCATTCGGCGTCACGCTTTGCCAGATATTCGTTGACCGTGACGACATGCACGCCCTTTCCGGTCAGTGCGTTCAGATAGGCGGGAAAGGTGGCGACCAGGGTCTTGCCTTCGCCGGTTTTCATCTCGGCGATATTGCCCTGATGCAGGAAGATGCCGCCCATGAGCTGCACGTCAAAGGCCCGCAGACCCAGCGCGCGCTTGGCGCCCTCACGAACGTTGGCGAAAGCCTCGGGCAGCAGGTCATCTAGGCTCTCGCCCTCGTTGGCCCGCTTGCGCAGCTCTTCGGTCTTGGCTTTCAGATCGTCATCCGAGAGTTTTTCGAACTCCGGCTCCAGCGCGTTGATCTTTTCGACCAGCGGGCGGGTTGCCTTGATCTTGCGGTCGTTCGGTGTTCCGAACACCTTTTTGGCAAGCGTACCGAGTCCCAGCATGTTCACTCCAGCGGATCTTTTCTTGTCTTGGTTGCGACAGGCTTGCCCACCTTGCGCGCAACCCATAGATAGCTGGGAGGAAAAGATGGTCCTGTCAAAGGCTGCAAGCGATGTAAGCGGCAGGTTCCAGAGTGTCAACGCCACGCCCTGTCGCGGCCAGAATATAGGATGAATTCATGCCCAAAGGTCTCACTTTTCTGCCATCGCTGGCTCTTGCGGCCATGATGGCCCTGCCTGTCGCCGCTGAAACCGAACCCTCTGCCGATACGGTTGTGGCGCGCGTCAACGGCGACGAGATCACTTTGGGTCACGTGATTGCCACCGCGGCTGGCCTGCCGCCGCAATATCAGCAGTTGGAAGACGAGGTCCTGTACCAGTTCATCGTCGAGCAGCTGATCCAGCAACAATTGCTCAGCCAGGAGCAGGACGAGCTGACCCGCCTGAACGCTCTGATGCTGACCAACGAAGAGCGCTCGCTGAAGGCGGTGCAGACGGTGAACCAGATCACCGATGCCCAGGTGACCGACGACGCGATCCAGGCCGCCTATGACGCGCAGTTCGCGGACTTCCAAGGCGAGGACGAGTTCAACGCCAGCCACATCCTTGTTGCGACCGAGGACGAGGCCAAAGAGATCAAGGCGCAACTGGATGACGGGGCCGATTTTGCCGAGCTGGCCAAGGAGAAATCCACCGGCCCGTCCGGTCCCAATGGCGGCGCGCTGGGCTGGTTCGGCAAGGGGCAGATGGTGCCCGAATTCGAACAGGCCGTGATCGGGCTGGAAAAAGGTCAGGTCTCGGACCCGGTGCAGACCCAGTTCGGGTGGCATGTCGTGGTCCTGAACGACAAACGCAAATCCGAAGCGCCCGAGTTTGCGGCGGTGCGGGATGAACTGGCCCAGTCCGTTCGTCAGGAGGCCATTCAGGCCAAGATCGACGAACTGACCCAAGCCGGCAACGTCGAGCGCCCCGAGGTCGAGGGCCTGACCCCGGACGTGGTCCGCAAGCTGGACCTGGTTCAGGAGTAACCCGGCGTGGCCAAGATCACCAAGGTGTCTCCGCTGGCCCCCGCGGCCTTTCCTGATCTGCCGGTCATCGACGGTGTGCGGTTCGCCACCGTCGCCGCCGGGGTGCGGTATCAGGGCCGCACCGACGTGATGCTGGCGGTGCTCGATCCGGGTACCGCGGTGGCTGGTGTGTTCACCCGCTCGGCTACCCGTGCGGCGCCGGTGCTGGATTGCCAAGACAAGATCGGTGGGCCCAGCGACGGGCCGGCGGCGATCCTGGTGAACTCGGGCAACGCCAATGCCTTTACAGGGCAGTACGGGCAGGCATCGGTCGAGCAGATCACCGCAGCCGTGGCGCAGGCGACCGGTGTGGCGGAGAACCGCGTGTTCACCTCGTCCACCGGGGTGATCGGCGAGCCGCTGCCGCATGACCGGATCGTGGCCCGGCTGGACGAACTGACCGCCGGCCTGCGCGCCGACGCGTTGGAACAGGCCGCGCGGGCAATCATGACCACCGACACCTTCCCCAAAGGCGCCAGTGCGCAGGTCGAGATTGACGGAAAAACAGTCTCTATTGCGGGGATTGTCAAAGGGTCGGGTATGATCGCACCCGACATGGCGACGATGCTGGTCTATATCTTCACCGATGCGAAGATCGACCAATCGGCGTTGCAACGGATGCTGTCCGAGCAGACCGACCGGACTTTCAACTGCATCACCGTGGACAGCGACACCTCGACCTCGGACAGCCTGCTGCTGTGCGCGACCGGCGCGTCGGGCGTGGAGGCCACCGGCAGTGCCGAGTTCGCGCGGGCGTTGGAATCGGTGATGCTGGATCTGGCGCATCAGGTGGTGAAGGACGGCGAAGGCGCCACCAAATTCGTCGAGATCCGCGTGACCGGCGCCGCCTCGGACGCCGATGCCAAGGTGCACGGCATGGCCATCGCCAATTCACCGCTAGTCAAGACCGCCATCGCGGGCGAGGACCCGAACTGGGGCCGCGTCGTCATGGCGATCGGCAAATCCGGCGCGGCAGCTGACCGCGACACGCTCAGCATTTCCTTCGGCGATATTCTCGTGGCCGAAAATGGCTGGGTCAGCCCGACCTACCGCGAGGAAGACGCCGCCGCCTACATGAAGGGCCAGGAACTGGTGATCGCCGTCGATCTGGGGCTGGGCGAGGGTAAGGCCACCGTCTGGACCTGCGATCTGACCCACGGGTATATCGAGATCAACGCGGATTACCGGTCGTGAAATCTGAGCAATTCCAGCAAAAGTGGAGCCCGGTTTTGCGTCCGGGATTGAGACCATGAAAACGGTTCTCGTCTCTGCCGTCGCCTTGATCGACGTGGATGGGCGGGTGTTGCTGGCGCAGCGCCCGGAGGGCAAGGCCATGGCTGGGCTGTGGGAATTTCCCGGCGGCAAGATCGAGCCGGGCGAAACCCCCGAGGCCGCCCTGATCCGCGAATTGCACGAGGAACTTGGCATCGACACCTGGGCCTCGTGCCTGGCGCCGCTGACCTTTGCCAGCCACAGCTATGACGATTTCCATCTGCTGATGCCGCTGTTTGCCTGTCGCAAATGGCAGGGCATTCCGCAGTCGAAAGAAGGTCAGGCGCTGAAATGGGTGCGCGCGAACGATCTGCGCAACTATCCGATGCCGGCGGCAGATGTTCCACTGATCCCGATTTTGCGGGATTGGTTGTAGGGCGCAAAGCCAAGGACGTTCGAGTTGATAGGTCTGGATGTCTTGTATGCGGGACGAACTCGACATTCGCGGCAAGCGGCTTGAGCCGCCCAAAAACAACAAACGAAACCGCCCTACGCGGTTATCTAAGCTGTGTGTTCAGGCTAACCCTCAAAATGATCTTTCGATCACCTTTTCAAGTGAAACTGGTGTGACTTTAACAATCCGCTCGAATGGATTCCCCATAACGACGATTCCAAAAAGCACTGCTCCGTTCAATGCCGCAAACATCGCCATCACCGCCGTAGAAGCACTACTCAAGGGGTATGCTAGCAAACAAATCGCAGTAAAAACAAAACCGACTGAAGCGATCGTCCAGAATAGCCGGGTTGGGCCAGACAGGACATTCAAACTGAGAGTGGCACGGGTCTCTTGCACAACCAGATGACTGGTAAGAAGGTCTTCTGCAATCGGTTCGTTTGCGTTTGACCGCAGATGTATCAAGCCAGTACCGATCTCACGCATTAGCGCGTCTGCTGCCAACGAAAGCTCGCCTTTCCTGAGAAGGGGCCATTCCTCATTGACTAAGACGTTTGCCAGTTCCGCCACTTTGGCTCTTATGATCGCAGCTTCCGGGTCGCTCGACCAACCCAAGCCTTTATAAATTCGCTCTATTTCTATGGCCTGCTGGTTGGCAACAGATCTCAATTCGGTGAAGTCGTCTCGAGTTACGCTAAAGCCAAGTGTCAGCAACAGCGAGTGTATCACTGATATTCTGAATGCGCCCCAATCAAGAATCTTGATGTGTTCGTCGGCAATTCGGTTGTGTATCACGGCGTACATCAGGCGGTACAGCAAAGTTGTGACGAGGGTGAAGCATGCGACACACAGCAAGAATACGGGTATCAGATCATTAGAAAAGGCCAAGGTCCGTACCTTTCGATCACTTTTTCGCCGCTCAACACCCACTTTTGAATGAGCATCCAGCAACTTTATATTGGAAACGTACGATCGCAAACACTGCTACTTTGGGTCGCCGAGGACAAACGTCAGCTTCGAGCTCGAAGCTGCCATTTATCACGCTCTGCATATACGACCGTTATCATATTCTCTTTAGCGTTTCGGCGTAGAAGCAGAATGCAAACCCACGCCGCTCTTTTTTGAAGCGTGATGTTCCGATTTGTACAAGACGTACAAATCGGAACATCACCCCGGCATCCCTGTTACAATTCGTAAGAATTGAGAAAACATCACGAAAAAGTTGACGCTGATCGTCCTCCTTGTCCTTAATCGGGGCAGCGGCGCGCGGGTCTGACCCGGCGACGTCGTTCCGGCCCAACCCGGGGCCGGATGGGGAGGAGAGATAGAATTGGCTCAGACGCAGTCGGGCGCCGAGGGGATGCACTCCCTTCCGGCGCTGCTACACCGCAATACGACGCAGTTCGGGGATGCCCCGGCCTACCGCGAAAAGGAATTCGGGATCTGGCAGTGCTGGACCTGGGCGGAAACGGCCGCCGAGATCCGCGCGCTGGCGCTGGGGTTCCTGGAGCTTGGCGTTGAAAAGGGCGACCATATCGCCGTGATCGGGCGCAACCGTCCGGCGCATTACTGGTCGATGGTCGCGGCCCAGATGGTGGGCGCGGTGCCGGTGCCGCTGTATCAGGACTCGGTCGCAGAAGAGATGGCCTATGTGCTGGAACACTGCGGCGCGAAATACGTGGTCTGCGGCGACCAGGAGCAGGTCGACAAGGTTATCGAGATCCAGCAGGACATGCACCAGGTCAAGCACATCCTGTACACCGACAAGCGCGGCATGCGGAAATACGACCACAGCCAGATGAACGCGCTGAGCGACATCATGGCCGAGGGGCGCGCCGGGCATCACCGGTTCGATGCCGAGCTGGACCGCCGCATCGCCGAGATCACCTATGACGACACCTGCGTGATGCTCTATACCTCGGGCACAACGGGCAAGCCCAAGGGCGTGGTTCTGTCGAACCGCAACGTGATCGAAAGCGCAAAGAACTCGGCCGAGTTCGACCACCTGACCCGCAGCGAGGATATCCTGTCCTATCTGCCGATGGCCTGGGTGGGCGATTTCATCTTTTCGGTCGGTCAGGCCTATTGGTGCGGGTTCTGCGTGAACTGTCCCGAAAGCGCCGACACGATGATGACCGACCTGCGCGAGATCGGCCCGACCTACTTCTTCGCGCCGCCGCGCGTGTTTGAGACCCAGCTGACCAACGTGATGATCCGGATGGAGGATGCCAGCCCGATGAAGCAGCGGATGTTCCGCTATTTCATGGATCACGCCAAAAAGGTCGGCGGGCGCATCCTGGACGGCCACCCGGTCGGTTTCATGGATCGCCTGAAATACGCGATCGGAAATGTGCTGGTTTACGGACCGCTCAAAGACACGCTGGGCTATGGCCGTTTCCGTGTCGGATACACCGCGGGCGAGGCGATCGGGCCCGAAATTTTCGATTTCTACCGCTCGCTGGGGATCAACCTGAAGCAGCTTTATGGTCAGACCGAGGCGACGGTGTTTATCACCGTCCAGCCCGACGGCGAGGTGCGCGCCGATACCGTCGGTGTGCCTGCGCCCGATGTCGAGCTGAAGATCGCCGAGAATGGCGAGATCTTCTATCGCTCGCCCGGCGTGTTCGTTGAATACTTCAAGAACCCCGAATCCACCGCCTCGACCAAGGACCCCGAGGGCTGGGTAGCCACGGGCGACGCGGGGTTCATCGAGGAAAGCAGCGGCCATCTGCGGATCATCGACCGCGCCAAGGACGTGGGCAAGATGGCTGACGGCTCGATGTTCGCGCCGAAATATGTCGAGAACAAGCTGAAGTTCTATCCCGACATCCTGGAGGCGGTGCTGTTCGGCAATGGACGCGACCGCTGCGTGGCCTTCATCAACATCGACCTGACGGCGGTGGGCAACTGGGCCGAGCGCAACAACATCGCCTATGCCTCGTACCAGGAACTCGCGGGCCATCCGCGGGTGCTGGAGACGATCCGCAGCCATGTGGAAGAGGTCAACAAATCGGTTGCCGCCGACGAGATGCTGTCGGGCTGCCAGGTGCACCGGTTCGTGGTGCTGCACAAAGAACTGGACCCCGACGATGGCGAGATCACCCGCACCCGAAAGGTGCGCCGCAAGTTCGTCGAGGACAAATACGCCGACATCATCGCCGCGCTCTATGACGGGTCCGAGACGGTCTCGACCACGACCGAGGTGACCTATGAAGACGGGCGCAAGGGGTCGATCAGCGCCACGCTGCAGATCGTCGACGTGCCGGTCGTGCCGGTGTCGCATCAGAAGGTGGCCGCGGAATGAGGCCGGTCGTGCGCCGCTCGGCCTGCGGCCATCGCCCCGCCCGCCGTCCCGTTCACCCGCAGTTTGAGGAGTAGACGATGCTGGATGCATCCGACGACGGATATGTCACCGAGGATGGCCGCAAGATCGGCGGCGTGGTGATGGAGATGAAAAACATCACCCTGCGATTCGGCGGCGTGGTGGCGATCAAGGACATCTCGTTCGACATCCGCCAGGGCGAGATCCGCGCGATCATCGGTCCGAACGGCGCGGGCAAGTCCTCGATGCTGAACGTGATTTCCGGCTTCTACATTCCGCAGGAAGGCGAGGTCTGGTTCCATGGGGCGAAACGCCCGCAGATGAAACCCTATGAAGTGGCCCGCCAGGGTATCGCCCGGACCTTTCAGAACATCGCCCTGTTCGAAGGCATGAGCGTTCTGGACAACGTGATGACCGGCCGCCTGAACTTCATGAAGACAAACATTCTGCAGCAGGCGATCTGGCGCGGCAAGGCCGAAGCGGAAGAGGTGGAAAACCGCGAGGCGGTCGAGAAGATCATCGACTTTCTGGAAATCCAGCACATCCGCAAGACGCCGGTGGCGCGCCTGCCCTATGGCCTGAAGAAACGCGTCGAACTGGCCCGCGCGCTGGCCGCCGAACCCAAGCTGCTGCTGCTGGACGAGCCGATGGCCGGCATGAACGTCGAGGAAAAAGAGGACATGAGCCGCTTTATCCTGGATGTGAACGACGAATTCGGCACGACCATCGCCCTGATCGAGCATGACATGGGCGTGGTGATGGACCTGAGCGACCGCGTGGTCGTGATGGATTACGGCAAGAAGATCGGGGACGGCACGCCCGACGAGGTGCGCAACAACCAGGAAGTCATCGACGCCTATCTGGGGGTCAGCCATGACTGAGCACCGCACAGAATTGAGGGGAGGCGCAGATGCCTGATCAGTTGATTTTCGCGATGGAGGTCTTTCTGAACGGCCTCATGGCCGGGGTGCTGTATGCGCTGGTCGCGCTGGGCTTTGTGCTGATCTACAAGGCGTCGGGGATTTTCAATTATGCCCAAGGGGTTATGGCCCTGTTCGCCGCGATGACGCTGGTGGGGATCATGAACGGGCAAGTTCCGTTCTCTCATCTGATCAACGCGATCTTCGGTACGCATATTCATTACTTCGGCTGGAACGTGCCGGCGCTGCTGGCCATTCTGCTGACGATGGGCGTAATGGTCCTGCTGGCCTGGGCAGTGCAGCGCTTTGTCATGCGCCACCTCGTGGGGCAGGAACCCATCATCCTGTTCATGGCCACCATCGGTCTGGCCTACTTCCTGGAAGGCGTGGCCGATTTGATGTGGGGATCCGAGATCAAGACGCTGGACGTGGGTCTGCCGCAGGGCATCAACCTGTGGATCGACGAGACCACCTACAACATCTTCGGCTACGGCTTCTTCATCGACAACCTGGACATCGTGGCGACGGTCATCGCGGCGCTTCTGGTGGCGGCACTGGTCGCGTTCAGCCAATACACCAAACAGGGCCGCGCAATGCGGGCCGTGGCCGACGACCACCAGGCCGCGCTGTCGGTCGGTATCTCGCTGAACTTCATCTGGATCATGGTCTGGTCGGTGGCCGGGTTCGTGGCGCTGGTCGCGGGCATCATGTGGGGCACCAAATCGGGCGTGCAGTTCTCGCTGTCGCTGATCGCGCTCAAGGCGCTGCCGGTGCTGATGCTGGGCGGGTTTACCTCGATCCCCGGTGCCATCGTCGGCGGGCTGATCATCGGCGTGGGCGAGAAGCTGTTCGAGTTCGCCGTGGGCCCGCTGGTGGGTGGCGCGACCGAGAACTGGTTTGCCTATGTTCTGGCGCTGATCTTCCTTGTGTTCCGGCCGCAGGGCCTGTTCGGCGAGAAGATCATCGAGAGGGTGTAGGCCATGACCAAGCTGATCGCCATCATCAACGTGATCGCGTGGGCGGGGTTCTGGGCCTTTGGGTACATCGCCCTGACCTCGAACGATCTGACCGCCAATCAGCTGACCGTGGCCGCGCTATTGGCCTTTGCCGGGCTGGTGATGGGTGTTCTGGCCTACATGAAACTGGTGCGCGCCTCAGAGGCGAGCGGATATGCCAAACGGTCCAACCAACTGGACGCCGAAGCCCGCAACCGGGCGCAGGAACAATGGGGAAAGTAAGACATGTTCTATCGTGAGGCCGGAGACTTCAAGACCTCCTACAGGGACGACAACCAGACTTTCCCGATCAAGTTCGACCGGTATCGGTATTATGTGGTGCTGGTGGTGGCGTTCGGGATCATCCCGTTCATCATCAACGACTATTGGGCCAACGCGCTGCTGCTGCCCTTCCTGATCTATGCGATCGCGGCGATCGGGCTGAACATCCTGGTGGGGTATTGCGGGCAGGTTTCGCTGGGTACCGGGGGATTCATGGCCGTGGGCGCCTATGCCTGCTACAAGCTGATGACCGCCTTTCCCGACGTGTCGATGTTCATCCATGTGATCCTTGCCGGCGGCATCACCGCCATCGTGGGCGTGCTGTTCGGCCTGCCCAGCCTGCGGATCAAGGGGTTCTACCTGGCGGTGGCGACGCTGGCGGCGCAGTTCTTCCTGGTGTGGCTGTTCAACCGGGTGCCGTGGTTCTACAACTATTCGGCCTCGGGGCAGATCAACGCGCCCGAGCGCGACGTGTTCGGCATCATCATCACCGGCCCCAACGCGCCGGCCTGGGCGACCTATCTGTTCTGCCTGATCTTCCTGACCGCCTGCGCGATCATCGCCCGCAACCTGACCCGCGGCACCACCGGGCGCACCTGGATGGCGATCCGCGACATGGATATCGCCGCGGAAATCATCGGTGTGAACCCGCTGCGCGCCAAGCTCAGCGCCTTTGCCGTCAGCTCGTTCTTCGTGGGCGTGTCGGGGGCGCTGTTCTTCGCCATCTACCTCGGCGCGGTCGAAGTGGGCGAGGCCTTCGGCATCCAGAAATCCTTCCTGGTGCTGTTCATGGTCATCATCGGCGGGTTGGGCTCGATCTTCGGATCCTTTGCCGGCGCGGCCTTCCTGGTCCTGTTGCCGGTTGTGCTCAAGGTCGTGGGCGCGGACATGCTGGGCTGGCCCACCGATATCGTCGCGCATCTGCAGCTGGTGATCGTGGGCGGGCTGATCATCCTGTTCCTGATCCTAGAACCGCACGGCCTGGCGCAGCTGTGGCGCGTCGCCAAGGAGAAACTTAGACTCTGGCCTTTCCCGCACTAGGGACCGGCCCAATCAAGAAAGGGGCGCAAAGCCCGAACCAACATCGGACAAACCAAGGGAGGAGACACCCGATGAACAAGAAACTGGCAACAATGGCGCTGGGTGCGCTGATGGCCGCAGGTCCGGCAATGGCCGACCTCGTGTTCCCGTCGCTCAGCTACCGCACCGGGCCTTACGCCGCGGGCGGCATCCCCTTCGCGGATGGCTACGCGGACTATTTCACTCTGCTCAACGAGCGGGACGGCGGCATCGGTGGTGTTCCGGCCAAAGTCATCGAGTGCGAAACCGGCTACAACACCGAGAAGGGTGTGGAATGCTATGAATCGACCAAAGGCGAAGGTGCGCTTGTGTATCAGCCGCTGTCGACCGGCATCACCTATCAGCTGATCCCGAAAACCACCGCTGACGACATCCCGATGCACACCATGGGATATGGCCGCACCTCGGCCAAGAACGGCAAGGTGTTCAGCCACACGTTCAACTACCCGGCCAACTACTGGGACGGTGCCTCGGGTGCGATCAACTATCTGCTAGAGGAAAACGGCGGTGATCTGAGCGGCAAGAAGATCGCGCTGGTCTATCACAACTCGGCCTATGGCAAGGAGCCGATCCGCACGCTGGAAGAGCTGTCCAAGAAGCATGGCTTCGAGCTGGTGGCCCTGCCGGTTGATCACCCTGGCCAGGAGCAGAAATCGCAGTGGCTGCAGATCCGCCGCGATCGTCCCGACTATGTCCTGATGTGGGGCTGGGGCGTGATGAACCAGGTGGCCATCCAGGAAGCCGCGAACATCCGGTTCCCGATGGAGAACTTCATCGGCATCTGGTGGTCGGGCGCTGAACATGACGTGATGCCCGCCGGTGCGGCCGCGAATGGCTACAAGGCGCTGACCTTCCACAACGTCGGCTCGGACTATCCGCTGTATGACGACCTGCAGAAATACGTCATCGACGCGGGCAAGGCCGCCGGCGCCGGCGATCAGGTTGGTACCGTCCTGTACAACCGTGGTCTCTATGCTGCGATGCTGGCCGCCGAAGCCGCCAAGAAGGCACAGGAAATCTCGGGCAAGGCTGACATCACCTCGGGCGACATGCGCGACGGTATGGAAGCACTTGAGATGACCGAAGCGAAGATGGCCGAACTGGGCCTGCCGAACTTTGGTCCGACCTTCTCGGTCAGCTGTGAAAACCACGGCGGGGATGCCCTTGTGGGCGTGACCCAGTGGGATGCAGACAGCAAGACCTGGACTCTGATTTCGGAGTTCAAGGCTACCGATACGGACGTGATCGGCCCGCTGATCGAGGAAGACTCGAGCGCATACGCGGCTGAGAACAACATCGAACCGGGCTGCAACTAAGCGGCACGAACACCGGGGCGGCGGCTGACCGCCGTCCCGAACCGGACAAGCCCCGAATGGGGCAGGCATGAGGACACGCGCTGATGCTGGATGCGGCACAAACCACTGACGTGCAGGCGGAAACCCTGCTTGAGGTCAACAATATCGAGGTGATCTACAACCACGTGATCCTCGTGCTGAAGGGCGTCAGCCTGACCGTGCCCAAGGGCGGGATCACCGCGCTGCTGGGCGGCAACGGGGCCGGCAAGACGACGACGCTCAAGGCGGTGTCGAACCTGCTGCATTCCGAACGCGGCGAGGTCACCAAGGGCTCGATCAAGTATCGCGGCCAGAACGTGCACGAGAGCGATCCGGCCGACCTGGTGCAGAAGGGCGTCATCCAGGTGATGGAAGGCCGCCACTGTTTCGAACATCTGACCGTCGAGGAAAACCTGCTGACCGGGGCCTATACCCGCAAGGACGGCAAGGCCGCCATCCAGCAGGACCTTGAACTGGTCTACAACTATTTCCCCCGCTTGAAAGAGCGCCGCCGAAGCCAGGCAGGCTATACCTCGGGCGGGGAACAGCAGATGGTCGCCATGGGCCGCGCGCTGATGAGCCGCCCCGAGACGATCCTGCTGGACGAGCCCTCGATGGGCCTTGCGCCGCAGCTGGTCGAGGAGATCTTCACCATCGTGAAGGACCTGAACGAACAGGAAGGCGTGTCCTTCCTGCTGGCCGAGCAGAACACCAACGTGGCGCTGCGCTTTGCCCATTACGGATATATCCTGGAATCTGGGCGCGTGGTGATGGACGGCCCTGCCGCCGAACTGCGCGAAAACCCGGACGTCAAGGAATTCTACCTCGGCATGTCCGACGAAGGCCGCAAGAGCTTCCGCGACGTGCGGTCATATCGTCGCCGCAAAAGGTGGCTGTGAGCGGATGGAGGATCTGGCGATGACATTCTACGACGCTCTGGAAACCCGTTCGGCCGATCAGCGCGCCGCCGAGCACTCGGCCGGTCTGCGCGAACAGCTGGCGCGGGCGAAATCCGCGCCCGGTTTCGCGGCCCATTTCGCCGATGTCGATCTGGATGCGGTCCAGACCATCGCGGATCTGCCCGGGCTGCCGGTTCTGCGCAAGTCCGACCTGACCAAGGCGCAGGGACAGCACCCGCCCTTTGGTGGCTTTACCGTCAAACCTGCGCATGGCTTTGCCCATGTGTTCCAGTCGCCGGGGCCTATCTATGAGCCCGGCGGAGTCGATCACGACTGGTGGCGCATGGGCCGGTTCCTGCATGCGGCGGGCGTGGGGCAGGGCGATATCGTGCAGAACTGCTTTGGCTATCACCTGACACCCGCGGGCATGATCTTTGAAAACGGCGCGCGTGCCGTGGGCGCCGCCGTGCTTCCCGCGGGGACCGGCCAGACCGAACTTCAGGTGACCGCCGCGCGCGACGTGGGCTGCACTGCCTATGCCGGCACGCCCGATTACCTGAAGGTGATCCTGGACAAGGCCGACGAGATGGGCGTCGCTTTGAACTTCTCGAAGGCGGTCGTGGGCGGCGGGGCATTGTTCCCCAGCCTGCGCCAGGCCTATGCCGATCGGGGCATTTCCTGCCTGCAATGCTATGCCACGGCCGATCTGGGCAACATCGCCTATGAAAGCGCCGCAATGGAGGGCATGATCATCGACGAGCATGTCATCGTGGAAATCGTGACCCCCGGCACCGGAACACCGGTGGCGGAAGGCGAGGTCGGCGAGGTCGTGGTGACCTCCCTCAACCCCGACTATCCGCTGATCCGCTTTGCCACCGGTGATCTTTCTGCAGTGCTGCCCGGGCAGTCGCCCTGCGGCCGCACCAACCTGCGCATCAAGGGCTGGATGGGGCGCGCCGACCAGACCACCAAGATCAAGGGCATGTTCGTGCGCCCCGAACAGGTGGCCGCGCTGGTCGCCAAGCATGACGAGATCGTCAAGGCCCGCGTCATCGCTGCCCGGCAGGGCGAGATGGACACGATGACCGTGCAGATCGAAAGCCCCGGCGGCGATGATGGCACCTATGCCAAGTCCGTAGTCGAGGTGCTCAAGCTGAAGGGCACGGTTCAGGTGGTGCCGCCCGGTTCGCTGCCCAAGGACGGGCTGGTGATCGAGGATCAGCGCGTCTACGACTGATCCGGCCCGGGGTTCTGCGGCCAAATGCGCCGCAGAATCCTGCGCCTGCCCACTGGCGTTTCCGAGTTTTTTGGTCGATTAAAGGGGAACCGCAACCTTTGCCGACCCGAGGCCATGGCCCAGATCGAATTCTCAGAACATGGATCGCGCAACCGAGGGGCCCTTGGCACCCGGTTCGTCGGGGCCTTGGCCTATCTGGTGGCGGCGGCCTGCCTGTTGCCGATGGTCGCCGTGGTGCTGGCGGCCGTCACCGGCGGCACTGACACGATCCGGCATCTGCTGGACACGGTCCTGCCCGGCTATGCGGCCACCACGCTGATCCTGGTCTCATTGGTTTCGGTGGGAACATTCGCCATCGGGGTCGGAGCCGCGTGGCTGGTCACCATGACCCGTTTTCCCGGCGTACGCCTGTTCGAGGTGGCATTGGTGCTGCCGCTGGCCTTTCCAGCCTATGTGCTGGCCTATGCCTATACCTTCATCCTCGATCATCCCGGCATCGTTCAGACCACGCTGCGCCAGGTGACCGGCTGGGGTCCGCGCGACTATTGGTTCCCCGAGATCCGCTCGACCGAGGGCGCGGCGGTGATGCTGATCCTGGTGTTGTACCCCTATGTCTATCTGTTGGCGCGCGCCGCCTTTCTGCAGCAAAGTGCCACCGCCTTTCTGGCGGCGCGGGCGCTGGGCAGCAGCCCGTGGTCGGCCTTTTGGCGGGTCTCGCTGCCGATGGCGCGGCCCGCGATTGCCGGTGGCGTGCTGCTGGCAGTGATGGAGACCATCGCTGATTTCGGCACCGTAGCCTATTTCGGGGTTCAGACCTTTGCCACCGGCATCTACACAAGCTGGTTTTCGATGGCCGACCGCGCGGCGGCGGCGCAGCTGGCGCTGTGCCTTCTGGCCTTTGCGCTGGTCATGGCCGTGACCGAGCGCACCCAGCGTGGCAAGGCCAAATACTACCAACCCGGCAAACGCCACGCGGCATTGCCCGCTGCACAGCTGAGCGGTTGGCAGGCTGTGGCGGCATGGATTTTGTGCGCCATTCCGGTTTTGTTCGGCTTTCTGCTGCCGGTGATCGTGCTGACTCAGATGGGATTGGAGTCCGAGCAGAACCTGCTTTCGGTCCGCTATCTCGGGTTCATTCGGAACTCTCTGACGCTGGCTGGAACGGCGGCGGTGATCACCGTCTGCGCCGCGGTCTGCGTCGGTTTCTTCCAACGGCTGAGACCCGGGCGCGGTTCGGCCATGGCGGCTTATGTGGCGCGGTTGGGCTATGCCGTGCCGGGCGGCGTGATCGCGGTGGGGTTGATCGTGCCCTTTGCCGGGTTCGACAACGCGCTGGATGCCTGGATGCGGCAGACCTTCGGCGTGTCGACCGGGTTGCTGGTCACCGGCTCAATCTGGCTGTTGGTGGCGGCCTATATGGTGCGCTTTTTGGCCGCCGCGCTGAGTGCCTATGAAAGTGGGCAGAGCACGGTGCATGCCAACATGGATGCCGCTGCCCGCTCGCTGGGGCAGACGCCATTGGGCACGTTGCGGCGGGTGCATCTGCCGATCCTCACGCCCTCGCTGCTGACGGCGCTGCTGATCGTGTTCGTGGACGTGATGAAGGAACTGCCGGCCACGCTGATCATGCGGCCCTTCAACTTTGACACGCTCGCGGTTCAGGCCTATCGGCTGGCCTCGGACGAACGGTTGGAGGGCGCGGCCGTTCCGTCTCTGGTGATCCTGGCCGTGGGGCTGCTGCCGGTCATCCTGATCTGCCGCCAGGTCGGGCGCCGTCCCTGACGGGCGGTTCAAAAATACCACACCATGTCGTGACAGGCTTGATCTGATCGCATTTTCCGGCAAGGCTGAAGACATGAACATGCAGCCTCCCAGCCGGAACCCTGCAAGTCCGGTCCAGATGCCGGTGGCCTTCAACCGGCAAGAGATGTCACAGATTCTCTCCGTCTATGGACGGATGGTCGCCGCCGGAGAATGGCGTGACTACGGAATATCAAATCTGCGCGACGTTGCCATATTCTCGATCTTCCGGCGGACCGCCGAGCACCCGATCTATCGTGTTGAAAAACACCCCCGGCTGCGTTCAAAGCAGGGGATGTATTCGGTGATGGGTATGGACGGGCGCATCCTGAAACGCGGGCACGACCTGCGCGCCGTCCTGCGGGTGCTGGAGCGCAAGCTGATCCGCTCGGTCGACCCGGATTAGAGCCGCTTGTGCGCCGTGACCGGCCCGTCGCCTTGGGCTTCGATCCGGGCAATGGCCTGATCCATCGGTTCAAATACCACCGCCATGTGATGGGCATTGGCATGCAGCAGCATGTTGTCGCCGGACACCCAGGCCACATGGCCTTTCCAGAACAACAGATCGCCACGCTGCGCCAGGGTGCATTCGGGCAGTGCGGTGCCAAGCTCCCGCTCCTGGTCGCCGCTGTCGCCAGGGCAGGCAACGCCGCAGGCCAGCAGCCCGGCCTGAATCAGGCCTGAACAATCCAGCCCCCACCGGCTGTTTCCACCCCAAAGATAGGGTGTGCCCAGAAACAGCTCGGCCACCGCGACCGGGTCGTTCAGCAGGGTTCCGACCGGTTTGACATGCACTGCGGGGATGAACCCAAGCTCGGTCTCGACAAAGCGGTCCTGCTGCGACAGCACCACGATCCTGCTGCCAAAGCTCAGGCTGACCCGGTCCGGGCTTTTGATGTCGGGTTCCGAATAGGCATGGGTCGCCGGGGCCCAGATCCAATGCGTGGCCGGGGCGTCGGGGCCCAACTGGTCCGCGCGCAGCCAGCCTTGATACCCATCCTTGTCGGAATCCACCCGGCACCAGCCGCCGGACTGTTCGGTGACGTCCAGGCCGTCGCCATACAGCAGCTGCCGGTCGCGCGGGCCCTTGGGGTTGCGCAGCAGGTCCACGACGGGGCGGATGACGCGCGCGCGGTTCACAGGCCCAACATCCCGGGCAGGGCGGTCAGCAGGGCGCGCGGCCCTTGTCCCAACCCGCCTTTGCTGCGGCCGGGCTCTTTGGCCTTTTGCCATGAATAGATGTCGAAATGCATGTACCGGCTGTTTTCCACGAACCGCCGCAGGAACAACGCTGCGGTGATCGACCCGGCAAACCCGCCCGCCGGCGCGTTGTCGAGATCGGCGATTCCCGGCTCGATCAACGTCTCATAGGGCGTGTGGAACGGCATCCGCCAGACCGGGTCAGCCGCCTGAACGGCGGCCTGCGACAAGGCCTGCGCGGCGGCATCGTCATCGGTATAGAACGGGGCCAGATCCGCCCCCACCGCCACCCGCGCCGCGCCGGTCAGCGTCGCCATCGAGATCACCAGATCCGACGCACCCTCATCCGCCAGCGCCAGCGCGTCGGCCAGAACCAGCCGCCCCTCGGCATCGGTGTTGTTGATCTCGACCGTCAGGCCCTTGCGTGAGGTCAGGATGTCGCCGGGCCGGAACGCGTTGCCCGCCACCGCGTTTTCCACAGCCGGAATCAGCACCCGCAACTGCAGCGGCAGATCCAGCGCCATGATCATGCGCGCCAGTCCCAGCACGTTCGCCGCGCCGCCCATGTCCTTTTTCATCAACCCCATCGAGGCACCGGGCTTCAGGTTCAACCCGCCGGTGTCAAAGCAGACGCCCTTGCCGACCAAGGTCAGCTTCGGACCGCTTGTGCCCCAGGTCATCTCAATCAGGCGCGGAGCCTGTTCAGCGGCCCGACCCACCGCGTGGATCATGGGAAAGTTCTGTTCCAGCAAGCTGTCGCCAATGGTGACGGCACAACGAGCCCCGTACTCCTGCGCCAGCGTTTCAACGGCGTCTTGCAGGGCCTGAGGTCCCATGTCGGCCGTCGGAGTGTTGACCAGGTCACGGGTGAGAGCTTCGGCATTGGCCATGATCTCAATCTGCGGAGCATTCACACCGTCCGGCGCGACCAATCGGGCCTTTGCGCCGGACTGTTCGGCATATCGGTCGAAACTGTACCCGGTCAGCAACCAGCCCAAGGCTTCGATTTCGGCTCTGTCTGTCGGCAAACCGGATGCAATCCGGTAAGTGCCTTCGGGCAGAACCTCGGCGGCGGCGGCAAGCGGAAAGCGTACCCGAGCGCGCCGGGTGTCGGTTCCATAGCCTGCCAGCGCGAATTGCGGCGCGCCCGTCGGTCCGGGAACCAGCAGAACCTGCCCGATTGCGCCGGTGAATCCGTTCGCGGCTACCCAAGCCCGTGTCTCATCGGGCTGAGACTTCAGCCATGGCTCGAGCCCGTCCTGCGCAAGAACATGCAGATCAATGGCAGGGGCATCGGAAGGTGCAAAAGACAGGGACATGGGCGCCTCGGACTGTTCTGGTGACGCCTACACTAGCCGCCTGTTGTTCGCCCGCAACCCGTCATATCGAAAGATCCTGTTGATCCCATACAGCGGTCAGCGACCGCTCGCCCACCCGGATCAGTCGGCTGAGCGTAGCTCCGGTCGCCACCGCATCGCCGGCATCTACCGTCCGGGCCACGTCGCCGGCGACCCGGGCCAACGCCGTCATGCCGACCTGTTCGGATATTGCGACCAGAGACTTGGCGCATTTGCGCAGCCCCGCCCAGTCGCGTTGACGCCAGAGCCGTTCACAATTCGACAGGCGTACTGCCAGTTCCTCGACCGTTCGGCATAGAACGTCGACCGCGTTCGTGTCACCCAATTGCCGATACAATCCGTTCAGCCGGTCCGGATCCAGACGCACGGACTCCTTCTGTTCAAGCGTGACGATCTTGTCCACCTCATTCACCCCAATCTTTCTGCCCCCACGGCATCTGCGAACCTGTCACAAAAGACCTTTGCAATTCCTTTCGGCCAATCGGGATAATGTCTCGAATTTTGCTCGAACTTGCGTTAGATCGGCGGTCGAACTGCAAATTTGGGAAAACGCGATGCACCACGCCAAACCTCTGCCGAGCTATCTGGTCAAACGGTACCACGGTTGGAAAGCCACATCCTATTCCGAGAACCAGGCCTGGTACCGCCGGCTGGCGACCGAGGGTCAGCGTCCGCGGGCGATGGTGATTTCCTGCTGTGACAGCCGGGTCCATGTCACCTCGATTTTCGGGGCCGACCAGGGCGAGTTTTTTATCCACCGCAATATTGCCAACCTGGTGCCGCCCTACGAACCGGACGGCGAGCGCCACGGCACCAGTGCAACCATCGAATATGCAGTGACGGCATTGAAAGTGGCGCATCTGATCGTACTGGGACATTCGCAATGCGGCGGGGTGCAGGGCTGTATCGACATGTGCAAGGGCGAAGCGCCGCAACTGGAAGCCAAAGAGAGCTTTGTCGGACGCTGGATGGACATCCTCAAGCCGAAATTCGATCTGGTCTCCGATGTCGAGGACCCCGCCGAACAGGCGCGCCAGTTCGAGCGTCAGGCGGTTGTCGCGTCGCTCGAAAACCTGATGACCTTCCCGTTCGTGGCCGAGGCCGTACAGAACGGCTCGATATCGCTGCACGGCTTGTGGACCGACATCGGCGAAGGCGGTCTGGAGTATTATGATCCGTCAGGAAAAAAATTCCTGCCGGTTTAGTCTTTAAATCGGAAAAACGCACCCTAATTGAACGTTAGTTCAATTAGGGTGCGGTGACTGTATGGAAAACCTGTTGTCTTTGGCGGCCGACAATCTGGTCTCGCCGATCATTCTCAGTTTTGTGCTTGGTCTGTCAGCCGCATTGGCCCGATCTGACCTGACCATTCCCGAGGCCATCGCCAAGGCGATGTCGATCTATCTGCTGTTTGCGATCGGCTTCAAGGGTGGTGTCAGTGTTGCCGCACACGGGATCGACGCCACGCTTGGCTTGTCCCTCATTGCAGGTGTCATTCTGTCCGCATTGCTGCCCCTGGTGGCGTTCGGCCTGTTGCGCGTGCTGACCAACCTTGACCATGTCAACGCAGGCGCGGTTGCAGCGCATTACGGCTCAATCTCGATCGTCACATTCGTGGCCGGTACGTCGGTTCTGGAAAGTCAGGGCCTGGCGTACGAGGGCTACATGGTGGCCGTTGCGGCGGCGATGGAAGCGCCGGCGATCCTGTCCGCTCTGTGGCTGATCTCCCGCGGCGGCGGAGCCCGCCGGATGGACTCGGATCTCTGGCGCGAGATTGCCCTCAATGGTTCGATCGTTCTGCTGGTCGGGTCGTTTGCAATCGGCTGGATCACGGGCGAGGACGGTCTGGCCGAGATCAGCAGCTTCGTGGTCGCACCGTTCAAGGGGGTTCTGTGCCTGTTCCTGCTGGACATGGGTATAGTCGCCGGGCGCGGATTGCGTGCCGGGCGCGGGCTGATCACGATGGGTCTGCTTGGCTTTGGCGTGCTGATGCCCCTGATCGGGGCCGGTGCCGGGTTGGTGGCCGCGCTCCTGTTGGGTCTGTCCACCGGTGGAGCGGTGTTGCTGATGGTATTGGGCGCCTCCGCCTCGTACATCGCGGTTCCTGCGGCGATGCGCGTGGCCGTGCCCGAGGCGAACCCGTCCATCTATCTGACCCTGTCTTTGGGCGTCACATTCCCATTCAACCTGGCGCTGGGCCTGCCGATCTACGTCTCGGTCGCCCGGGCCGTTACCGGAGGATAAGACGATGCAGACACATGATGCCAAACGGGTCGAGATCACCATCGAAGCCATCGTGAAATCCCGTCTGACGGATGCTCTGGTCGATCAAGGTGTGACCGGGTTCACGATCCTGCCGGTGCTCGGCGGATCGGGACGATCGGGTGAATGGAGCCGTTCTGGCCAGGTCAGCCGCGCCAGCGGGATGGTCCAGGTCATCTGCATCATTCGCCCCGATCGCTTGGACGGGCTGCTGAGCGCGATCCTTCCCGTACTTGATCGCCATATCGGGGTTGTAAGCGTCACCGATTGCCAGGTTCTGCGGGCCGAGCGTTTCTGACCCGGAGATCTTGGGATCGGATGCGCGCCTAACTACCGGATTCATGGCGTGGACCCATGCACGATGTGCGGAGCGAACAGGCAAACCCCTGTTTGCAAAACCACACATTTTCCTTAAGAGCGGGCTGACTGACAAACATCGTTGATGGCAACCGGGACGGGCGCTAGCATTTCAGCCAGCATCTTGAGGTTGGCCGTATTGAGCATCGCCTACAGAAGGGAAATTGACGGCCTTCGGGCAATTGCCGTGTTGCCAGTGGTCTTCTACCACGCCGGATTGTCATGGCTGTCCGGTGGGTTTCTGGGTGTTGATGTCTTCTTCGTCATCAGCGGCTACTTGATCACGTCGCTTCTGATCGGGGATATTCAACGCGGACGGTTGTCCATCGTTGATTTCTACGAAAGGCGAGCCAGGCGGATTCTTCCGGCCCTTTTTGTGGTTCTGGCCGTGACGACCTGCCTGGCGTGGATCTGGATGCTGCCGGCCGATCTCAGGGTCTATTCGCGAAGCCTGTCATCCGTCGCGGTTTTCCTGTCGAACGTCTTCTTCTTCCGGAACAAGGACTATTTCGCGGATGAATTCGACATGCATCCGCTCCTCCACACCTGGAGCCTTGCGGTGGAAGAACAGTTCTACCTGCTGTTTCCGCTACTGCTGCTGTTTCTGTTTCGACGAGGGACCCGGACCTGCATCATTGGCCTGACGGTGTTGCTTTTGGCTAGTCTGTTGCTGGCGCAGTGGACATCGGAAAACGAACCGAGGGCAGGGTTCTACCTCATCTATACCCGCGCGTGGGAGCTTTTGGCCGGCGCGATATGCGCCTTCGTTCCGCGGCAGGACAAGGGGCGTTTCTCGACTGTGCTGCCCCTGCTGGGCATGGCCGGGCTGCTGGTGTCTTACGTGATGTTCGACCGGTACACGCCGCACCCGTCAATCCTTACGGCCGTGCCTGTTCTGGGAACCGTTCTGGTCATCCTTTTCGCCAGCCAACGGGACCCGGTGGGGGCGCTGTTGTCGTCTCGGATCATGGTCTGGATCGGCCTGATCAGCTACAGCCTTTATCTGTGGCACTACCCTTTGTTGGTCTTTGCCAAGATCCGGAGTGTTCCGGCCCCAACGCCGCTGACCATCGCCAGCCTTGTTGTGCTGGCCTTTGTGCTCTCCGCCTTGACATGGCGCTTCGTCGAGCAACCCTTTCGCCGTCGCAGGGAAGGTCTGTTCAGCCGCCGGGGGATCTTCATCGGAAGCGCCGCGATATCGGCTTTGGTGTTCTCGGTCGGGGTGTTGATCTTCGCAACCGATGGCGCGCCCGATCGCAAGGCGCTGCGCGATCTCGATCTGCCAAGGCTGACCGAAAGCCTGGCTCCGAACCGCGGTTTGAGCAATGAATGCAACGGTCGGATGCCGGTGCCGGACAGCTGTGCGACTTCCGAGTCTCCCAAGGTTGCGGTTTGGGGGGACAGTTTCGCCATGCATCTGGTGGTCGGCCTGACCGCGGCCTATCCCGAGCTTGGGGTCGTCCAGCTGACCAAGTCGCTCTGCGCGCCGATCGCCGGTATCGCCTTTGCCGATCGCGGCCGGACCGGAGAATCCCCGCAAGCCTGTCTGGATTTCAGCGACCAGGTGCTGGATTATGTCACTTCGACCGACAGCATTGACTATGTCATCGTCTCATCGCCGTTCTACTACCTGTTCGAGCCCGGCGGACTCGCCGCCGTTGACGGTGCAATGGACCCCGAAGGCCCGCAGAGCACGGTTCTGCGGAACCTGGAAAAAACGCTCGAACGGCTTGTGTCTGCCGGTAAAACCCCGATCGTTGTGTCTCCGCCCCCCTCGAATGGCCAAAACCTGGGCTATTGCGCGGTGAATGCAGAACTCCGAGGCGCTGACCCGGATCTGTGCGACTATTCGTTCGCGGACATACAGCCGGAGCTTCTTGAGGTTGCTGAGATGCTGCACCAGCTCGAGGGCCGCCACAAAGTCGTCTGGCTGGATCGGATACTCTGCGATGCTGACGGCATGTGCCGCGCCAGCGACGGCACGACGGCATACTATCGGGATGGTCGCCATCTCTCGAAAGAAGGTTCGCGCGAACTTGGGTGCCGCACCGGTGGATGGTTCCTGTTCGGGGACGAACCTAGTGGGCCAGCCGGCTCTGGCTCAGCGGCGGTCCCTGCGAATGACCGTACCTGCAGCCAACTTCAACAGAACGCCGACCTGGCCCAGAGAGACTCGAACGGAGAGTGATTCCTCAGCCCTGCATTGGTCTGCCGCCCGCGCGCTGAACCACTGCAGCGCGAGGTCCGGGTTGTGCCGATAGTAAATTTTATTCGAATATCCAAATCCGTGATAGGCTGCCGTCATTTCCGGAACCAACCGAATGGAAATGACACACCTGGGAGGGATTTTATGACCAAGTCTTTCGCAATCGTTTCACAACGTCCCTTGTGGACATTGGCCTGTCTGGCCGCGCTGACCGCCACATCCGTGTCCGCGCAGGAATTCCAGACCGAGCAGGACAGCACGGACGTCGTATTGGCGCCTGATGATTTCTCTCCCTATGCGGGGCGGAACTTTCCCCAACGGCCGCTGTGGGGAGACTCGCATCTGCATACTTCGGTTTCGGTTGACGCCGGCACGATGACCCGGCTGACCCAGGAACAGGCGTTTCGCTTTGCCCGCGGCGAAGAGGTCACGACAACCCACGGCCTTCGGGCCAAGCTGTCCCGTCCGCTTGATTGGCTGGTCGTCTCGGACCATGCCGAGATGTACGGGCTGATGCCGCAACTGCTGGCCGGAGACGCCGAGGTTCTGGCGACACCCCAGGGCAAGGCCTGGTACGAGGCGCTGACGGCGGGTGACAGCCAGCTTGCGTTTGACACGGCAATGGAGATCGTCGCCTCGTTGTCGGATGACGTCCCGCCCATCGACAACCCGAAGGCCATCAAGCATGCGTGGGAGGCGTACACGGCCCTTGCGGACAGCTTCAACGAGCCGGGAGTCTTTTCAGCCATCATCGGTTATGAATACACAACCGAGGGCGCCAACAACCTGCACCGGAACGTGCTGTTCCGCGATGGGCGCGACCGGGCCAACCAGACCCGCCCGTTCTCGCAATACGACAGCAAGAACCCCGAGGACCTGTGGGCCTTTCTGGCCGAATATGAGGAAAGGACAGGCGGCGAGGTCCTCGCCATCGCGCACAACGGCAACCTGTCGAACGGGCGGATGTTCTCTCTGAACGCCTACGATGGATCCGCACTGACCCAGGAGATCGCAAGCCTGCGCGCCCGGTTCGAGCCGCTGTACGAACCGACGCAGATCAAGGGCGACGGTGAGGCGCATCCGTTCCTCAGCCCCGATGACGAGTTCGCAGATTTCGACACATGGGACGCGGCCAATCTGAACGGAACCGAGTTGAAGCAACCCGAGATGCTGGCCGGTGAATACGCGCGCGAGGCTTTGAAGCGCGGGCTCAAGATCGAACAGGAGCTGGGTGTTAACCCGTTCAAGTTCGGGATGGTCGGCGCGACGGATTCGCATACCGGTATGGCAACGGCGCAGGAAGACAACTTTTTCGGCAAACATTCCGGGGTCGAGCCCGGGCCGAACCGTTGGGAACACCTAGTAATCGAAGCACCCGACCCAGAGCTGTCGATCTATGGCTGGAAACAGGCCGCTGGTGGACTGGGTGCGGTCTGGGCGACGGAAAACACCCGCGAGGCGATCTTTGACGCGATGCAGCGCAGGGAGACCTACGCGACCACGGGGTCGCGTATGGGGGTTCGGTTTTTCGGCGGTTATGACTTCACCGATGAGGATGCCGCAAGCCGTGTTCCTGCGGACGCCGGCTATAAAAAAGGCGTACCGATGGGGGGCAACCTGCAGGCGTCTCCCGATGGGCTGGCTCCGAACTTCCTTGTTTTTGCATTGAAGGACCCGATTTCCGGCAACCTGGATCGCATCCAGATCGTCAAGGGCTGGGTCGATGCTGACGGGGCCTTGCAGGAGAAAGTCTACAACGTCGTCTGGGCCGGCGATCGCCAGCTGGACGAGAACGGCAAACTGCCCGAAGTCGGCAACACCGTCGATGTCGAAAACGCCACTTGGACCAACACGATCGGGGCAAGTGAGTTGATCACCACGTGGCAGGATCCGGATTTCGACCCCAACCTGTCTGCGTTCTACTACGCCCGTGTGATCGAGATCCCGACCCCCCGCTGGACCGCCTACGAGGCCAAACGGTTCGGGATCGAGATGCCGGACTATGTTCCGATGATCACGACCGAACGGGCCTATACGTCGCCGATCTGGTATACCCCCGGATAAACGGTCGTTCCGTTGAACGAAGCCCCGCCTCGCGCAGGCGGGGCGGTCTTGTTCATTCGGCTGGGTTGGGGTTGCCGGCCACCGGCCTGCGGTTGTCCGCGTCTATCGCTCCGAAACCGTGACGCAGCAGGATGAACACGAACAGGACCATGGTCAGAACAGCCAGAAGCGATCCGATCTGGGCAAGGGTTTCGCCCCTTTCGGTAATTGCCAGCACGATCCCGGGAACGAGCACCAGCACCGTTGCCACGGACAGCCCATAGTGGAGTTTCGCCAGACCGCTGCGCGCCGCCTCGGGGGTCAGAGCGTAGTAGAATCCGAACACTGCCAGCGCAACGAACCCGATCAGGTTCAGGTGGCCATGTGCCGGGGACAGCGTGTGATCATGGCTGGCGGACATCTGGATTCCCCACAACATGCCCAAAACGGCAAATATGGCTGCGGTGGTCAGAAAAATGATGGGCAATCTGGTCATAACGGTCTCCTTTGAATACTCGATGAGCCGCACGGGGCGTTGAAAACTGGGTTTGCCAAAAATAGGTGTGTTCTGACGCGGGCATCCGAACCACGCTGCCCAACCCGGCCCGAACCGTCTGGCAGTGCGGCGTCGAGCACTAAAGGTCAGAAAAACATCGGCCTAGTCAGCGGTTCCAGAGCACGTGGGATCGCGCGGTGTCGAACCCCGGTTCCTGCGACAGGTCAGGTTCTGTTTGGTCAATCATGGCTCGTTTCCCCTCGGCTGAGATTGAAACGAAGGCGCCTTCAATGGGCAAAAAAATACCAGCAGCTGTGAAATATGAAAAATTGATTATGTGAATAATAGCTATTCACCTGGCGAATTTACTTTTGCCTGGGCAGAACCTGCGGTGATACCCGGCGCGCCTTCCTTCTCGCATTGCCAAAAAATGAAAAACCCCGCAGCCCATGCCGCGGGGTTTTCAGATTTCAGTCTGGTCCGGCTATCAGCCCTTCTTCAGGACCTCGCGGCCCAGCAGCTCGGCGATTTGCACTGCATTCAGGGCCGCGCCTTTGCGCAGGTTGTCCGAGACACACCACAGGTTCAGGCCGTTTTCTACGGTTGAGTCCTGACGGATCCGGCTGATGAAGGTGGCGAAATCGCCGACGCATTCAACCGGCGTGACATAGCCACCGGCCTCGCGCTTGTCGATCACCATCACGCCCGGAGCTTCGCGCAGGATGTCGCGGGCCTCGTCCTCGTCCAGGAATTCCTCGAACTCGATGTTCACCGACTCCGAATGTCCGACAAAAACCGGCACCCGCACACAGGTCGCGGTGACCTTGATCGACGGGTCGACGATCTTCTTGGTCTCGACGACCATCTTCCACTCTTCCTTGGTCGATCCGTCTTCCATGAAGACGTCGATATGCGGAATGACGTTGAAGGCGATCTGCTTCTGGAACTTCTTCGGGGCGACCTCGTTGATCGGGTTGTAGACGGCCTTGGTCTGATCCCAAAGCTCATCCATACCCTCTTTGCCTGCGCCCGACACCGACTGATAGGTCGAGACCACGACGCGCTTGATCTTGGCGCGGTCATGCAGCGGCTTCAGCGCCACCACCATCTGCGCGGTCGAGCAGTTGGGGTTGGCGATGATATTTTTGTTCTTGTAGTCGTGGATCGCCTGCGGGTTGCACTCTGGCACGATCAGCGGGATCTCGGGGTCGTAGCGATAGAGCGACGAGTTGTCGATCACCACGCAGCCGGCCGCTGCCGCTTTGGGGGCGTAATCCTTGGTCGCGGCGGACCCCACGGCGAACAGCGCCATGTCCCAGCCGGTGAAATCGAAAGTGTCCAGATCCTGGGTCTTGAGTGTCTTGTCGCCAAAGCTGACTTCGGTGCCCAGCGAACGACGGCTTGCCAGAACGGCAATTTCGTCCACTGGGAACTGGCGTTCAGCCAGGATGTTCAGCATTTCGCGGCCCACGTTACCCGTGGCGCCGACGACAACGACGCGATAGCCCATGTCTAGTCTCCTGAATTAAGGACGCGCGTTCATAGCCGCGTTGCAGAAAATAAAAAAGGGCCTTCGCGGCGGAATTGACCGAATGACGCAGTTTTGCGGCGACTCAGGCCTTCAGCAGCAGCTGATAGAGCGCAACGAGCGCCTGCGCCTCGCCGTTGATGTCGAAATTCCGTTCCACATGGGCGCGGGCGGCCTGGCCTGCGCGGGTCAGGGAATCACGGTCCGCCAGCATCTCGGCCGCGGCCGCGGCCAGCGCCGGAATGTCGCCCGGTGGCACCACCCGACCCAGCGTCGGGTCGGTCACGATCTCGGAGAATGCGCCCACATCGGTGGCCACCACCGGCACACCGCAGGCCATCGCTTCGAGGGGGGTCAGTCCGAACCCCTCCCAGCGTTGGGGGGCGATGAACAGATCCAGCACCTGGTACCATTGGGCAATCTTGTCCACGGTGACCTCGGGCTTGAACAGGATGCGGTCGAACAGGCCGGCTTGGGCCACCTTGTCCTTCAGTTCGGTCAGGAAAGCGCTGTGTTTCTCGGTCGCGCGGCCCATGACGATGCCATGTACGTCGGGGACCTGCCCGCACAGGTCGATCATCGCATCGACGAAGGCGTCGGTGCCTTTCTGGTGGCGGATGCGGCCATAGCAGCCCAGCAGCAGCCCGTCGGGCAGGCCCATTTGCGTCCGCAGCCCCGCCTTGTCGGCGGGTGGCGTGAAGTCCTGCAGGTTGATCCCGTGCATGATCACCTGCGCGTCGCGCTCGAGGTATCCGGCCGTCTTGCGCGAGGTGGCCACCACCGCGTCCATCTTGCCGATCAGCCACTTGGTATAGCCCGTATGCGCCCGCTGCGAGGCGCTGGTGAACAGCAGTTTCAGCCGCAGCCGCAGCAGGTCGCGCAGGATCAGGCCCAGCAGCATCTCGGTGTTGCGGCGGGCGTGCCAGACCCGCAGCGTCTTGCGCGACAGAAAGGGCAGGCGGCCCAGCGGGATGTGCGGGATGTCCGAAGGCAGACCCGGACCGGTGGCTGCGATGTCGATCCACTGTGCCTGCAACGGCACCAGCCGCGCGATCGTGGCGGTCACGCCGGACAGGCGGCGTTTGAGGTTTGGGGCAATAACAACGGGGTCGTTCACGGCGCGCGCTCCTGCGGGTCTCACTCCATGCTGTCACGGCTGAACAGGTAGATCACGCAGCCGATCGTCAGCGTGACGGCAAAGAAGGCGAATATCGCTGTGTAGGGTGCGGTTGGCCCCATGTCCACCGTCGCCGCATGGATGCGGCCGGTGGCGAATTGCGCCAGCCCCACGCCGCCGATCCCAAACAGGTTCAGCAGGGTCACGCCGCGCCCCACCAGATGCGCCGGGATGAAGGCGCGCCCATGCGCCATGATCACCGGGAAGGATGCCCCCAGAAACCCGATCAGCGCCATCAGTAGAACCGACAGCCAGACGGCCTCGGCGACCCACAGCCACAGCAGCCCCAGCGCCAGCACCGCCAGCGCGTTGCCGCCGAAGATCACCCATTTTCGGGTGTTCAGCAGCCGGTCCAGCGGCCCATAGGCAAAGGTGCCCGCGATCATCGCGGCGCCCATGACCAGCGTGGCCTGCCCGATCTGGGTAGCGCTCAGCCCGAACACGTCCAGCAGATAGGGGCCGGCCCACAACCCCCGCAGCGCGGCCGAGGGTGCATAGGCCACCAGCATCAACGGCAAAATCGCCCACAGCGCAGGTTCGCGCAGCAGGTCCAGAACCGACCCTTTCTGCTCGGACACCACCCGCGCGGGGTCTTTGACCGTGACCCAGATGCCCACTGCCACGGCGCCTGAGATCGCGGCCAGCCCCGCCAGAGTCGCGCGCCAGCCCATCAACTCGACCGCCAGCGCCGTGGGGTACGAGGCCACGAGGTTGCCGACCGACCCCACGCCCAGCATAACAGCGGCCAGGGTAGCGAACTTCGCGGGCGGGTATTCGCGGGCAAAGATGAAATACGAGGCCATCAGAACCGGCGAACATCCGACCCCGATCAACGCCATCGCCACCGCCACATGCAGGGGCGTCGCGGCCAGCGCGAACACCGCGGCCCCACCCGCGCCGCCGATCAGTAGCAGAACCGCCGCCGTCTGCCGGGGGCCAACCCGGTCCAGCGCCCAGCCCACCGGGATCTGCATCGCCGCAAAGACCAGAAACCACAGACCCGAGGCCCAGGCCAGATCTTCGGGCGTGGCGCCGATGTCTCGCGCCAGATCGGCAGTCAGAACCGCAAGGAACGCGCGGAAGAACTGGCTGAGGACATAGGCCAGACACAAGATCACCAAACCTGCCTGCATGTCGGTCTCCTTGCCGTCCGCCTTGGTGGGATGCTTGGCACGTCCCGATGCCATGCACAAGCGCGTGTGATATGTTGCAGTATCGGGAAACGCCCCCGCACTACGCTATCATTGCGGCAAGCAAACGGGAGGGACAATGAAGACCGCCGATATCGGATTCTATGACCGCGTACCCATTACACGCGACTTTCTTGCGCTGTCGGATCCGGAACAATTCACCCCGGTCCCGGATGACTGGATCGTGGGCGTCGCCGATATCGTGGACTCGACCGGCGAAATCGCGCGTGGTCGCTACAAGACGGTGAACATGGTGGGCGCGGCGGTGATCTCAGGCATGATCAACGCGCTGAGCGGGCGAGTTTTTCCCTATGTATTTGGTGGCGACGGCGCCGGATTTGCCATCCCGAAGGACGATGCCGACATGGCGCGCGACACCTTGGCCGCGCTGCGCAGTTGGGCGGAAACCGAGTTCGGCATCGCGCTGCGTGCGGCTTTAGTTCCTGTGTCCGACCTGCGCGCGGAGGGGCTCGACTTGCGGGTGGCGCGCTATGCGCCGTCCTCGGGGGTGGATTACGCCATGTTCACCGGTGGCGGACTGGCCTGGGCCGAGGCGCAGATGAAGGCTGGCCGGTACGAGGTTCCGCCCGCCGGGTCCGACGCAAAGCCTGACCTGACGGGACTGTCCTGCCGCTGGTCCAACAGCCCTGCGCGGCATGGGCAGATCGTTTCACTTGTCATCCAGCCCACTGCGCAGGCGACAGAACGCGACTTTGCTGATCTGGCGCAATCAGTTCTGTCCGCATCCGAGGCTCTGGAGCGCGCGGGTCATCCCGTGCCGGCCGGCGGCCCTCCGATCAAGTGGCCACCTCCGGGGCTTGCACTGGATGCCCATGTTTCGCGCGCTGGGCGCAATCTGGCCGTGCGCAAGGCCGCGCTGCTTGTGCAGAACCTGCTGATCTGGCTGCTGTTCAAATCGGGCAAGCGACTGGGCGACTTCGAGCCGGGCCACTACAAGAACATGGTCAGCCGAAATGCGGATTTCCGCAAATTTGATGACGGGTTGAAGATGACGCTGGATTGCGACGACGAGACCCTGTCGCGCATCGCCCGGACCCTTGAGGATGCGCGCGGACGCGGCAAAATCAGATATGGCATCCATTCCCAGCAAGAGGCGATGATGACCTGCTTCGTGCCCGCCGCCACGCGCGACGATCACGTACATTTCGTCGATGGTGCATCGGGCGGCTATGCGCAGGCCGCCGCCGCAATGCAGGGGTGAGCCGCCCTCAGGAACGCCATTTCGCGGCCAGCCCGCGGGCGGCCTGAGCCAGCAGCATGACGTCGATACCGACCGCCAGGAACTGCGCGCCCATGTCCCGATACGCTTGAACCGCTTCATCATTGGTGCCCAGAATACCCGGCGCCTTGCCTGCCGCCCGGATCCGCTTCAAAGCATCGGCGATGGCGGTGCGCACCTCCGGCACCGTGCTGTCGCCTTTGTAACCCATGTCGGTGGACAGATCGGCCGGGCCGATGAAAACGCCATCCACGCCCTCGACCTGAAGGATGTCGTCCAGCGCGGCCATGCCCGCAAGGTTTTCCACCTGAACCAGCAAACAGATTTCGGGGTCGGCCGTGGCCACGTAATCGGGGATGGTGCCGTACATTGTCGCCCGTGTTGCGGCGGCCCCGACACCCCGCACACCTTTGGGCGGGTACTGGCAGGCCCGAACCAGCTCGCGCGCCTGATCCGCGCTTTCGACCATCGGTACCAGAATGGTCTGGGCGCCGGCGTCCAGCACGGTCTTGATCATCCAGGTCTCGCCGATGGGCAGCCGCACCACCGGGTGCGAGGGGCTGTTGGCCAGCGCAATCAGCTGATCGCGGATCGAACGGATGTCATTCGGCGCATGTTCGCCATCGATCACCAGCCAGTCGAAACCGGCGGTTCCCATGATTTCCGCGGTGATGGCTTCGGCAAAGCTCATCCAGCAGCCGATCTGCATTTCGCCCTGTATCAGAGCCTGTTTGAAGAGGTTTTTGGGGGCGGGCATCAGCGATCCTCCTGCGGGGGTGTGGGCAAGGTACGGGCGATTTGGGTGATCACGTCAAAGGCCATCCGGACATCCTCCTCGGTGGTTTCGAACTGGCCAGCCTGAAAGCGGATGACGATGTCGCCATCGACTCGGGTCTGGGTCAGATAGATGCGCCCGTCATCGTTGATGGCGTTCACCAGCCGCAGATTCAGGTCGTCCAGATCCGCGGCGCCGGGTGGCTCATATCGGAAGGTCCACAGGGACCACATGGGCGGGGTGGCGATCCGGAAATCCGGCTCGGCCGCCAGCCGGTCATGCAGGTCGCGCGACCAGTTGACGTGGTTGCGCAGCCGCGCGCGCAAGCCTTCCAGCCCGTAGGCGCGGATCACGAACCACAGTTTCAGCGCCCGGAACCGACGGCCCAGCGGCACCGACCATTCCGAGTAGTTGATGATCCCGTCCTTGCCGTGGGTTTTGAGGAATTCGGGGCTGATCGCCAGCGTCTGTACCAGATCGTCGGGGTCTTTCAGGAAATGCGCGCAGCAGTCGAACTGAACCCCCAGCCATTTGTGCGGGTTGAAAACGATGCTGTCGGCCTGGCCGATCCCCGGCCAATAGTGGCGGTATTCGGGGCAGATCATCGCCGACCCGGCCCAGGCCGCATCCACATGCGTGTACAGCCCATATTTCTGCGCGACGTTCAGACACGCATCCACCGGATCAGTCGCGCCGGTTCCGGTGCCGCCGACGCACAGGATTACCCCCGCAGGGTGAAGGCCGGCATCCAGATCGGCCCGGATCGCGGCCTCGAGCGCCACGGGGTCCATGCCGCGCCAGTCACCCTTGATCGGGACGCGCACCAGGTTGTCCTGCCCGATCCCGGCCACCCAGATGGCGCGGTCGATTGATGTGTGCACCTCGGACGAGCAATAGACGCGCAAGGGTGTCTGCCCAAACAGGCCCTGACGGTTGCCCTGCCAGTTCAGCGCCTTTTCCCGCATGGTCAGAACGGCGGCCAGCGTGGCCGACGAGGCTGAATCCTGGATCACCCCTGCAAAGCCTTCGGGCAGGTCCAGCGCCTGCCGCAGCCAGTCCATCATCCGGGTTTCCATCTCGGTCGCCGCGGGCGAGGTCTGCCACAGCATGCATTGCGGCGCGATCGCGCTGGCCAGAAACTCGGCCAGCACCGACGGCGCCGAGGCGTTCGAGTTGAAATAGGCGAAGAAGCGCGGGTGCTGCCAATGGGTGATGCTGGGCATCACGATCCGCTCGAAGTCTTGAAAAATCCCTTCTATCGGTTCGCCTTGCTCCGGCGCCGTCGCGGGAAGCGCGTTCAGCACCTCGCCGGGCTCGGTCCGGGCGCGCACCGGGTACTGGCCGACGGTTTGGTGATAATGCTGCGTCCACTCGGAAATGCGTTTGCCCCATTCCGAGAATTCATCCCATCTCATCTGCCTTGCCTTCCGCCTTCGCATCTTTCGCGGGCAAGTGATGGCGATGCAGGCGGGCAGGTCAATCAAATTCCGGATGACGATGGCGCTGTGAGGTGGGACCGTGGCGGCCGTTCGGGCCAAACTCAGGCTCTAATAAAGAAAATCGCACCGGCTGTGCGGATTGGAGAACCCCGCCGGAGAAACTAGGGGTCGACTCCGGCGGGGTGGCCAGACGGTGTCTGAAGTTATTTGCCTGGCCCGGGGCCGAAGAATCCCTGTGTTGAAGGGCTCCGGCCCTGAATCGGAGAATGTGAGGTGCCCAAATTGCACCCCGACAGCGCAGTCCAAGCACCCAGGGGGATGAGGCCAGAGCGGCGGTTCTCCGAAACCGTAATATTTCCTTGGTATTCGCGACGGTGGCACGCTGATGCACCACGTTTGGTTGGCTGTGCGCGCCGACCGTCTGATCGAAGATCTAGCGCACCTGACCGCGAAACCAAGTCGCAATAAGGTGACGCGGCCCGTAGGTCTGTTGCGCTGCCTTCGAATATCTGCCCGATATGTCCGTTCATGATGCGCGGCCTGTGCGGTTTATTAGACAGGGCGGTCCCAAGTTTCCCTAGAATAAAGACGGATAGTCTGTGCGGATGAAACTGGTTTGCGCCCGGGTCCGCAGCCTTGGCAACTTCGCGCCGAAACGTCCAGATGGGCCGGCAATAATCGGCGTGTTTGCCGGGTTGAACGGCGGTGTGTCTCGTTTAGTCTGCGCGGCAATGTGAAGGAAAGGATGCAACATGGCCAAATCTCTGTTTTCCCTGCCGGATGTGGTGCAGATACCAGTAGTTGGAGAGGCCAACACCTATCCGGTGGGGCGCATCTTCTGCGTGGGTCGGAACTATGCCGCCCATGCGGCCGAGATGGGAAATGAGGTCGACCGCGAGGCGCCGTTCTATTTCACCAAGTCCCCGCAGAACGCCATTCTGACCGGGCAGACCGTGCCTTACCCGCCGGGCACCGAGAATTATCACCACGAAATGGAACTGGCCTTGGCCATCGGTCGCCCGGTGTTCCAGGCGACGTCGCAGCAGGCTTGGGATGCCGTGTTCGGATATTGCTGCGCATTGGACATGACCCGGCGCGACCTGCAGATCCGCGAGCGCAACAAGCAGCGCCCCTGGGATCTGGGCAAGGATGTGGAAAATGGCGCGGTGTTCGCGCCGCTGACCCGCGCCGCCGATTGGGCGCCGACCGATGACATCCGCATCCATCTGAGCGTGAACGGTGAGGTCCGGCAGGACGCCACCCTGTCCGAACTGATCTGGAAGATCGACGAGATCGTCATGCACCTGTCCCGGTTCTATCACCTGCGGCCCGGCGACCTGATCCTGACCGGAACGCCCGCCGGTGTCGGCCCGGTTTTGGCCGGCGATGTGCTGACCGGCGGCATCGACGGGTTGGCGCCCATCCGCCTGACCTTCGGACCGGCGGAATAGACCCTAGATGGGGATTTTTTGGCCACTCAGACCGGCGCGCGCAGCCAGTCTGCGTCAAAGGCGACCCGATCCAGCCCGGCAAAACGGCGTACCCGGTCCAACTCGGCCTCGAGCCGCCGCGTGCGGGCGTCCGACCATCTGACCCCGCGCTCGGGCCAGAGGGCGCGGACCCGCAAGATGCCTTCGTCGCGATGGGCCTTCATGTCGATCCGTCCGATCAGACGGTCTTTTTCGAGCAGCGGAAAGACGTAATAGCCATAGGTCCGCTTGGCCTCGGGCACGAAGACCTCGATCCGATAGTGGAAGCCGAACAGGCGCTGGGCGCGGTTGCGGTCGCGCAGCATAGGGTCGAACGGGCTGAGCACACGGATCCGCCCCGGCGCGGGGGCAGGGTCGGCAGCCTGGTCCGCCAGTCCGGGTCGCGCAAACACGCGACGCAATCGACCATCGGCACATTCTACCTCGATTTCCTGCAGATCACCCTGTGTCAGAGCCTGTTTGCACCACTCTTTCGCCTCGGCGGCGGTGACCGTGTCCCAAAAGGCGGCCAGTTCGCCCGAGGTGGCAAAGCCCAGCCGGTCGATCGCCGCGTTGCACAGCCAGTCCACCGTCGCCTGATGGTCGCACTCCATCACGCCGGGGCACAGATGGGTATCGATCACGCGCTCGGTCAGGTCGTATTGCTTTTGAAACCCTCGGCGCCCTACCACCGTCAGCGCGCCCGAGCGCCAAAGGTATTCCAGTGCCGTTTTCGAGGGATGCCAATCCCACCACCCGCCCGAGCCCTTTTTCTCATCCTGCCCCAGATCGGCCGAGCACACCGGGCCGTGGTCGCGGATGTGCCGCAGCACGGTTTCGAACTGCTGTTCGAACCCGTCGCGCCGCCAGTTGCGCCAGCGGGCCCGCAGCATCTCGGCGTCGCGCTGGAAGCGCAGATGCCAATGCGGGTAGAACGCCATCGGGATCACCGCGGCGTCGTGGGTCCAGTGTTCGAACAGGCCGCGGTCGCGCTCGTACAGGCGTTTGAGGTCGTTCGGCCGATAGGACGGGCGGCGCGAGAACAGGATCATGTCATGGGCGCGCGCCACGGTGTTGATGCTGTCGAGCTGCACGAAACCCAGCCGGTGGATCAGATGCAGCAGATCGGGCCCTTTGGCCGGACCTGCGGGCTGTTCCGCCAGCGCGTGACGGTCCATGAACAACGCACGGGCGGTTCGATTGTCGAGTTGTTGCAGCTTGCCCCGTTCAGCGCCGCTTGAGCGTGTCGCCATAGCTGATCTTGGGGGTCAAGGTTATGCGTGTTTCGATCTCGGTATTCGGGTCGGCCAGTTGGGCGGCGATGATTTCCGCCGCCTTGCGACCGATTTCAAGCCGGCAGGCGTCCATGGTGGCCAGCTTGCGCGGCAGACCCTGCAGCAGTTCGACGTTGTTGAATCCCGCAAGGCCGATCTGTCCGGGCACGTCGATACCCTGCTCAAGCAGGTACAGCAGCCCGCCCGCGCCGATCATGTCGTTGGAATAATACAGGAAATCCAACTCTGGGGAGCGTTCTAGCATGGCTTTGGTCATCTCGCGCCCCTTGGCCAGGGCCGAACCGCCGGAATAGAACTCTCGGTCCTCGATCTCGATCCCGTGCTTGCCTAAAACTTCGGTGAAGCCCTCGAACCGTTTGCGCGCGCGGTGGTCCAGCGGCATCTTGGTGCCCATGAAGCCGATATGCTGATACCCGGCCTTCAGGATTGCTTGCGCCATCTCGCGCCCGGCCCGGCGGTGCGAAATGCCCACCATCGCGTCCACAGGCTTGCCGTCCGTATCCATTATCTCGACCACCGGAATGCCCGCCGAATCCAGCATGGCCCGCGCGGCCTCGGTGTGTTCCAGCCCGGCGATGATCACGCCGGAAGGCCGCCACGACAGCATCTCGTACAGGACCTTTTCCTCTTTTTCCGGCAGATAGTCGGTGACGCCGACCACGGGCTGCAGCTCGGTATCCTCAAGCACCTGGTTGATGCCGGTCAGCACCTCGGGGAAGACCATGTTCGACAGCGACGGGATGATCACAGCCACCAGGTTAACCCGGCTTGAGGCCAGTGCCCCAGCGATCTTGTTGGGCACGTATCCCAGCTCTTTCGCGGCGGCCAGAACCCGGGTGCGGGTCGCGTCCGACACATCGCCCCGATTGCGCAGGACCCGGCTGACCGTCATTTCCGACACACCGGACGCTTCTGAGACATCACGGAGGGTAAGCGGGCGTTTCGTTTCTGTTGTCACCGGGGATACCTGCATTGTTGTTTCCCTGATGCTAGCGCGAACAGGGCAATCTGTTCAACTGTTGTGCAAAGGTCATGACAAGCTGAAAAAACCCAGCTACAGAAGGCGCCGCGCGGCCCCGTGGCTCAACTGGATAGAGCAGCCCCCTCCTAAGGGGCAGGTTGCAGGTTCGAATCCTGCCGGGGTCGCCAGCAACTCAGCGCTGGTCGGGTTTCGGGTTCGGTTTCACCGCTCAACCGCGATAGCGCGCTTACTTCGTACAAGCAGTTCTGGCGATCCTGTTTGCCGTGCATACACTTCTTTTGGTGCAGTCGCCCTGAGAGTTTCTGCCTCTCTCAAATCTGCATTCTGGTGCGGTTTTGAACCAGCCTCGGCTCGTCGTACACTTGGTCTTCCCCGTGCATTGCGCGCCACCGCAGGTTTTCGGCTGCCATTTTCGGTAGGAATCGTATGAGCGCCACCCCTCTGGGCATGCTCCGCCCGCGAACGCGCAAGCGGTCTTTCCCTTGATCGTGACTGTTTTTCCTCCCGCGCTATTGCACTCTGCTGCCGTTGGGGCCGCACTTCCGGGAAGTGGCGATACCAACACCAAACACAGGCCAACCAAAGATAGTATCTCAAGAACACGCATTGCGTTCTCCTTGCTGCGCGACGGGCAAGTCCAAGCTTACGTGACCGGCAGACAATCCCAAAGGGTCAATCCCGCGGTACCTTCGAGACGATGTATCGCGGGGATCATCTGGTCTTTGAAGCACCGCAGCAATGGCCCGCGGACAGTCAGTATTCCGCGTTTGACAGCTTGTTAAGGCAATCCCTGATCGGTGCGCCTTTGGGCAGGGCACAGTACCCGTCCGACCGCATGTCGGCCGACGGGGAAACACCTCCTCCGATCAAGATCACGAGGAACTCTTCAATCGGGGGCAACAGCGTATCGGCGTTCTCAATCGTCTCTTCGGTCGAGACTGTCCGGAATGCCTCAAACAGTGGAAGGGTGATTTCGCCTTCTACGCCGTCGGGATGTTCGTCCAGAAACTGGCGCGCGCCCCAGTCAGGGTCTGTGAAGAATCTGTGATAGTAGGTGCGGTCCAACCGATCCTTCTGGATTTCCAGACTTTCCGGGACAACGCCCCCGTCGCGGACGCCCTGATAGATTTCCATGATCTTGCCGTGGACCTCGGGCCATGCGCTGGCTTCGACGGTCGCGCTCAGCGCGATCACGGCCTTGTTCTTGCCCACGACCACAAAGTCCGAACGTGGATCGTAAGATGCACGCATGGACTGGCGGATGACCCGAAACATCTCCGAGCCCTGATTGGCGCCGATGTAGTCAACAAGAAGGTTCGAGCCAAGCTGGTCCTGTGCGTTCGAAAACGCCTTTGCATTGGCAAGCAGGATCAACATTTCGGATGCGTCGGGGTCGGCGAGATGCACGATACCTTTGGGCAGGGCAAAGGGCGCCCCGTTCGCGCCCCTCCACCCTTCGGCCCATTTGCTCAGGGCGCGCCCCAGCCGGAACCGCGCGCCCGGCAGCGAATTGATCAATCGGACGGTTCGGCGCATTACCTCTTCGTCCTTTGACCTGAGGACGACCTGATCTGGTCGCCCGAACTGAAAGTCGGGCTCAAGTGCTTCTTCGTCCGTGGCGGCAGGGTCGAATTCCAGAAAATTGGTAATCTCGTTCAACACATCCGACGGCTGTCTGGTTCTGGTCGAGATAACTGGGCGAAACGCCTCAAGCTCTCGTGCGTACCAGTCTGGTGTGTATCGGGGTTCGAGCAATACGTTCTCGAAGTGCACCAGGACTTCCGGGAAGACGTCGCTTGGCGCCGAGACGGTGAGCGTCAGATTCTTGCCGCTTCTGCCGATTTTCTGTTCGACACCTTTCAGCTTCAGGAACGAACTGACTTCGTAGGATGAGCGGGTCGAGGTCCCGCCTGTCACAACGCTAGCAATGGCGGCGGACATGGCGGCAGTGCGGTCCAGCGTCGGGTGGTCAATCGTCCACACCAGGGTCAGTGCGGACGTGCCGTTCTCAAGCGGAGAGAGCTCGACCAGTTTCGTTTCGCCTGCAGTCGCAATCAATTCTGCCTGTGCCCGCTCACCTTGCAGCAAGGTAAGCGCAACAAAGAGAACTGTGAGAAGCCGGCCCTTGATAACGCTCATGTCAGTCAGCTTTCTCCGCAAGAACGAAAGATGTCGCGGAGGGCTGCAAGACTTTTTCCGCAAAATCGATAACTTCCTGATCTGTGGTGTTGCTCAGTGTTTCGGCAAAGACCGACGGGCTGATGGGCGGGAATCCGTCCGCGGCGACGTTCTGCAGAAACCACAGAAAGGCCGAAGGACGGCGGGCCATGTTCTGGGACCAGACCACCTCCTTTTGACGGAGCTCATGAATTTCGTATTTGCTGATCGGCTCGTCCAGCAAGCCAGCCAAGGTTTCGGTCAGCCGATCCTTGGCTTCATCCACGCTGAAGCCGGGCATGAGTTGCAGGTCGATCACCAGTTCAACATCGGCATTCTTCGCAAAATACCAGTTGACGCCATGGTTGAGTATCCGCGTGTCCTTGTGGCGTAGAACCTTGGCGATCCGTTCGTTCAGGATCCCGCTTGCGATGAAGAACGCGCCTTGCATGTCGATGCTCGTGGAGCGGTCTTCGAATTCCACGAATTTTGCGAACAGCACGGTGTCGCGTTGCAACCGATCCGACTGCAGGCGCACGACGGACTGTTTCTCGGGATCCGGCTTTTGATCCAACCACGGTTTTTTCGGAGCGTCAGATGGTTCGGTATCGCCAAACACCCGCGCCACCAGTTCTTCGGCCCGGGCTGGTTCAATGTTTCCGGAGACAATCAACGTCACGTTGGACGGCACATAGTGTTCCTTGTGAAACTGATAGGCCTTCTCGAGGCTCAGCTTGGGCAGATCCTCGACGGTGTTGTCTGCCCGGCCGCGCAAGGTGCCGTAGAGGTTTTGAAGTGCCATTCGGCTGAGCCAGCGAAACGGATATTGCCGTTCACGCAGCAAGGTTTCCCGCTGGACGATAGCGACTTCGCTCTCCGCAAATTGCCTGGATACGGATGGCGTGTCCAGAACGGCCCGGGAAAGCCGCAACAACATCTCCGCCTCGGATGGCAGCCCGGAATTCGTGTACACGGTCGCGACATTGTGCGTGGTGGCGTAGATGTCGCGTTCACGCGGTTTTCTGAGAATGGTGGCGTCGGCCGAGAACGCGGCGAGATGCTCGGTCAGATGGGCTGTGCCGGACGGGTCCGGGTCGTCATACGACCCCGAAAGAACAATCAACTGAACATCCACGCGGTCGAAGTCGTCCACTGGAACCACATATGCCGCGTGCAGCCCGCCCTTCTGGGCAAGTGGAATGATGCTCTGAGCCTGAGCGGATCCGGAAAAAACCAAAAAGACGATCGACAAGAAAAATACGGCGGCGCGCATCAAAAACCTTTGAACTATTAGATTTTCGCTGAAACGTCGGTCGGTCGACGCTCAACCATAGGGGTAACGGTTGTGTCAATGCTTGCGGGGCGCGGGGTGTTTTTCAAGTCGAAAAAGGCATTGCAAATCGGGGTGTGTTTCTGAGGCTGCGGGCGGGGCTTGCTGAGGCAAACATCTGGATCACGTCAGACCAAGGTCTGTGGTGCGATTTTTGATTGTGGGTCATAGTCGGGGCCAAGATGAGGACGAAAGTTGCTGAGCTGACGATTGGGAATTGGTCGTTGTCGCGAGTTTTTCTTGCGGCAAGCATCCTTGTGATGGGATCTGCAACCGCGATCGTCGGTGTATGGGTTTCAAATCGAATCCAGAACGCGGTTGTGCAGAACTCGGCCAATTCGGCGGCGCTGTATATGGAAAGCATCGTCTCACCTCTCAGCCAGGAACTGGCTTTGGGTGACCGCCTGTCCGAACAGGCGAGGCGGGCGCTGGACGAGATATTCATGACCCAGCCGATGCGCGATCGTATCGTATCATACAAGTTCTGGAAGCAGGGTGGTGTGGTCGTACACGCCTCGGACACAAGCATCATCGGTAACCGTTTCGAGCCGACGGGTGACCTTCAGCGCGCCTGGATCGGCGAAATCTCGGGCTCGTTCGAGGAACTGGATCACGATGAAAGCGCTGCCGAAGCGGCCTTGGGGATACCGCTGCTCGAGGTCTACAGCCCCATTCGTGAACTGTGGTCCGGTGAAATCATTGCCGTGGCCGAGTTCTATGAAAGGGCCGATCAATTGGAGATGGATCTGGCAAAAGCCAGGCGCACAAGCTGGTTGGTGGTCGGTTCCGCCTTTCTGGCAAGCACGGTTGTCCTTTTTTGCATCGTTGTGATCGGGGACAACACCATCCGGCGGCAGGCGAGGCTATTGAAGAAACGGCTGGCGGAAAGCGAAAGGATGGCGGCGCAGAATGCGATGCTGCGGTCGCGGGTGGTCGAGGCCTCGGGGCGGTATGCCGCGCAGACGGACCGGTTTCTGAAGAAACTCGGCGCCGAACTTCATGACGGCCCGGCGCAGTACCTTTCACTTGCCGCCCTTCGGTTGGAGGCCGCGTTTTCGGACAAATCCCCAAAACCGAAGGAGGCCGAGGAAATCCAGCAGTCGCTGCAGAAGTCCTTGACCGAAATCCGCGCGCTGTCCCGGGGGCTGTCCGCACCCGATATCGACAACCTGACCTTGATTGATGTCGTGAAAAGAGCGGTCGAGGACCACGCGGAGCACAGCCCGTTGCGGCCTGAAATCTCGTTTCATGGCAGTGACATGCCGAATTTGTCGGTGTCTGACAAACTGTGCGTTTTCCGCTTTCTTCAGGAAACACTCTCGAATACCGCGCGATATGCCCCGCAGTCCCGCTGCAGCGTCACCTGCCATGTTCGCGACGATTGCATTGTCATTCAAGTCAAGGACGATGGACCCGGCTTTGATCCTTTGGACGGTACTGTTCTGCGCGATGATGGCGGCCAGGGGCTGCTGGGGCTGCGCGATCGGGTCGAAAGCATCGGCGGCAGGTTTCAGGTCTCGTCCAGTCCCGGTCAGGGCACCACCGTCGAAATGACCCTGTTTCCCAACAAAACGAGCTCACCATGACCAAGACACTTGTCATAGCAGATGATCATCCGATTTTCCGGGATGGGCTGCGGCGGACCTTGGATGAGGCAGAAGGGTTCGAAGTTCTCGCGGCCGGATCCAGCGCCGACGAAGCGGTTGCGCTTGTCGCTCAGCACCAGCCCGACATCGCAATTCTCGATCTCTCGATGCCCGGCGGTGGGATCAACGCGACACGCCGGATCGCCGCAATGGAAAAACCGCCCTGCATCGCGATTCTGACGGTTTCGGAGAACAGCAGCGATGTTGCCGATGCACTAGAGGCCGGAGCGATTGGGTATATTGTCAAAGGCGTAACCGCGAGCGAACTGACCGCCTCCCTGCGCAGCATCGCCGCGGGGGAGGGGTTCGTTTCGCCGGGGCTGGCTTCGCGGGTACTGCTTCAGATCAACAACGACGCAAGCCCTGCGAACAGCAGCGATGTCCTGGATGATCTCACGCATCGCGAAGAGGAGATACTCAGGCGCGTGGCCAAGGGTTTGAGCAATCGCGAGATCGCCGTGGAACTGGATCTTCAGGAAAAGACCGTGAAACACTATATGACGGCGATCCTGTCCAAGCTGCACGCGCGGAACCGGGTCGAGGCCGCGCTTATCGCGCACGACGCGTGGGGCAAGAAAAACAAGCCCGCATAGCCCGTGAACGCCGAAACGGCCTCTCTGACCGAGAGGCCGTCCGGCAAAATGGCGCTGTTCGTTAGTTCGCGACCGATTGCAGCCTCCGGATGTCCGCGGCCGTGGCGGTTCTTTCCACAACGGTCCGGTTGAAGGGGTCTTTCAGCTCGTAGCGCCCGAACTCGATCTCTTCTTTCCAGCCGTTGGCGTAGTTGACTTCGATGTTGTTGCCCTGACGTTCGATCTTCGTGGGGCGGCTTCCGGCCGTACCACCTTGCCCGGATGCGCTTACATTCTTGATCGAAATACCGTTCGCCAGAGAACGAAGCCTCGAGATATCGGCTCCTGTGGCTGGCCGTTCCTCAACGGTCCGATTCTGAGCATTCTTTCTCTTGTATCTGCCGTTTTCGATTTCTTCCTTCGTTCCGTCGGCATAGCGAACTTCGATCCCGTTTGCAGTTGTCTCGACCTTGGTTATGCCGGCCGACCCGGTCGCGGTGCTTCCGGATTGCGAAGATCCCTTTTTGCTGCCGCTGCGACTTGACCGATCGTCGTCATCGTCGTCTTCATCATCCCGATCATCATCGTCGTCGTCATCCCGGTCGTCGTCATCATCGTCCCGATCGTCATCGTCATCATCGTCGTCCCGACCGCTGCCACTTTTGCCTTTGCCGCTTTTGGCAAACGCGTAAGCGGGCTCAAGCTGTAAGCCGCCCTCGGTGCTGAACTTGGGAGTGTATGGCGCCGCCGAAATCAACGTCGCCAGTGCCACAGTGCTGAGAAGTTGTCCCAGTTTCCGGTTCGCAATCATTTCAGCCTCCTTTGCTGTTCGACAAATGTCTGGTTGTCGAAGGCAGGCTAAAGCGGGTTGGATCCGTCCACATCGGGCTTAGGTCTGACGAATTTCCAACCAAACGTCCGAAGGGGGAAGCGAAAAGGCACAAGGTGCCAAGATCACGTCGACTGGCGAACCGCCAAGGCTCGTAGGTTGCCGGGGGATGTGGGCGTCGGCTCAGTCTGTTGTCGCGTCGTTGGCCGGTACCGGAACAACCTTGAGATATGCGGCAATCGCCAACCGGTCCTCATCGGACAGACGGGAAGTGTTCTCGATGACCTCGGCCATCTCTCCGCCGGCACTGTCGTAGTCCGGAGTGAAACCGGACTTCAGGTATTCGGCGATGTCGGCTTCGGACCAATCCAGGTGGTTGGTGGTCAGGCCGGGAATGCGCCCTTTTCCGCTGGGATTTGGCGCACCCGCCAGCCATTGATCCCGGTTCATGCCGCCAAGACCATCTCTGGGTGTGTGGCACTCGGCGCAATGGCCCAAGGCTTCGACCAGGTAGCGCCCGCGCTGCTGCTGCGCATCGAGATCACCGTCAACCACCCACCCTGGTTCAAGGTAGAGAAGCTTCCAGCCGCCCAAGCTTCGCCGGATGTTGAAGGGGAAACCGATCTCGTGCGCTCTGCTTTCCTGCGAGGCGGCCGGCAGGGTGCCGAGGAATGCGCGCAGCGACACGACATCCTCCGGCGTCATGTTCGTATAGGTCGTGTAAGGGAAGGCCGGGTAATAGTGTTGCCCGTCCGGCCCGGTTCCGTAGATCAGGGCATCTGCCAGTTCCAGCGCCGACCATGACCCAATCCCGGCTTCTGGGTCGCTGGATATGTTCGGAGCTATGAACGTACCAAAATCTGTCTCGAACCGGCGTCCGCCCGCCAGCACCAGCTTTTCCTCACCCTCGGAGTTCGGCGCTGAATGGCACGAGGCGCATCCGGCCGCAAAGAACACGGTCTCGCCCCTGACAAGATCAGGGGCAATACCGTCCAACTCGGCCGGATCGACGTGTTGCGGTCGGGTCAGAACCAGACCGGTCAGCCCGGCCACGACCGCGACGCCCGCGGCAATCGACAGAAGCCGCCGCACCGTCAGGGCCTTGTCAGTTCTTTGGGGCTCTGTAAGCCTTGTGACATGCCGAACAGGCTCCACCCAATGGTCCCATCGCTGCTTTCAGCGCTTCGACATCTTGCCCGGCGGCGGCCTGCATCGCAACCGCGGCTTCAGCCATTGCCTTGCCCTTGGCGCTGACATCCGGGAAGTTCTCCCAGATCGCCGGAAGCGCACGAGAAGATGGGTCGGAGACATTGTCGGACCCGGCTGGCCACATGGCCGACTGATCGATCTGCGTCACGGCAACCAGGTTGTTGGCCGCGCGCGTTGCGGCCTCGGTGTTGTATTCCACTTCGCCTTTGGCCATGCCGCCAAGCGTGCCCAGATTGAACGCATACAGCTGCATGACGGCCTTCCGCGCCTTGACGGCCGGGTTTTCGCTTTCCTGGGCTACGGCCGTGCCAATAACGGCCACAGAAATCAAACTCGCCGCAAGGATTGAGAATTTCTTGATCATGGTATCTCTCCCACATGAATGTGCCGAATGGTAGCTTGATCGAAATTTCTTGTAATTGTTTATTTCTCTGCGTTTCTTGTTAACTTATGAACAATCAAAACTGGGATGACATCCGATACGCCCTCGCCGTCAGCCGGCACGGCTCGTTGAACGCAGCGGCCACAGCGCTGGGCGTGACCCATGCAACGGTGCTGCGCAGGGTGGCCGCGTTTGAACGACGCCATGGGTGCGTGATCTTCCAAAAGAACCCGTCGGGCTACAGCGCGCTGCCCGAGGCCCGGGCCATTCTTTCGGCCATGGAAAATGTCGAGGACGCGGTGCTTTCGGTCGAACGGGCAATCGTGGGCGCGGACCGTTCGCCGACCGGGCGGGTGCGGATTGCCTCGACCGACAGCCTTTGCCAGCTTGTACTGCCCGGGATACTGAACCGCATTTCTGCCCTTTATCCGGGTCTGGAGCTGAGTCTGCTGAGCGGGAACAATCACCATGACCTGTCGCGGCTGACCGCGGACATTGCCGTGCGTCCATCAATCCGCCTGGGCGAAGACTTGGTGGGCGAGCGCGCTGGCGCGTTGGCCTTCGGGGTCTACGACGATGGGTCCTCCTACCGAAAATGGATGCGTTTGGATGGGGCGCTGAGCGGTTCGGTCCCGGCCAGATGGATGGCCGAACATGTGCGGGATGAAGACACCACCATCGGCGCGGACAGTTTCCTTGTGCTCCAGCAGATGGCTGCGACAGGCGTCGGCAAGGCGTTTCTGCCGACGTTCATCGGTGATGCGGACCCGCGGTTGCGGCGGGCGCCGGACATGGATCCGGAAATCGAGGTTCCTCTGTGGGTAGCCACGCTTGAAGAGATTGCGCGGACGCCGCGGTTTGCCGTCGTGCAGCGGGCCTTGGTGGAATACCTGCCCGAAGCACTGGGCCGGTAAGGTCAAACCGAAACGGCCGCCCTGAGCTGCTGCTGGCCAAGTTCGGATTTTGACCCTTTGAGGAATGGCGACCCGCGTTCCAGCACCAGAAAACTGTCGCCCAGGGAATACGCGAAATCAAAATACTGCTCGACCAGGACAATCGCCATCTCACCTTGATCGCGCAGCAGGCGGATGACTTCGCCGATCTGCTTGATGATGTTGGGCTGGATGCCCTCGGTTGGTTCATCCAGCAAAAGCAGCCTGGGTTTCGTGATCAAGGCCCGCGCAATTGCGAGCTGCTGCTGCTGACCGCCTGACAGATCACCACCGCGCCGCGACAGGAACTCTTTGAGAATCGGGAACAGTTCGAAGATGTAGTCAGGTATCCTGTGTTCGCTGCGGGGCAGGCAGGCAAAACCGGTTTCCAGGTTCTCGCGGACCGTCAGAAACGGAAAGATTTCTCGTCCTTGCGGAACATAGGCCACACCTTTTCGAGCCAGCTCATAGGATGTGGCCTTGCCGATCTGCTCGCCGCCAAGCCGGTATTCACCGCCGCTGCGGGGGTGCGTTCCGGAGATGGCTTTCAACAGGCTGGTCTTGCCGACGCCGTTGGTGCCCATCACGCAGGTGACCTGACCCTGACGCGCGGTGATGTCGATCCCGCTCAGGATCTGGCTGCCGCCGTAGTGCAGGGACAGGTCCGAGATTTCCAGAAGCTCAGCGGCCAAGATACACCTCAATCACTTTGTCATTATTGGTGACGTGGTCCAGCGACCCTTCGGCCAGAACCGACCCCTCGTGAAGCACCGTGACCTTGCAGTTCAGGCGGCGGACGAACTCCATGTCATGTTCAACCACCACCACGGCGCGGGATTTTGCGGCCGCGACAAGAATGTCAGTCGTGTGCTCGCGCTCGGCGGGGGTCATTCCGGCGGCCGGCTCATCGACCAGCAGCAACTGCGGATCCTGCGCCAGCAGCATGCCGATCTCAAGCCACTGCTTCTGGCCGTGGCTCAACTCACCCGCCTTGCGGTTCAAGGCATTCTGCAGTCCGATTTCCTCGGCCAGGTCAGCGACCTTCTGATGATCCGACTGTCCGGCCCGAAACCGCAGGACCGCCAGCGGGCCGCGTTTGTTCCTGAGGGCCAGCATCAGGTTCTCGCGAACGCTCTGGTCCTCGAAGACGGTGGGGCGCTGGAACTTTCGGCCGATGCCGGCCTGGGCAATCTGGCTTTCGCTCATCGACAGGAGCGACACGGATTTGTCACCCCACAGGACATGGCCGTCATCCGGTTTGGTCTTGCCGGTAATGATGTCCATGAACGTCGTCTTGCCCGCCCCGTTCGGGCCGATGACCGCGCGCATTTCGGCTGGGCCAATCTGGAATGTCAGGTTGTTGATGGCTTTGAATCCGTCGAAGGTTACGGACACGCCGGAGACTTCAAGCAACGTGCTCATTCGTCGGCCTCCTTTTCGCGCAGCGACCCAAGGTCCGGCCCCAGATCGGCGCCGTGGCGATCCGGGGCGCGCCGCTCGGCAAACCTGTCGATCAGGCCGCCGATGCCCCGAGGCGCAAACAATGTGACCGCGACAAATGACAGCCCAAGCAGGATGGTCCACCAGTCGACCCATTGAATCGTGTAGAACCCCAGCGAGATGTCGGGGGCCTGACCACCCGTGAACCATGTGGACAGCAGAGAAACGAATGCCGCGCCGATCACCGCTCCGTACAGACGCCCCCGTCCGCCGATCGCCACCCAGACGGCCAGGTAGATTGATGCAATGGGCGCGATCTCGGCTGGATTGATGATGCCGGCTTGGGGGTAATACAGGGCACCCGCGATGCCGCAGATCACGGCGGTGAAGGTGAAGATGAACAGCTTGTAGGCTTCGACCGAATACCCAAGGAACCGAACCCGGCTTTCGTCGTCCCGGATGGCGCGAATGACCGATCCGAACTTGCCGGACACCATCCAGGCGCAGACCAGATAGCCCAGCCCCAGCGCCAGGGCCGACGCCCAGAAGAACAGGATCGAAACCGTTGATTGCGGCACCGAATCCAGACCCGGCAGATTCTGCAGACCCGACAGGCCGTTGTTCCCGCGCAGCCCGCTGTCGTTCTGAAACAGGTACAGAGACAGCGCCAGCGTCATCGCCTGTGTCAGGATCGACAGGTAGACCCCGGTCACGCGACTGCGGAAGGCCAGCCACCCGAACAAAAGGGCCAGCAAGCCGGGCACCAGTACGACCGCAGCCAGTTGCAAGGGCAGCGAATGCGCAACAGCCCAGATCGGTGGGAACTCGGATGCGCCGACGACTCCGAAGATCTGGGTGGCGATGCCGTCGGAGACTTCCTGGGCCGTTGGTGGCAGGGCCGAGGACGCGAGGCTTTCGATCACGATGATCTCGGTCCGCGCATACATCAGCCACATGCCGATGGCGTATCCGCCGATACCGAAGAAGGCCATATGCCCCAGGGACAGGATGCCCGTGTAGCCCCACACCAGGTCCATCGCCAGGGCCGCAAGGCACAGGCAGAGGGTCTTGCCCAATGTCTTGACGAAGCTGGTGGATATCAGGCCGATCCCGAACCCTTCGCCCAGCACTGTTATGGTCGCCGTGAACAGGGCCAGAATGATCAAGAAGATCGCGACCGAGGGATAGCGCAGCACAAATGGCTTTCGCATCGGGCTGGCTGTGGATGTCATGTCAACCATATCACGCTTCCGCCGCCCGACCCTTGAGCGCGATGATGCCGCGCGGCCGGAATTGAATGAACAGGATGATGAACAGGATCATGTAGGTCTGTGCCGCCAGGGTATTTGACGGGTTGAACCATTCGATCCCCTTCTGCAGCGTGCCGACCATCGTCGCCCCCAGCAGCGTCCCCCAGATGTTGCCCACACCGCCCACGACCACTGTCATGAAGCTTTGCACGATATAGTCCGAACCCATCTCGGACGTGACCTTGGCGTAAAGTCCGATCGCCACGCCGGCAATGCCCGCGATGCCCGAGCCAAAGCCGAAGGTCAGCATGTTGATCCGGTCGGGATTGATACCCATCGAGGACGCCATGCGCGGGTTCTGCGTCACGGCGCGTACCTCAAGCCCCAGTCGGGTCCGGTTCATGACAATGAGGAAAAGCGCGAGGAACAGCAGCGCCAGAACAAAGATCGCGATGCGGATATAACTGATGGAGACGATATCGTTCAGCACCATCGAACCGTCCAGCCACGCCGGAGCGGTCAGGGGGCGGGCCTGGGTTCCAAAGATATTCTTGGCCAGTTGCTGCAGCGCGATGGAAACCCCGAAGGTCGCAAGCAGCGTCTCCAGCGGACGGTGATACAGCCAGCGAATGACCAGACGTTCCAGCAGAACACCGGCGCCGAAGGTCACCAGGAATGCGCAGGGAATGGCGACGATGATCGACAGCGTTAGGTCCGGAATGAACAGTTGAACCACATATCCGGTATAGGCGCCCATCATGATGAACTCACCATGCGCCATGTTGATGACGCCCATGACGCCGAAAGTGATGGCAAGGCCGATGGCGGCAAGGAAATAGATCGAGGCGAGAGACAGCGCATCCAGAACCAGATCCGCCGTCTGGTTGAGAGCGACTTGCGTCTCGATATTGTCCAGCACGGCCTGCGCCGCCAGCGCCACGGGCAACGGTGCCGAGGTGTAGACTCGGTAGAACTTGTACTGTTGCACAGCCTCTGCGATGTCGTCCTGCGTCACTAGCGGAGCGGCGAGCCCCTGATCGGCCAGCAGCTGGTATGCCGCTTGTCGTGCCGCATCTTCGTCCAGACTTGCCACCTGTACGCCTGCGACCCTGTCACCGTCGATATTCGAAATCAGGGTCTCTTTGATGGTGCCGTCGTCCACCAGGGCCGGTGCCAACCCGTTCTCAACCAACAGGTCATAGGCCTGTTTCTGTGTCAGTTCGTCCGACCCGGCCTCGATGGTCACAGCGCCATCCGGAGCCGTGTCGGACACCTTGATTTCAGATGCAACAAGGGGATTGAGCGTTGCGCGCACGTCAACGCCCAGATCGCCGGCGAAGCTGTCGATTGCAGCCAGCCTTGCGACCGCGTCATCATCAAACCGGATCGTCAACAGACGCTCGAGCCGGTCCTTGCGGGCCCGCAGATCCGCGTCCTGCTCTCCGGCAATGGCGCCGCGCAGGGCGGATAGGTGCGAGGGTTCCGCGTCCCGCTCGATCGCCGTCAGCGCTGCGCTTCGGTTCAGCGGGTCGGGGTCGTTCAATTGAAACTGCACCAGCGCCGAAGCGATCAACCCGCGAATGCCCGAGTTCGGCTTGAGTTGTTTGTAGTTCTTCTTGTCGACGACACCGATCTCGGCCCCATCCGAGATGTCAAAAACCCGCAAACCGCCATCGGCTTTGGACGCAAAAACGAAAAGGCCCGTATCCCGGTTGAACCACATGTCCTTGGCCTGCCACCGCTCCAGGACGGTTTGTGCCTCGGGCAATCCACTCTGCGCCAGGGCGTCAATCGCAGGGCCGATCGTCTTGCGAGAGGATTTTTGAATGACCTCCGCATGGGCCTGCAAAAGCTTCTGGACCGGCGCGTCGGAGGATTGGGCTTGCAAAAGACCAGGGGCCACGAACAGCAGCAGGGCAAGCAAAGCCCGGCAAATCGAAAGCGTCATTTGGGGAGACCTCGGCATTGGGCCCCGGGGCACATGTGATGCGCCCCGAGGTATTCCGGTTCAGATCTTAGTAGTTCGATTTGATCTGTACGCAGCTTTTCGTTTCGGTGTTGTACATACCGCAACCCAGCTCTTTCCAATCCGAGATCAGAACCGCGGATTCGGGCAGGTAGTCCGTCCAGGCATCGCCCGGAACCTCTTCGGTCTGGCTGATGATGTCGAACTGACCGTCTTCCTGGATTTCGCCGATCAGAACCGGCTTGGCGAGGTGGTGGTTCGGCAGCATGACGGCCGTGCCGCCCGTCAGGTTCGGGAATTCCTGGCCGTACATGGCTGCGCGCACGGCATCGACATCCGTCGAGCCCGCCTCAGTTGCGGCGTTCACCCACATGTTGAAGCCGATGTAATGCGCTTCCATCGGATCGTTGGTCACCCGATCTTCGCCCATGCGGGCTTTCCAGGCGGCAACCCAGGCCTCGTTCGCTTCGCTCTCTGCCGACTGGAAGTAGTTCCACGCCGCCAGATGCCCGACAAGGTTGGTTGTGTCCAGGCCGGCCAATTCTTCCTCGCCGACCGAGAAGGCAACAACCGGAATGTCATCGGCCGAGATACCTGCGGCGGCCAGTTCCTTGTAGAAGCCCACATTCGCGTCGCCGTTGATGGTCGAGATGACGCCGACTTTCTTGCCGTCCGCGCCCAGCGCAACGACATCCGCCACGATCTTGGACCAGTCGGAATGGCCAAAGGGCGTGTAGTTCACGAAGATGTCCTCTTCGGCGATGCCTTTCTGCTGCAGATAGCTTTCGAGGATGTTGTTCGTCGTGCGCGGATACACGTAGTCGGTGCCCAACAGGGCGAATTTCTCGACCCCCAGTTCCTCAAGGAAGTAGTCCGTTGCCGGGATCGCCTGCTGGTTCGGTGCGGCACCGGTGTAGAAGACGTTCTTCGAGCTTTCTTCGCCTTCGTACTGAACCGGATAGAACAGCAAACCGTTGAGCTCTTCGATGACCGGCAACACGGATTTGCGGGAGACCGATGTCCAGTTGCCAAAGATCACGTCAACTTCATGAACGGTGAGCAGTTCGCGCGCTTTCTCGGCAAACAGCGGCCAGTCCGAGGCGGGGTCGACAACTACGGCTTCCAGCTCGCAGCCCAGCAGGCCACCAGCTTCGTTCTGCTGTTCGACCAGCATCTCCATCGTGTCTTTCAGCGTGGTCTCGGAGATGGCCATCGTACCGGACAATGAGTGCAGAACGCCCACTTTGATCGGGCAATCGGCCAGTGCGGGCAGGGCGGTTGCGAACAATACAGCAGCAGTAGTGTTGAGTAGTTTGGAGTGCATCAGCGTTTCCTTTTGTGCGATGCGCAGCAGGCTTGTCCGGAACGCCGAAACATCCCATATACCCCCCACGCTTAATTGCGGTGTGCGAGGGCGTCATCAGGTTCCTAGGCCGGGCACCTTCGCACATTTTCCAAGCCGTCTTTCGGCGCACCACATTGCTAGGTCAGCTTTTGCCGAGGCTCAGAGTCCGGTGGTGCGAGTTTTTGGATTGATTCAGCGTGTTGCCCAAATTTGCGGCGGTGCCGCATGGTTCGCCCAAAAATGCGGCACTGCAGCGAAGGGTGGTCTCAGACGCCGCCCAGTATCAGCAGGCTGCACTGATCCAGAAGGTCGCTGGCCGTTTGCCGCGCGGCGCTGGCCGCCGTGATGTCCGAGCCAAAGGTCGCCGTATGGAGCAATCGCGCATGAGCGTGTTTTGAGTTCACCCGGTGGCTCAGGACCAGTTCGGCCTCCTCTGCCGTCACGGTCGCCTCAAGCAAGGACACGAAACCGCCGCGAAGCAACTCATAGTCCTGCGCCTTGGGGTCGTTCAGAAGCCAGGCATGCTCCATCTCGGCCGAAAAACGCCCGGCGCAGCCGGCAAACGATTTGACCATGTCGGTTTCAGCATGAAGCAATCCGATGGATGAGAAAGTGCATAGTGCTGAAACGAAAATAGTTTTCAAAGCGCCCATGTATTGATCATTGCAACCGAAAAAGCGCCCGTCAAGGCAGCGCTTTGTAAACTGGCCTGCCCATTTCCCGACAGGCTTCGGTCGCAACGGGTCATGACGGAACCGGTTCCGCGCGCTATTTGCGTCCTGGTCCTACCGGGGCGCATTGAACCCGGTTGAGGGCTGGCCGGACCAGACTAGCTATTGCCCAGATTTGGTTCGGAGAACGGTTTTGCAGATCGTTTGGTTCAAGCGGGATCTCAGGGTGCAGGACAATCGTGCCCTGGCTCATGCGGCACAGCGGGGGGCGCTGGTGCCGCTTTACGTGGTTGAACCCGATCTTTGGCGTCAACCCGACATGTCCGCTCGCCAATGGGCGTTCATCCGCGAAACCCTGGTCGAGCTGCGCAGTCAGCTTGCGGAATTGGGCCAGCCCCTGATTGTACGGACAGGCGAGATGCTGTCGGTCCTGGACGATTTTGCGCACAGGTTCGACCTCACGGCCCTGTGGTCGCATGAAGAAACGGGAAACGACTGGACCTTTCAGCGGGACAAACGCGTGGCGTCCTGGTGCCGAACCCGGGGCATTCCCTGGCACCAGCCGCGCAATCACGGGGTTCGCCGCCGTCTGGCGTCGCGCGATGGCTGGGCCAAAGAGTGGGATCGCTTCATGAGCGAACCGATCACGCCCGCACCCATATTGCGGCCCATCCCGATGGACCCGGGTGGGATCCCGTCCAACAGGGAACTGGGATTGCGCCCGGACCCATGTCCACGGCGCCAATCGGGCGGCCACACGGCGGCGTCGGACCGGTTGACCACATTCCTGAGCACGCGCGGCCGGACCTATCGCAGCGCGATGTCCTCACCTAAGCTGGGGGAACACGCGTGTTCGCGCCTGTCCCCGCATCTGGCATGGGGAACGCTGTCGATGCGCGAGGTGATGCAGGCCACATGGGCGCGGCAAAAAGCGCTGAGCCACACCCCTGACAAACAGTGGCGGGGGGCGATGTCCTCGTTCGAAGGCCGGCTGCATTGGCACTGCCATTTTATCCAGAAACTGGAGGATGACCCCCGGATCGAGTTCCAGAACGTGCATCGCGCCTATGACGGGATCCGCCCCTCGGCCCCGGATTCGCATCGGCTGGAGGCCTGGGCCAGCGGTGAGACCGGCCTGCCATTTGTTGACGCATGCATGCGGTACTTGCGGGCAACGGGGTGGCTCAACTTTCGAATGCGCGCGATGGTGATGGCGACGGCCAGCTATCACCTGTGGCTTGACTGGCGCGCGCCCGGTGAGGTTCTCGCCCGCCTGTTCACCGATTACGAACCGGGCATCCACTGGAGCCAGGTGCAGATGCAGGCCGGCACCACGGGTATCAACGCGCTGCGGATCTACAACCCGGTGAAGCAGGGCCATGATCAGGACCCGACCGGGACTTTTACCCGCCGTTGGTTGCCGGAATTGGCGGATATCCCGGATCGCCATCTGCAAGAGCCGTGGAAGGCCGAGAACGCAGGTGCCGTGCTGGGCAAACGCTACCCGATGCCCATCGTCGATCACGTCGCGGCGGCCCGGTTCGCCCGGGATCGGATTTGGGCGGTGCGGCGCGGGGACGGATTCCGGGACGAGGCTGCGAAGGTCTTGGCCCGGCATGGCAGCCGCAAAGGGCGCTTGCGGAAAGGAAACAGCCGTGCGACCACCTGCAACCCGGCGCAATTGTCATTGGATCTGGGGGACTAGATGCGGATGCGGAAAAAGTCGGATCTTCCGACGAAAACCTGCGCCACATGCGGGCGTCCTTTCACCTGGCGGCGAAAATGGGCCAAGGTCTGGGACGAGGTCCGCCACTGCTCGCAGCGTTGCCGCCGAGCCCGATCATCTTCGACCGGCCAACGCTAGAGGCTCTCGAGTATCTCGCGCGCGCTGTCGCGGTATTGGGCCTGTTTTTCGGGGTCCATCCGGTCCCAGGTTCGGTAGGCATGGCCCAATCTGGGATTGCCACGCAGCTTGTCGGCGTTGCGTGCGAGGAAATCCCAATACAGTGGATTGAATGGGCAGGCATTCGCACCGAACTTGCGTTTCACGTCATAGCGGCAATGCGAACAGTGATCCGACATCTTGTTGATGTAGTTTCCGCTTGCTGCGTAGGGTTTTGACCCAAGCAATCCGCCATCGGCGAATTGGCTCATTCCGATCACGTTGGGGGCCTCGACCCATTCATACGCATCGGCGTAAACCGCCAGATACCACTCGTGTACTTCGTGCGGATCGACCCCGGCCAGCATTGCGAAGTTGCCAGTCACCATCAGACGCTGGATATGGTGGGCATAGGCGTGGTCGCGCGTCTGCCCGATAGCGGCCGCCATGCAGGCCATTTCCGTTTTGGCCGTCCAGTAAAAATCCGGCAGCGGGCGGGTTGCCCCGAAGTGGTTGCGTTCCGTGTACCCGGGCATGTTCAGCCAATAGAGGCCCCGAACATATTCTCGCCAGCCGATGATCTGACGGATAAAGCCCTCGACCGCATTCAAAGGCGCGCGGCCTTCATAGTAGGCACGCTCGACCTGCCGGCAGATCTCCATCGGCCCCAGCAGACCCGCGTTCAGGTAATGCGACAGGACCGAGTGATAGAGGAACGGTTCTGCCTGTAGCATTGCGTCCTGATGGTCCCCGAACAGAGGCAGAGCGTGTCCCACGAAATGGTCCAGCGCCTCGAGCGCGCCGGCGCGGGTCACCGCGAACCAGAACGGGCGCAGCTGTCCGAAGTTGTCGCCAAACTGGGTTTCGACAAGGCTCAGAACCTCGGTGGTGATGTCATCCGGGTCGGATCGGGGCGGTCGGGGCATGAACAGATCGGCAGTGGCGGGCTTGCGGTTTTCCGCATCAAAGTTCCAGCGCCCGCCTTCGGGTTGGTCGCCGTTCATCAACAGCCCCGTTTTGCGCCGCATCTCGCGATAGAAATACTCCATCCGCAACTGCTTGCGTCCGTCCGCCCATTTGCGGAACTCCTCATGCGTGGCGACAAACCGGTCATCTTCCAGCATATGTAGATCGGTTTGGCTTTGGTCCGCCCATTCCAGCAAGGCGGTTTTCAGCCGGTACTCGCCGGGCTCGGTCACCCGAACGCTCTCAATAGACAGATCCGCGGTGGCCCGCGCGATCTCGCCTGTGATGGAGCCGGTATTGTCAGGGTCATCCCGCCTGACATAGCGAACCTGCCACCCCGCCGCACCGAGTTCTTGTGCGAAATGGCGCATCGCCGAAAAGACAAAAGCGATCTTCTTTTTGTGATGCGGAACATATCCCGCCTCGTCCGCGACTTCGGCCATCAAAACCGTGTCGCGCGCCTTCTCCGCCTGGCTCAAGGCACTCAAATTTAGGCTCAGTTGGTCGCCCAGCACCAAGATCAGTCGGCTGTGGGAGCGTTCGTTTGACTGCGTCATTTCCGTCGAGTTAGGGCCGCCACGCGCATGAGCAACCCAAATTTCCGGAAAGGGTGCACGGCAGATAAATTGAGGAACTGAGGCGGCAGACGGGAAAAATGGCGGCAAACCACCGAAGTTTGTTCCGAGAAGCTTTGGTGCCGCTGAAGGGACTCGAACCCCCGACCCCATCATTACGAATGACGTGCTCTACCAGCTGAGCTACAGCGGCCCATTTTTCGACGCGCACCCGTGCCGGTGGGGGCGCGGTATGCGGTGCGAAGGATCGTTTAAACCGTCCAACGGGCGTAGGCAAGACCGGTTATTGACCCCGATGTGAGGTTTTGCTGGTGGGCGACTGGCCTTGTTCACCCGTCGTTCGACCCGAATGCCGCTCTGGCTGAGGGCAACCGACGATCCGGTCGGATTCAGGCGCGCTTTTCTCCGATTGATGCGATGCCCAGAACGGCAAGCACCTTGGCTTCGATCTGTTCGGCGTTCATACCCGCGACCGCGTACATGTCGGCGGGGCTGGCCTGGTCGATGAAAATGTCCGGCAGCACCATCGAGCGGTATTTCAGGCCGCGATCGAAAACGCCCTCATCCGCCAGCAGTTGTGCCACGTGGCTGCCGAACCCGCCGATGGCGCCTTCCTCGATGGTGATCAGCGCTTCGTGGTTGGCGGCCAGGTCCAGGATCAGGTCGCGGTCCAGCGGCTTGGCGAACCTGGCGTCGGCGATGGTCGGGGTGATGCCGCGTGCGGTCAGCGATTCGGCGGCCTTCTGCACCTCGGCCAGGCGCGTGCCAAAGGACAGGAGCGCCACCCGCGCCCCCGACTGGATCAGGCGGCCCTTGCCGATTTCCAGAACCTGCCCGCGTTCGGGCAGATCGACGCCCACGCCTTCGCCCCGCGGATAGCGGAACGCGATGGGGCCGTCGTCATGGGCGGCCGCGGTGGCGACCATGTGCACCAGTTCGGCCTCGTCGGCGGCGGCCATCACAACCATGCCCGGCAGGTTGGACAGGTAGGCGATGTCGAACGACCCGGCATGGGTCGCGCCATCAGCACCCACCAGCCCCGCGCGGTCGATGGCAAAGCGCACCGGCAGGCGCTGGATCGCCACGTCGTGCACCACCTGGTCATAGCCGCGCTGCAAAAACGTGGAATACATCGCGCAGAACGGCTTCATCCCACCCGCCGCCAGCGCGGCCGAGAAAGTGACCCCGTGCTGCTCGGCAATCGCCACGTCGAAACAGCGCGACGGGTAGCGTTCGGCGAACAGGTTCAGCCCGGTGCCGTCGGGCATCGCCGCGGTCACCGCCACGATCTTGTCGTCGCGGCTGGCCTCGTCCACCAGGGTCTTGCCGAAGACCGAGGTGTAGGATGGCGCGTTCGACGGCGCCTTCTGCTGCTTGCCGGTAACCACGTCGAATTTGGCGGTGGCATGGCCCTTGTCGCGGGCCTGTTCGGCCGGGGCATAGCCCTTGCCCTTTTTGGTCAGCGCGTGGATCAGGATCGGCCCGGTCGCCCGCGCTTTGACCGTGCGCAGCACCGGCAGCAATTGGTCCAGGTCATGCCCGTCGATCGGGCCGACATAGGAGAATCCCAGCTCTTCGAACAGCGTGCCGCCCACCGCCATGCCCTTGAGCATCTCCTTGGCGCGCTTGGCGCCTTCGCGGAACGGTTCGGGCAGCAACGACACCGCACCCTTGGCGGCGGCTTTCAGATCGTGGAACGGCTCTTCGGCATAGATGCGCGACAGGTAGTTCGACAGAGCGCCCACGGGCGGGGCGATGCTCATCTCGTTGTCGTTCAGGATCACGATCAGGCGTTTCTTCAGGTGGCCGGCGTTGTTCATCGCCTCGAAAGCCATGCCGGCCGACATCGACCCGTCGCCGATCACCGCGATCGCGTCGCCCAGCCCCTCGGGCGTGACCCCGCCCAGGTCGCGCGCCACGGCAAAGCCCAGCGCCGCGCTGATCGAGGTCGAACTGTGCGCCGCGCCGAACGGGTCATAGGGGCTTTCGCTGCGCTTGGTGAACCCGCTGAGGCCGCCTTTCTGGCGCAGGGTGCGGATGCGGTCGCGCCGCTCGGTCAGGATCTTGTGCGGATAGCACTGGTGCCCGACATCCCAGATGATCTTGTCGCGCGGCGTGTCGAACACCGCGTGCAGGGCCACGGTCAGCTCGACCACGCCCAGCCCCGCGCCCAGATGCCCGCCGGTCACCGAGACGGCCGAAATCGTCTCGGCCCGCAACTCGTGTGCCAGCTGATGCAGCTGCGCGTCCGAAAACTGCTTGAGATCCGCCGGGCGGTTCACAAGGTCCAGAAGCGGGGTGTTCGGACGGTCTGACATGGCATCCCTTACGGTTCAGCTTTCACGCGCAATAACGAAGCGGGCGGCGTCCTTCAAGGTTTCGGCCCGTGCTCCGTACCTATCCAACGCGGCGCAGGCCTGATCAATCAGCTCGATCGCGCGGGCCTTGGCGGCGTCGAGGCCCAGCAGGGACACGAATGTCGCCTTTCCCGCCTGTGCATCCTTCTGCAACCGTTTGCCCGCCTTTTCGCTGTCACCTTCCACATCAAGGATGTCGTCGGCGATCTGAAAGGCAAGACCCAGCGCACGGGCATATTGGCGCAATGGGGTCGGATCAGCCTCCGACAGAACAGCACCGGCGCACGCCGACCATTCGATCAGCGCCCCGGTCTTGCCGGCCTGAAGATGCGTGATTTCCGGCAGGGTCAAAGGCTGTTTGGCAGTTTCGGCGGCGATGTCCAACGCCTGACCCAGAACCATGCCTTGCGCGCCGCTGGCCCGGGCGAGGCTCAGCGCCAGTTCCGCCCGAACGTCTGAAGATCCGACCTCGGGCCGGGCGCAAAGCTCGAACGCCAGCGCCTGCAAAGCGTCGCCAGCCAGAACCGCGATGCCGTCGTTCCATTGCTTGTGCACGGTCGGACGACCGCGCCGCAGATCGTCATCGTCCATGCAGGGCAGGTCGTCGTGTACCAGGCTGTAGGCGTGCAGCGCCTCGATCCCGGTCGCTGGCCAGATCGCGCAGGTCTCGTCCATCCCGTGCAGCCGGGCGCTTTCCAGCACCAGAAATCCGCGCAGCCGCTTGCCGCCCTGCGTGGCATAGGCCATCGCGCGGGTCACATCGACATCGTCCAGCGCGCCCAGAACCAGATCGAACTGCGCCTGGATCAGCGCAGCATCCTGCACCAGCCTTGCGGAAAACATTACAGACCTTCGACAGGGGTCGTCCCGGTGGGCTGCCCATCGGCATCCAGCGTGATGGCGGCCACTTTCTCCTCGGCGCGCTTCAGCTCGTCCTCGCAGCGTTTCTTCAGCTTGGCGCCGCGCTCGTACAGGGCGATCGACTGGTCCAGCGCTACGTCGCCGCGCTCCAGCTGGCCGACCACGGCCTCCAGCTCTTTCATCGCCTGTTCGAATGTCATCTCTTCAACGGGGGTCTCGGTCATCGGGCTGCCTTCATTAGTTCTTCAACATGGGCGCGTGTGGCCTTGGCCAATGCGTTCAGATCATACCCGCCTTCCAGAGTCGAGACGATACGGCCCCCACACAGCTCATCGGCGATCCGGCACAGCTGTTCGGTGATCCAGGCGAAGTCGTCGGTGGACCAATTCAGATTGGCCAGCGGATCGTCCTGATGTGCGTCGAATCCGGCCGAGATGATGATCAGCTCGGGCTGGAACGCGCGCAGCCGGGGAAAGGCCTGCGCCTCGTAGGCCGCGCGCATCTCGGCTCCGCCGGTGCCGGGGGTCAGCGGGATGTTTACGATGGTGTCATGCGCCCCGGTTTCATCCGGCCGTCCCGAACCCGGCCACAGTGGCATCTGCTGGCTGGTGATCACCAGCGCACGGGCCTCGTCCCACAGCAGATCCTGCGTGCCATTGCCGTGATGCACGTCGAAATCCACCACCGCGACCCGATCCAGCCCGTGATGATCCAGCGCATGTTTCGCCGCCAGAGCGGCATTGCCGAACAGGCAGAACCCCATGGCGGTTTCCCGTTCGGCATGATGGCCCGGCGGCCGAATGGCGCAGAACGCATTCGGCGCCTCACCGCCCAGCACCATGTCCACCGCCCGCACCACGGCCCCCGCCGCCCGATAGGCCGCATCGACCGAGCCGGGCGACATGAACGTATCCCCGTCGATCTGGCGGAACCCTTCGGTCGGGCGGCTGTCACGGATTTCGCGGATGTAACTCTCGGGATGAATCCGTAGCAGATCATCATCCGCCGCCAGCGGCGCGGTCACCCGCTGCAGGTCCAGCGGCTCCAGCGCATGCAGGATATGTTCCAGCCGGGCCACCCGCTCGGGGTGCCCCTCGGGGGTGACATGACCCAGGCAGTCGGCATGCGTCAAAACAGCGGTCTTCATGAAACTCCCCCAACTTCATCTGGCCAAAAATATCCTCGCCGAAGGCAAGAAAACGCCGCGCGGCGGCAAAATCAATCCGGCGCCAGCATATATCCTGCGCCCCGAACCGTTTGCAGATAGCGCGGCTGCTTCGGGTCCTGTTCGATCTTGCGGCGCAGGCGCGTGATCTGCACGTCCACCGCACGTTCCTGCGCCTGCCCCTTGTCGCGCCCCAGATCCTCGACCAGCTTCGACCGGCTGATCGGCTCGCCCGGCTGAGCCGAGAAGATCTTCATCAACTGGCTTTCGGTGGCGGTCAGCCGCACCGGCTCTTCGCCCTGCCACATCTCGCCGCGTTCGATGTCATAGCGGATCGGCCCCAGATGCAGGATCTTGGCGGCGGTGTCCTGCGCCGTGGTTTCCGGCATCCGCCGCAGGATGGCGTTGATCCGCAGCAGCAGTTCCTTGGGCTCGAACGGCTTGGCCAGGTAATCATCGGCCCCGGCTTCCAACCCGGCGATCCGGTGCTCGGTCTCGCCGCGTGCGGTCAGCAGCAGGATCGGCGTGTCATGCGTCTCGCGCAGGGCCCGGGTCAGGCTGACGCCATCCTCGCCCGGCATCATCACATCCATCACGATCAGGTCGAAATCCAGCCCCGACAGGACCCGCCGCGCATGGGCGGCATCACGCGCCGCCGTCACCAGAAATCCGCTGCGCATCAAGAATTTCTTAAGCAGATCGCGGATGCGTTCATCGTCATCGACGATCAGAAGGTGGGCGTCCACATCGCTCATGAAGTTGAATCCCGCAGTTTCGTGTAAGCCCGACGCATATCAGCATCCATCATCGCTTCAAGAACTTTGCGGAATCCGGCAACCGCCTCGGGGCCGGCATCCTTGTAGGCCGCGCGCATCCGGGCGCGCTGGGCGTCCGACAGCTGCGACTCGAGCGCTTTGCCCTTTTCGGTCAGGTACAGGTGGCGTTCGCGCTTGTCGACGGTGCCGACCCGGCTCTCGACGAGGCCGTCGTCGATCAGCGTGCGCAGCACCCGGTTCAGCGACTGCTTGGTCACCCCCAGAATCGCCAGCAGGTTGTTCACCGTGGTGCCCGGCGCACGGTTGATGAAATGGATCGCCCGGTGATGCGCCCGGCCATAGGCCATTTCGCTTAAGATGCGGTCGGGGTCGGCGGTAAAGCCGCGATAGGCGAAGAACATCGCCTCGATCCCCTGGCGAAGCTGTTCATCCGTCAGAAACAACAGGCTTTCTCCGCCAAAGACCGGGGCGGGGCGGATCTCGGACATATCGGGCCTCATTCGTTACACGCCCCGACTTTAAGTCAGCGTTATTGACATTCCAAGGGCGGACAGGTATCGAATCGCAGTTTTTGCGCAATTTTGTGTCCGGGTCGGACCTAAGTAGCGCAACAATCGGAAATGTGGCCCGAGTCAGGAGGTTTCGGATGGCGGGATATGACGATCGTGACGGTGTCATCTGGATGGATGGCGAATTTGTGCCCTGGCGCGACGCCAAGGTGCATGTCCTGACCCATGCGATGCACTATGCCAGCTCGGTCTTCGAGGGCGAGCGTGCCTATAACGGCAAGATTTTCAAAAGCCGCGAACATTCCGAGCGGTTGATCAAGTCGGCCGAGGCGCTGGACATGCCGATGCCCTACACGGTCGATCAGATCGAGGCGGCCAAGGCCGAAACGCTCGAGAAAAGCGGCCTCAAGGACGCATATGTGCGCGCGCTGGTCTGGCGCGGTTCGGGCGAGGACATGGGCGTGGCCTCGGCGCGCAACCCGGTGCGCATGGCCATCGCGGTCTGGCCCTGGGGCGCCTATTACGGCGACGCCAAGATGCAGGGCGCCAAGCTGGACATCGCTGAATGGAAGCGGCCCAGCCCGGAAACCATCCCGGTCCATGCCAAGGCGGCGGGGCTGTACATGATCTGCACCATCTCCAAGCACAAGGCCGAGGCCAAAGGCTGTTCGGATGCCTTGTTTATGGATTACCGCGGCTATGTGGCCGAGGCGACCGGTGCCAACGTATTCTTCGTGAAGGATGGCGAAGTGCATACACCGCTGGCCGACTGCTTCCTGAACGGGATTACCCGCCAGACGGTGATCCAGATGCTGAAAGACAAAGGCATCACCGTACACGAACGCCACATCCTGCCCGAGGAGATGGCCGAATTCGAACAGTGCTGGCTGACCGGCACCGCGGCCGAGGTCACGCCGGTGGGCCAGATCGGTGAGTATACCTTCGAGGTCGGCGACCTGACCCGTGAGATCGCCAACGATTACGAACAGCTGGTTCGCAGCTGATCCGACATCCGCTCGGGCGGTGGCCGACCGGCCTTGCCGCCCGTCCGGGGTTTGTTGCAGATCGTCCGCTGCGCTGGACGATCGGGTGCGAATCCGTATCCTTGGCGCATGTTGGACCTGCTCAGCGATATCCTGACGCGCCTGTCTTTGCGGGGCACCCTGTATTTCCGGACCTCGTTCACGCCGCCCTTCGGCGTGCAGGTGCCTGCATTCGAAAACGTCGCCCGGTTTCACTTCGTCCAGCGCGGAGAGCTGAAGGTGCATGTGTCCACCACCGGCGAGACCCTGCGGTTGCGGCAGGGGGATCTGATCCTGATCCCGCACGGGGCCGCACATGCGCTGCTGTGCAACGAGGTCCGGCCCGTGGATGCTCTGCCGCTGGAGCAGGTTCTGGACCGGGCCGGCTACAAAGGTGACGGTGTGCTGGTCTATGGCGGAGCCGAGCAGGACCGTGACACCCAACTGATCTGCGGGCATTTCTCGTTTGCCGGTCCGGCCGGGCGGCGCGGCACAGGGCATATGCTGATCGACCGTCTGCCGCCCTATATCCTGATCGAGAATTACGGCGAATCCGCTGGGGCCTGGATCGAGGCGACGCTGCGGATGATCGAATCCGAGGTTGCGGGTGCCCGGATCGGCGGGGACCTGATCGCGCTGAAACTGTCTGAGGTTCTGTTCGCCCAGGCGATCCGCGCCTATCTGGAACATCAAAGCCCCACCGATGCGGCCCTGTCGGGCTTCGCCGATCCACGTATATCACGCGCGCTGGGCGCCTTTCACCGCGACCCGGCCCGCGAGTGGAGCGTGGCATCGCTGGCGCGTGAAGCCGGCATGTCGCGCACGACCTTCGCACAGCTGTTCACCCAGAAGATGGGCGCCACGCCCATGCAATACCTGACCGACTGGCGTATGCAGATTGCCTGCCACGGACTGATCGAAAGCCGCTGGAACGTGGCCGACGCGGCGGCTCAGGTCGGCTATGCCTCCGAGGCGGCGTTTTCGCGGGTGTTCAAGAAGCAGATCGGCCTGTCTCCAGCCGCTTACAGGGCGATGCACTGATCCGGCAAACTGGCGGACGATCTGCAAGGTATTCCAAACGATCTGGGCTGCTACGTTCGGGCTGGCGAACATATCCTTGATCCGTCCTCAATCAAGGAAAGGAAACATCATGTCTCTGCGTTTCGTTACCCGCACCATTCATGCCAATTTGGACTACCCGGTTGCCCTGGCCCTGATGGGGTTGCCATTTCTTCTGGGACTGGGCGCGTCGAACCCGATTGCGCTGTGGCTGTCGGTGGCCACCGGCGTGGCGGCTTTCGTGCTGACGGTGCTGACGGATCATCACCTGGGCGTCTGGCGCGTGCTGCCCTACAGGTTTCACCTGGCCGTCGATCTGCTGGTGGGGCTCACCTTCCTGTTCGCGCCCAGCCTGTTCGGCTTCACCGGTCTGGATGCGGTCTACTACTGGCTGAATGGCGCCGCCGTGGTGGCCGTAATCTCGCTCAGCGCGCCTGACCAGACAGCCACCGCCTGATCCCTTGCTCCGGCCATCTGGCCGGGGCGAATTTTGGTCTTGAAAAGTCCGACAGAAATTGTCAGTTTTGGCCCAACGCCAGATACCCCGGTATCAAGCCTTTGATTCCGAGACGGCCTGCACGCCAAGCCGTACACCCGCGAGGGCGCGCCACCGTCTCGGAAACGATTTCGGAAAGGCCACGCGATGCGCGACCCGATACTTGAACTTCTGTCCAGTTCAGACCTGCCCCTTGGCAGCGGGTGCTGCGCCGATGGCGACCTGGTGGCCTACCTGGACTGCAAATGCCAGGACGGATGCTGTGACCGGGCGGCCGGTGTCGCGGACGCCCGGATCGCCACTGTCCCCCAGAGCACGCCGGCGGCACCGGCAAGTGGTGCCGTCCCGCGTTGACCGATCAGAAATCGACGCCGCGCTGGGCCTTGATGCCGGCCTGAAACGGGTGCTTTTCCTCGGTCATTTCGGTGACCAGATCGGCATAATCGCGCAGCGCCTGTGGCGCGTCGCGCCCGGTCAGGAACACGCTGGTCCGGTCCGAGCGGGCTTTCAGCCCTTCGATCACCGCGTCCACCGAAAGGTATTCATAGCGCAGGGCGATGTTGATCTCGTCCAGCACCACAAGGTCATAGTCGCCGCTGGCCATCAGGTCGCGCGCCTTGTCGAAGGCGGCGGTGGCGGCGGCGATGTCGCGGTCGCGGTCCTGGGTGTCCCAGGTGAAGCCTTCGCCCATCGTTTGCCAGGTGACCAGATCGCGCTCTTCGAAGAACCGCCGCTCGCCAGTCTTCCATTTGCCCTTGATGAACTGCACCACGGCTACTTTCTGGCCCCAGCCCAGTGCGCGGATCACCACGCCGAACGCGGCCGAGGATTTGCCCTTGCCCTTGCCGGTGTTGATCAGCACCAGACCGCGGCCGGGATCCACGGCCTCGGACACTTTCTTGCGGTGCTGGGCCTGCACCTGTTGCATCTTCTGTTTGTGGTCCTGTGCGTCGCTCATGGCAAAACCTCGTTGATTGTTTGCGCCAACCTAGGCGATGGGCGCAAAAGGTAAAGTCAGGGTTTGTGATCGGTCAGCGACCGCGCCTTGCCGCGTTCCAGACCCAGCTGGTGTTCGCGCCAGATCACCACCGCATTGCCGGCAATCACCAGCGCCGCCCCCAGCAGGATCGCCAGGGTCGGCAGTTCGTCGAACCAGACATAGCCGATGAAGATGGCAAACAGCATCGACGTATAGTCATAGGGCGCCAGCATCGAGGCCTGCCCGAACCGGTAGGACGAGGTCACCAGAATCTGCGCGACGCCGCCGATCAGCCCCATCGTAATCAGGATCAGCAGCTGGTTCAGGGTCGGCATGGTCCAGCCCCAGAACACGGTCAGCGCCGACAGCAGCGTGGCGGTCATCGAGAAATAAAAGACGATCGCGGCGGGGTGATCGACTTGCACCAGTTGCCGGATGTGGATCTGCACGAAGCCACGGGCCACGGTCGCGCCCAGCACGCACAGCGCGCCGATCGTGGCGCCGGTGCCCAGATCGGCCGAGCCCAGCCGCGGCCAGATCATTATCAGCACGCCCAAAAGCCCGATCGCCACCGCGCCGATGCGGATCAGGCGGATGCGCTCGCCCAGCAGCAGCGCCGCCAGGATCAGGGTGAAGATCGGCGTGGCATAGCCGATGGCCGTAACCTCGGGCAGCGGCAGCAGGCTGAGCCCGGTGAAGGTCAGGCCCATGGCGGTGGTGCCCAGCACCCCGCGCCAGAAATGGCCCATGGGTTTCCTGACGACAAAGCCCTGCGCCAGTTCCCCGCGCGAGATCAGCCAGGCCACGATCACCGGCACCGCGAAAAGCGAACGGAAAAACACCATCTGGCCTGGCGGGAAATCCGCCGACAGCGCCTTGACCAGCGCCGACATTGCAGTGAACAGGAACAGCGCGCTGAGTTTCAGCGTCACGGCCAGCACGGGGCGATGAGAGGTCAGGGATTGGGCCATCGGCGCGACCCTGCGCCTTTGCGCGGCAAAGATCAACGGGTCGGATTTGGGCGTGTCCAGCTGTCGGGCAGAGGGCTGCCGATCTCTTCGGCGAATTCGGTCAGAAACCGGATCATGCGCCGGACCCGTTGCTGCGCGATCTGCCGTCCGGCTTGTGTCAGCATGTCGTCGGGCAGGGCCAACAGCTTCACCTTCCAGTGGTCGATCGAATAGTGCAGATCGTCCAGCGGCCGGTGCGAAGCGAACGGATCGGCCGGATCATAGAGCGTCCGCCCCAAAGCGCCGGACACCGAGAAATTCCGCGCGATCCCGATGGCGCCCAGCGCATCCAACCGGTCGGCATCGCGCAGGATGCGCGCCTCGGGCGTCTCGGGCGGGATGTTGGCGGAAAAACTGTGCGCTTCGATCGCGTGGCGGGTGGCGGCGATCTGGGCATCGCTCAGGCCCAGTTCTCGCAGAACAGGCTCGGACTCCTCGGCCGACCGGCGCGAGGCCAGGTGCCGGTCGGGGTCGTTCTTGGGCAGGTTGACCAGATCGTGCAGATAGCAGGCCGCCAGCAGCACGGTCCTGTCGGTCTGCGCGTCGGCGATGGCGCGGGCATTGACCCAGACACGGTCCAGATGGGCCAGGTCATGGGCCGGGTCGGTGATCATCCGCTGTGCGACGACCGCGCGCAGGCGGTCGCGCAGCTCAGCCAATCCGTCCACGGTTTTTACCGATCTGGCCGCGATGCAGCAGCAGGTGGTCCAGGATCACGCAGGCCATCATCGCCTCGCCCACTGGGACGGCGCGGATGCCGACGCAGGGGTCGTGGCGGCCCTTGGTGATGATCTCGGTCTCTTCGCCCGATTTGGTGATGGTCTTGCGCGTGGTCAGGATCGACGAGGTGGGCTTGACCGCGAAACGCACCACGATGTCCTGCCCGGTCGAGATACCGCCCAGAATGCCGCCTGCATGGTTCGAGCTGTATTGCGGGCCGTTCTGGCCCATGAAAATCTCGTCGGCATTGGCCTCGCCGGTCAGTTCGGCGGCGGCCATGCCTTCGCCGATCTCGACGCCCTTGACCGCGTTGATCGACATCATCGCCGCCGCCAGATCGGTGTCGAGCTTGCCATAGACCGGCGCGCCGAGGCCTGCGGGAACGCCACGCGCCACCACTTCGACCACCGCGCCGACCGAGTTGCCGGATTTGCGCAGGTCATCGAGATAGGCCGCCCAGTCCTCGGCGGCTTGTGCATCCGGGGTCCAGAACGGGTTCTGTTCGATCTGCGCCCAGTCAAAGTTGGTGCGGTCGATCCGGTGCGGGCCGATCTGGGTCATGTAGCCGGTGATCTGGACATTGGGCGCGATCTGCTTGATCGCCTCGCGCGCCAGCGCGCCCGCGGCCACCCGCGCCGCCGTTTCGCGGGCCGAGCTGCGCCCGCCGCCGCGATAGTCGCGGATGCCGTATTTCTGCCAATAGGTAATGTCGGCATGGCCGGGGCGGAACTTGTCCATGATGTCCCCGTAGTCCTTCGAGCGTTGATCGGTGTTCTCGATCATCAGCTGGACCGGGGTGCCGGTTGTCTGGCCCTCGAACACGCCTGACAGGATCTCCACCTGATCGGGCTCGCGCCGCTGGGTGGTGAACTTGTTCTGGCCCGGTTTGCGCTTGTCCAGCCAGTGCTGGATCATACCCTCGTCGATCGGGACGCCGGGCGGGCAGCCATCCACCGTGGCGCCCAGCGCGGGGCCGTGGCTTTCACCCCAGGTGGTGACGCGGAAAAGGTGTCCAAAGCTGTTCATCGACATGGGGCGTGCTCCTTTGAGGGTCGTGATTAACGGCGAGAGCCTGCCGCCTCAAGCTGATTTGCGGTTGGGGCATCGCTGCCCCAACCCGGTGTGCCTAGGCCGCACGGGTCAGTGCGGCGCGAGTTTCGACGATTTTCAGCGCCGCCCGAGCTGCCTCGCGCCCCTTTTCCACGAAATGCGCGCGGTAGATGGCGTTGTGATGGTCGGTTTCCTGGAACTGGTGCGGCGTCAGCGACACCGACAAGACCGGCACGCCGGTTTCCAGCCCCGCGCGCATCAGCCCGTCAACCACGGCCTGCGCCACGAAATCGTGCCGGTAGATACCGCCATCGACGACAAAGGCCGCGCAGGCCACGGCGGCATAGCGGCCCGTCCGGGCCAGGTCGCGGGCCAGCAGGGGCATTTCAAACGCGCCCGGCACGTCGAACACATCGACCTGATCGGCGGGGATCAGCTCCAGAAAACCGTCCAGCGCGCGGTCGACGATATCGGCATGCCAGTTGGCTTTGACGAAAGCATAGCGGGTGTGTGTCATCGTGATCTCCTTTCAGCTTGGTGGCCTGCTGGCGGGTGCGAACGGTTTCGCTGCCAGCGCGGCATGACACGTCACCCAAGGCGATCACGGACAGACGCGCCCTTGGCGGGGCGCGCTGCTCGTTCTCTTTCATCCGGACTTTAACCGTCGGCTCTGGCCTCTCACCAGATCTGCTGACACTCTGCCGGTTGGATGACAGAGCCGCTCGCGGGCTGGCGGGCCTGGGCCCGCATACCGCCGGTGGGGAATTCCGCCCCGCCCTGAGAACGGCGCGACCTTGCCAAGCGTGCGCGCGATCTGCAAGACCTGTCTGCAGGAGGACGGTCATGCACCCCAACCCAGCCTTTCGCGCCGAGGACCGCGCGCGCCATGTGGAGTTTGCCCGCAGCCGGGGATTCGGCGTACTGGCGCTGTCGGTCGACGGCCCGCCATTGATCAGCCATGTGCCCTTTCTGCTGTCCGAGGATGGCGCGGTGGCCGAACTGCATCTGGTGCGTTCGAACCCGATCGTGCGGGCGCTGGCCAACCCGCAGGAGGCGCGGATCGCGGTTCAGGGGCCCGACGGCTATGTCTCGCCCGATTGGTACGGGGTCGCGGATCAGGTGCCCACATGGAACTATGTGGCGGTCCACCTGACAGGCCGGCTGGAATTGCAGCCCCAGGACCGGCTGCGCGATCTTCTGGATCGGCAATCGGCCTTTTTTGAGCAGCGGCTGCAACCCAAACCGCCCTGGCGCGCCGACAAGATGGACCCGGCGGCGCTGGAGCGGATGATGCGCATGATCGTGCCCTGCCGCATGCAGATCACCCAGATCGACGGCACCTGGAAACTGAACCAGAACAAGCCCGAGGCGGCGCGGCTGGCCGCCGCCGAGAATGTCGAGCAGTCCGGGATCGGCACCGAGCTTGGTCAACTGGCCGCCCTGATGCGGGACAGTTGACCGGCGCCGGGTTGGGTTCAGTCGGTGAACGTGGCCAGATAGGCGGCGATATCCTCGGCACCTGTCTTCAGCTTGACGCTCATGTTCGGGCGGGCGGTCTCGTCCTTCAGGAAGTCCTGGATGAACCCGATCGGGTCGCGGGCGTAGGCGGCAATATTCTCTTGCGTCCAGACCAGGCCGTTTTCACCGGCGCGGATCATGTCATCGGTGAACATGCCGATGGGCAGCCGTTCGCTGCCGTTCAGATAGTCGTTTTCGGTTCCGGCGGCCCTGCCGACCACACCATAGAGATTCGGGCCGGTGATGCCGCCTTTGATCAGAACCTCGCCATCCTTGATGATGGCGTGACAGGACGAGCAGCGGTTGTAGAGTTTCTCGCCGCGCGCGGCGTCGCCTTCGGCGGCGGCGTGGTGTGCGGCGGTGAACGCGAGCAGCAGAATGGAATTTTTAAACAAAGTCATTTGGGTCCTCATTCAGGTCGGTCGCGCGCCCGCCGCCTTTGCTTGAAAAACCCCGGGGTCGCAACCGGGAAATTTATCGCGACGCAACTAAAAAAATGATTTCAAAATAGATGTTTACATGGGTTTCGTGGTTCCGGAACCGCGCGGTCAGGTTGCTGTCGTATATGCCGCGTGCCGGGTACCCGAGTGAACAGGTGCTCGGCCGGGCCAAGGCCGATAGTCGTGGCGAAGGGTTAGAGAATCACCTGCGAAGTGATTCGCGCCTTCGAACGGCGATTTTCGCAACATCCGAGGAAGTTCTTGAAAAATGACCCCTTCATTGTGACATGAATGCCCAGATGCGGCGTAGTGCGCGCCTATGACCGCTGGACGAACCGATTTCCGCCAGCTAGATACCCGCGATGAGACGCCGCTTTGATGCGGTGCTGATGCATGTTTGCCCGTAGCCGGGCGCTGGAATCGGAGAAAACCTCGTGTCCCACGCAGAAGACCACGAAGGCACCCGCAGAGATTTCCTCTACTACGCCGCCGGCGGCGCAGGTGTCGTTGCAACGGGAGCCGCCGTGTGGCCCCTGGTCAACCAAATGAACCCCTCGGCAGACGTTCAGGCGCTGTCCTCGATCCGCGTGGACGTCAGCGGCGTCGAGATTGGCACCCAGATCACGGTCAAGTGGCTGGGCAAGCCCGTCTTCATTCGTCGCCGTACCGAAGAAGAGATCAACTGGGGCCGCGAAGTGCCGCTGGAGGATCTGCCGGATCAGAACGACCGGAACGAAAACAAGCCGAACCTGCCCGCGACCGATGAAAACCGGACGCTGGACGAAGCCGGCGAATGGCTGGTGATGATGGGCGTCTGCACCCATCTGGGCTGCGTTCCTCTGGGCGACGGCGCTGGTGATTTTCACGGGTGGTTCTGCCCGTGCCACGGATCGCACTACGATACGGCGGGCCGTATCCGCAAAGGTCCCGCTCCGGAAAACCTGCATATCCCGGTCGCCGAGTTCCTCGACGAAACCACCATCAAGCTGGGTTAAGGAGACGCGCTCATGTCCGGTATCCCGCACGATCACTATGAACCGAAGACCAACGGCGAGAAGTGGCTGAACAGCCGTCTGCCCATCGTCGGCCTTCTATACGACACTTTGATGATCCCCACCCCGAAGAACCTGAACTGGATGTGGATCTGGGGCATCGTCCTGACCTTCTGCCTGGCGTTGCAGATCGTCACCGGCATCGTTCTAGTGATGCACTATACCCCGCATGTCGATCTGGCCTTTGCCAGCGTCGAGCACATCATGCGCAACGTAAACGGCGGCTACATGCTGCGGTACCTGCACATGAACGGCGCGTCGCTGTTCTTCGTGGCGGTCTATATCCACATCTTCCGCGGCCTGTTCTACGGTTCGTACAAGGCGCCGCGCGAAGTGACCTGGATCATCGGCATGCTGATCTACCTGATGATGATGGGCACCGCCTTCATGGGTTATGTTCTGCCTTGGGGTCAGATGTCCTTCTGGGGCGCCACCGTGATCACCGGCCTGTTCGGCGCGATCCCCTTCGTGGGCGAAGCGATCCAGACCTGGCTGCTGGGCGGACCGGCCGTCGACAACGCGACGCTGAACCGCTTCTTCTCGCTGCACTATCTGCTGCCCTTCATCATCGCAGGGCTGGTCATCGTGCATATCTGGGCCTTCCACACCACCGGCAACAACAACCCCACGGGTGTTGAAGTTCGCCGCACGTCGAAAGCCGAGGCCGAGAAAGACACGCTGCCATTCTGGCCCTATTTCGTGATCAAGGACCTGTTCGCGCTGGCCGTCATCCTGGTCGTGTTCTGGGCAATCGTCGGCTTCATGCCGAACTACCTGGGCCACCCGGACAACTACATCGAAGCCAACCCGCTGGTCACGCCCGCGCACATCGTGCCCGAATGGTACTTCCTGCCGTTCTACGCGATCCTGCGTGCCTTCACTAGCGAAGTCTGGGTCGTGCAGTTCGCCAGCTTCATTACCGGTGGCATCATCGACGCCAAGTTCTTTGGTGTTCTGGCGATGTTCGGTGCAATCCTGGCAATGGCGCTGGCGCCGTGGCTGGACACTTCGACCGTGCGTTCGGGCAAGTACCGCCCGATGTTCAAATGGTGGTTCTACCTTCTGGTCATCGACTTCTTTGCCCTGATGTGGCTGGGTGCGATGCCGGCGGAAGAGCCCTATGCGACCTTCTCGCTGATCGCGTCCGCCTACTGGTTCGCCTATTTCTTCGTGATCCTGCCGATCCTGGGTGTCATCGAAAAGCCCGATGCCCAGCCGGAAACCATCGAAGAAGACTTCAACGCGCATTATGGCAAGGCTGACGCCGACGCCACGCCGGCCGAGTAAGAAGAGGGACCGGAAACCATGTTCAAGAAACTTGCAATCGGTGCCGCGTTTGCCATCGCCCTTGCTCCTGCTGCGGTATCCGCAGCCGGAGGCGGCGAGCAGCATATCGAGGACTTCGACTTCTCGTTCGAAGGGCCTTTTGGCGCTTACGATCAGAACCAGCTTCAGCGCGGCCTGCAGATCTATACCGAGGTTTGCGCGGCCTGCCACGGTCTGAAGTACGTACCGCTGCGCGACCTCACGGCGCTGGGCTACTCGGAAGAAGAAGTCATCGCTTATGCCGCCGGCTCGTTCGAGGTGTTCGATCCCGAGCTGGACGATTTCCGCCCCGCGAAGCCGACCGATCACTTCCCGGCCAACGATGCCGTGGGCGCACCTGACCTGAGCCTGATGGCCAAGGCACGTGCAGGCTTCCACGGCCCCTACGGTCTGGGGATCAACCAGCTGGTCAAAGGCATGGGTGGCGCTGAATACATCGCCTCGCTGCTGGACGGCTATACCGGCAAGGAAAAAGAAGAGGCCGGCACGATCCTGTACGAAAACACCGCCTTCCCGGGCGGCTGGATTTCGATGGGTCCGCCGTTGTCTGACGAACAGGTCGAGTTTGCCGACGGACACGAAAACACCGTCGAGGCCATGTCCCAGGACGTCGCAGCGTTCCTGATGTGGGCCGCCGAACCGAAAATGATGGATCGCAAGGCCTCGGGCTTTGTTGGGGTTCTGTTTCTGACCATCATGTCGGTGCTTCTCTACTTGGTGAACAAGCGCCTGTGGGCGCCGGTCAAAGGCAAAAAGTCGGTTTGACCTGAAGGTCACCTGCAAAAGCAAGACAACCCCGCGCATGGCGCGGGGTTGTTTCTTTTTGCGGTCGGAAACCCGCCGAACCGGGCATCAGCGCGGGCTTATTCGCAGCTTTTAAGCGGAATGCGCATGGCACCGGCGGGGTCGGCTGCTCAGGTTTTCGACAGCGTCAGGCGGTCTGACGCAGGATCGAAACCGAGGAGACCCGATGTGAAACTACCCATACTTGCAGCCGCTTTGCTTGTGGCCACTCCGGTTCTGGCTCTGGACCTGGTGCCGGATACGGAACTGGGCAAGACAGAGACCGAGGTGCGCACCGCACTGACCGAGCTTGGCTATGACGTGCGCAAGATCGAAATGGAGGACGGTGAAATCGAGGCCTATGTCGTGAAAGACGGACAGATGGCCGAGGTCTATGTGGACCCCGCGTCCGGCAAGATCCAAAAGATCGAGGACAAGTGACCGGCAATGTCCGAGTCCATCCAGCACCAGAGCGGGCGCGAGGGCGCCCGCACCATCCGGGTCTGGGACCCGCTGGTCCGCCTGATCCACTGGTTGGTGGTTCTGGGCATTCTGCTCAACGCCGCTGTGACCGACCCCGAGGGGCTGCCGCATGAATACGTCGGCTATGCCGTACTCGGGCTGGTTCTGCTGCGCCTGGCCTGGGGCGTCCTTGGGCCGGCACCGGCCAGGTTCTCGGCATTTCCGTTCAGCCCGAATGCTGCGGTCCGACATGTGCGTGACACCGTCCGGGGCGACCGGTCGGTTCACCTGTCGCACAATCCTCTGGGCGCGCTGATGGTCTACAACATCTGGATGACGTTGGGCGCCATCTGCGCCACAGGCATCATGATGGGCACCACGGCCGTCTTCGGGGTGGGTTGGGTCGAGGATGCGCACGAGCTGGCGTTCAACTGGCTGATGCTCAGCGTTGTTCTGCACGTGCTTGGCGTGCTTTTGGACCAACGTCGAACCGGTGTCGCTCTGGTCAAAGCCATGGTATCAGGAGACAAGAATATCCCTGATGGCTGGTCGACCAAATGATCAAATGGATCACCGAAAACCTGCGGTCCGGCGATGCGGATGCACGCCGGGCCGTTCTGATGGCGGCGATGATCGTGGTTCAGGGTCTATGTGCCGCATTCTACATGGGCGACGCCATTCTGGACCTCGATGGCAGCGAGCCTCTGTCACATCTCGTATTGGAATCTCTGGTCGCAACCGTCCTTTGCCTTGGTGTCCTGTTGTTCATGCTCGAGCTGCGCAGATTGCTGGCGCGAATGGACCAGGCAAAACAAGGCCTGCGCGCGGCGCAGGGCGAAATGAGCGCCGTGATCGACACTTTCTTTACCCGCTGGGGCCTGACCAGCGCCGAGCGCGAAGTGGGCCTGTTGATCCTCAAGGGCGTCGACAATGAGAATATCGCCCGGATCCGAGGCCGTGCCGTGGGCACCGTTCGCGCGCAGTCGGCTTCGATCTATGGAAAAGCCGGCGTGGATGGACGCGCCCAACTGATCAGTGTTTTCATGGAAGAACTTCTGGCAACCGACGGGCCTGCCTGAGAGACGTCAGGCCACCAGCTGCTGATCGCGAACCCCGGTGATGGCAGCAGTGACGATCTGCCCTTCGGGTTGCGCGTTCGCAAATGTCACTTCGGTGAACTGCTCGGTCCGGCCCATGTGGGGATTTTCCATCAGGATGTGATGGGTCTTGCCCAGTTGGGCCGCCAGGTGTCTGGCTACCTGCGCATCACCCGCCTCACGCAGCCTGGCCGCACGTTCCTTTATGACCTTGCCGTTGACCTGCTGCGGAATGCGCGCCGCCGGCGTGCCTTCTCGCTTGGAATAGGGAAAGACGTGCAGCCAGGTCAGGTCGCAGTCGGTCACCAGTTTCAGCGAGTTCTCGAAATGGGCCTCGGTTTCCGTCGGAAAGCCGGCAATGATATCGGCGCCAAAGGTGATCTCGGGGCGCAGTCTGCGGGCCTCTTCGGTGAAGCGGATGGCGTCGTCGCGCAGGTGGCGGCGCTTCATTCGTTTCAGAATCAGATCGTCACCATGCTGCAGCGACAGGTGCAGATGCGGCATCAGGCGCGGTTCGGTCGCGATGGCCTGCATCAGGTTCTCGTCCACCTCGATCGAATCGATCGAGCTGATGCGCAGGCGCGGCAGGTCGGGCACCAGTTTCAGGATGCGCATGACCAGATCGCCCAGCTTGGGGCTTGCTGGCAGGTCGGCGCCCCAGGACGTCAGGTCGACCCCGGTCAGCACGACCTCGTTGTAGCCCCGGTCCACCAGCCGCTTGATCTGGTCCACCACCACGCCCGCCGGGACGCTGCGCGAGTTGCCGCGGCCATAGGGGATGATGCAGAAGGTGCAGCGATGATCACAGCCGTTCTGGACCTGCACATAGGCGCGCGAGCGGGTGCCGAATCCGTCGATCAGGTGGCCGGCGGTTTCGGTGACCGACATGATGTCATCGACCTGAACCGTCTCGGTCTCGCCGATGAAATCGGCGGCCATGCTTTTCCAGGTCTCGGGGCGCATCTTTTCCGTATTGCCGATCACCGCATCGACCTCGGCCATCTCGGCAAAGGTCTGAGGTTCGGTCTGGGCCGCGCAGCCGGTGACGATCAGCCGGGCGTTGGGGTTCTCGCGGCGCAGCTTGCGGATCTCCTGCCGGGCCTTGCGCACTGCTTCGGCGGTGACGGCGCAGGTGTTCACGATCACCGCATCCGTCAGCCCGGCCTGCTGCGACAGCTCTTTCATCGCCTCGGTCTCGTAGGCGTTCAGTCGGCAGCCCAGCGTGGTGAATTTCGGCGGGTTCATCCCAGCGACTCCAGGAATTCGGGCGTCAGCGTGCCCGAGAAGACAAGGCAGGTGGGGCCGGTCATCCAGACTCCGTCCTCGCGCCAGTCGATCCAGATGGTGCCGCCGTCCAGCTCGATCTGCACCTTGCGCCCGGTCAGACCGCGCCGCGCCGCGGCCACGGCAGTGGCGCAGGACGACGAGCCCGAGGCCAGCGTGATGCCCACGCCGCGCTCCCACACCCGCATGCGGATGTGATCCGGCCCGATGATCTGGGCGACCTGCACATTGGTGCGCTGCGGATAGAGCGGGTGATGCTCATAGCGCGCGCCGAATTCCTCCAGCGGAATCGCCTCGGCGTCTTCGACGAAGAAGGTGCAATGCGGGTTGCCCATGCCGGTTGCCACTGGTCCGCCTTCGATCGGCAGTTCCAGCGTATCCACCTCTTCGGCCAATGGAATGTCGACCCAGTCCAGCTGCGGATGCCCCATGTTGACCGAAGTCAGCCCGTCGCCCGCGTCCCGCGCCTTCAGCGTGCCGTGGCTGGTGGTCAGCGTCAGTTCGGATTTGCCGCTTTCCTGCATCAGGAACCGGGCGATGCAGCGGGTGGCGTTGCCGCAGGTGGCCGAGATCGACCCATCAGCATTGTAGAACACCAGATGCGCATCCGATTCGCCGTTTTCGATGACGGCCAGCTGGTCGAATCCGACCCCGAACTGCCGGTGTCCGATCCCGCGCGCCAGCGCCGGCGTGATCTGCACCGGATGCGCGCGCGCGTCCACAATGACGAAGTCATTGCCAAGCCCGTGCATCTTCATGAAGGGCAAACCGGTGTCGGATCGTTGCTGCATGGCGGGCATATAGCCTTGCCGCAGACATGAATCCAGCCCGGCGCGAAGATTCCTGAAAAAAGGGGTTGACCCCCCGCCGCCTCAACCCTAATTAGGCCGCCTATCGGGACGCCGGGAACACAATGATTTCAGGCGGAACGCGGTGCGAAAAAGGGCTTGTACCCGGTCGGGAAAATGCCTTAGACAGCGCCACGGATCGCAACGATCCGATGAAAAGAGTGGGCCGTTAGCTCAGTTGGTAGAGCAACTGACTTTTAATCAGTGGGTCGCAGGTTCGAATCCTGCACGGCTCACCACTCCAAACCTCAATAAAATATGACTTAATCCGCTGAAATACTGAGGTTGCCCGGGGCTATTTGTATTGCGCGCGCAGTGCGTGTTTGCGCGTGTTTGGGCACGACAATGCAGCCAAATCTGGAAAAAACCTGGAAGAAACCTTAGGTTCTTAGTGGGATCAGCCACTGCAACGGCTGGCCCCGACATCGCCGAACTATTTAGGAAGCCCGGCAATGCGTGAAAAGAACCTATCAGCACGCGAACGTGCTTCAAATCACATCTAAGCCGCGTTGGACACGGGTGTCCGAGGCGAATTGCGCGAGCTCCTTAGAAAGGCAGCTGCATTGGCAGCAGGTGAACGCGTGACTGATGTGTCTGATTTGGAGTACCGCCAACTGACGATTGGCGGCAAACTCGTCGACAAGGATAGACCCGGTCTGCTGATGCGTCACGGCAAGCGCACAGGGAAAGTCTGGATCTACCGGTTCGAGCATCCTGACACCAAGAAACAGATTGAATTTCAGTTTGGCCGCTACCCCGCTATGTCCACGGCCGACGCGCGAGAGACGTGGCGGGGGCTGAGAGCTCAGCGGCTTGAAGGTAATGTGCCAACTGTCGCCACATCTAAATCTCCTAGTGCCCTGACCATGGGCGATTTGATCAAGCGTTACATCGCGGATTATGCGCGAGTGACCAAAGCCGCTTCGTCGTCTAAGGAGGATGAACGCCTCTTGGGCAAGTTTGTTCTGCCGTACTATGAGGATCTTCCTGCGGTGGAGTTCGACCACGAAGTAGCGAAGGCGGTCCTATCCAACATCGTCAACGCTGGCGCCTTGCGCGAAGCGGAGAAAGTCCGCTCGGTGCTCTCTACCATGTTCAACGTGGCCAGTGGGCGTACGCGAAAGATATCCACCCTTGACGGCACCCGGCTGCCTCCGGATCATCCCAATCCCGTTGGGGCAGTGACGCTACCCAAGAGGAACCCGCGTCAGCATACCCCAGGAACGCGCGAACTCCGCAATTACGTCCGTGGTCTCGATCAACTGGGGCAGCACGGCGAGATCCTTCGAATCCAGTTGGAGACCTTTGCAAGGATCGGCGAGGTCTCGTCCATGGAATGGGATGAAGTCGATTTCGATACTGGAACCTGGACACTGCCCGCCGTCAGGTCGAAGAATGGGAAAGCGCATGTCGTGATGCTCGCCCGACAGACCGTAGAGCGGCTTCGGGGCCGCGCTGAAACAGGCGTGCCGCACTTGGTCTTCCCGTCAGCCCAAGATTCCAACCGCGCGACCGACAAGCATTTGGTCATCCGTACCCTCGCTCGAAAACGGCAAGTGATCGGTATATCAGAAGAGTTCACTTCGCACGCAACCCGGAGAGCGGCACTGACTTGGGTTGCTGAGAATGGTGGGGGTCGCGACATTCGTGACCGATTGTCAAACCACACACCACCCTCGGACGGCGCAGATCACATCTATGTTTCTGCAGAACACAACGAAGCTGCTCGTCGGTTTACACAAGCTTGGGTCGACTACCTGAACGGTTTGGAGGCCGATAATGTTACGCCGATCGGCGAGGTGCGGGCATGACCCAAGTGTATGAGCTTAATGGGATCTGCCTACAGATCAATGATGACGGTTCGTGCGACATCGTCGAAGCAGACGACACAAATGCGCTGCCATTTGACTTTAGCGACAAACGCGCGATGCGGGCTGCTCTGGAAACGCTGGCAGGATTTGCAGCCAAACACTTCGACTTAGTCGAAATGTATCATCTGTATCGACGTGACGCACAACGCAATGCGGGACAGAGCAAGACAACAGTTTCTACCCAGGCAAAGGCTGAAGCGACTAGGAAGAAAGCACAAGCGTTATTCAATGAGGCAAAACTCGAAACGCTCGGAAATACCAACGAGGCGGTAAAGATAGCCCTAAAACGACTTGCGGATGTGGCGGCCAAGGATCCGATGATTCGAGCTTGGTCGGAAGGAACACTTAGAAACAATGTTAAGCTCTCGTAATGCTATACGAAGACGAATGGCACCATTCGTTTTCACGAATGGTGCCATTTGTTCTTTGCTGTTGAGAAATAAACCTCTTCCGACCTGACTGCTCCTTAACCCGCACTGTTGCGGGTCGAAAGGAGCACGCATGATCACTAATACACGCGAGCCGGATCTGCGGATCAAGGAAGCAGCGGCCGAAATTGGCGTGTCACCTCGAACCATCTGGGACCTGATCCGAGAAGGCGAACTACGCTCTTACAAGGTCGGCCCGCGCGGTAGGCGCGTCACTCGTGAGAGCCTTAATGAGTTCCGAGAACGTCGCATGGTTCGCCCAGGAGACGCGGCATGAGCGAGGTGTTTTCCTACTGTTGGCATCGCGAGGGCGGAGATAGTGGAATCTGCCTCTGCACCTTGCCCGAGGGGCTATGCTCAACCTCCTATTTTCAGGGGCGCGTAGACGAGGCTGCCAACGCAGATCTCTTGCTGAGCGGCTTTACGGCCTGTCCCGACGTTCAGCATTTCCGGGTGCGGTACACCGTGCGTTGGGCCGAAGACGGCCGATCACGCAACGCACATGGTCTTTCTATTATACCAACCGTGCGGCCTGCGACGCTGATTGGCAGTCCAAAGTGGACAATCCTGAGAATGCTGTCGTCAGCTTTGAGGTTCTCGGTGACTGAGCGCAGGTCAGGAACTCTACGCCTGAAGTCGGCAGGAGATACCTACGAGAACCGTGTAGCAAAACTCGTCAACGGCTTGCCGCACTTGCCTGTACTTTCCCGACCGGACCGTCGCTGTGTGCATTGCCGATTTTTCGTGAAGAAAAAGAAGCGCGACACAGCACTAGGGTGCTGCGATGAAGCTCGTGTTGTCGAGCACCGCAGGAGAAACCGGGTGTGGAGAGTAGAGTATGATGGCGGCCGCGCTATCGGCTTTAGTCTCTATGAAGAAGGTGGCAAACGATGATACACAATTCGACTTTCGACCGCCGCGAGAGCGACTACTACCCGACCCTCGATGCGCCGCTTGTCGTCCCACTACTCCTCGATCTGATCGATTTGGAGAAAATCTGGGAACCCAGTAGCGGGCGCGGCCATCTCGCGGTTGAATTGAAGAAACGGGACAAGCTGCTCCAAGCCTCCGATCTTTATGATCATCATGACAAGCTTTGTTCGATTTCAGTAGGCGTCGATTTCTTGAAGCAAGATGTTGGGCCGCTTGGTTTCAGAGATATTGTCATGAACCCGCCGTATTCAGAAGCTGACGCGCACGTAAGCCATGGCTTGGCTCCTCTGCCGAAAGGAGGATACCTGGTGGCGCTGCTGCGGTCTGACTGGAGCTACGCCCGCCGTCGGCAGATACTCGTGACGGACAAGCGGTTCTTTTTGGAGATCAAGCTGACGTGGCGGCTCCGGTGGATTGAGAATACCACCATGAGCGGGAAGCATAACTATAGCCTCTACGTTTGGCGCAATGGTGAGCCTATCGTCCCGACCGTCGCTTTCGGATACAAGCCCGAAAAGGTGGCGGCATGAGTGAGAGCCGCCTCCTGGAAAGCTCGCCCTACGAGGTCGATGAGGGGCAGCTGATCGGCCGCGATCCGCGCGAGATCTCTTCTGATGCATGGGACGGCATCCCATACTTGATCGGCATGAAGGCTATCCGAGCAAAGTGCCTAGATTGCTGCAATGATAGCGCCGCTGAAGTTCGAAAATGCGTCTGCACGACCTGTCCGCTTTGGCCGCTGCGCATGGGTTCCGTTACAAAGGACTTTCGTATCCATGGAAAGCAACAAAACCCGCATCATGAGACCTCCGCAGCCGCAATTCGCTCTCCCATGGGGGAGACCACCGGAGACGAAAAATTGGGCCTGAAAAGTAGCTCAGGAGGGTACGATGAATGATCGGTGCAGTGTTTGCGGCAAGCGCGTCGACCACGCGCTGATCGCCCTCTGCGAAGTCGAGGATTTCCTCGGCGCTATGCTCCAGGGCTGAGTGATGGATCGACGCTCATGATTGATGTCAGAAGATTTGTCTTTGCAACAGGGCTGCCGACCTTCCCGATCCGGATCTACTGGGATAACAGTAAACATGGTGGCAAGGGCGGTTGGAACAAAACGCCGCTCAAAGGCACGCGAGGGCATAAGGATGCTCAATGGCCCGAGTTTATTGATCGCCTAGACTGGAGCGGTGCCAATGGCTTCGGCATCCCGATGGGACAAAAAACCGGCCTCTATATGCTAGATGCTGACGACTACAAGAATGGCGGCGCAGCTGACCTATGGATGTCGGAGCGCAACTTGCCATCAACCCGCACCCATAAGACCGTCAGTGGTGGTCGGCACATAATCTATGCGCTCCCCGCGCGGTTCAAGACCCTGCGGAGCCGCAGCGATATCGTTCCTGGGCTCGACAGCCGTGGCGAAGGTGGATGGGCAGCGTTCGGTCCAGGCCACGAGGTCATCGACAATAGAATGCCTGTTATCCTGCCGTCTGAAGTTTGCTGGGAGTTGGATGACGGCCACAGCGAAGCAAAACACCTCATCGATGCCCGCGAGTATACCCCGCCCAGCAACCTATCAGACATTGACCTCAAGCTGGCGCGGATGCTGAAGGTTCAACCCGCGCTGGCTCGGCGCTGGGCGGGTGATAGCAGCGGGTTAGTGTCCGGCCGGTCGAGCCTTGATCTGGCGGTAGCGCAAATCCTGTCGATGGTTGGGTTGGGCTTCGATGAAATAGTCTGGCTGCTCATGCATAGGTTTGAGTACGGGCAGGCTCGGCATCTGGCCGTCGGTGGAGAGCGCGCGGCCCGGCGTTGTGCGCAGCGCGCTATAGACGCCCGTGAGCAAGAGCGCGCCACCGCTCGCGCGATACTGAAACGTCAGCAAACGCCGATGACCGAGGAGCAGAGAATCAAGATGCGCGCCCTTGTGCGGGGGGCTCTGTGATGACTGATGAGGAGTTTCACGAAGAGGCGGAACGCATTGCAGGGCTCCCAGACATCGACCATCCGGGACCGATTTATGATCTTTGGCAGGCGATCAAACCGAGGCGGACCAAGAAGCAGGTCGAGGACGCCGTGAGAGCCTACGCCCGCGCGGCGCGCGAGACGCAGATGGCCATATCGTTGATAAGATCAACGAGGAGTGGTTCGTCCTTACGCCCGGCGGGAAAATCAGAATCGGCAGATTTCGCGATGGACGGCTGCAGTTGTCTCCGCGCGCGGACTTCGTAGCAATCGTCGGGAACATGACGGAACACGAGACGGGTGCTTACAGCGCGGGGGAAAGGTGGCTACGATCACCCGATAGGCAGGAGTTCGACGGAGTTGTTTGTGATCCTCGATATCCGCCGGGGACTGCGGTCGGGAGCAAAATTAACATCTGGCAAGGGCTGGGCGTCGAGCCCAAAGAGGGCGATCCCGAGCCATTTCTGAAAGTTGTTCGGTCGATCCTGCCAGACCCAGCTGTAGCTGAGTATTACTTGAATTGGGCGGCATGGACGGTCCAAAACCCCACCAAACCCACCGGCACTGTGATCCTGCTCACTGGTCCCCCCGGTACAGGCAAGACGACGCTCTTCCGCGTGCTGCGAATGATATTCGGCACAGTGCACGGAAACGTTTGTTATGACAGCAACCAACTCTACCAAAAGCACACCGAGTGGCAGGAAAGGTCAATGTTTGTGCAAGCGGATGAAGTCACATTTCGCCATGCCCGAGGCGGCGCGGCGGTTCTCAAGGCAAAGATCAATGGCGACAGGCTGCATATCGAACCGAAAGGTGTAGACGGGTACGAGGTGGACAACATGCTCACCTTTGGCATGACGTCAAACGAGGACCACGCGGTGCCCATCGACCCTTCAGATCGTCGCTACGTAATTGAGGATACGACCTTAGCATCGGTGATGGATGCCGAATATTGGGACGCATTCAATGCGTGGGTCGATGATGTAGGTCTCGCAATTGTCTACCAGTACCTTCTAAACCGCGACGTTTCAAAGTGGAACGCTCAAGGGGATCGCCCGTTGACTGAGGCTTATCTCCGGCACCGCCAACAAAGCCTAGTCGGCGTCTATCGCTGGTGGAGGGAGTGCATAGAAAGCGAGAAGATCCTCTACGGCCAAAAGCTCGAAGACCAGCCGACCCCAGACATGAAAGGGACATACGATAAGCTAGAAGTCTTCCGCGCCTATTGCGGATGGCAGGGTCATATGAGCCGAGTTGAAGCGGCGACTGATCAGACACGGTTCTGGATGAATATGCGCGAAATGGGAGCTGTGCGGAAAGACTATCGTCCCAGTGGTGAAGGACGTCGGGTGGAACTCGTCGATTGGGCTGAGGCTCGGGAGAGCTTACGTGCCGCTTTGGGGTTCTAAGGTTTGGATTCGAAGGCTTCGATCCAACCAAACCGCCCAAAATGATCATATTATTCACTAACACACCGCTCTCTCTGTCCCAAAAAAGAGCCCACCACACGAAAATGATTGGCCCAGTTTGGTTGGATTGGTTGGATCGGCAGGAAAGACGAACCATGCTAAAGGTGGCTGTCGAAGACTGATTGAGCCCGGCTGCCGGGGTGCGAGAGACCAACGGATCGGCCATGGCCAAGCTCTCCTTCGTCGCCACCGACCCGAACATCGTCAGCGAGGATCAAAGCCCAGAGGCACGTGGCGTGAAAAAGCACAGAAACAGACCGCCCTTTGTGGAATTGTTCGAATAAATCGCATGCAATCGCAGAAGCCAATGGTCGCTACCGATCCCAAGATACAGGCCAGACAACTTGCCAACTTGCGTCCGGTCAGCCGTGATCCTGCACTGGCCCGCGAGATGGCCCGCAAGCATGGTTTCGGGAGCGGCAAACACAAGCGATGCAATGCAACAAAGAAGGATGGTTCCCCATGCCGCGGTTGGGCAATGTTTGGGACAGTCAAATGCATTAAGCACGGAGCCCGCCAATTCGCTGGGACGCCCCCAAGCCCCAATCGCGATGTTCGCCAAGCCAGAGACTGGCTTTCTGCAAATCCACCTCCATTGGAATTGACGCGAACGCCGGAGTGGCGCGCGACTGAAACGTTGGGGGTACGTCATGGGTTATTGCGAAAGGCTAATCTGGCTGCTGCATGGACTGCGGCGCAGAACGGCAATTGGAAGGCTTGGCGCATGCTGACAAGTGTATAAGAAGCTAGAAACTGTTTGCTTAGCCGCGCTCACTTGGTGTCGCCAGAAACTCGATATCTTGGGTACATGAGTTCCGTGCCCGAAGAACATCATCTTTGAGAGATCGCATAGAAGTTAGACTGTCAAAATTTATCCTATTGCAATTAAAGGATAAGAAACGGATTCATACTCAGTTGCGCAAGAATTTGTCTGTCGGAGGAGCGCAATCGAGCCCTATCCCCGTAACGGATTGTCACTTGCAGGCTTTGCTTCAAGTGAGGCTCAGCGGTGTTGACCCACCCCCTGGCACCCCTTCAGCCAGTCTCTTACATGCTTGTGAGGCGCCCGCATTATCTGGGGCATCTTTTCAAAGATTGCCCTGACTAAGAAGGATTGCATTCCATTCCCTACGAACCCTCGAATTGCGATCTCCTTAGGAGATACCGTTTCCGCCTACAGCGGAGATTGTTTGAAGACAGAACTGCGTCCGGTGTGCATAGAATCGCGCGGAATGGAAAGTTCGTGAGTTCTCATGCACACACCGAAGCAAGTCTACTCCCAATCGCCAGCAGACGAGCGCCACGTCTTAGCGTCCGCATCCCAAACACTGGCGGTGACGCAAGGCGTTGGGTTTATTCCGTCGCAATTGGATCCATGAATATCTGCAATGACAATGCGTTGACGCCCAAAATCAACGACTGTCCAGCCTTGGTTGAGCAAGGAGTGCACCTCTTCGCTTACCCAAAAGTGCGACATGCATCCGCCAGTTCCGCAGTAAAGAGATGCGGCGCTCGAACACGCAAAACCAGCCTCATTCAAAACCCAGTCGCGTTGTAGATCTCCGTCGAGATCGACCCTTTCAACCGCGCCCCAGGCTATGTCAAATTGACCGTCGTTGAACTCCGCACAGGCTCGTGCCGCCAGACCAACCTTCGCCTGCAAACCGGGCGGAAGTTGCGATACATCAGCCGCGACAGCTGGTGAGGTCCAGACAAGGCCCGAAGCAAGCAAAACCCCGGCGAGCAAACATTTCATCTGACGCGCTATTTGGGAAGCTGGTTGGAAGGAGGTATCAATTGCACTGATCATACCTGTAGTCCCCATATTCCAGCCAGTTTGCCGAGCCTTCGCTAAAAATCAGAAACTCGGACCTGTCCTCCCCAAGTAGGGCGACGACAAACCCGGCGGGCGGCACAGAGTTTCCGAAGTAACTGTAGGCCGTCATGGCTCTGATCGACTCGCCGTTGACCGTTACTCGCGCGTCCCACTCCCCCTCAGGATTGTCGAGAATTACATATTCGATTTGGCGTTTTATCGCTCCGCCACCACAATAGACAATGCCTTCGGGTGCTTCGTAGGAGGCCCCTTGGCTAGCACCTGAATCGCAGGCGGAACGAAGGGACCGAATTGCCGCGCTGGAACCCTTCAAGTCAAAGATTCCGTAGCTGACATCTTGATCAATCTTCGACAGATTAACGGATGCATTGGCCGCAAGCTGGTCCAGTACAAAACCATAGTCCTCTTGACTATTGAAACTGACCTCGACCGAATAGTTGTCGACGATCTGCACGGCAGCGTTTTCTGCGCCAACCTGAAATGCCCCAACCTCGGTGGTGCCGTTCTTCAAAAAACGAATGGAAAGCCCTTGCTTCTGCACGATGTCCTGGCTGTCCTCGTATCCAGCCGGAGCAAAGCGAATACGGTCACACTGAAGTTCCAGCGTCATGTTTCCTGTCTGAATAAACGCATTGGAGTTGGGCCCGGAGCTGAACGACCACTCCGCTGATGCTGTGGTCGCTCCTGCCATCAGTAGCATTCCAATGGAAATGGTTTTGCAGCTCATTTTTTCTCTCCATTGAGTTACGGTTCGCACTGCTATTCAGCAGAGAGTCCGGCCCGTTGCCCGGACAACCAGGTCAGGAAACAGGTTCGCCGTATTCGTTTGCGCCTTCTTCCGAAGGGCGCGTCAACCACCAGATCATCAGAATGGACAGAACCAATTGAAGAATTGAGACAACAACAATACCGGTTACGCCCAGGACTGCCGCAGGTCCTCGCAATGCGTCAGGGTTTTCGGTCCCTTGCTCCAATACCGAAAAGAACGCCACCCCACCCAGCATAACAAAGAGCGTTGTAATGCTGAGCGCCATCGGCAGCAGCAAATACCAGCCAGGTCGTCCTGTATCATGCAGCCTTCGCCAACCGGCGGCCAGCATAGGTATGAGAACAGCCAGTTGGAAAACAGAGGACAGGACCCGAGATCCCTGGCCTGTTTCGGGGTTGGTCCCGAATATGATCGTATCCAGCACAGCTAAAGCGGCACTCACGAGAACCACAAACAAGAAGAACCACCAGTATTCTGAGCGTATAGCCCGACCGGAGAACTGGAAGTATTTCGAGAAACACGTCTTAACGGCTTCACCAAATCCCATCTTTCGATCCCTTCATTGTTTTTGTGCGGCCTCAAATCGCTTCGCCGCTCAGGGGAACACACTCGTAGCTCCCAGTTACTTTTTTGTTTGAACGCAGAGGCCTATCGTACGAGAGCGTAGAGAAATTTAGGCGCGGAAAAAATATTGATTTATTAAAAATTAGATTCAAACATGCGAATTCGACACAACTTTATTTTACCTCCGTTGTTGTCGGCCCCGGCAATCAACTCGATATCGTTCCCCCGACCAATCCGTTGGCGACAAATCTTTGAGATAGGTAAGCACCGGATCGAGCTGTGCTCAATTGGCTGAGTAGAAGCGGACGCTTCAAAAAGGAGCATCCAATTTCACTAGATTCGATGGACCCTGATGGAGAAGAAAATGACCAAAAAGACAGTGATGATTGCAGGCACAACTTTGTTTGCATTGCTTGCGGCATGTGACGAAACGAGTACGTCTAGCGCGTCCGCCGAACTCACACCCGCTCAGCAGGCGTGTTTGCGAGATGTAGCCAAAACAACGAACAATTCGCAAGTCGTTGTGCTCTCATCCGCGTTTAGCGAAGCTGGAACACAAGTCACTGTCGGTGTTGGTGAGGACCGTGCTCCTTGGAATTGCATTGCTTACAGTGATGGCGCGACAGCTGGTATCGAGTTCCTGGGCGACGAAGGCGCACTGTAATCTGGTCGCTGTGTATCTCGAAAGCACCAGTCGTGATCAAATTTGAGTACCGGTAAGCTCAGACATTCAAACCTCGTAATAGGATTGGGTTTTAACATGCTCAATCATGCTAAGGTTGTAGAAAATGCCCGTAACCAACTCGGTTGTAATTGCGATCATTTGCACTTTTTTGGCTATTGTATCAGTCCCAAAATACAGCATGGCCCAAACTTGGGACATCGCATCCCAGCACTCTGTCAGTGGCGTAACGGTGTATGATACCGATGAGCTGTTAACGTTTGCCGGTCAGTTGGCCTTTGACCGGTCGGGGCGCATCACAGCGGCGGATGTCGCATCAACGATTACGCAGATCTACCGAGAAGACGGTTACTTCTTGGCTGAGGCCTGGCCTGGACCCGATGGGCAGAGCATAGTTGTGGATGAAGGACGCATTCAAACCATCGAAATTGAAGGGGTAGATACGCGCACGTTCCAAACCTTGGAAAAGATCTTTCGCCCACTCACCACCGCATACCCGATAACTCTCAAACAATTTGAGCGGGCAGTTATGCTCGCCGAGGACATACCCGACTTGGACGTGTCGACCGAACTTGATTACCCGGATCAGGCTGGTGCTCGGCTGAGAGTATTGGGAGAGCCTCTGCGCAAACAAGCCGGTAGTGCGACACTCGACAACCCCCCGCGTGAGCTGGGAGAAGCGCTCAGCTTCTATGTTGTACAAGAGTTTTATTCGACGCTGACCGTCGGGGATTTGCTGCGATTTGAGGGGTCTGGCAACTACAACTGGGACAAAGACGACGAACACTCTTTGTGGGGCGCTGTTACCTATCGCACGCCGCTGAACAGCGATGGTCTGTACGGTGAGGTTTTCTACGGAAACATAAATGCAAAACGTGACCTCTCGGGGGAGTTTGCAAGAACAGATGTTGATGGCGAGAACTTCACCGTCGCGTTGGGCTACCCCGTGATCCGCGATGTGGCCCGTTATGGATATCTTCTACTGGATTATCGCCTTTCCGAGGCGGACTCAGTCAGTGGCGGCGTGCCATTATCCAGTGACGCAGGTGTCGTCGGCCTAACGTATCTCTATGGGCAGAACTATTCAAAAGGGCAAACTTTGGAGGCGGGATTAACCTTATCGTTTGGCAACAATAATACGACGGACGCGAATTTTGACGACGGCGACTCCTCATTCTGGCATCTACGGGGCGGCATTGGATACGAAAGCCCGCTTACGGGCATATCGCCCAACACAGCTTGGCGCACTGAGATCTGGGGCCAGTTCACAACCGACCGGCTGCCCTCGGTAGAGGAGTACTTCCTTGGTGATCGTTATGCTTTGCGCGGATATCGTTTTGACGAGGTAGATGGTGATTCCGGGATCTCCGCGATTTTCGAAGTGTCTCATTCCTACTTCCCCAGGTCCCAGAGCATACATCGCTTAACACCCTTTGCTTTTATCGACGTGGGGTACATCTCGAACAATGACCCTGCGAGTTTTGAAGTTGAAAGTGCTACACTGGCATCGACAGGTCTGGGTTTGGACATTGAGTTTAAGCAAAACCTATTCTTGTCCGGATATGTCGGTGTTCCTTTGAGGGACGGTCCTTTGACCGACTCTGGCGATCCTGGCGCGTATCTTGCTCTGACAACAAGTTGGTGAGGATGTTATGAAACGGAACCGCATTGCTTTACTTTCCGCAGCTTGTTTGATTGCTGGACTGGCCGCTACGCAGGTCTTTGCCCGCGGAAACCAATACGGTTGGTGCCGAGGTGTAGGGAACCCACACCAGTCCGGCCAAGGATGCGGGCAGACCGGCGGGCAAGGGCCAGGCAATCAAATAACCGGCCCAACGCAGCCGGTGGCAAATCAGTTGCCACCTCGAGGAACGCCGCAAACGCCCACGTCCGTTACAGTGCCGGTCCTTGCACCGGGCGCGGTCCCGAACGCAATTCCCGGTCGGGTTCCTATCGCGACACCAGTAGCGGTACCCGGTCAGGTGCCAACGCCGATCGTAGCGCCGACACTAGCTCCGCCATTAGTGCCAAACCCGACACCAAACCGGGTTCCGACAGCCGTTCCCAATCAGGTTCCGCCGTTAGCTACCGGACCGACTGCCGTGCCGCCGCAAGTTCCGACTGCGACTCCCAATCAAGTTCCGATAGCTGTCCCAGGCCAGGTTCCGCCTCAACCAACCGGCCCAACAGCGGTGCCGCCACTTGTGCCCACCGCAACACCAAACCAAATACCGGTCGCAGTTCCTGGTCAGGTCCCACCTCAGCCCACCGGTCAAACTGCTGTGCCACCGCTCGTCCCGACTGCAACACCAACCCAGATTCCGGTCGCAGTGCCCGGCCGTGTTCCGCAACCCAGCGGCACTACAGCGACACCACCGCTTGTCCCAACCGCAACCCCCAATCAGGTTCCCACGGCGGTTCCTGGTCAGGTTCCACAGTTGACACCAAAACCTACGGCAACTCACGTGGCAGTCCCAGGGCATCCGAAACCACAAGGCGTCGTGACAATCATTCGCCCTAAGCCGAGGCCGACAACCGGTACTGTCCAGCAACCTGGCACAACACAAGTGACCCACCATTTAACCCACCAAAGCAATGCGAAGAAACACGATCACGTCGCAGCAACACCTGGGCGGCATGATCCGCACGACCTACCAAGGTTCCGCAACGAGGCGGCCAAGCAAGACTGGGAATGCGTTGCCAGCGGATTTGGACAGCGCCGTTATGATGCTGGGCGAGGCGTGTTGCTGAACAACGGAGCGTTGCGTCACCTCGGAAACGTGGACGCAATGGCACGCGATGTACCGGCACGACATCCAAAACACTCTGGCTGCATTATTTCGGTCAAACGAAAGCAGCAGTAGCGCCAGTCTGGTAAAGGCACATCTTGAAACCTTAGAGGAATTCTTCCGAGTGGGAAGCTGGTTTCCAACCAAGGTTAGGTTGAAGAATAGACATCAACCGAAGGCGTCATGTCTCAGAAGGTTAATGAGGCGTACAATATACCTTTCTGAGTGCTGTTTGGGCATCCGGCTCGGATCATCGGATGCCCCAAAAAACCGACTAGGAATTTCGCAAAAAAGCGAAACCACTACGAGAAGGAGTCCTCCATGAGTTCTAGATTGGTCCTTCTGCTTGCTACCGTCGGCCTCCTGCCAATTGCGTTATCTTACGGTCTGATGCCCGGCAGTTCGATCCCAGTTTTGCTGGGATTTCCGGTGGAAGGGACGAACCAAACCCACGTGTTCCGAGCGATTATGGGTCTTTACCTGGCAAACGCGTTGTTTTGGTTGGCGGCCGCTTCGAAACCAGAATTACATCGCCCTGCGCTTTGGGTTCTGTTTTTGTTTATGTCGGGACTGGCCGTTGGACGCATGCTAAGCATTCTTATCGATGGAGTTCCAAACGGGCTACTTCTATTTTATCTTGCGGCCGAGATAGCTTTTGCAGCTCTGGCGGCGGTTTCCCTGAGAAAAGTACAATGAAACAGAAAGTTTTAAAGTGCTGAGGTTTTTCTTTGTTCTCTCGATGATTACAACAGCGTCGGTTTCGACATCCTGTCTGGCACAATCGTCATCTGTCCAGACTGCGGTGGACAAAAACTTTTTAGAGCTTGAGACTGCCGTTGTCGAAGTGGGAGCTACTCCAATCGCATCAATAGATCACGCGCGCTTGGCCAAAGCTGAAGGCGTAGAAATGCCAGCATCACGTGTACTCATTTTCTCTGATCCAGAGATAAACACGCCCATTCTGGAAGAGAACGTACGAGCAGGTCTGGACCTTCCTTTTCGCGTTCTCTCATTCGATCAGGATGGTCGCCCGCAGATCGTCTACACAGACTCTCAGTTTATCAAAGTTCGGCATGATCTGAATAACACCCAGGCGTTGAATTCGTTTCAGAGCAAGTTGCTCGAAGTTCTTAAGGACTTAGATGCAGCACCAGCGCCGACCAACGGATTGAATACTAACTACGGCATCATCGAACTGCGATCTCAGCTCAGCGTTACAGAGGCAGTGAAACGTCTCAGGGCGACTGTGATACTGCAGGACGATACTGTCTGGTTTGGGGAAATCGATTTTGCGGCCGAAGCGTCCCACCTGGGGGTGGAACTGCCGGATGCAGTACTCTTACTGTTTGGCGGACCAGCACCCGGTGGCGTGGCAATGACGGGCTTTCCGGCAATTGGTTTGGATGCCTTTTGCCAAAAACTACTGGTTTATGCGAATGAAGAGGGCGGCTCCGTAGTCATTTTCAATGACATCGCTGCCTTGGCAGAGTTGCACTACGGTTCCTCAGCCGAGCCTCATCACGGTTTGAACAAACGACTTACCTCAACATTTCAAACCGCAATTGAGTAGCCGCTGTTTGGAAACCGCAATAGAAACCCGATACCGATTGGCCATCTTTTCATCGTGCGCTTTGTGCTCGATGAGCAAAATGACGATGTACGCTTTGGACGGCGAGTTGCCGGATGCAAGTGCAGCATGCCTATAACTTTGCATTGTAGGTCTGGAATCGATGCAGAGGTTCACCAAATTGTTGCGAACATCCGCAATGCGGACAAAACAGACCTGGGCAAAAATATTGAATTGATCTGATACTTCATCGCCTTACGCTGGGGACACGGAGGATCAGGTCATGTACCGCACATTCGTTTCTTCAATTCTTGTGGTTATAGCCACGACCTGCTCAGCGCAGGCCTACGATATAATAATAACGAACGGTCGGGTCATCGATCCTGAGACAGGTTTGGACGCCATCCGAAATCTAGGAATAAACGACGGGGAAATAGCCGCCATTTCTGAGTTTGCCATGGCAGGTTCGGTGGAGATCGATGCAACTGATCTTGTTGTAGCGCCAGGGTTCATCGATTTGCATGCACACGGCATGAATTTGGGCGACATGCGTATGCAGGCGATGCAAGGCGTAACAACCGTTCTGGAGTTAGAGTCCGGTATCCTCCCTATTGCAGATTGGTATGCTGAAATGAAACGGCAGCAGACACCACTGAACTATGGGGCATCTGCGGCTTGGACGTTTGGCCGAATAGCTGCGTTCACAGGTGAAGGGCCTGTTGCCGAACTATCCTATTTTCAAGATGCGCAGAGGTTCGACGATTGGAAAACACAAATCGCCGATCCGCTTCACATGGTGGAGTTGTTGGACTTAGTCGAGCAAGGGTTGAAAGAGGGGGCGTTGGGTATCGGCGTTAATGCAGGATACGCGCCTGGATACGGACAAAAAGAGTACTTTGCGTTGGCCAATATGGCTGCTGACTATGGCGTGGCCACGTTTACGCACGTGCGTTACGCATCGAATTTGGAGCCGCAGGGGTCTTTTGAGGCAATAAAAGAATTGATTGCGAACGCTGCGCTTACAGGCGCACACATGCACATCTGTCATATCAACAGTTCATCATTAGAGGACATCCACGCCACCCTTGATTTGGTGGAACGAGCACAAGCTCAAGGCATTAAGGTCACAGTAGAGGCCTATCCTTATGGTGCCGCGAACACCGTTGTAGGAGCCGCGATGTTCTCAGGTGACGGATGGCGAGAACGCATGAGCTCAACGGCTCAGAACTTTCAATTGGGCGCAGATCGCATGACAGAAGAGGAGCTCACCGATTACCAGAACAACGAGCCTGGCACTTTTGTCACATGGCATTTTCTAGACGAGAACGATCCGGAAGCGCTCGCGCTATTGGATGCATCCGTTACCCACCCAGCAGTCATGATTGCGTCGGATGCAGTATTCTGGTCCTACTTCGGCGAAAGCGGGGCTGTTCTGAACTATGAAGGTAGTGATTGGCCACTTCCCGACAATGTATTCAGTCACCCGCGGTCGGCTGGAGCGTTTACCAAAATCCTTCGATCTTATGTGCGCGAACGGGGTTTGCTGTCGCTCGAGGCAGCAATTGGCAAGATGTCCTTGATGCCAGCTCAAACGCTTGAGGAATTCGTTCCACAAATGAGAAAGAAAGGGCGCCTGCAAGTTGGAATGGATGCCGACATTGTCGTCTTTGACCCCAAGACAGTGGCGGACCTAGCCACCTACGAAAACGCGAACCAATCCGCTGTCGGGGTACAAACCGTTCTCGTAAACGGCACGTTAGTTGTTGATGATGGTGTCCTCGTCTTAGACGCTAACTCAGGCCAAGCAATTCGCCGCGAGGTTCAAAGATAATGTGACCGCTTTGGGCTCGAAGCGGTCATCTGAACCTTTCTAAAAATTTTGGCTGAGCAACGTAAACTAGCCCTTCAGAAGCGGCCTGCGCGAGCGTAACGCCCGCTTTCACGCCTCAACGACCGCGGTTGGAGGAATCGGATATTGGGTTGAGGCGAGGCTGTTGCATGCAGGGTATCTCACTTTAGCATTGGGCTAGCCTGGAAAAATTTCTACTAAGCCACTGATACAATGATATCATTAACAGTCTTTTAATCAGTGGGTCGCAGGTTCGAATCCTGCACGGCTCACCACTTTTTCCAAAGACTGACCAGGACGCCGCGCCGCGCGGTTACTTCTTTTCGAAGAACAGCACGACTTCGCCCAGCCGGATGCCAAAGCGCGAGACATAGGCGCGGTTCAGCAGGCGGTCATCGTCCAGCAGCCACATCCAGTCGTCGAAATCGACGCGCATCGTGCCGTCTTTCACCGGCAGGTCGATGCGGTATTTCCAGTTGAACGTGTCGCCGCGCTCGGTTCCCGACGCGGTGCCTAGAACGCCGGGTGCGGTGCCGGTCCAGGTATCCTCGCCGGTTTTGGTCAGGGTCCAGATGCGCTGTTCGGTGGCGCCGTCGTCATAGACGAAGTCTTCGACCAGGGTCAGCGTCTGACCGTCCCATGTTCCGTTGATGTCGACCGTGAACCGCCGCGGGATATTGCCCAGAACGTCCTGGAACTGCCCATAGGCCACGGTGTGGCCCTCAAAGAACTCTTCGAGGTTCAGCTGGCGGTCCGACAGGAAAGTGGTCGGGACTTTCGGTTTGAAGGCACAGGCCGCCGTTAGCAGCAGGCACGCGAAGGCCAGTCGTTTCATGAGTCGGGTCATTGCAGAGCCCTCGGGTCGGCGGTCCGGTCATGGCCGTTTGCGCCGGGCACATGCGCCGTCTTTTCCGGCGGGGCGGGGCGCATCGTGGCGACCAGCTCGGCCACCTTCAGCCCGAACTTGCGCATTTCCGAGCGGTTCATGATCGCCCCGCTCTCGGTCAGGTACATCCAGTCGGTGACGTCCAGGGTGTGGCCTCCGGCGTCTTCGGGCAGAACGATGCGATAGGTCAGCTTGACCGTCGCGCCCGAGATCACACCGCGGCCTTCGCCGACGATGTCGTCGGCGGTTGCGGTAAAGCTGTTGCCTGTGCCCATGGTCAGGTACCATTTGCGGGTCATCTGCTTGCCGTTCGAATAGGTGAAATACTCGGTCAGGGTGCCGGAATTGCCGTTCCATTCCCCGATCATCCGCGCCACAAAGCTGTTCGACATCTTGCCGGTCGGGCCATAAATGAGGCCTTCGGACAGGATTTCCCCGTTCAGATTGTCCTTCAGCGAGAAATCGGGGCCGGTTCCGGCATAGTCCGACGGCGATTGCGCACGAAAGCTGAGAAGGCGGGTTTTGACCGCGATCAGGGCCAATACGGCCAGTGCGGCAATCAGAAGGAATGTCATTTTGCGGGTACCTCTGTAGGCAGCGTCAGGACCATTCCGAACGCGCCGAGTTTCAGGATGCAGGGCAGCACGGCATAGGCCAGGCTGAGCGTTTCCAACGCCTGCGCCGAATTCGTCTGACCGGGCACGAAGCCGCTGCGTTCCAGCAGCGGAAGAGTGAAGAATGCGGCCAATGCCAGCCCCAGTTTGCCGGCGAAAGACCAGATGCCGAAGGCGGCCGAGGCATTCAGCCCCGCGCGTGTCAGCACCACCGAGAACATGGCCGGCAGAACCACCATGTCCGCCCCCAGCGCAGCCCCCGACGCCAGGCAGATAACCGCAAACCCGGCCAGGTTGCCGGGCGCCAGCATGGCCGCGCCGACAAAGCCCAGAATGGCCAGTGGCATCGCGATGATCAGAGTCTGTTTCGGGCCGATCCGGTTGCTGAGCCGCGCCCAGAGCGGCACTGTGGCCCCGGCGCTGAGGAAGAACAGGATCAGCAGCGGCCCGGCCTTGCCCGGCAATTGTAGCCGGTCCTCGACGAAGAACAGGAACAGGGTCGAGGTGATCGCAACCGGCAGGCTGTTGACCAGCGCCAGCGCCAGCAGACGCAGGGCCCCGGCCTGACCCAGCCCGTCGAAGGACAGGCCCTGCCCGGTGACGGGCGCGCGCCGCCAGATCGGCAATGTCAGCATCATGGTGACCAGCGCCAACGCGCCCAGAAACAGCCCGAAGGCCGGATAGCCCTGCGCGCCCGCGCCCAAAGCCACGAACAGCGCCGGTGCGCTAGCGGCCAGAACCACGCCGGCCAATTGCCCGCCCTCACGAAAGGCGGCGAGGGTCATCAACTCGCGCGGGGTGGCCTGTTTCGCCAGCGTCGCGCTGCGGCCATAAAGCAGGATCGTGCCCAGGCTGTAGGCGGAAAACAGCAGGATCAGGATCGCCACAAGAGCGCCGACGCTCGCCCCCTGCGGCAGTGAGAACAACAGCGGAAAACCGATCGCTAGGCCTCCGGCGGCCAAGACGGCAAAACCCATCTGCGCGCCGGGCCAGCGGTCAATCGCCCAGCCGATCAGCGGGTCTTGTACCAAATCCACCAGCCGGATCAGCAACAGAACTGTGCCGATCACGCCCAGGCCGATCCCGAGGTTCACCGCCGCAAAGCGCGGCAGGTGGATGTAGAGCGGGATACCCGCCGCAGCAAGCATCAGCGCATAGAGGCTGACACGCGGATACAGCATCACTGACCCCGCAGCTGACGCGTGAAAGCAGCGGACCGGGTGTTGTTGCCCAGAAAGATCGACATGAAGCTGCGCTTGATCCCCGGATAGGAGAGGGTGCAGGTCTTGCGCCCGTTGCGCCAGAACTCGATCGCGTCGGGGCCTTTGGTGACGGCCAGATAGCTGTCACCGGCGCCGACCGCCTGATAGCAGGTTTTCAACTGCGCCTCGATCGGGGCGCTGTTGCCCTGCCGGGCCATCTCGTCCAGCGTGGATTCGATCAGCGCCTTCTGCTTCAGCGATTTCCGATAGGTCAGCTTCAGCCCGAAATCCTGCGACCAGCTGAGCGGGCCGCCGCCTTTGGTGAACAGCTGCGCGTCGTAGATCGGCAGACCGAGGAACCGGAAGGTGGCAGTGCCACGCAGCTCGGCATCGGGCAGCACGTTGGTGACGGGCGTGGCCGCCAGCCCGGCAGGGGCCAGCAGAACCAGGCTCAGGATCGCGGCGTTACGGGCTGGCCGTAACCGGGACAGCGACGCTTGGATCAGGTATCGCATCTTCAGCTCCGATGGTTTGCGGATCGCCGTTCAACAGCCCGACAACATGCATCGCGCTGGCGATTCCGTCTTCGTGGAACCCGTGCCGGTTGTAGGCGCCGGCGAACCAGGTCCGGTTGCGGCCCTGCATTTCCCGGATCTGGCCCTGCGCTTTCAGCGCGGCCTTGTCGAACACCGGATGGGCAAATTCCACCTCGTCATAGATCTTGTCGGGCGCGATGTCGGAGGACGGGTTCAGGGTGACGAACAGGGGGTCGCTTTCGGGGATGTTCTGCAACCGGTTCATCCAGTAGGTCACGCCCACGTTGCCCGCCTGCGAGCGGTAGGTCCAGCTGGACCAGCAGGCGCGGCGGCGCGGCATCTGGCTGGGGTCGCAGTGCAGAACCGCGCGGTTCGGCTGATAGCGGATCGCGCCCAGGGCCGCGGCCTCGTCGGCGGTGGCGTTCTGGCCCAGAATGGCCAGCGACTGGTCGGAATGGGTGGCCAGGATGATCTCGTCATATTGATCCGAGCGCCCCTGCGCCTGAACGGTCACGCCCAAGGCGTCGCGTTCGACGCTCGAGACCGGTGCGCCCAGGCGGATGTCGCAACCCCGGCCGCGCAGAGCGGATTCGATCCGGCGGACATATTCGATGCTGCCACCCTTTACGGTCCACCACTGGTGCTGGGCGCCGCGTTTGCTGGACAGCAAGGCGTGGTTGCGGAAGAACTGCACCAGCGACCGTGCCGGGAACTGATCAACGAACTCTACCGGCGTGGACCAGATCGCGCCGCACATCGGCATCAGGTAATTGTTGCGGAACCAGTGGCCCAGACGCATCTGGTCAACCAGTTCACCAATCGTGGTGTCATCATCCCGAGCGGCCTCGGGCGCTTCTTTGCCAAAGCGCAGGATGTCGGCGATCATCTTGTAGTAGGAGGGCCGCACGAGGTTGCGCTTCTGCGCGGTGATCGTGCGCAGGTTGTTCAGGCCATATTCAATTCGACCATTGTCGATGGTGGCGCCAAAGCTCATCTCGCTTTTGATGACCGGCACGTCCAACTCACCGAACAGCTTGGTCAGATAGGGATAGGTGGCATAGTTGAAGACGATGAATCCGGTATCGACCGGTTGGTCGCCGTTGCGCCCGGACATCACCGTGCGCGCATGTCCGCCCAGACGGGGCTCGGCCTCGTACAGGGTGACGTCGTGGCTCTCTGACAGGTAATAAGCCGCTGATAATCCTGAGATGCCTGCGCCTACAATTGCGATTTTTTTCCGTACGCCCCGGGTTTCGTCGAACATGCCATCCTCTTTATGCGACATTTTACAATAGGATACGCAGGGTAGGCCGGACCGGATCAAATCCGGGCCATGTTTTTCCCTGTTTCCGCTGATCTGCGGGCAGTGCGTCAGGATTGCATCAATCGCGGCTGCTGGTGATCCGAGACCAGCCCGTCCGCGTAATGAAAGGTGTTATGATCGAGACAACCCAACCCAAGACCGCGGCTGTTCACGCTTCGGCATATGCGAACCGCCCGGCATGAGCAGTTTTGACGGAAAAACCTACTGGATCATCGGTGCCAGCGAAGGTCTGGGCCGGGCGCTGGCCGAAGGCTTGAGCGGTCAGGGCGCGCACCTTGTGCTGTCCGCGCGCAATGCCGAGCGGCTGGAGCAGATCTGCGCCGCGCTGCCTCATGCCCGTGCGGTGCCGCTGGACGTGACCGATCTGGCGCAGGTGCGCCGCGCCGTGGCCGAGATCGGCCCGGTCGATGGTCTGGTCTACAACGCCGGGGCCTATGAGCCGATGCGCGCGCAGGACTGGAAGACCGAAGCCGCGCTGGCCATCAGCGACGTGAACTATTCAGGCGCGCTGCGGGTTCTGGGGGAAACCGTGCCGGCCATGGTGAAGGCAGGGCGTGGCGACATTACACTGATCGGGTCGCTGGCGGGCTATCACGGACTGCCTGCGGCGATCGGGTACGGGTCCAGCAAGGCGGCGCTGATCTCGTTGGCCGAAACGATGCGGCATGACGTGGCCGGAACCGGGGTGACGGTGCGCATCGTCAATCCGGGGTTCATCAAGACCCGGCTGACCGACAAGAACAGCTTCAAGATGCCGATGCTGATGGAGCCCGAAGACGCCGCGCAGCGCGTACTGCGCGCAATGGCGCACCGGCGCTTCCGGACCGACTTTCCGGCGCCGTTCTCGTGGGTCATCCGGCTGATCGATTACCTTCCGGATATTCTGGTCTATCGTGGAAAATAGACTCTAACCAAGGCGCCCTTGGCAGAACCAGCCCGCCGACATGGTGCCGCCATGGCCGTAGAACAGCCACAGCCGCTCGCCCTGTTCAGTCACCACCACCCAGTAATCGCGCACGCCGCTGCGCCAGTTGGGGTCGTCCAGCCACCATTCCGGGGCGATCCGCTCCGGGCCGGTGGCCTGCGCCAGGTGCCAGTCGCGCCCGCGCCAGCGGAAATTGGCGGGCACATCGGGACGGTCGGGGGCCATCACCGGCTCGGGCCGCCACATCAGCAGGGGGCGCGGGCGCGGCGGGGCGGGCCAGTCGCGCGCCGGTTCCGACCAGGCCGCCGCCAGCGTCTGTGCGGTTTTCTCGGGGATGTGCGAGGCCGCCGGGTGCTGCCGCGTGATCGCCTCGAGCCCCACCCGCGCGCCCAGCTTTCCGATCAGATCGTCCAGCGCCGTGTTCCCTTCCAGCCGGTTGCGCACGGCGCGGCTGGCCTCGGCATGGCCGGTCAGGGTGCGGGCATGAACCGGCTCGGTCTGCACCGCCGCAAGGCGCAGCATGTCGATGCCATAGCCTGCGTCGATCTGGTCGATTTTCATCTCTAACAAAGGGCGAATACGGTGTTTGTCATGGCTCGGGCGGGCCAGCCCGATCTCGATGATCTCGGCCGCCTGATCGGTGCGATGCGCCTCGAGCCGCAGGGTCCGCGCCCCGCGCGCCTTTTCTTCCAGCCGTGCGCACAGGGTCGGCAGCATCCGGTCGATGGCGGCCATCACATCCTCGGTCAGGCCGATCGGGTTGGGCAGGGTCATCCGCACCGCAAAGTGATGCGGGGGGCGGGCGGGCGAGACCGGCTCGGGCGCGCTGCCCATCGCCTGATCCAGCCGCAGAACCAGACCGCGCCCGAACCGGCGGGCCAAACTGGCACGCGGCTGGCCCAACAGGTCGCCGATCCGCCGGAGGCCCAGCCGGTTCAGCTGCGCCACGGTCTGGTCGTCCAGCCGCAGCGCCGCGATGGGCAGGGGGCTGAGCGCGCCATAGGCCTGCCCCGGCGGCGCAATCCGGGCCCCGCCGCCCACGGCCATCACCTGCGGCGCGGCGCCGCCCTTGGTCCAGTGCCGCCGTTTGCCGGCGCGAGCGCGGGTGGCGCGGGCCTCTTGGGAAATGGCGTCGCCATTGCGGTCGGACGTGGCCTCTTGCCCGGCATAACGCGCCAGCGCCCAGGCCGCGCCCAGCGTGTCTGCGATGCCCATCTGCACGCTCAACCCCATGTCGGCGCAGTCGGTTTCGATCACGTCCAGCAGCGCCTCTTCCCCGCCGAACAGATGGGCGCAGCCCGACAGATCGACGATCAGGCCATCGGGCGCCTCTTCGGCGACCCAGGGGCTGAACTTGCCCGCCCAGCGGCGCAGCGCGGTCAGAAAAGCAGCCTCGGCCGGGGCGTTGCGGGGGCGGGTGACAAGGGCCGCGCACATGGCATGGGCATCGCGCACCGGCTGGCCCACGCGCAGACCGGCGGCCTGTGCATCAGTGTTCAGCGAGGTGATGACCTGCATGTTCGACTGTTCGGCCACCACCGCCAGCGGGCCTGTATGCAGGCCCCGCGCGGCGCGGATCAGCCGTTCGGCCCCCAGACGGGGGAACCACAGCGAGAGTATTCGGCGTTTGGGCATCGGGCAGACATCAAAGTGTTCTCATTTTGTTCTTATCTGAGAATCATGCCCCGAGTCGAGTCCGCCTTATCCGCAGGTCAGCCGCTGAATGACCCCGGCTCCGTTCACATAGACGTTTAGCCGGTCGATGCGGTAATCCTGCGTGGCGATGTCATCGGGGCCCAGAACGCGGCTCCGTTCCGGCAGGCTGGCCTGAATGGTCGAGACCGGTTGCCCCACGGACTGGGCAAAGGGTTCGCCCTTGCAGAAGGCCAGATCCACCGGGGCGGCATCCACCTCGGCAGAGCCCGGTTCGGGCAGGTCGGTTTCGGCGCAGGCGGCCAGGACGATCAGGATCGGGATGAACCGGTACATTGGCGCTCCTCTTTTCGGCAATGTCGTTTCTGAAATATCAAAAGCTTACAGAGACTGCCATGAAAGCGCAGTTGAAAACACCCTGTATTTGACGCAGGGTCGGGTCAAACAAGACAGGGAGACAAGCAACATGCGAACCCGTGCCGCCGTCGCCGTTCAGGCGGGCAAGCCCTTGGAAGTGATGGACGTGAACCTCGAAGGCCCCAAGGCGGGCGAGGTTCTGGTCGAGATCAAGGCCACCGGCATCTGCCATACCGACGAATTCACCCTGTCGGGCGCCGACCCCGAGGGCCTGTTTCCGGCCATTCTGGGCCACGAGGGTGCCGGCGTCGTGGTCGAGGTCGGCCCGGGCGTGACCAGCCTGAAGCCGGGCGATCACGTGATCCCGCTCTACACTCCCGAATGTCGCGAGTGCGAATACTGCCTGCACCCCAAGACCAACCTGTGCCAGGCGATCCGCGAGACGCAGGGCAAGGGTTTGATGCCCGACGGCACCTCGCGTTTCTCGACGCTGGATGGGGATCCGATCCTGCATTACATGGGCTGCTCGACCTTTTCGAACCACACGGTTCTGCCTGAAATCGCGTTGGCCAAGGTGCGCGAGGACGCGCCGTTCGACAAGATCTGCTATATCGGCTGTGGCGTGACCACCGGCATCGGCGCCGTGATCAACACCGCCAAAGTCGAGATCGGCAGCCGTGCCATCGTGTTCGGCTTGGGCGGCATCGGACTGAACGTGATTCAGGGCCTGCGTCTGGCCGGGGCCGATCAGATCGTCGGCGTTGACCTGAACCCCGCCAAGGTCGAGATGGCCAAAAAATTCGGCATGACCGATTTCGTCAACCCGTCCGAGGTCGAGGGCGATCTTGTCCCCTATCTGGTGAACCTGACCAAGGGCGGCGCGGATTACACCTTTGACGCCACCGGCAACGTGCAGGTGATGCGCGCGGCGCTGGAATCGGCGCACAAGGGCTGGGGCGAATCCATCATCATCGGCGTGGCGCCCGCGGGGGCCGAGATCTCAACCCGTCCGTTCCAGCTGGTCACCGGCCGATCGTGGCGCGGCACCGCATTCGGCGGCGCACGTGGGCGCACGGACGTGCCCAAGATCGTCGACTGGTACATGGAAGGAAAGATCGAGATCGACCCGATGATCACCCACACCATGGGCCTAGACGACATCAACACCGGCTTCGACCTGATGCACAAGGGCGAAAGCATCCGGTCGGTGGTGGTTTACTGACAATCGGAATTTGCAAGGGCGGGGTTTAACCCGCCCTTTTTGTCTCTTATCTTCAGAGCATTGATAAATACCTGAATAGAGAGACTAAATTGACCACTGATGCAACGGAACGCCTGGCCGTTCTGATCGACGCCGAAAACGTACCGGCAAAGCATGTTGCCGAGATTTTCGAAGAAGTTGCCACATTGGGTGAGGCCGGTCTGCGCCGGATCTACGGTGACTTCTCGGGTGGCACGCCGCAGGGTTGGAGCGCCGAGAAACTGGCGGAATACGCCATCGTACCGCACCAGCAATTCGCCAATACCACCGGCAAGAACGCCGGGGATATCGCCCTAGTGATTGATGCCATGGATATACTGCATTCTGGCCGATTTGGCGGCTTCGTGCTGGTGTCGTCAGACAGCGATTTTACGCGGTTGGCCAGCCGAATCCGCGAGCAAGGGTTGAGCGTGTTCGGGATCGGCGAACGCAAAACGCCCAAAGCCTTTGTCGCAGCTTGCAACCGGTTCATCTACATTGAGAATATCAAAAAGGAGGAGATGCAGGCGAACGAATCTCCGGAGAAATCCAAGAAGCCGTCTGCCAAACAAGAGCTGAACCATGCTTATCAGTTGATCCGGAATGTCGTCCTGAAATCGGATGACCCGGAAGGGTGGGCTGCACTTAGCGGCGTTGGGAGTCAGCTCAGCAAGAACTATCCCGATTTCGACACACGTACCTATGGGTTCAAAAGGTTGAGCGATCTGGTGCGCGCGACAGGCAAGTTTGACGAGGCCAGTGCAAACGGGGGCCTTAAAATCAGGCCAAAAGATAGATAATACTTTAATCCGTTCCGCCGCGTTATGATCCCGGCCGTGCTGAGGCCCCGGTGTCAGAGCGCGGCGAGCGGACGCGCAGAACCGGCTTGTTCGGCGATACATTCGCCCGGCTTTCGCGCCAGACGACGAAGATGCCCGATGCGATGATGATCGCGGCCCCCACGGCCACCCATTTGTCGGGCTTTTCCCCAAAGAACACCGCGCCGAAAATCGTGGCCCAGATGATCTGGCTGTACTGGCTGGGTGCAACCACGCCGGCGGGCGCCGCGCGATAGGCCAGGATGATCAGGTGCTGGGCGATCACCGAGAACACGCCGACCAAAGCCATCATCGCCAGATGGATCAGCGAAGGCGGCTGATAGACCGCTGGTTGCGCAAGGCTCATAACCGCGATCGCCAGCAGCATCGGATACAGGATCAGCACCGCCGAGCGTTCCTCGTTTCCGATCTTGCGCACCAGCACGGATGCGAAGGCGCTGCAGAACGCGGCCGTCAGGGCGGCAAGGTGGCCCAGGGTGATCTCGGTCGCGCCGGGGCGCAGGACGATCAGCACTCCGATCAGGCCCACGCCCACCGCGGCCCAGCGTTGGGCGCGCACGACCTCGCCCAGAATCGGGATCGATAGGACGGTGACGATCAGCGGAAAGGAAAACAGCAGCGAATAGACCTCGGCCAGGGGCAGGACCGAAAAGGCGTAGAACGCACAGGACATACCCGTGACCATCAGCCCCGAGCGCAGCATGACCAACCAAGGATGGCGGGGCAGGAAGTTTCCAGTGGCCTTGTCCGCAAGAATCGTGACCGCCATCGGCACAAAGGAGAACAGCGTGGCGAAAAAGATGATCTGCAGCACGGAATAGGTGCCGCCCAGCGTCTTGATCAGCGCGTCATGGGTGGCAAAGACGGCAAACCCGAGAAAGGCAAATCCAAGTCCCTGCAGGGTCGAGTTCTGTGTGCTCATCTGGCTGGTCCCGGGCGATTGGATGCTTTGGCAGGTGTCTGAGGCCTGATTAAACCCAATCGGCAGAGTCGGATAGTCCAAACTTTACCGCTAACATGTCTGCGGGGCCGGCCGTTCAGCGCAGGATCGGCGGAGCCCCGGCCGGTTGGCGGGCGACCGCGACACCGGCCTGCATCCCCGCGCCGATGCGGCGGGCCAGCGCCACCCAGGGCGTGGCCGTTTCCGGGGGCAGGGTGCCGTGGGCGACCTCTTCGAACAGGTCCAGCCAATGGGCAAACATTTCGGGTTTCACGTCCGGACGCTCGATATGCACGCGCTGCGGATTGCCGCTGTAGACGCGCTCGTACAGGATGGCGTTGCGCCAGAAGGCGGCGATCCGGTCCTCATGCGCGGCCCAGTCGGTGACGTGGCGGTTGAAGATCGGGCCCAGCAGGGCGTCCTGCCGGACGCGGGCGTAGAATGCGGTGACCTGCGCTTGGATCTGGTCGGGCGTGGCGGGAAAACGTGGGGGTAGCACGGGCCGGGTCATGGTCGGGGCTTTCGATTCAGGCTCTGTTCCGGGCAGATACCGCGTTTTCCGGCCCGGATGCAGGGGCGGAATTGTCGCGCTGCCCCGGCGTCAGCAGGTGCCGCAGCAGGGCCACGGGATGCGCGCGCAGGCTCAGGCGGGTGGCGACGTAATCCTCGACCATCTGCTCGCCCAGCGACATCTGCGGCAGATGGGCGGCGGGTTCGTCCAGCGCCTCGCCTTCCAGATCCTGCGCGAACAGGGGCAGGGGTTTGGCGGTGGCGATCGCCTTGGCCTGCCACAGCGCCTCGCGCCGGGTCAGGCCGCAGGCGGCAAAGGCATCGGCCTCGGCCAGACGCTCGATCACCGAGGGGCCAAGGCCCGCGCGGCGCCAGACATCCTCAACCTGATGGTAGCCATTGCCGCGCGCGGCGGTCAGCCAGCTGGCGTCTTCTTCGCTGAGGCCCTTGATCTGGCGAAAACCCAGCCGCAGGGCCAGCCCGCCATGGCCGTCGGGCTCCATCACGTTGTCCCAGAAGCTGGCATTGATGCAGACCGGGCGCACCTGGACGCCATGTTCGCGCGCATCACGCACGATCTGGGCGGGGGCATAGAACCCCATCGGCTGCGAATTCAGCAGCGCGCAGGCAAAAATCCCCGGATGGTGGCACTTGATCCAGGCGCTGGCATAGACCAGCAGCGCAAAGCTGGCCGCGTGGCTTTCGGGGAAGCCGTAGGAGCCGAACCCCTCGATCTGCGAGAAACAGCGCTCGGCAAATTCGGCGTCATAGCCGTTGCGCTGCATCCCGCGCAGGAACAGGGTGCGAAATTCGCTGACATTGCCGTGCTTCTTGAAGGTCGCCAGCGACCGCCGCAGCCGGTCGGCCTGTTCCGGGGTGAAACCCGCGCCGACGATGGCGATCTGCATCGCCTGTTCCTGAAACAGCGGCACGCCCAGCGTCTTGCCTAGCACCTCGCCCAGCGCGTCCGAGGGGAAGCTGACCTCCTCCTCGCCGTTCCGACGCCGGATATAGGGATGCACCATGTCGCCCTGGATGGGGCCGGGGCGAATGATGGCGACCTCGATCACCAGATCATAGAAATTGCGCGGCCGCATCCGGGGCAGGAAGTTCATCTGAGCACGTGATTCCACCTGGAACACGCCCACCGAATCCGCGCGACACAGCATGTCATAGACCGCCGGGTCCTCGGGCGGCAGGGTGGCGAGCGTGTAACTCGTCTGATGGTGCTGGGCGATCAGGTCGAAGGCCTTGCGGATGCAGGTCAGCATGCCAAGGCTCAGGACATCGACCTTGAGGATGCCCAGACTGTCGATGTCGTCCTTGTCCCAGCAGATGACGGTGCGGTCCTCCATCGTGGCGTTCTCGATGGGCACCAGCTCGTCCAGACGGCCCTCGGTGATGATGAACCCGCCCACATGCTGGGACAGGTGGCGGGGGAAGCCGTTGATCTGATGCACCAGTGTCAGAGTCTGTTTCAGGCGGCGGTCCTCGGGGTCGAGGCCGATTTCGCGCATCCGTTCCGCCTCAAGCCCTGCGGTCGAGAAGAACCCCCACAGCTGCGAGGACAGGGCGGAAATCGTGTCCTCGGTCAGGCCCATGGCGCGGCCCACCTCGCGGATGGCGCGCTTGCCGCGATAGTGGATCACCGTGGCGCACAGCCCCGCGCGGTGGCGGCCATAGCGTTCATAGATGTGCTGGATCACCTCTTCGCGGCGTTCATGTTCGAAATCCACGTCGATGTCGGGCGGCTCGTCCCGCGCCTCGGAGACGAAGCGTTCGAACACCATGGTGCCCATCTCGGGGCTGACCGAGGTGACGCCCAGGCAGTAGCAGACCACCGAATTGGCCGCCGAGCCGCGCCCCTGGCACAGGATCCCGCGACCGCGGGCGAAGTGCACGATGTCGCGGACGGTCAGGAAATAGGGCTCGTATTTCAGCTTGCCGATCAGGGTCAGCTCATGCGCCAGCATCGCCTTGACCTTTTCGGGCGCGCCGGCGGGATAGCGCCAGGCCAGCCCCTCATGCGCCAGACGGTGCAGGCGCTGGGCGGGGGTTTCGGTGCCGCTGACCTCGCTTGGGTATTCATAGCGTAGCTCGTCCAACGAGAAGGTGAGTTCCTGGCTGAGCGCATAAGCGCGGGCCACGGCGCCTTCATGCCCCTTGAAGATGCGCAGCATCTCGGGTTCCGAGCGCAGGCGCTGTTCGCCATTGGCCAGCGCGTGACGGCCCAGATCGTCCACCTTGCGGCGCAGCCGGATCGCGGTCAGCACATCGGCCAGCCGGCGGCGCGAGCCGTGATGCATCATCGGCGCGGCGCTGGCGATGGTGAGCAGGCCCAGATGGCGCGATTCAGTCTCTAACAAATGGAAAAACATCGAATCCGCCCCGTCATAGCGCGGATGCATCAGCAAATGCATGCGCCCGGCAAAGCGGCGCGTCAGCTGTTGCGCCTGTGTCCGCCATCCGCTCGCGCCGCCGGTCGGACGGCCCGCCTGTGGCCAGAGCAGCAGGTGGAGGCCGTCGGAAAACTCCAGCAGGTCGGACAGGTGCAGGATGCAGTCGCCCTTGGCCGCGCGCAGCCGTCCGGTGGACAGAAGGCGGCACAGGCTGGCCCAGCCCTGCCGGTTGAGGGGCAGGGCGGTGACGGGCGGGGCGTCGGTAAAGATCAGCCGCGCCGCCGGGATCAGGCGCGGCACCGCATGCACCGGGAACGAGGGCGGTTTCGGGATGTGATCGGGGCGGGGCGGGCCGATGGGCGTGTTCTGTTCTTCCCACGCGCGGCGCTCGTGCACCTTGCGGGCGATCTCGCGCGCCTGGGTATGGGCGCGGACGATGCCGGCCACCGAGTTGTCATCGGCGATGGCGATGGCGGGCAGGCCCAGGGTGACGGCGCGCTCCATGTACTCCTCGGGGTGCGAGGCCCCGGTGAGGAAGGTGAAGTTCGACGTGATCGACAGCTCGGCATACATGGCGATTCCACATTATATTCACGTTTTGTTCTTTTTCGAGTCCCTGTCTGCATTGCGCAGGAAACGGGTCGTCTGCCCGCGTGTGGCAGGCGCATTGTCAGGGCAACAAAAGGAGACTCGAGATGTTCAAGATCACCGCCCTGCCCACCGACGAAGTACGCGCCTTTCAGGCAGGCGCGCCCGATGCCTACGGACACGCGCCTGAACGCGCGGTATCAACCGGAACCGGAAATCCGTGCCGCTATTGCTTGCAGCACATTCCCGAAGGTGCAGAAATGCTGATTCTGGCCCATCGGCCTTTTGCAGAGACACATCCTTATGCCGAAACGGGGCCGATCTTCCTGTGTGCAAGCCCTTGTGAACGGTATGAAGGGACTGATCTGCCAGAGGTTCTTACCTCATCGCCCGATTATCTGATCAAGGGCTATGGCCGCGATGACCGGATTGTCTACGGTACCGGCGTCGTGACACCCACCGGACGGATCAGCGCGGCGGTGGATGCAATACTTGCCCGCCCCGAGGTGGCCTATATCCATGTACGCTCGGCCCGGAACAACTGCTATCAGGCGCGGATCGACCGGGTCACAGCTTGACCCGGTGCAGACCCCGGCGCGGCTGGTCCTGATCGTCGGCTGGGGCATCGTCGGTGCGCGAGGAGGTCAGGGCAAGGAACACGTCCTCGAGATCGGCCTCTTCGGTGCGCACGTCGCGGATGCGGATGCCGGCCTGGCGGACCGCCTCGAGCACCTGCTCGGCGCTGGTTTCCGGGCTGCGGTAGTGCAGCGCCAGGCTGCCGTCGTCGCGCAGGCTGGCCTGAACGCCGGGGGCGGCGGGCAGGGCGGTTACCGGGGCCTCGGGGGTGATGACCATGGTGCGTCCGTCCATGCGGCCCAGCAGGTTGGCGGTGCTGTCCTGCGCCACCTTCTCGCCGTGGTTGATGATGGCGATCTCGTCGCACATCTCCTGCGCCTCTTCCAGGTAGTGGGTGGTCAGGATGATGGTCATGCCCTGCTGGTTCAGCTTGCGCACATTGGCCCACAGCATCTGGCGCAGTTCGATGTCCACGCCGGCGGTGGGTTCGTCCAGAACCAGGATTTTGGGGTGGTGCACCAGTGCCTTGGCCAGCAGCAGGCGCCGCCGCATCCCGCCCGACAGCGTGCGGGCATAGGCCTCGGCCTTGTCGCTGAGGCCCACCAGTTCGAGGATCTCGTCGCTGCGCCGCTGCGATTTGGGGACGCCATAGAGCCCCGCCTGCACCTCGAGCGCGCCGCGCGGGGTGAAGAACGGGTCGAGGTTCAACTCCTGCGGCATCACGCCGATGGCGGCGCGGGCCTGGCGCGGGTTGCGGTCCTGGTTAAAGCCCCAGATCGTCACCTGGCCGGCGGTCTTGATCACCAGCCCCGCCAGAATGTTGATCAGGGTCGATTTGCCCGCCCCGTTCGGCCCCAGCAGGCCGAAGACCGAGCCGCGCGGGATATCCAGATCGATACCCTTCAGTGCGTGTTTCTCGGGCTGGCCCTTGCCGCCGCGATAGGTTTTGCGCAGGCCGCGAAGGCTGATCGCTGCATCGGTCATTGCTGGCTCTTGCCCCCGGTTTCCTGATCCCTCATAAACGCACCTAATGCATGCCCGCGAGGCCGACAACCAGTGAAGGATCGCACGCCGTGACAATCGAAGCTCCGGAAACCAAGATCGTCGAGACAAGCCGTGTCGCCTGTGATGGCGGTGAGGGCGCGCTGGGCCATCCGCGCGTCTGGTTGCAGGTCCCCGAGGATCAGGGCTGGGTCGAGTGCCCCTATTGCGATTGCAAGTATGTTCTGAAGGACGCACAGCAACACTGATTGCCTGCCCAACCGCGGTCCGCCCAAATCTCGCCGCGATTTTCACCTAGTGCGTTGGTGTGACCAACGTAGGTGCGAATGATGACCGATATGACTGCTGCTGATACCGGCAACCCGGTTTTTGGTTGGGCCGGGTTTATGCTTGCGGTACTGGCCCTGTTCGCAGCCTTGTTCGTGTTCTGGGCAGGGCCGTTCGCACCGCAGCAATCCACCGGCGTGACGCTGGGCGAATTGGCCGCCGAGTTGGGTAAATCGACCCTGCGGGCCGCCGCGGGGATGGAGCAGCCTGCGCCGGTCGCGCCCACCCGCGATCTGGATGACTTTCTGCAGATCGGCGTCGCCATGCTGGGCGGGTTGGCGATCGTCGTCTCGGTCATCGGCATCCTGCGGCACGAAAAACGCCGCCCGGCCATCGCCGGTTTGGTCATCGGAACGGGCGCGATCCTGTTCCAGTTCTTCGCGATGGCGTTTTTCGCGTTCCTCGGTGCGCTGGTCATCATGGCGCTGCTGAACAGTTTCTCGGATGTTTTCAGCGGTCTGTTTGGCGGCTAAGGCGCGTTCCTGACTGGTCACCCGGCTGCCCCTGTGGCAGAACCGTCCCTGACCGACAGGGAGAGCGCGCATGAGCAAATTCGGAAAAGGCTGCCATCTGCATCTGATCGACGGATCGGCCTTCATCTTTCGCGCCTATCACGCCCTTCCGCCGCTGACGCGGAAATCGGACGGGATGCCGATTGGCGCCGTTTCGGGCTTTTGCAACATGCTGCAGCGTTACGTGGATGGCGACCACGGCCCTGACGCGCCGACCCATCTGGCAGTGATCTTCGACAAGGGCTCGCACACCTTCCGCAATGACATGTACGACCTCTACAAGGCCAACCGCGAGGCGATGCCCGAGGACCTGCGTCCGCAGATCCCGCTGACCCGGCAGGCGACCGAGGCCTTCAACATCGCCTGCAAAGAGCTGGAGGGGTACGAGGCCGACGACATCATCGCCACGCTGGCCTGCCAGGCGCGCCAGGCCGGGGGGCGGGTGACCATCGTCAGCTCGGACAAGGACCTGATGCAGCTGGTGGGCGACGGTGTCGAGATGCTGGATGCCATGAAGAACAAGCGCATCGACCGCGAGGGGGTGTTCGAGAAATTCGGCGTCTACCCCGAGCGCGTCGTCGATGTGCAGGCGCTGGCCGGTGACAGCGTCGACAACGTGCCGGGTGCGCCGGGGATCGGGATCAAGACGGCGGCGCTGCTGATCAACGAGTTCGGCGATCTGGAGACGCTGCTGGACCGCGCCGAGGAGATCAAGCAACCCAAGCGCCGCGAAACTCTGATCGAGAAACGAGATCAGATCGAGCTGTCGAAGAGGCTGGTGCAGCTGGATTGCGAAACACCGCTGGACTTCACGCTGGATGATCTGGAGCTGCGCGATCCCGATCCGGACAAGCTGATGGAGTTCCTGGCCGAGATGGAGTTCCGCACTCTGACCAAGCGGATCGCCGACAAGCTGGGCGTCGAACCGCCGGTGATCGCGGATACTCCGGCGCCGGCGGCAGATGAGCCGCAGGCCGAGGACATTCCGTTCGATGCCAGAAAATACGAATGCGTGCGCGATGCGGCCGCGCTGCGGAAATGGATCGATCAGGCCTATGAGCGCGGCTGGCTGGCCGTGGACACCGAGACCACGGGCCTGAACGAAATGATCGCCGATCTGGTCGGCATCTCGCTGTGTATCGAGCCCGGCGAGGCCTGCTATATCCCGCTGACCCACCGCGACGGGGCCAGCGACGACCTGTTCGGCTCGGACGCGCTGGCCGAGGGGCAGATGCCGCTGGACGAGGCGCTGGAGATGCTCAAGCCGGTGCTGGAGGACCCGTCGATCCTGAAGGTCGGGCAGAACATGAAATATGACGCCAAGATATTTGCGCGTTACGGCGTGGGTGTGGCTCCGATCGACGACACGATGCTGATGTCCTATGCCATGCATGCGGGCGAGCATGGGCATGGCATGGACACCCTGTCCGAACGCTATCTGGGCCACACACCGATCCCGATCAAGCCGCTGCTGGGCTCGGGCAAATCGGCGATCACCTTCGACAAGGTGCCGATCGACGAGGCCACCGCCTATGCCGCCGAGGATGCCGACATCACCCTGCGTCTGTGGAAGCTGTTCAAGCCGCAGCTGCACCGGGTTAAGGTGACCACCGTCTATGAAACGCTCGAGCGCCCCCTTGTGCCGGTTCTGGCCGAGATGGAGATGCATGGCATCAAGGTCGACCGCGACGTGCTGAGCCGTATGTCGAACGCGTTTGCCCAGAAAATGGCTGGTTTAGAGGCTGAAATCCACGAGCTGGCCGGAGAAACCTTCAACGTCGGCTCGCCCGCGCAGTTGGGCGAGATCCTGTTCGACAAGATGGGTCTGGAAGGCGGCAAGAAGGGCAAGACCGGCAAGTATTCGACCGGCGCCGACGTGCTGGAAGATCTGGCGACCGAGCATGAACTGCCGCGCCGGGTTCTGGACTGGCGGCAACTGTCCAAGCTGAAATCGACCTATACCGACGCGCTGCAGACCCATATCAACCCCGACACGGGGCGGGTGCATACATCCTATGCCATCACCGGGGCGAACACGGGGCGTCTGGCTTCGACCGACCCCAACCTGCAGAACATCCCGGTGCGCACCGAAGAAGGCCGCCGCATTCGCGAGGCTTTCATCGCCGAGCCGGGCAATGTGCTGGTGTCGCTCGATTATTCACAGATCGAGCTGCGCATCCTGGCGCATATCGCCGACATTCCGGCCTTGAAACAGGCCTTTGCCGACGGGCTGGACATTCACGCCATGACCGCGTCGGAAATGTTCGACGTGCCGCTGGACGAGATGACGCCCGAGATCCGCCGCAAGGCCAAGGCGATCAATTTCGGCGTGATCTATGGCATTTCGGGCTTTGGTCTGGCGCGCAACCTGCGCATTCCGCGGGCCGAGGCGCAGGGCTTCATCGACCGATATTTCGAACGCTTCCCGGGCATCCGGCGCTACATGGATGAAACCATCGCGTTTGCCAAAGAGCATGGCTATGTGCAGACCCTGTTCGGGCGCAAGATCCACACGACAGAAATCAATGCCAAGGGGCCGCATGCGGGGTTTGCCCGCCGGGCGGCGATCAACGCGCCGATCCAGGGCACAGCGGCGGACGTGATCCGCCGGGCGATGGTGCGGATGCCCGAGGCGATCGACGGGCTGCCGGCCAAGATGCTGCTGCAAGTGCACGACGAACTGCTGTTCGAAGTGGCCGAGGACACGGTGGACAAGACCATCGAGATCGCGCGCGACGTGATGGAGAACGCGCCCGATCCGGCGGTGAAGCTGGACGTGAAACTGACGGTGGATGCGGGCAAAGGCGCCAACTGGGCCGAGGCGCATTAGGCAAGCGCCGTGCCGCTCATCAGGCCCGGCGGGCCATCTTCGCGGCAGGTCAGGCCTCGGGCCTGACCAACAGCGCGACCAGCCGCCGGGTCAGCGGGGCCATGACCAGAACCACCGCAAACGCCACCGGCCAGCTGATGCTCCACGCGCCCATCCAGCTGGCAAAGGTCTCGGGGCCAAGCCCGATCTCTTTGACCGTTGCGATGCAGGTCACGATGCAGGACATCAGCCCCGACAGGATCAATCCGAACAGGACGGGGGCAAAGCGGGCGGGGATCATGCGGCTGTTCCTCTACTGAATTGCCGCTTCGTATGCGATATCCAAGATGTGATTTCCAGTGCGCAGGTGCACAGGCCTATCGCATCCAGTGCAGAGAGGCGTCGGTGCGCCGCGTCGAGGGCGTGTATTCGGCGCTGACCCAGCCGTCATAGCCGCTGTCGTCGATCGCTGCGAACAGGGCGGGGAAATCGGTCTCGTCCCGGTCGGGTTCCGAGCGGTCGGGGGCCGATCCGATCTGAACATGTACGATCCGGCCGCGGAATCTGTCCCAGACGGCCTGCGCATCGCCATGGATCATCCGCGCATGAAAGCTGTCGAACTGCAGGCCCACATTCGGACGGTCGATCCGGTCCAGGCACGCGGCGGCCAGATCATAGTCGTTGAGGAAGTATCCGGGCTGCGAGACCGGGTTCAGCGGTTCGATCGTGAACCGTTGATGCGGCGCAAAATCCGCAGCCCATTGCAGATTGCGCACAAAACAGTCCCGTGCGTCCGCCCCCGAGGCATAGCCCGCCATCACGTGGATCAAACCGGGCTTCAGCGCCTCGGCATAGCGCAGGACGCGGCGGATGTCGGACTGGAACCGCCCTTCGCCCCCCGGAACAGCCGCATAGCCCGGCTGGCCGCCGGTATAGTTGGGCGGCGGCGCGTTGATCAGCACAAGGTCCAGACCGTTGGTCATCAATGCGCGACGGGTTTCCTTGGCCGCCAGGTCATAGGGAAACAGGATCTCAACTGCCTTGAACCCGGCATCCGCGGCCGCCTTGAATCGGTCGAGATAGGGCAGCTCGGCAAAGAGCAGCGAGATATTGGCGGCAAATCGGGGCATTGTCCTCTCGGTCCGATGGCGTGCTGACCTTAGTCGCGGGCGGTGCGCAGAGAAAGGGTTTGAAAACGACAATATGTCGAAAATCGGCCAGACCGGCGTGGGCCGAATGTGAAGGGTCGGGGTATTGCAGCGAATCATTTTCGTAGCGCTGCACCAACAAAAGGATTGAAACCGATGGCCATGAGTCCGGACCCCGTTCGCGGGCCCAGTTTCGCTGTGCCCGGTGCGCGGCAATCCGCCTTGTCCGGAAACGGGTTGGCGGTGGCGTCGATGCTGACCTGGGCGGCCGGATTCCCGGCGGCCGAAATCCTGCTGCAGACCTGGCCGCCGGTTGCCTTGCTGGCCGCGCGGCTGATGCTGGCGGTGGCCGTGATGATTCCGATCTGGCTGTGGATCGATGGCGCGGATGCGGTGCTGCGGGCGCGCTGGGCCCATGCGATGAGAGTGGGCGGGTTTGGACTTGGCTTGGGCATGTTCCTGATCATCCTGGCGCAGAAACTGACCGATCCCGTAACCGTTGCCATCATCGCCTCCTGCGCGCCTTTGATTGCGACACTGCTCGAGCTGGCTGCGGGAACGCGCAGATTGCGGTGGAACTTCGCGCTGGGGGTTGCCGTTTCGATCATAGGCGGCCTGATCGCAACCAGCGCGGTGGCGCCGGCCCAGCTGGGACTGGGGGCGCTTTGCGCAATCGCCTCGACCGCGCTGTTCTGCTGGGCCAGCATGGCGACCGCGCGGGACTTCCCGGACCTCAGCCAGACCGGACGTACCACGATCACGCTGATCGGCGGCACGTTCATGGCCGGCGCGCTGTTCTATCTGTCGAGCGTCCTCGGGTTCGAAGTCTGGCCATCGTCGCCGATCGACCCGCAGCAGGCAGGAATGCTGGCGATCTACGCCGTGATCTCTCTCGGCCTCAGCCAGGTCCTGTTCATCGCTTCGATCGGCCGGCTGGGCGTTGCTCTGGCGTCATTCCACATCAATGTGGCCCCGTTCTACGTGATGCTCATCATGGTGGTTCTGGGTTCGGAGTGGAACTGGACCCGGGCGCTGGGCGCCGGAGTCGTGGCGCTGGCGGTTGTCCTTGCACAAGACCGTCCCGCACGACGGGTTGCCTAAGGCGTTTCCTCGGCGCGACCCAAGACAAAGAACTGCCCGCCGGACCAGACCCCGACCTGCCCGGCGCGTTCCGTCGCAATGTCCACAAGGCGGTAGAAACTCTTGCGGTCGATCCGCGCCTCGAGGTTCGATCGCACCAATATATAGGGTCTGGGCTCGTTTGTTTTCGGGTCGATGGCCACCCGTATCGGGTGATCCGGACCCGCCGACACCGTATCGCCGACATGGGTGGTAAAGGTCAGAACCTGATCCTCGTCCGCGCCGGTCCGGTCGAAATCGACCGCCACAAACGGCGCGTCTTCGACCCTGATGCCGACCTTTTCGACCGGGGTGACCAGAAAATAGGCGTCCCCTTCTTTCTTAAGAATTGAGGAAAAAAGCTTCACAAGCTCGAACCGGGTGATGGGCGACCCTAGGTAATACCAGGTGCCATCGCGCGCGATGCGCATGTCCAGATCGCCGCAGAACGGAGGATTCCAGCTTTCGACAGGGGGCAGACCCCGCGGTTTGGCCGCCTTGACCGAGGCCGCCAGACCCTCAGGGGACGGTTTCACAGGATTTTGTCCGCTCATTGTTTTTGCCATTTCCTCTCAGCGCGATACACTTCAACCATAATAAGTCCACGGAAGGGAAAGTCATGACCGAACCTGCCGACCTCGTCTCCGAGATCGAAGCGCTGGAAGAGAAACTGCAACAGGCCAAATCCTCGATCACCCGCCGCTTCATCGGGCAGGAGAGGGTCGTCGACCTGACGCTGACGGCGCTGCTGTGTGGCGGTCATGCCCTGCTGATCGGGCTGCCGGGCCTGGGCAAGACGCGGCTGGTGGAAACCCTGTCCACCGTCATGGGCCTGCATGGCAACCGCATCCAGTTCACGCCCGACCTGATGCCGGCCGACATTCTGGGGTCCGAGGTTCTGGATACCGCCGAGGATGGCAGCCGCCATTTCCGATTCATTCCCGGCCCGATCTTCTGTGAACTCTTGATGGCGGACGAGATCAACCGCGCCAGCCCGCGCACCCAGTCGGCGTTGCTGCAGGCGATGCAGGAACGCACGGTGACCGTCGCAGGCGAAGACCGCACGCTGGGCGTGCCGTTCCATGTGCTTGCCACGCAGAACCCCATCGAACAGGAGGGCACTTATCCGCTGCCCGAGGCCCAGCTTGACCGTTTCCTGGTGCAGATCGACGTGAACTATCCCGACCGCCAGACTGAGCGTGACATCCTGCTGGCCACCACCGGCGCGGCCGAGGAGGAGGCGCACCAGATCTTCACCAAGGAAGAATTGCTGGCCGCGCAGGTTCTGCTGCGCCGGATGCCGGTGGGCGAGTCGGTGGTCGAACTGATCCTCGATCTGGTGCGCGCGTTCCGCCCCGAAGAACCCGGCGTGTCCGAGCGCGTGTCCGAGACGGTCGCCTGGGGCCCCGGTCCGCGCGCGGCGCAGGCGCTGATGATGACGGTGCGGGCGCGGGCGATGCTGCAGGGCCGGCTGGCCCCCAACGCCGAAGACGTGCTGGACATGGCGCGCCCGGTGCTCAGCCACCGGATGGCGCTGAACTTCGCCGCGCGGGCGCGCGGTGACAGCCTGGCCGACCTGATCGAAACCACCGCGGCCGGGCTTGTCCGGGCCGAGGCGGCGGCGTGAACGCGGCCCGCACCCTTCGCGAAAGATCCGAGGCCGAGGCGTCCCGGCTGCCGCCCTTGTTGGCGCGGGCCGAACACCTGGCCGGAACCGTGCTGCTGGGCGATCACGGCCGGCGGCGTTCGGGGCTGGGCGATGATTTCTGGCAATACCGGCCGGCCCAGATCGGCGACAGCCGGCGGATGATCGACCACCGGCGCTCGGCCCGCGGCGATCAGCAATATGTGCGCGAACGCGAATGGCAGATTGCGCAGTCGATCATGCTGTGGGTCGATCAGGGCGCCTCGATGCGCTTTGCGTCCGACAAATCTCTGCCCACCAAGGCCGACCGGGCCCGCCTTCTGGGGTTGGCCACGGCGATTCTTCTGGTGCGCGGGGGCGAGCGTGTGGGCCTGACCGGAACCACCCTGCCGCCCCGGCGCGGCAACGCCCAGATCATCCGGCTGGCGCAGGCCCTGTCCGAAGATACCGAGGCCGATTATGCCCCGCCCGAGCACCGCGCCATGATCCCCCATGCCCGCGCCGTGTTCATCTCTGACTTCCTCGGCCCACTGGACGAGGTCGAACTGGCCCTGACCAAGGCCGCCGACCGCGGCGTGCGCGGTGTGCTGCTGCAGGTTCTGGACCCGGGTGAGGAGAACTTCCCCTATCGCGGGCGCACCATCTTCGAAAGCGTCGGCGGCACGGTCCGGCACGAGACCCTCAAGGCCGGCGACCTGCGCGAGCGCTATCTGGCGCGGCTGGCGCGGCGCAAGGATGACCTGACCCGCCTGTGCCGGGTGACCGGCTGGCAGCTGGGCCTGCACCATACGGGCGACAGCGCGCAGGCGGCCCTGTTGTGGCTCTATCGTGCGCTGGACGGAGGGGCGCAATGACGGTTCTGGCGGGCATCGGCTTTACCGCGCCATGGGTGTTGCTGGGTCTGCTGACCCTGCCGATCCTGTGGCTGATCCTGCGCGCCGTGCCGCCCGCGCCGATCCGCCGGCTGTTCCCCGCGGTGACCCTGTTGCTGGGCTTGAAGGACGACGAGAGCGTATCTGACCGCACCCCGTGGTGGCTGTTGCTGCTGCGGATGCTGGCGGCGGCGGCGATCATCATTGGGCTGGCCGGCCCGGTTCTGAACCCGGCGCGCGATGAGTCCGGATCGGGGCCGCTGCTGCTGGTACTGGATGCAAGCTGGGCCGGGGCCACGCGCTGGCCGGCCACGCTGGATCAGATCGACGCGCAGCTGACCGAAGCCGGACGGGCCGGGCGCCCGGTCTCGATCCTGCGTCTGACCGAGCCGGAACCGCCCGTCTTCCAGGCCGCCGAGGCCTGGCGCAACCGCCTGCCCGGGCTGGTTCCTCAGCCGTGGCAGCCGGACGCGGCGCAGATCGAACAGGCGCTGGCCGACCTGTCGGAGGTCGAGGGCGGGTTCGATACGCACTGGTTCACCGACAAGCTGGACTATCCGGGCCGGGAAACCCTGCTGTCCGCGCTGCAGGCGCGGGGCGCGGTCACGGTCTATCGCGCGGCGGCGCCGATCCTGGCGCTGCTGCCGGCCACCTATCAGGATGGGGCGATCCGACTCACCGCGGTGCGCGCCACACCCGGTCCGGCGCAGACCGTCACCATCAATGCGCAGGGGCGCGACCCGGCGGGCGTGATGCGCCTGCTGCAATCGGTCGAGGTCAGCTTCGAGAGCGGCGCGACCCAGGCGCAGGCCGATCTGGCGTTGCCGTCCGAACTGCGGGCCCGCATCACTCGGTTCGAGCTGCAGGGCCAGCGGTCGGCCGGGGCGGTGTCGCTGACCGATGACAGCCTGCGCCGGCGCGAGGTTGCCCTGATCGCCGGAACCGTCAACCGCGAGGGGCTGGAGCTGCTGTCGCCGCTTCACTATCTGACGCAGGTGCTGATCCCCACCGCCGATTTCGTCGAGGGCGGGCTGGCCGAGGTTCTGCCCGCCAACCCGGATGTGATCGTGCTGGCCGATGTGGCCAAGCTGACCCCCGCCGAACAGGCCGGATTGGTCGAATGGGTCGAGCAGGGCGGGCTGTTGCTGCGCTTTGCCGGTCCGCACATGGCGGCCAGCGATCTGGGCCGCGATGCCGAAGACGCCCTTTTGCCGGTGCGGCTGCGCAGCGGTGGCCGCTCGGTCGGCGGCGCGATGAGCTGGGGCGAGGCCAAGGGTCTGGCGCCTTTCCAGGAAGGTTCGCCCTTCTACGGGTTGCGCATCCCCGACGATGTGACCGTCAGCACCCAGGTGATGGCGCAGCCCGACCCGAACCTGGCCGACCGGGTGATCGCCGCGCTGTCGGATGGCACCCCGCTGGTGACGCGCAAGCCGCTGGGCCTGGGTCAGGTGGTGCTGTTCCATGTCACCGCCGATGCCGAATGGTCGACCCTGCCGCTGTCGGGCCTGTTCGTCGAAATGCTCGACCGGCTGGCCGTGGCCTCGGCGGCCAAGACGCGGCAGGTCGAACAGCTGCAAGGCACCACGTGGGAGCCGATTCAGGTGATGGACGGGTTCGGAACCCTGTCTGATGCGGGCAATCTGGCCGGTGTCGATGGCCCGGCGCTGGTGTCCGGCGCCCTGGGGCCCGACCTGCGCCCGGGTCTGTATGAAAGCGGCAAGCAGAAGCTGGCCCTGAACGTGTTGAACGAGGATAGCACGCTGCGCCCGATCAGCTGGCCTGCGGATGTTCCCATCAAGGGGCAGGAGGTCAGCGCCGAAACTCCTATCGGGGGCCTGCTGCTGAGCCTGGCCCTGATCCTGCTGACGGTTGACGTCGTGGCCTCGCTGGCGCTGTCGGGGCGTCTGGGGCTGGCGCGGGCGGCGGCGGTCGCACTGGGCGCGCTTCTGATCGCACCGCAAGCGCAGGCGCAGACGCCCGAGGAGACCGAATTCGCGCTGCAGGCAACCAAGGAATTGGTGCTGGCCCATGTACTGACCGGCAATGCCCAGATTGACGACGTCGCCCATGCCGGGCTGCGCGGCCTGTCGCAAACCCTGTTTTACCGCACGTCCGTCGAACCGGCCGAGCCCATGGGCGTGGACCTCGAACGTGACGAACTGGCCTTCTTCCCGCTGCTCTACTGGCCGATCACGCCGGATCAGCCCCAGCCTTCGGCCGAAGCTTATGCCAAGCTGAATGGCTATCTGCGGTCGGGCGGGATGATCCTGTTTGACACGCGGGACGCCAACATCGCTGGGTTTGGCGCCTCGAGCCCCAATGGCCGCAAGTTGCAGCAACTGGCTGCTCCGCTGAATATCCCTGCGTTGGAGCCTGTTCCGCGCGATCACGTCCTGACCCGCGCGTTCTACCTGTTGCAGGATTTCCCCGGCCGCTTTGCCGGAACCGAGGTCTGGGTCGAGGCCGCGCCCCTGGACGCCGAACAGATCGAAGGCATGCCCTTCCGCAACCTCAACGACAATGTCACCCCGGTGGTGATCGGTGGCAACGACTGGGCCGGGGCCTGGGCAATCGACCGGAACGGGCAGGCGCTGCTGCCGGTCGGGCGCGGCTATGCCGGAGAACGCCAGCGCGAGCTGGCCAACCGGTTCGGCGTCAACCTGGTCATGCACGTGCTGACCGGGAACTACAAATCCGATCAGGTGCACGTGCCTGCTCTGCTTGACAGGTTGGGCCAATGACCGGTTCCGTCATCTTTGACCCGCTGATCCCGTGGCCCGTTCTGGTGGTCATCGGTTCGATCGCTTTGGCCGCGACGGTTCTGGCGCTGTGGCGCGGGCTGTCGGGTTGGGCGTTGCGCGGACTGGCGGCGCTGGTGCTGTTGGCGGCTTTGTCCGGCCCGGTCTACCAGATCGAGGACCGCGCCCCGCTGACCGACATCGTGTTGATGATCGAGGATGAAAGCGCCAGCCAAACCCTGTCGGACCGCGCCGAACAGACCGCGCAGACCGCCGAGGCCCTGGCCGCCGAGATCGAGGCCCGCGACAACACCGAACTGCGCCGCATCACCGTGGGCGACGGCGACGGAGACGAAGGTACCCAGGTGATGGCGGCGCTGAATGCCGCGCTGGCCGAGGAACCGCGCGCCCGGATCGCCGGAATTCTGGTCCTGTCGGACGGCCTCGTGCATGACGTCGATCAGGCCCCCGACCTGCCCGCGCCGATGCACCTGTTGCAGACCGGTCGCGCGCAGGACTGGGACCGCCGCCTGATCGTGCGTAATGCGCCGGCCTTTGCCATCATCGACGAGCCCGTCACTCTGACCTTGCGGGTCGAAGACAGTGGCGCGGTGCCCGCCGGTCCGGCGTCCGCCCCGCTCGAGATTGCGGTGGACGGGGGCGAGCCGCAGCAATTCAGTATCCCGATCGGTGTGGATGTCGAGCTGCCGGTGACCCTGCCCCATGGCGGGCGCAACGTCATCCAGTTCACGGTTCCGCAGGCCGACGGCGAACTGACCGACCGCAACAACACCGCCTTGATCCAGATGAACGGCGTGCGCGACCGGCTTCGGGTTCTGTTGGTCTCGGGCGAGCCGCATCCGGGCGGGCGAACCTGGCGCAATCTGCTGAAATCCGACAGCTCGGTCGATCTGGTGCATTTCACCATCTTGCGCCCACCCGAGAAACAGGACGGGGTTCCGGTGGACGAACTGTCGCTGATCGCATTCCCCACGCGCGAGTTGTTTCTGGAGAAGATCAACGATTTCGACCTGATCATCTTTGACCGCTACAAGCGGCGCGGCATCCTGCCCGCGATCTATCTGGACAACGTGACCAACTACATCAATGACGGCGGTGCGGTGCTGATTGCGGCCGGGCCTGACTTTGCCACCGCCGACAGCATCTTCCGCTCTCCCCTGTCTGCGATCCTGCCGGCGCAACCCTCGGCCCGGGTCATCGAAGAACGCTACGTGCCCACGGTGACAGATCTGGGCCAGCGTCATCCGGTGACCTCCGATCTGGGTGAGACGGGCGACTGGGGCGCATGGCTGAGGCAGATCGACGTGAAACAGCGCTCGGGTGAATTGCTGATGACCGGCGTCGACGACCGTCCGCTGTTGGTGCTGGACCGGGTGGGGGAAGGGCGCGTGGCGCTGCTGGCCTCGGACCACGCCTGGCTGTGGAGCCGTGGCTACGAGGGCGGTGGCCCGCAGTTGGAACTGCTGCGCCGCCTTGCCCACTGGATGATGAAAGAGCCCGAGCTTGAAGAAGAGGCGCTGTGGGCAGAGGCCAACGGGCAGTCAATGCGCATCATCCGCCAGACCCTGAACGAAGAGGTGGGCCCCGTCACGGTCACCCGACCCAATGGCGACACGCTTGAAGTGCCCTTGCGCGAATTGTCCCCCGGTCGGTTCGAGGCGCAGTATTTCGGCCCTGAAATTGGGCTTTATCGCCTGCAGGAAGGTGAGCTGTCCTCGGTCATCGGCCTTGGCCCTGCGGCGCCGCGGGAATTCGAACGCACCATCGCAACAGCCGAAATCCTTGAACCGGTCATGGCCGGGATGCGCGGCGGGGTGATCCGGGTCGAGGACGGGCTGCCGGCAATCCGCAACGTGCGCGCCGGGCGTCCTGCGGCCGGGCGTGGCTGGATCGGTCTGACCCCGCGCGAGGCATATGAAACCCGTGACGTGACCCAGGCCGGACTGTTGCCTCCCTGGCTGGTGTTGCTGCTGGCGGGTGGCTTCCTGCTGGCGGGCTGGCTGCGCGAAGGACGGCGCTGACCGGCCTTTGGCCTTAAACAGATTTTCACGGTCTGCGGGAATGCTGATCCCGAACCGACCGGGAAGATGACCATGAGTCTTGCAGAGAAACTGGCACAGGAACGGCGGGCGCGTCTGGCCGCCGAACGCTTGCTTGCACTCAAGCAGAGTGAACTGTCCGAGGCCAATCGCAAGCTGGGCGAATATGCGATGACCCTGACCAAACGTATCGGCGAGACCGAGGCCGAGGTCGAATCCGTGCGTGGCGAGAATGAAAAGGTCAAATCGGACCTGACCGTTGCAAATGCCAAGATCGAAGTGGCCGAACGCCGCCTCTGGCACTCGATCCAAACGATCCAGGACGGTTTCGCCTTCTTCGACGGCAGTGATCGGTTGATCAGCGCAAATACGGCCTATCTGAGCGTGTTCGAAGGACTGGACGAGGTCGCGCCCGGGATTTCCTATACCCGCATTCTTGATCTGCTGACCACCGAGGGCATCATCGATATCGGGTCGGAACCGACCGAGGCGTGGAAAACCCGCATGATGCGCCGCTGGACCCGGATCAACCCGCCGCCCGAAGTGATCCAGCTGTGGAATGGGCAATATATCAAGCTGATCGACCAGCGCGGGCAGGGCGGCGATGTGGTCAGTCTGGCCCTGAACATCACGGCCTCGGTCCAGCATGAGGCGCAACTGCAGGCCGCGCGCGAAAAGGCCGAGGCCGCCAACCGGGCCAAGTCGGCTTTCCTTGCCAATATGAGCCATGAGATCCGGACCCCGATGAACGGCATCGTCGGGATGACCGACCTGCTGTCGGAAACCCCTCTGAATGAGGAGCAGAGGCTTTATGTCGAGACGATCCGCAATTCGGGGGACGCGCTGCTGGTCATCATCAATGACGTTCTGGACTATTCCAAGATCGAAGCGGACAAGCTTGTGCTGCATCCGGAGGATTTCGATCTTGAGCGTTGCATCCTCGAAATTGCGATGCTGCTGCAGCCCACGGTGCGCGACAAGGGGCTGACCTTGCTGGTCGACTATGACCTGTTCCTGCCGACGCTGTTCGTGGGCGATCCGGGCCGGGTGCGTCAGGTGCTGACCAATCTGGTGGGCAACGCGGTCAAATTCACCGCCCAAGGCCATGTTCTGATCCGGGTCACCGGAGTACCGCATGCCGATCAGAAGACCTGCGACATCCACATTGCGATCGAAGACACCGGAATCGGCATCGATGCGGACAAGATCGAGCACATATTTGGCGAGTTCAATCAGGTTGAAAACGAAAAGACCCGCGCCTTTGACGGCACTGGCCTTGGTCTGGCCATCACCAAACGCCTGATTACCTTGATGGGTGGCGCGATCTGGGTCGAGAGCGAGGCCAGCAAGGGGTCGTGCTTTGGGTTCCGGATCACGCTGCCCACCGCCGAAGGCCCTCAACCGGCTCCGCCTGCCTTGGTGGACAGGCTGAAACATGTCCTCGTGGTCGAGGATCTGGCGGTCAATCGGGCCATTCTGAACAAGCAGCTGCGGCGTTTGGGGGCCGAGGTGACGGTTTGCGCCACAGGCACCGAAGCGCTGAGGGCGGTGGAAGCGTCGATCGACCTGATCCTTTGCGATCACGATCTGCCTGACATGGACGGGCTGGATTTGGCGGAAACTCTGCGCAAGCGAGGCTGGTCCGACGTTCCGATTGTGCTGATGTCCGCAAACCCGGCCATGGTGCACGCCGATCCGAACCATCGGCTGATACAAGGGGTGGTTCAGAAACCGATCCCACGGGCCGAGCTGTTCTCGCGGCTTCAGGCGCTGGGCGCCGCTGTGTTGCCTGCGCCTGTTTCCCCGCCCTGCCGCGCGGAGCCGGCCCAATCGTCCGGCGGAAACACGAAGCTGCGCAAGATGCGGGTTCTGGCGGCCGAGGACAATCGCACCAACCAGTTGATCCTGAGCAAGATGACCAAGGATCTGAACATAGACCTCAAGCTGGTGGCCAACGGGCTTGAGGCTGTCGAAGCCTTTGCGGAATGCGCGCCGGACCTGATTCTTATGGACATCTCGATGCCCAAGATGGACGGAAAGCAGGCCACGGGTGAGATCCGTAGACGCGAAATCGGCACAGGGCAGCATGTGCCGATCGTGGCGCTGACCGCTCATGCCTTGGCGGGTGACGAGCACAGCATCCTAGCGGCCGGGCTGGATCACTACCTGACGAAACCGCTTCAGAAGAAGTTGATTTGCGAGATGATCCAGTCCAACTGCCCGACGGATGCGCAACCCGTCATTGTCGCGCCGGCCGGTGCGGTCTAGGCTGGCGCTATGTCACAGGAACGAGGTTTTCGCCCCCGCGCTTTGGGTGAAATAGCAATACGCTGCGCCGACATGGCAGCCATGGTTGATTTCTATGAAAACGTCATCGGGCTGACCCGCCTGCATGGCGGCCATGACAGCGCCATCACATTCTTTCAGATTGCGGAAGGGTTCGAAGGACACACACAAGTTCTGGCGCTGTTTCACCATGGGGCGGCGGCGCGGCCGGGTTTGCACCCCACCGGCGCCGACAGACCCATGACCGGGGCGCAATCGTCGTTGCACCATATCGCCTTGTCTCTTCCTTTTGCGGAACAAGAGGCCGTCATGCGCTGGTATGATCAAATCGGCCAGCCCTATCGCGTCGAACGGTTCGGCTGGATCGGTTGGCGCGGCGTATTCACCACGGACCCCGAGGGCAACACGGTCGAACTGGTGGCGTATGATGCCTCGATGCTGGATCAGGCCTGATAGGGGCGCACGAATACCGGTTTGTCCGGTTCCGACAAATCAGACCGGTATACATAGCCGCCGGTGTCGAAATCCCGCAGGCCCGCAGGGTCGGTCTGCCGGTGCTGGATGATGTACCGCGCCATTGAGCCGCGGGCCTTTTTGGCAAAGAAGCTGACAATCTTTGGCGTGCCGTCCTTGTCCTCCATGAAGACAGGGGTGATGACCCGCAGTTTCAGCGCCTTGGGGGCCACCGCGCCGAAATACTCCTGGCTGGCGCAGTTCACCAGCGTCTCGGTGCCGATCTCCTCGGCCTGCGCATTCAGCGCCTTGCTCAGCTGGTCGCGCCAATAGTCGTACAAGGACGTGCCGCGTCGGGTCTTCAGCCGGCTGCCCATTTCCAGCCGATAGGGCTGAATGGCGTCCAAGGGGCGCAGCAGGCCGTAAAGCCCCGACAGGATGCGCAGATGGTCCTGCGCCCAGGCCAGTTCCTCGGCGTCCAGCGACGCCGCCTCGAGCCCCTGATAGGTGTCGCCGGCAAAGGCCAGCGCGGCCGGACGGGTGGCTTCGGGCGGCGGGGTATCGGCAAAGGCGCGGAAACGGTCGCGGTTCAGCCGGGCCAGATCGTCGCTGAGGCTCATAAGCCTTTTCAGCTCCCCCAGCGTCAGGTTGCGCGCGGTTTTCGCCAGCCGGATCGCATCGTCCTGAAAATCGGGCTGGGTCGGTGCCACGTCCCGCTCTGCCCAGTCCAGCCGTTTGGCCGGAGAGATCACCACCAGCATGTCTGCCCCCTTGTTCGTGCCTGCCCGCCGATACCTAGCCCGCTGCGCGCAGCACGTCCAGAAAGGCGGCCGCGAAACGTTCGGCGCGGCGGTCGCCCAGCACCTGTTCCAGAGTGCGCGCGTCGTCCGGGCGCATCTGCGCCACCTTGGCCAGTTGCGAAGCCGAGCAGCTGAGTGGTTTGTCGATCCCGTCCGGGCCTCGGGCCAACTGCGCCTGCACCTCGAGCAGACGGTCATAGATATTTCCCTGCTCACGCCCGGCCAGCTTGCGGCGCGCCGGGTGGACCGCCTGCGCCTCGCCCGCGACCACTTCAAGGAAGGTGTCGCCGTAGCGGTCCAGCTTTTTCGCGCCAACACCGCCGATCCGGGCCATCTCGTCCAGGGTCATGGGGCGTTGTTCCGCCATCTCGATCAGCGTGCGGTCGGGGAAGATGACATAGGCGGGCACGCGGGCGGCCTCGGCCAGCGCGCGGCGCTTGGCCTTGAGCGCCGACAGCAGGGGCGCGTCTTCTTCCGAGACCATCATCTTGACCGCGGGCCGCCGGGTGGCCTTGCGCAGCGTGTCCTTGCGCAGGGTGATCTGCGCCTCGCCCTTCAGGATCGGCTTGGCGGCCTCGGTCATGCGCAGGGCACCGTGGCGTTCGGGGTCGGGGCGGACAAGGTCGTGGCCCATCATCTGCCGAAAGATCGCCTGCCATTGCGGGCGCGACCAGTCCTTGCCGATGCCGTAGGTGGGCAGCGCGTCATGCCGCCGCGCGCGGATCTTGTCGGTTTCGTTGCCCATGAGGATGTCGATCAGGTGGCCCGAGCCGAACCATTCCTCGGTGCGCAGGATCGCCGACAGAGCCATGCGCACGGGCGTGGTGCCGTCGAACAGCTCGGGCGGGCTGTCGCACAGATCGCATTTGCCGCAGGGCTCGGCCTGTTCCCCGAAATAGCCCAGCAGAGTCTGGCGGCGGCAATGCAGCGCCTCGGCCAGACCCAGCAGCGCGTTCAGGCGGGCGTGGTCGGCGGCGCGGCGTTCGGGCGGGGCGAGCCCCTCGTCGATCTGGCTGCGGCGCAGGCGGATGTCGTCGGGGCCGAACAGGGTCAGGGTCTCGGCCGGCCCACCGTCGCGTCCGGCGCGGCCGATTTCCTGGTAATAGGCCTCGATCGATTTCGGCAGGTCCGCATGGGCGACCCAGCGGATGTCAGGCTTGTCGATGCCCATGCCGAAGGCCACGGTGGCCACCACGATCAGCCCGTCCTCGCGCGCGAAACGGGTTTCGACGATGCGGCGGTCCTCGGCCTCCATCCCGCCGTGGTAGTGGCAGGCGCTGTGACCCTGTTCGCGCAGGGCCTGCGCCAGCACTTCGGTCTTGTTGCGGGTGCCGCAATAGACGATGCCCGACTGGCCCCGGCGGGCGTCGGCGAAATCCAGGATCTGCTTGCGCGGGCTGTCCTTGGCGGCAAAGGCCAGGTGGATGTTCGGGCGATCAAAGCCGCGCAGGAACTTGCGCGGGGGCGTGCCGTCGAACAGTTTCTCGACGATCTCGTCCTGGGTTTCCGCATCCGCCGTGGCGGTGAAGGCGGCCAAGGGCACGTTCAGCGCGCGCCGCAGCTCTCCGATCCGCAGATAGTCGGGGCGGAAATCATGGCCCCACTGGCTGACGCAATGCGCCTCGTCCACGGCGATCAGGCTGACATTGATCCGCCGCAGCATCCCCAGCGCCGACCCGGCGGCCAGCCGCTCGGGCGCCATATACAGCAGTTTCAGCCGCCCGGCTTCGAGCGCCTCCCACACGGCGTCGGTTTCCTCGGGCGTGTTGCCCGAGGTCAGCGCACCGGCCTCGACCCCGGCCTCTTGCAACCCCCGCACCTGGTCGCGCATCAGGGCGATCAGCGGCGAAATCACCACCGTGACCCCGTCGCGCAGCAGGGCAGGCAGTTGGAAACACAGGGATTTGCCGCCCCCGGTGGGCATGATGGCCAGCACGTTCTCGCCGGCGGTCACGGCATCGACGATCTCTTCCTGCCCGGGGCGGAAGTCATCGAATCCAAAGACATCTCGCAGCAGAGGCGCGGCGTCGAACATGTGCGGGGGTGCCCTGTTTCAAGATTTGACTGCTCTTGAACGGACAATCACACAGTCGGAATCGGGGAACAAGAGGTCAGTAGAAATAGACCGCGTTGTTGATAAGGATGATCCGCAGCGCATAGACCCCGATCAGCACCACCAGAGGCGTCAGGTCCAGACCGCCCATGTTGGGCAGAATGCGGCGGATCGGGCCGTATATCGGCTCGAGCAGGCGGTTCAGGCCGTACCAGATCTGGGCGACCAGCTGTTGATGCAGGTTCAGGACCTGGAAGTTGATCAGCCAGCTCATGATCACATGGGCCAGGATGATGAACCAGACGATGTCCAGGATCAGCAGCAGGATTTGGATCAGCGACAGCATGGGCACCTCGTTTTCCGTACGGCCTGAGACCTAAGTGCCCAAGCGGCAATAGGCAAGCCCGCAGTCACAGAACGCTTGCGAAATGGCCCAAAGGCCCGTCTTATGAAATCAAAAGCAGGCAAGGGGCAGAGATGGCAGAGATTTCCAAGCGCAGGCGCATCTGGGGCTGGTGGTTTTTCGACTGGGCCAGCCAGCCGTATCACACCCTGTTGGTGACCTTTGTCTTTGGCCCGTATTTCGCCGGTGTTGCGGCTGAATATTACGCAACCGCCGGGATGGATGCCGAAGCTGCCGCCGCGCAGGCGCAGACGGTCTGGGCCAACTGCCTGACGATCACCGGTCTGATCATCGCTTTCGGCGCGCCGCTCTTGGGGGCGATGGCCGATGTCTCGGGGCGGCGCATCCCGTGGATCTTTGCCTTTTCGGTGATGTATGCCGTGGGCTCCGCGGCGCTGTGGTTCACGCTGCCGGACGGGTCGAACATGTGGCTGATGCTGTCGGCCTTCGGTCTGGGCTTCGTGGGGGCCGAATACGCGCTGATCTTCATCAACTCGCAACTGCCCGATCTCGGCGATGACAACGAAGTGGGCGAGATCTCGGGCTCGGGCTTTGCCTTCGGCTATTTCGGCGGGCTGATTTCCCTGGCGATCATGCTGGCGCTGTTCGTCGAGCAGCCCAACGGCAAGACGCTGATCGGGATGGAGCCGCTGTTCGGGCTGGACGCCGGCGCGCGGGAAGGCACGCGTTTCGTGGGGCCGTTCACCGCCGGGTGGTTCATCCTGTTCATGGCCCCGTATTTCCTGTGGGTGCGCGACGATCCCGCAGCCGACAAGAAAGGCAGCGTATCCGAGGCGCTACGCCTGCTGGGCAAATCCGTGGCCGCCTTGCGGCACCGGGTCAGTCTTGCCAGCTATCTGGGGTCATCGATGTTCTACCGGGATGCGCTGAATGGGCTGTACAGTTTCGGCGGCGTCTATGCGCGGCTGGTGCTGGAATGGGACCTGATCAAGATCGGCGTCTTCGGCATCATCAGCGTGCTGGCTTCGGCGGTCTTCGCCTGGATCGGCGGCAAGCTGGACCGGAAATTCGGCCCCAAGCCAGTGATCCTGACTGCGATCTGGGTTTTGATCCTGGTCTGCACCACCATCGTGTCGATGGACCGGACGCAGATCTTCGGCATCGCCCTGCCCCAAGGCTCGGGCCTGCCGGACATTGTATTCTTTGGCTGCGGCATCCTGATCGGCGGGATGGGCGGCATCCTGCAATCGGCCAGCCGGTCGTTGATGGTGCGCCACACCGATCCGGCCGCCCCGGTCGAGAGCTTTGGCCTCTATGGTCTGTCGGGCCGCGCCACCGCTTTTGCGGCGCCTTTGATGATCGGAATTGCAACAACCGCGACCGGCAGCGCGCGGTTGGGGGTGTCTCCGATCGTCGGGTTGTTTATTCTGGGATTGTTCCTAATGCGCTGGGTCAAACCGGAAGGGGATCAGAGCAGATGATTTCATTACGTTTTTTGGTGTTTTTGGCAGGAATTGCGCTTGCCGGGGCGGCTGGGGCCCAACCGCTGGCCAAGCAGTTGTTCGGGGCTCAGAAGGACAGTTCGCAACAAAAGCCGGCCGCTTTCGGCAGTTATTCGCGCGGATGCGCCGCCGGATCGGTGCAACTGCCCGAGACCGGACCCACCTGGCAGGCGATGCGTCTGTCGCGCAACCGCAACTGGGGCCATCCGCAAGCCATCGACTTCGTTCAAGACCTCAGCCGTTTTGCGGCAAAGCAACCGGGATGGAACGGGCTTTACATCGGGGATATCAGCCAGCCGCGGGGCGGGCCTATGACCTCGGGCCACCGCAGCCACCAGTTGGGCCTGGACATCGACATCTGGATGCTGCCCGGTGACAACATGCGCCTGTCGCGCAAGGCGCGCGAGAACATCTCGTCCATCTCCTTGCGGCGCGCGAACGGCGCCTATGTGAACGGCAACTGGACGAAACAGCACCACGCCATCCTGCGCGAGGCGGCAAAGGACAAACGCGTGGCCCGCATCTTCGTGTTTCCGGGCGCCAAGGTGCAGATGTGCAAGGAAGAGAAGGGCAACCGTGCCTATCTGCGCAAGATCCGGCCCTGGTGGGGGCATCATTATCACTTCCACGTCCGGCTGAACTGCCCGCGCGGCTCGCGCGGGTGCGTTAATCAGGATCCGCCGCCCAAGGGTGACGGCTGCGCCGAGGCCGAACAGTGGGTGCGCAACATCCTGAACCCGCCGCCGCCCGACCCCAACGCGCCGCCTCCGAAGAAACGGCGCGAATATGTTCTGGCGGATCTGCCCCAGCAATGCGCCGCCGTCTTGCAGTCCAACTGATCGCGAGCCTGTTTCTGGCCGGCTCCGCCTGGGCGGTCGAAGTCAAATCGGCCGAATATCTGGGCGGCTTTGCATGGCGCGCCGGCCATGACTGGTTCGGCGGGTTTTCCGCCATCCATGTCTCGGATGACGGGCGGCGCGCATGGGTGCTGAGCGACCGCTCCACCCTGGCATCGGTCCGCATCGACCGGGATGGCGATGAGATTGTCGGCATCCGTATTGTTGGCCACTGGCCGGTTCTGTCCAGCCGGGGACGGATCATGCCCGGCAGCTCGGGTGACTCCGAGGGGCTGGCGCTGGCGCCGGATGGCAGCTTCTTCATTTCGTTCGAAGGCGTGCATCGCGTGGCCCGTTATGCCGCGCCCGGTGCCCATGCGCAGGTGCTGCCGCGCCCCAAGGCCTTTGACGCGCTCGACCAGAATGGTTCGTTCGAGGGGCTGGCCATCGACGCGCAGGGCCGCCTGTACACTTTGCCCGAGAAAAGCCGCACGGCAAATGGCGACATTCCGGTCTATCGCTGGAACGGGCGCGCCTGGTCCACGCCCTTCGTCCTGGCGCAGTGGGACGGTTTTCTGCCCGTAGCGGCCGATTTCGGCCCGGACGGGCGGTTCTACATGCTGGAACGCGCGGTCTCGCTGACCGGGTTCCGGTCGCGTCTGCGTCGGTGGCAGATCGAGGGTGATACTCCTGCGGCCGAGGAAATCCTGTTCCAGACCGGAACCGGAACCCATGACAACCTCGAGGGGCTGTCGGTCTGGCGCGACGGGCAGGGGCGGTTGCGGGCCACGATGATCTCGGACGACAACTTTCTGGCGCTGCAGCGTACCGAACTGGTCGAGTATCTGCTGCCGGATTGACACGGGCCGATACCGGGTCTAGAAGCGCGGCTTGCCTTGGGACGGTCCCTTGGCCAAGTCGCCGCTACCTTGTCAAAACGGGCATCAGAACATGCAACGCAACTTTATCCCCGGCATTCTTGCCATGGCCGCCATCGTCGTGGTCTCGAACATCCTGGTCCAGTTCCTGATCTTTGATGGGCTGTTGACCTGGGGTGCCTTCACCTACCCGCTGGCCTTTCTGGTCACCGACATCATGAACCGCGTCTATGGCGTGGGCCCGGCCCGCAAGGTCGTCTTCGCGGGCTTCGTCACCGGCGTGATCTGCTCGCTGATCGGCAGCCAGATCATGCTGCAGGGCGACGGCTTCACCTACGCCGCCGTGCCGCTGCGCATCGCCGTGGCTTCGGGAACGGCGTTCCTGATCGCGCAGCTGACCGACGTCACCGTGTTCAACGTCATGCGTGAAGGCCGCTGGTGGCGCGCGCCGCTGGTATCCACCCTGGTCGGATCGGCGCTGGATACCGCGATCTTCTTCACCATCGCCTTCTCGGCCTCGGTGACCTTCTTCGGCGCCGGTGCGGATGCGGCCATCAACTGGGCGTGGGAGCCTGTGCCCTTCATGCTGTCGGGCCCCGAGGCGCCCCTGTGGGTGACGCTGGCCTTTGCCGACTGGCTGGTGAAGCTGTCGCTGGCCTTGGTCGCACTGATCCCCTTCAAGGTGATCGTTGCGCGATTGACCGCTGCACAGCCTGCGTAAAAAAAGTGCTTTGAGAATGGCGCATCTTGTGTCACGCTTCTTTTCAACCGCAACAGATAGAAAAGGAGGTGATCCAGTGTCGAGAAAGAGATTGGAGAGAGGTGTCGGAACAACCGGGGGGACCGCCTGCTAGGGCAGCCCTTGGCGGAGCGCGCGCTCCGGCTGGTCGATTGATCTAACCGACCCGACCTCCTGAACTTTCGAAGGGCCGTCCCGCCGGGGCGGCCCTTTCTGTTTCCGGGTGGCGCCTGTAAGGTCGCGCCCATGTTGCGCATCACCGACGATATCACCCTGCACGATTGGGAAATGACCGAGAGCTTCATCCGCGCTTCGGGTCCCGGCGGGCAGAACGTGAACAAGGTCTCGACCGCGGTCGAGCTGCGCTTCGAGGCGGCGCGCTCGCCCTCGCTGCCCGATCCGGTCAAGGCGCGGCTGAAACGGCTGGCCGGGCGGCGCTGGACCAAGGATGGTGCAATCATCATCCAATGCGACGAAACCCGCAGCCAGGCCCGTAACCGCGAGATCGCCCGCGCCCGTCTGGCCGAGCTGATCGGCAAGGCGCTGGTCAAACCCAAGCGGCGGATCGCGACGAAACCCACCTATGGCTCGGTCAAGCGCCGGCTGGCGGCGAAAAAGGCCCGGTCCGACGTCAAGGCGCTGCGCGGCAAGGTGGCGGAAGATTGATCTGGCATCTTTCCCTGCCGTTGCTAGTCTGACCGCGACAGGCGGCAGGGAGGCAAGGCTATGAGGCTGGAGGGAAAAACCGCAATCGTGACCGGTGGCGCATCCGGGTTCGGGACCGGGATCGTACAGAAATTCCTGTCCGAGGGCGCACGGGTGATGATCGCCGACATCAACGGGGATGCCGCGCGTCACATGGCGGCGACGCTGGGCCCTCTGGCCGACCACTGCCAGGTGGATGTCTCCGACGGCGACTCGGTCCAGGCGATGGCGGATGCGGCGCTGAGACTTTACGGCCATCTGGACATTTTGGTGAACAATGCCGGTGTGACCCACCTGCCGACGCCGCTGGAGGAGGTCAGCGAAGAAGACTTCGACCGCGTCTATCGCGTGAACATGAAGTCGGTCTTTCTGACTGCGCGGGCGCTGGTGCCACATATGAAATCGCGCGGGGCGGGGGCGATCCTGAACGTCGCCTCGACCGCCGGATTGTCGCCGCGCCCGAATCTGAACTGGTACAACGCCTCCAAGGGCTGGATGATCACCGCGACCAAGACGATGGCGGTCGAACTGGCCCCCTCCGGTGTCCGCGTGAACGCGATCTGCCCGGTAGCGGGGGAAACGCCCCTGCTGAAATCCTTCATGGGCGAGGACACGCCCGAAATTCGCGCCAAATTCCTGTCGACCATCCCGTTGGGCCGGTTCTCGACCCCGCAGGACATGGGCAACGCCGCCTGTTTCCTATGCTCGGACGAGGCCAGCATGATCACCGGTGCCGCGCTTGAGGTGGACGGGGGCCGCTGTATCTGAACACCCCTTCATCTGGCCCGAAATATCCCCGCCGGAGGCAGCGCGCACCAGCGCGCTTTCCCGCAGTAAAGGACAAATCCGCATGACCCCCGGACCCAGAAACCTGATCACCGACGTACCCGGCCTGCTGGTGGGCAACGCTCAGGGCGCGGCTCTGAAATCCGGTGTCACCGTCCTGACCGGAGATCAGCCCCTGCGGGCCTCGGTACATGTGATGGGGGGCGCCCCGGGCACGCGTGAGACCGATCTGCTGGCCGCCGACAAAACCGTCGACCGGGTGGATGCGATCGTGCTTTCAGGTGGTTCGGCATTCGGGCTGGATGCCTGTTCGGGCGTGATGGACGCGCTGCATGCACAGGGACGCGGGTTTCAGGTGGGGTCAGCCGTGGTGCCGATCGTACCCGGGGCGATTCTGTTCGACCTGCTGAACGGCGGCGACAAGGCGTGGGGTGAAAACCCGTACCGCGCCTTGGGCCGGGCCGCATTCGACGCCGCGGCGGAGACGTTCGATCTGGGCAGCGCCGGGGCCGGAACCGGCGCGCTGACGGCCATGTGCAAGGGTGGGCTGGGCTCCGCCTCGGCGGTGTTGCCGGGCGGCGTGACAGTGGGTGCGCTGGTTGCGGCCAACCCGCTGGGCAGCGTCACCACCCCGGGCGACCGGCATTTCTGGGCCGCCCCGTTCGAGATCGGAGCCGAGATCGGCGGGCTGGGGCCGGATGCGGCGTCCGGACTGGGGGACCCCGTGCCCAGCCGCAAGGCCCGGGCGATGGGCCACCCCCCGCCCGACAAGGCCAACACGACCATCGCCATCGTCGCCACCGATGCCGCCCTGACCAAACCGCAATGCCAGCGCATGGCGGTGGCCGCCCATGACGGGATCGCCCGCGCCGTCCTGCCTGCCCACACGCCGGGTGATGGTGACCTGGTGTTCGGCGTCAGCACGGGGCGGATCCCTTCGGCCGAGGCCGATCTGGTCCTGCTGGGCCACGCCGCGGCTCTGTGCCTGACCCGTGCCATCGCACGCGCGGTCTACCATGCGAAACCGGCGCCGGGCGACCTGTTGCCGTGCTGGTCAGATCTGCAAAATACGCCTTGAAAATATAACTTTTCGGCTGCGTCAGGTCGCCGCCGCGCGTCAAATTGCGCATTGACTCTGCGCGCGTTTGATACTGGTTAAGGGGCAGCCAATTCATATCGGAGCAACGCCAATGAAACGTATCATCGCGACTGCCATCGTCGGCCTGCTGGCTGTGCCGGCCCTGGCCGAAGGCGACGCCGAAGCCGGTGCCAAGACCTTCAACAAGTGCAAGTCCTGCCACATGATTGCAACGCCCGACGGCGAAGCCATCGTCAAGGGCGGCAAAACCGGGCCGAACCTCTACGGCATTGCAGGACGTACCGCCGGCACCGAGGAAGGCTTCAAGTATGGTGACAGCCTGGCTGCGGCCGGCGAAAAAGGTCTGGTCTGGGACGAAGAAAGCTTTGTCGCCTATGTTCAGGACCCCAAGGCGTTCCTGAAAGACTACCTGGGTGAAACCTCTGCCAAGTCGAAGATGACCTTCAAGCTGAAGAAGGGTGGCGAGGACGTCTTTGCCTATCTGCAGAGCGTTTCGGCCGAATAAGCCGCACTTGCCAAAAAATCGGAACAAGTACAAAAGGCCGCAGCCCTGCGGCCTTTCGTGCGCTTGATTGAAGCGTCGATCATCGCCAGTTTTGTCGCAGACCAAAAAACACTGCGCCCAACCCGCCAGCGCATCGCGCCCAGTCGCCGATGCCGCCAGATCGACGCAGTCACATCAGGAGAGGACAGATGGGAATCATGATCCCGGCTTGGGTTCATGGCGAGCTGACACCCGTGGACAAGCTGGAAGCCCACGAAAAGGGGCTCAAGCACAAGGCGGTCTCGGTCTTCGTCGTGCGGGGCACCGAGATTCTGATGCAGCGCCGCGCGCTGGGCAAATATCACACGCCCGGCCTGTGGGCGAATACCTGCTGCACCCATCCCGACTGGGACGAAAACTCCTCGGACTGCGCCGTGCGCCGCCTGCGCGAGGAGTTGGGCATCACCGGGCTGTATCCTGAATACCGGCACCGGCTGGAATATCATGCGGATGTCGGCAACGGGATGGTCGAGAACGAGGTCGTGGACGTGTTCCTGGCGCACGTACGCGGCCCCCTGAAGATCGAACCCAACCCGGACGAGGTGATGGAGATCCGCTGGATCGACTACCACGATCTGCTGGCCGAAGTGCACCGCCACCCCGAACGGTTCACCCCGTGGCTGAAGATCTACCTGCACAACCACGCCGACACGATCTTTGGCCCCGACCTGATCATCTCGGCCAAATCCTGACGCGCCCATCTTGCAAGGGCTGACGAAGCCGCATACATCACGGCGTCATGGCCAAGCAGAAGCAGAAGACAGACCCCAACTACAAGGTGATCGCCGAAAATCGGCGGGCCCGCTTCGATTACGCGATCGAAGAGGATCTCGAGTGCGGCATCGTGCTGGAAGGGTCCGAGGTCAAGTCTCTGCGCGCGGGCGGGGCGAACATCGCCGAAAGCTATGCCGCGGTCGAGGATGGCGAACTGTGGCTGATCAACAGCTACATCGCGCCCTACGAGCAGGCCAAGGCGTTCAAGCACGAAGAGCGCCGCCGGCGCAAGCTGCTGGTGTCCCGCAAAGAGCTGTCGAACCTGTGGAACGCCACGCAGCGCAAGGGCATGACACTGGTGCCTTTGGTTCTGTATTTCAACCACAAGGGTCGGGCCAAGCTGAAGATCGGCATCGCCAAGGGCAAGAAAATCCACGACAAGCGCGAAACCCAGGCCAAGCGCGACTGGTCGCGCCAGAAACAACGCCTGCTGAAGGATCACAGCTGACCCGGGCAGCACCGCGGGTCAGACTGAATCAGAACGCCATGGTGGCCTGCACCGCCCGTTTCCAGCGCTCATAGGCCGCCTCGCGGTCAGCCTCGGGCAGGATCGGTTCGAACCGTTGGTCCAGCGCCCAGGTGTCGGCAAATCCGGCCTGATCGGGATAGACCCCGGCCTTCATCCCCGCCAGCCAGGCCGCGCCCAGCGCCGTGGTTTCCTGCATCACCGGCCGGTCGACCGGCGCGCCCAGAATGTCCGACAGACCCTGCATCGCCCAGTCGGACGCGCTCATCCCGCCATCGACCCGCAGAATTACGTCCGCGTCGGCGCCCCAGTCGCCCTGCATCGCGTGCCACAGGTCGCGGGTCTGGAAGGCGATGCTTTCCAACGTGGCCCGCGCGATCTCGGCCCGGCCCGAGTTGCGGGTCAGACCGAACATGGCGCCGCGGCAGTCGGGCTTCCAATAGGGCGCGCCCAGCCCGGTGAAGGCGGGCACCAGCACCACATGCTGGTTGGGGTCGGCCTGCGCCGCCAGTTCGCCGCTTTGAGGGGCCGAGTCGATGATCTTGAGCGCGTCGCGCAGCCACTGCACCGCCGCGCCCGCGATGAAGATCGAGCCTTCCAGCGCATAGGTCCGCTGACCGTCCAACTGATATGCGATGGTGGTCAGCAGGCGGTTTTTCGACTCCACCGGCTGCGTGCCGGTGTTCAACAGTGCGAAGCAGCCCGTGCCATAGGTGGATTTCATCATGCCCGGCTGGAAACAGGCCTGCCCGATCGTGGCGGCCTGCTGGTCGCCGGCCACGCCCAGAATCGGGATCATCCCGCCGAACAGGCCGGTCTGGCCGAAATCGGCCGCGCAGTCGCGCACCTCGGGCAGCATCGACAGCGGCACGTCCAGCAGATCGCAGATCTCGGCGCTCCAGTTGCCCCTGTGGATGTCGAACAGCAGGGTGCGCGCGGCGTTGGTGGCGTCGGTGGCGTGGACACGGCCCTCGGTCAGGCGCCAGATCAGGAAACTGTCGATGGTGCCGAACAGCAGCTCGCCCGCCTCGGCCCGGTCGCGCGCGCCGGGTACGGTGTCCAGTATCCACTTGACCTTGGTACCCGAGAAATACGGGTCGAGCAGCAGGCCGGTCTGGGCGGTCACGTCATCCTCGCAGCCCGCGTCGCGGAACCGCTGGCAGATTTCGGCGGTGCGGCGGTCCTGCCAGACGATCGCGTTGTGGATGGCCTTGCCGGTCGTCTTGTCCCAGACCACGGTGGTTTCGCGCTGGTTGGTGATGCCGATCCCGGCGATCTGGTCGGGCGAGGCACCGACCTCGTTTATCACCTGCCGGCAGACGTTCAGGACGCTGTCCCAGATTTCCTCGGGGTCGTGCTCGACCCAGCCTTCCTGTGGGAAATACTGGGTGAATTCCTGCTGTGCGGTGCCCACGCGCTGCATCTGCGCGTCGAACAGGATCGCGCGCGAGGACGTGGTGCCCTGATCGATTGCCAGAATAAAGGTCATGCCCGTGTTCCCCCCCGGTCGTCATTTTCAGGGGACATTAGGCGATTGGTCGGGGCCGTTCCAGACCCCAGTTTCAGGCCACAGGCACGTCGATATTGTCGATCAGGCGCACGCCTTCCAGCCAGGCGGTGGCGAACAGGCGCGCGGGGCGGGTGGCGGCGGTCAGCGGCGCAAGCGTTTCGGCGCAGCGCAGGTCGATATATTCCACTTCGGAAAAGCCCGCCGCCAGCAGCGTGTCGCGGGCCGGCCCCACCAGATCCGCGAATGCGGCCCCCTGCGCCAGTTGCCCGGCCATGTTCTGCATCACCGCTTGCATCCGAGCCCCGGTCGCCAGCCCCTGGTCCGACAGACGCAGATTGCGCGAGGACATCGCCAGCCCCGAGGGCTCGCGCACGGTGGGGCAGCCGATCACCTCTATCGGGATGTCCAAATCACGGGCCATGCGGTGGACGACCATCAACTGCTGATAGTCCTTTTCGCCGAAATAGGCTCTGTCTGCCTGGGTCTGCAGGAACAGTTTCGCCACGACGGTCGCCACGCCGTCGAAATGTCCGGGGCGGAATTCGCCCTCCATCACGTCGGTCAGGCCGGCGACGGACACGGTGGTGGCGAACCCGTCCGGATAGATCTGGTCCCGGTCGGGGACATAGATCGCATCAACCCCCAGCGGTGCCAGCTTGGCCGCGTCGTCCTGCTCGGTGCGGGGGTACTTGGCCAGGTCCTCGGGGTTGTTGAACTGCTTGGGATTGACGAAGATTGTCACGATCACCCGGTCGCATTCGGCCCGCGCCGCCTGTGCCAGCGACAGGTGCCCTTGATGCAGCGCGCCCATGGTAGGCACCACGCCGATGGTCTGGCCCGCCCGACGCCAGGCCTGGGTCTTGGCGCGCAGATCAGACAGGGAGCGCAGGATGGGCGCGGTCATGCCTTGCCCCCCTTGGCAGGGGCCTGGTCGGCAAACACATGCTCGGCCGCGGGGAAGGTGCGGGCGCGCACCTCGGCGGCGTATTCGGCGATGGCGGCCTCGGCCAGCGGGCCCAGATCGGCATAGCGTTTGACGAATTTCGGTTTGAAGGCGGTGAAAAAGCCCAGCATGTCATCGACCACCAGGATCTGACCGTCACAGCCCGCCGAGGCGCCGATGCCGATGGTGGGGATGGGCACCTCGGCGGTGATCCGGTCGGCCAGACCCTGCGGAACCTTCTCGAGCACGACCGAAAACGCCCCGGCCTCGGCCACGGCGCGGGCGTCGGCCAGCACCGCATCGGCCTGTTCGTCGCGGCCCTGCACCTTATAGCCGCCCAGCGTGTTGATCGATTGCGGCGTCAGACCCACATGCGCCATCACCGGGATGCCGCGCTTGACCAGAAAGCGGATCGTCTCGGCCATCTCGACCCCGCCCTCCAGCTTGACCGCGCCGGCGCCGGTCTCGGCCATCAGCCGGGCCGCGTTGCGGAAGGCCTGCGCGGGGCTTTCCTCATAGCTGGCAAAGGGCATGTCGATGACCATCATCGCCGTCTCCAGCCCGCGCGCCACGGCCTGCCCGTGCAAGATCATCATCTCCATCGTCACGCCCAGGGTCGAGCTCAGCCCATGCAGCACCATGCCGACACTGTCGCCCACCAGGACGAAGTCGCAATGGGGGTCCATCAGCCGGGCCATCGGCGTTGTATAGGCGGTCAGGCTGACCAGCGGATCGCCCCCTTTGCGGGCGCGGATATCCTCGGCATTCGGGGCTTTCTTGCGGGCGGTGGCGCTCATGCTCGCTCCTCGCGGGGTTCATGTTGCAGCGCGGCATAGCAGATCGGCAGGGGCCAGAGAAACCCCGGTTGCGCGAACATTTCCTTGAATGACCCAAGGTTTGCAGGGACATTGTTTCCGTCAGGGCCGCGTCAGCCGCCGCCCATCCGCACATTCTGGGAGGGAATTTACATGACCAAGCCGTTCTTTCGCACCTTTGCCGGCGCCATGGCGCTGGGCGTGGGGCTGATCGCCTCGCAGGCCATGGCCCGGTCGGACATCACCATCGCCATGCAGCTGGAACCGCCGCATCTGGACCCGACCAGCGCCGCCGCGCAAGCCATCGATTCGGTCGTCTACACCAACGTGTTCGAAGGGCTGACCCGGTTCATGGGCGATGGCTCGGTCGTGCCCGGGCTGGCCGAAAGCTGGGAGATTTCCGAGGACGGCACCGTCTATACCTTTACGTTGCACGATGGCGTCACGTTCCACGATGGCACCACGATGGATGCCGAGGACGTGAAGTTCAGCCTCGACCGCGCCACCGCCGAGGACAGCGCCAATGCGCAGAAGGCCCTGTTCGCCGGGATCGAAACCGTCGAGGTCGTGGACCCGCTGACCGTCAGAATCACTCTGGCGGAACCCAACGGCAATTTCCTGTTCAACCTGGCCTGGGGCGACGCGGTGATCGTGGCACCCGAAAGCATCGAGGGCATCAAGACCAACCCGGTCGGCACCGGCGCCTACATGTTCGCCGAATGGGTCCAGGGCGACCGCATCACGTTGGAGCGCAACCCCGATTACTGGGGCGATCAACCCGCGCTGGAGAAGGCCACGTTCAAGTTCATCTCGGACCCCACCGCCGCCTTTGCCGCGATGATGGCCGAGGATGTGGACGTGTTCGACAATTTCCCCGCCCCCGAGAACCTGCCGCAATTCGAGGCCGACCCGCGGTTCCAGGTGCTTGTCGGCTCGACCGAGGGCGAGACCATTCTGGCGACCAACAACAAGAAGCCGCCCTTCGACGATGTGCGGGTGCGGCAGGCGCTGGCCCATGCGATCGACCGCCAGGCGATCATCGACGGCGCGATGTTCGGTTATGGCACGCCGATCGGCACGCATTTCGCGCCGCACAACCCGGCCTATGTCGATCTGACCGGCCAGTCCGCGCATGACCCGGACAAGGCCCGCGCCCTGCTGGCCGAGGCCGGGTTTGCTGACGGGTTCGAAACCACGCTGCACCTGCCGCCGCCCTCCTACGCCCGCCGCGGGGGCGAGATCGTGGCCGCGCAGCTGGCCGAGGTCGGGATCAAGGCCGAGATCATCAACGTGGAATGGGCGCAGTGGCTGGAAACCGTGTTCAAGGGCAAGGATTTCGCCCTGACCATCGTCAGCCATACCGAGCCGATGGACATCGGCATCTATGGCCGGCCGGATTACTACTTCCAATATGACAACCCGGACTTCCAGGCCCTGATGGCGACGCTGAACGCGACCACCGACCCCGATGAACGCACCCGCCTTATGGGTGAGGCGCAGCGCATGATCGCCGAGGATTACGTCAACGCCTATCTGTTCCAACTTGCCAAGCTGGGCGTGGCCAAGGCCGGGGTTCAGGGCCTGTGGGAAAACGCGCCCACGGCGGCCATCGACCTGACCGCGATCAGCTGGGCGGAATGAGCCTTACGGGTCCGCCCGGCGGGCCTGTTTCCCCATATTAGGGTCTGTTTCAGATGACACGTTGCCTGGTTTCGGTGTTTTTCTTCATGGTCGCCCTGACCCTGTCGGGGCCTTTGGGTGCGCAAGGGTTGTTTCAGGATGGCCACAGCGCGCTGTTGGGCACCCCGGAGAACCCGGTCGAGGTCGGCGTCGGCATCAAGATCGACCAGATCACCTCGGTCGATCAGAAGGCCGAGAACTATGGCGCCGTGGTCGTGCTGCGGTTTGAATGGAGCGATCCGGCCCTGGCGTTCGATCCGGATGAGCTGGGCCGCGATTTCCGCGTGTTCGATCCGCCGGCCTTCGTGCGGCATGCAGCCACACGGGATGCGGTGGTTCCGGCCTTCGTCATCCACAACCAGCAATCCAACCGCTGGGTGCACGAATCCGCGGCCGCCCTGCGCTATGATGGGCATGTGACGTTTGTCGAGAAATCCTCGCTGACGCTGCAGGCGCCGCATTTCAACTTCCTCAGGTTCCCCTTCGACACGCAGGAGTTCCACTTCGAGGTCGTCTCGGTCTTTCCGTCCGACTTCGTGCACTACTACGCGCTGGACCAGTTCTCGGGGTTGGGCGACACGCTGGGCGAAGAGGAGTGGATTCTGGGCAACGCCCGCATGCTGGCCTCGACCACGACCGGCCTGTCGGGCAATGAAAGCGATCAGGTGTCGCTGGTCTTTCAGGGCAAGCGCCACCTGACCTACTATGTCATCCGGGTGTTCCTGCCGATGCTGGTGCTGGTTCTGGTCGGCTGGGCGCTGTTCTTCCTGGACGAATACCGCAAGCGGATCGACATCGCCGGGGCCAACCTACTGGTCTTTGTCGCCTTCAACTGGGCAATCTCGGCCGATCTGCCCAAGCTGGGCTATCTGACCTTTCTGGATTTCATCCTGCAATGCATGTTCCTGATGACCGGGGCGCTGGTGGTGTTCAACGTTATGCTGCGGCGGCTCAAGGTTTCGGGGCGCGAGGACACGGCGCGCAAGCTGGACAACTATGCGATCAAGTGGATCTATCCGCTGGGCTATGCCGCGATCGTGGGCTACGCGGTCTGGGCGTTTCTGATGCAGTCCTGACGCGCTGTGCCGCTGGACCGGCGGCCAATCCCGGCCTAACGTGGCGGCAATGCTCCGATATGCGCTCAAACGTCTGATTTCGCTGGCACTCAGCCTGGCCGTCGCTTCGGTGGTCATCTTCGCGGTGATCGAGGTGGCACCGGGGGATCCGGCCTCGTTCATGCTGGGGGTGAACGCCCAGCCCGAAACGCTGGCCGCCCTGCGCGCCGAGCTGGGCTTGGACGTGTCGCGGCCGCAGCGCTATCTGAATTGGGTCAGCGGCATGCTGGCCGGAGATTTCGGCACCTCGTACACCTATCGCACGCCGGTGGCGCAGATGGTGACCGACCGGCTGTGGGTGTCGCTGCCGCTGGCGCTCTATGCGCTGACACTGTCGACGCTGATCGCCTTTCCGGTCGGTATCTATGCCGCCGCGCGCCGGGGGAAACCGGGCGATCTGGCGGTGATGGGGGCCACGCAGCTGGGCATCGCGGTGCCGAATTTCTGGTTCGCGATGATGCTGGTGCTGATCTTCGCCATCAATCTGCGCTGGTTCAACGCGGGCGGGTTCGCGGGGTGGGACAAGGGCCTGTGGGCCGGGCTGCATTCGCTGACCCTGCCGGCCATCGCGCTGGCCCTGCCGCAGGCGGCGATATTGGCGCGGGTCATGCGCTCGGCGCTGCTGGACATTCTGGGTGAGGATTTCATGCGGACCGCCCGCGCCAAGGGCCTGTCGCGCCGTCAGGCGCTGTGGCGGCACGGGGTGCGCAACGCGCTGATCCCGGTGCTGACCATCATCGGGCTGCAGTTCTCGTTCCTGCTGGCTGGGTCGATCATCATCGAGCAGGTCTTCTACCTGCCCGGGCTGGGGCGGCTGGTGTTCCAGGCGATCTCGGCGCGGGATCTGATCGTGGTGGAGTCGGTGGTGATGCTGCTGGTCTTTGCGGTCATCACGGTGAACTTCCTGGTCGACCTGGCCTATGCCGCGGTCGATCCCCGGTTGCGGAGCCGCACATGAGCCGGTCTTTGATCCTGGGGGCGGCGCTGTCCTCGGTGGTGGTGCTGATGGCCCTTCTGTCCTTCGTCTGGACACCCTATGACCACGCCGCCCTGAACATCCCAGACAAGCTGCAACCGCCCAACGTGCAGCACTGGTTCGGTACCGATCATTTCGGGCGCGACATGTTCTCGATGATCATGGTGGGTGCGCGCACCTCGATCGCCGTTGCGTTGGTGGCTGTGGGCATCGGCATGGGGTTCGGCGTGCCGCTGGGGCTGACGGCCGCGGCGCGCAAGGGGTCGTGGCTGGATGAGCTGATCATGCGCGGCAACGATCTGGTGTTTGCCTTCCCCTCGCTGGTCATAGCCATCCTGATCACCGCCGTCTTCGGGCCCGGTGCGGTGAACGCGATCATCGCCATCGGCATCTTCAACATCCCCGTCTTCGCCCGCATCACCCGCGGCGCGGCCCTGTCCCTGTGGGAGCGCGAGTTCATCCTGGCCGCCCGCGTCGCGGGCAAGGGCGCGGCGCGGATCTCGGCCGAGCACATCCTGCCCAACGTCGCCAACCTGCTGATCGTGCAGGGCACCATCCAGTTCAGCCTGGGCATTCTGGCCGAGGCGGGGCTGTCCTATGTCGGCCTCGGTGCGCAGCCACCGACGCCCAGCTGGGGCCGGATGCTGGCCGATGCGCAGACGATGGTCAGTTTCGCCCCGCATTTGGCTCTGATCCCGGGGCTGGCGATCATCGTCACGGTGCTGGGGCTGAACCTGATGGGCGACGGGCTGCGCGATTGGCTGGACCCCCGCATCCGGGTGGCCCGCGCATGAGCCTGCTGGAAATTCATAACCTGTCGCTGTCGATCCACGGGGTCCCCGTTCTGGACCAGGTCAGCCTGTCCATCGACCCCGGTCAGATCGTGGCCGTCACCGGTGAAAGCGGTTCGGGCAAGTCGATGACCGCGCTGGCGGTGATGCAGTTGCTGCCCGCAGGGGCCGAGGCAGGCGGCTCGGTCCGCCTGGACGGGCACGAGGTTCTGAACAGCCCCGAGGACGAGATGTGCCGCCTGCGTGGCGCTGCCGTCGGGATGGTGTTTCAGGAGCCGATGACGGCGCTCAATCCGGTGAAGACCATCGGTGATCAGGTGATGGAGACCATCCTGATCCACAAGACCATGCCCCCCGACGCCGCCCGCGCGCGCGCCCAAGAGGTTCTGACCCGCGTCGGCCTGCCGCCCGACCGCTTTCCCCTGTCGCGCTATCCGCACGAACTGTCGGGCGGGCAGCGGCAGCGGGTGGTGATCGCCATGGCCATCGCCCTGCGCCCCAGGCTGCTGATCGCGGACGAGCCGACAACCGCGCTGGACGTGACCACGCAGGCGCAGATCCTCGACCTGCTGCGGGGGCTGGTCACCGAATACGGCATGGGCCTGCTGATGATCACCCACGATCTGGCGGTGGTGGCCGACATGGCCGACCGGATCGTGGTGATGCAGAAGGGGCGGGTGGTCGAAACCGGGGCCACCGACCATCTGCTGCGCCACATGCAGCATCCCTATACGCGGATGCTGTTTCAGGCCTCGGGCCATCGGGTCGCATTGCCTGCGCCGCCCGCGCCCGCGCCGCTGCTCGAGGTCCGCAACGTGGTGCGGGACTATCGCCTGCCGCGCACGCGGTTGTTTGAAAAGCCCGGCCATCACCGGGCCGTGGACCACGTCAGTTTCACGATGAACCGGGGCGAGCGCCTTGGACTTGTGGGCGAGTCCGGCTGCGGAAAATCGACCCTGACACGGACTGTTTTGGGGCTTGAGGAGGTTCAGGGCGGGCAGATCCTGCTGGGCGGCCTGCCAGTGTTCACCGGTCGCAAACCCAATCTGGCCGTGCGCCGCAAGATGCAGGTGGTGTTCCAGGACCCGTTCGGCAGCTTCAACCCCCGCCACCGTGTCGCCCGCCTGATCACCGAGCCTTTTCACCTGCTGGGAACGCCGCCCACCGGGTCCGAACGGCAGCATCGGATCGCCGAGATGCTGACCGCCGTAGGCCTCTCGCCGGACGATGCGGGGAAATACATCCACGAATTCTCGGGCGGGCAGCGCCAGCGCATCGCCATCGCCCGCGCCCTGATCATCCGGCCCGAGCTGATCCTGTTCGACGAAGCCGTCTCGGCACTCGACGTGTCCGTGCGGGCGCAGATCCTCGACCTGCTGGCCGAGCTGTGTGCGGCCTATGACCTGACCTACCTGTTCGTCAGCCATGACCTGAGCGTGGTGCGCACCATCACCGACCGGGTGATGGTGATGCAAGCAGGCCGGATCGTCGAGCAGGGCGAGACCGAGCGCGTGTTCGCGGACCCGCAGCACCCATATACGCAATCCCTGATCCAAGCCGTGCCGAAATTGCCCGAGATCGGGCAGGGCGCAGCATGAAATCCCATTGTTAAAGCCTGTTTTTGGAGGCAGATATGCTAAATCCCATCTGGTTTGACCCCACCCTGTGCCTGATCGGCGGCGATTGGGTCGCAACCGACGACACGCTTGAACTGACCAACCCGTCCGACGGCACGCCACTGTGCCGGATTGCGCGCGGTGGGGCGCCGCAGATCGATGCCGCCGTGCAGGCCGCGCAGGCGGCGCTGGACGGTGACTGGGGCAGGACGACCGCGCTGGAGCGGGGCCGCATCCTGACCCGGCTGGGGCAGTTGGTGCGGGACAGGACCGAAGAGCTTGCGCTGCTCGAAGCGTTGGACGTTGGCAAACCGCTGGCCCAGGCGCGCGCCGACGCACTGGCGCTGGCGCGGTATTGCGAATTCTACGGCGGTGCGGCGGACAAGGTGATGGGTCAGACCATCCCCTATCTGGACGGCTACACCGTCTATACCCTGCGCGAGCCGCATGGGGTGACCGGCCATATCGTGCCGTGGAACTACCCGATGCAGATCATCGGCCGCTCGGTCGGGGCGGCGCTGGCCATGGGCAATGCCTGCGTTCTGAAACCGGCCGAAGAGGCCTGTCTGACAGCACTGGCCTTTGCCCATCTGGCCACCGAGGCCGGCCTGCCGCCGGGGGCGCTGAACGTGGTGTCCGGCATCGGGTCCGAGGCGGGCGCGGCCCTGTCGGCGCATCCGGGTGTGCATCATATCTCGTTCACCGGGTCCGTGGCGACGGGTGCGCTGGTGCAGCAGGCGGCCGGGGCCAACGTGGTGCCGGTGACGCTGGAACTGGGCGGGAAATCTCCGCAACTGGTGTTCGATGATGCCGATCTGGAGGCCGCGTTGCCGTTTCTGGTGAATGCGGGCATCCAGAACGCGGGTCAGACCTGCTCGGCCGGGTCGCGCGTTCTTGTGCAGCGCGGGGTCTATGCCAAGGTCAAGGCGCGCATGGCCGCCGCCTATGCCGACCTGACCGTCGGACCTGCGACCGAGGATCTGCGCGTCGGGCCGCTGATCTCGGACCGGCAGAAGCGGATCGTAACCGGCTTTCTGGCGCAGGGGGCTGATCTTGAGATCGCAGCACAGGGCCGGATCGTGGATCACGCGCCGACGGGCGGGGCCTATGTGCGCCCGACGCTGTTTGGGGACGTGCCGCCCGATCATCCGCTGGCGCAGAAGGAAATCTTTGGCCCCGTCCAGGTTTTGATCCCCTTCGACACCGAGGAACAGGCCATTCAAATCGCCAACGGCACCGATTACGGGCTGGTGGCCGGGGTCTGGACGCGGGACGGCGCGCGGCAGATGCGGCTGGCCAAACGGTTGCGCGCGGGGCAGGTGTTCATCAACAACTACGGCGCGGGCGGCGGGGTCGAGCTGCCGTTCGGCGGGGTCGGAAAATCGGGCCATGGCCGCGAAAAGGGGTTCGAGGCGCTGTACGGTTTTTCCCAGTTGAAAACCGTGGCTGCCCATCACGGCTGAGCCGGGCTAGACGATCACTTCGATCGCTTCTTGTTCCCCTACGCCAAAGACGCGCTTGTAGCGCTTGATCTCGTCTTTCGGCCCCATCGCCTTTTCGGGGTTGTCCGAAAGTTTCACCGTCGGACGCCCATTGGCCGAGACCGCCTTGCACACCAGCGAGAACGGCGCCAGCGCATCCCCCGGCACCAGCCCGCGGAAATCGTTGGTCAGCAACGTGCCCCACCCGAACGAGACCTTCACCCGGCCCGCGAATTGGCCATGCAATTCGCGGATCTTGTCCACGTCTAGCCCGTCCGAGAAAATGATCCGCTTCTGGCTGGGATCCTCGCCGCGCGATTTCCACCAGTCGATGGCGATCTCGGCGCCCTTGGCCGGATCGCCGCTGTCGATGCGGATACCGGTCCAGCCGGCCAGCCAGTCGGGCGCTCGGTCCAGAAACCCCTTGGTGCCATAGGTGTCGGGCAGGATGATCCGCAGGTTGCCGTCATGTTCGTCATGCCAGTCGCTCAGCACGTCATAGGGCGCGCGGGCCAGTTCATCGTCGGTTTCGGCCAGCGCCGAATAGACCATCGGCAGTTCATGTGCATTGGTGCCGATCGCCTCGACCTCGCGCCGCATGGCGATCAGGCAGTTCGACGTTCCCGTGAAGGCCGGGCCCAGCCCTTCGATCATCGCCTGCACGCACCAGTCCTGCCACAGGAAGGAATGCCGCCGCCGGGTTCCGAAATCTGCGATGCCCAAACCGGGAATGCCGCGCAGCGTTTCGATCTTTTCCCAGACACGGGTCATGGCGCGGGCATAGAGAACCTGAAGTTCGAACCGGCGCATGTCGTTCAAAACCGCGCGCGAGCGCAGCTCCATCAGCACCGCCAGCGCCGGGATTTCCCACAGCATGACCTCGTGCCATTTGCCTTCGAATGTCAGCTCGTACTGATCGCCGCGGCGTTCGAGGTGATAGGGCGGCAGGCGCAGATTCTCGAACCATTCCATGAAATCGGGGCGGAACATCTGGCGTTTGCCGTAGAATGTATTGCCTCGCAGCCAGGTGCTTTCACCCCGGCTGAGGCTGAGCGAGCGGATGTGATCCAGCTGTTCGCGCAACTCGCCCTCGTCGATCAGATTGGCCAGGGGGACGTGATTCGACCGGTTGATCAAGGAAAACTCGACCGTTGTTTGAGGTCGGTTTCGAAACACTGACTGGCACATCAGCAATTTGTAGAAGTCTGTGTCGATCAAAGACCGGACAATCGGGTCGATCTTCCATTTGTGATTGTAGACACGGGTCGCGATGTCGACCATGGGGAACTCCTGCCATTTCCGTTGTTAGATCAATCGGGGCGGTGAATGGCAAGAGTCGCGGATTTGGTAACAATGCCAAGGACAGGCCATAATGCGGGCATAATGTCTGTTCTTTTCGCGGTCTAGTTAAACGGTGGGATGGTAAGAGAAGGTAGTAGTTGGTTGAATGGGTCTGGCTTACGACTTTGATATTGTAACGATTGCAAAAGATGGGGGCGATTGCGGTTCGTCGGCTAAGACCGAGCCGAAAGCCGCAACGGTCTGTGCGCGTTTTCGCGACGTTAAGACGGCCGATGCTCTGAGGGGGGCGTCACCGAAGCTGCGTCAGGTGTTCGTGGATGCCGGATATATTCTGGACAGCCACGGCAGTGGTGAATCGCGTGGTTTCTATCCGCCCGAAGACGCCGCGGCTCGCGAAAAGATCCTGCGCCAGCTGTTTACAAATATTCGGGCCACGGGATTGCGCGGCCAGTATTGCGGTGAATTCGATCTGCGCGACTTTCTGCGCCATGTTCGCAGCGCGCAGCCTGGGATCGGCATCAAACGCCGCGATCCGGTGCGCCGCCCGCAACCGGCCACACCTTCGCCCGCAAAACCTGACCGAAGAACCGTGCCGGGGCGCATTGGCTTCGCCCTTGGCCTTGCGGTGATCGTGTTCGTCCTGCTGAAATACTTGGCTGCGGCGGGAGCGACGCCCTGAACCGCTAGACCAGCGTAACACCCGTGTCGCGCATGGCCTGTTTCGCCGCTGCGAGCGATCCATCCAGATCGATTGCGCGGCAAGCGCCGGTTCTGACGGTCACGTCAAAGCCCAGCCGGGCCGCATCCACAGCTGAATAATGCACGCAGAAATCGGTCGCCAAGCCTACCAGCGTCAGCCGGTCGATCCCGCGCGTGCGCAGATAGCCTTCCAGCCCGGTGGGCGTGGTGCGGTCGTTTTCGAAGAAGGCCGAATAGCTGTCGATCGCGCTGCGGAAGCCCTTGCGCAGGATCAGGTCGGCATCGGTGCGCAGGTCGGGGTGGAATTCGGCGCCGGGCGTGCCCTGAACGCAATGGTCGGGCCACAGGACCTGCGGGCCATAGGGCATCTCAACCAGATCGTAGGGCGCCTTGCCCGGATGGGAGAACGCGAACGAAGAATGGCCCGCCGGGTGCCAGTCCTGCGTCAGGACCACCGCGTCGAAATCGGGCATCATGGCATTGATCGGGGCGACGATCTCATCCCCGTTGGGAACCGCCAGCGCACCGCCGGGGCAGAAGTCGTTCTGGACGTCGATCACGATCAGGGCATGGGTCATGGCGGCCTCCTTTGCGTGTCCTATCGGTAGGCGGGCGGGCGGGGGTCGTCAATGCGGTGTCTTGCGTTGCGGGGGGCCGCGCATTAGATCGCGGCCATGTACACGATCGCCGCACTGTATCACTTCACCCGTTTTGCCGACCCGGACGCCCTGCGCGCGCCGCTGCGGGAGCTGTGCCGCGCGCAGTCGGTCAAGGGCACACTGCTGCTGGCGCATGAGGGCATCAACGGCACCATCGCCGGCCCACGCGCCGGGATCGACGCGGCTCTGGCGCATATCCGGGCGCTGCCGGGCTGCGCCGATCTGGAATGGAAAGAGGCCACCGCCAGCCAGCCGCCTTTTGGAAAGATGAAGGTGCGCCTGAAGAAAGAGATCGTGACCATGGGCCAGCCGGATGTCGATCCGCGCGCCCGCACCGGCCACTATGTCGAGCCGCAGGACTGGAACGATCTGATCCGTTCGGATGATGTGGTGGTGATCGATACGCGCAATGATTATGAGGTGTCGATCGGCACGTTCGACGGCGCAATCGACCCTAAAACGGCCAGTTTCCGCGATTTTCCTACCTGGTGGGAGCATAACAAGGGCCGGTTCCACAACAAGCGCGTCGCCATGTTCTGCACAGGCGGCATCCGCTGCGAGAAATCCACCAACTACCTGCTGGGGCAGGGGATCGAGGATGTCTATCACCTGAAGGGCGGCATCCTGCGCTATCTCGAGGAGGTCCCGCCCGAGGACAGCACCTGGAAGGGCGAGTGCTTCGTGTTCGACAATCGCGTTTCCGTAGGGCACGGGTTGGCCGAGGGACCGCACCAGCTGTGTCATGGCTGCCGCCGCCCGATCCTGCCCCAGGACATGGAGCGCCCCGAATACGAGCACGGCGTGTCCTGCCACCAATGCATCCACGAGACGTCCGAGGCCGACAAGGCCCGGTTCCGCGAACGGCAGAAACAGATCATGCTGGCAAGGGCGCGGGGCGAAGAGCATATCGGCGGCCAATAGCTTCGAATCCCGCAAAAAAGCTTGCGATGATGCGCCCGGCGTTAAAAAATGGCCGGTACCCGTGCTTGGGAGGGGGACGATGGCGCATGATCCAACCACATTGCAGGATTGGAAGCCCACGCTGATCGCAGCGATGGGCCTTGTCATACTCAGTGGTCTGGCTTGGTACATCCTTTCACACCTGACCGAATCCGCCGCCGGCGACACGATCGGAGCTGCAGCCACCATCGGGTTGGCGATTTGGCTGTTCTCGCAAACCTGGTACTACATTGCGCTTGTGCGCTCGCCCAAGCGGCAGTTGCTGCTGATGGGGATTTCCTTCATTCAGGTCGTGCCGTTTCTGTTCGCTGCAGTCTACGGGTCATACGGGTACTACGATCTGTGCGTTGAAGGCGCCCGCGGTCCGGCGGATGTCCTGTACTTCTCGTATGTTACCTTCACGACGGTTGGTTTTGGTGACTTGCGGCCGGTTGGCGTGTGCCGCGCGCTTGCCGTGGCTGAGGCGATTACCGGCTATATTCTACTGGGCCTGTTCGTGGCAGCGGCCGTAGGGCTGTATGGTCGGTCGCATCGCCATCGCCATGACAAAGACGCCTGAGCCCGCCGGCCACATTTCTTCACTTGTTCCGCTCAATCCATTGCGACATCGCACGTTTGTCGCGGAAGCACTCGCTGGGGATCGGGCGGCGTTTGGTGCGCGAGATCCGCTCGGCAAAGGCCACCTGTTTGCCCGTCGGGTAGTCGGCAAAGGGGGAGGGATCGTGCGGCTTGTGCGCCGAGATCCAATCGGACATGGATCGCCGATCGCGCTGCGCCTCAACCGGGATCTCCAGCGCGGACTGCTGGGCGATCGCGCGCGCATAGCGCATCTGACGGTCCGTGACGGGCAGAATGTGGTAGTCGTTGGTCGGCCCCATCGGGGCGGTTTTGCGCAAAGACTGTTCCATCTGGTGATCCTCCGATCATGTAGAACAGAAATGGAACATTAACCATTTTTTTCAAGAGGGCCCCTTTTTTTGTTGGCAAGAATTCGCCCAAAGCAGTGCTTTATTGACTGATCAATCAATAATCATTACCTGCGGATGAAACCGACCGGCACCGGTTCCCCGGGGCCAGAGTAAAAAAGGATCCGCGATGAAAGTTCAGCCCAAGGCCAGCCACTTTATTGATGGCGAATATGTCGAAGACACCGCAGGCACCCCGATCGACGTGATCTATCCGGCCACGGGCGAGGTCATCGCCCGCCTGCATTCGGCCACGCCGCAGATCATCGAACAGGCTCTAACCAGCGCAAAACGGGCACAAAAGGCCTGGGCAGCGATGACCGGAACCGAACGCGGCCGCGTCCTGCGCCGCGCCGCCGACATCATGCGCGAGCGCAACCGCGAGCTGTCGATCCTCGAAACCCATGACACCGGCAAGCCGTTGCAGGAAACGCTGGTGGCCGATGCGACCTCGGGCGCGGATGCGTTGGAATATTTCGGCGGGCTGGCCGGGTCCCTGACCGGTGAGCACATCCCGCTGGGTGGCGGCGATTTCGTTAATACCATCCGCGAGGCGCTGGGCGTCTGCGTCGGTATCGGCGCGTGGAACTATCCGACCCAGATCGCCTGCTGGAAGGGCGCCCCGGCGCTGGCCTGCGGCAATGCGATGGTGTTCAAACCCTCGGAGACCACGCCCCTGTCGGCGTTGAAAGTGGCCGAGATCCTGATCGAGGCCGGCGCCCCCAAGGGTATCTACAACGTGGTTCAGGGCTATGGCGAAGTGGGCGCCGCGCTGGTCACCGACCCGCGTGTGGCCAAGGTATCGCTGACCGGCTCGGTGCCCACGGGCCGCAAGGTCTATGCCGCCGCGGCCGAGGGCATGAAACACGTCACGATGGAACTGGGCGGCAAGTCGCCCCTGATCGTGTTCGACGATGCCGACATCGAAAACGCCGTCTCGGGCGCGATCCTGGGCAATTTCTATTCCTCGGGCCAAGTTTGTTCCAACGGCACGCGGGTCTTCGTGCAGAAGGGCATCAAAGAGGCCTTCCTGGCCCGTCTGACCGAACGCCTTGCCAACGTTAAGATCGGCGACCCGATGGATGAGGCCGTGAATTTCGGCCCGATGGTCAGCGAAAACCAGATGAACATCGTTCTGGGCTATATCAAAAAGGGCAAGACCGAGGGCGCACGGCTGGTCCATGGCGGCACGCGGCTGGATCGCCCGGGCTTCTACATTCAGCCCACGGTCTTTGCCGACGTGACCGACGACATGACCATCGCCCGCGAGGAGATCTTCGGCCCCGTCATGTCGGTGCTGGATTTCGAAACCGAAGACGAGGTGATGGCCCGTGCCAACGCCACCGAGTTCGGCCTGGCCGCCGGCGTGTTCACCAACGACCTGACCCGCGCCCATCGCGTGGTGGCCGGGTTCGAGGCAGGCACCTGCTACATCAACACCTACAACCTGGCCCCGGTCGAGGCCCCGTTCGGCGGGTCGAAAATGTCAGGCGTCGGGCGCGAGAATTCGAAGCTGGCGATCAACCACTATTCGGAAATGAAAACCGTCTATGTCTCGATGAACGACGTCGAGGCACCCTACTAGACGTTCCCAAACCGGGAATCCGGTCCAACTTGCCCTGTTCCCGACATTTGGGGTCGGGAACAGAGCATACGGTGTCCGCACACTGTGGCTGACTTCTGAGGCAGAGGGGTGACGCGCCCCCGCCAGTCAGGAGAAAGCCCAATGAGAACCCATGCACAGGCCGTCGTGATCGGGGGGGGCCTTGTCGGTTGTTCGATCCTTTACCACCTTGCCAAGCTGGGCTGGACCGACGTGATCCTGCTGGAGCGGGACGAACTGACCAGCGGTTCAACGTGGCACGCGGCGGCCAACATCCACGGGCTGCACGACAACAACAACGTCACCCGCATCCAGCACTACACGATGAACCTGTACAAGCAGCTGGAGCAGGAAACCGGGCAGGGCTGCGGCGTGTTCCAGCCGGGATCGCTGTATCTCGCCCAGACCGAGGCGCGCGAGCACCAGCTGCGCCTGCAAGAGGCCAAGGCGCGGTTCTACGGCCTGAATTTCCATGAGATCAGCCGCGAACAGGCGATGGAGCTGCACCCGCTGGCGCAGTTCGATGACATCCGCTGCATCATGTATGAACCCGACGGCGGCAACGTGGACCCCTCGGGCGTGACCCACGCCTATGCGGCCGGCGCGCGCGCGCTGGGGGCCGAGATTCAGCGGTTTTGCCCCGTAATAGGGACTGAACAGAAGCCTGACGGCTCGTGGATCGTGCGCACGGAAAAGGGCGACATCCACACGCAATGGGTGGTCAACGCCGCCGGGTTGTGGGGACGCGAGGTGGCCGCGCTGGCGGGGCTGGAATTGCCGCTGCAACCGACCGAGCACCAGTATTTCGTGACCGAAGCGATTGAAGAGGTCGCCGCCCTTGGCCGTCGCCTGCCCTCGATCGCCGACCGCGATGGCGAGTATTATTTCCGGCAGGAAGGCAACGGGTTGCTGATCGGCGCCTACGAGAAAGACATGCGGTTCTGGGCCGAGGACGGCACGCCGCTGGATTTCGCCCATGACCTCTTCCCTGACGATCTGGACCGGATCATGGAAAACGTGATCCGCGCGACCGAGCGTGTGCCGGTGGCCGCGACCGCAGGCGTGAAACGGGTGATCAACGGCCCGATGATCTGGTCGCCGGATTCCAACGCCATCTGGGGGCCGGTGCCCGAGCTGCGCAACTATTTCTGCTGCACCGGCATCATCCCCGGATTCTCGCAATCGGGCGGGCTGGGGCTGTTGGCTGCGCAATGGATGATCGAGGGCGAGCCGCAATACGACATGTTTGCCTGGGATCTGGCGCGGTTCGGCGACTGGGCCGACAAGAAATTCACCAAGGCGCGGGTGGCCGATCAGTATTCCCACCGCTTCGCCATCCATTTCCCGAACGAGGAACGCAGCGCCGGCCGCCCCGCCCGCGTGCGCCCTGCCTACGAGATGCAGAAACAGATGGGCGCGGTCTTCGGCCTCAACTGCGGCTGGGAACACCCGCTGTGGTTCGCCGACCGCCCCGGAACGGACGAGACCACCGGCTTCACCCGCCAAAACTGGTTCGAACCGGCGGGGCAAGAGGCCCGGATGCTGCGCGAGAGCGTGGGCGTGATCGACATCTCGAACTTTGCCAACTACGTCATCAAGGGGCCGGGCGCGCATGACCGGCTCGACCAGCTGGTGGCCAACCGGGTGCCGACCGAGGTTGGACGTTCATGCCTGACCCCGCTGATTTCCGTACGCGGCGGCGTGGCGGGCGATTTCACCATCACCAAGACGGCCCAAGACGAATACATGATGATCGGCTCGGGCATGGCCGAACGCTATCACCAGAGGTTCTTCAACATGGTGGACCTGCCCGAGGGCACCACCTTCGACGTTGCCACCAACCGCATCGCGGGCTTCAACATCGCCGGCCCGAAATCGCGCGAGGCCTTGCAACGGCTGACCAACGCCGACCTCTCGAATGAGGCGTTCCGCTTCATGCGCTCGGCCACGATCGAGGTTGCCGGGGTCACCTGCCTTGCCATCCGCGTCAGCTTCACCGGCGATCTGGGGTGGGAGCTGCACTGCGCCGAAGAGGACCAGATCAGACTCTATACAGCGCTTCTGGATGCTGCCCGCGCCTGCGGTGGTGGACCTGTCGGCAGCCGGGCTCTGGGCGCGTTGCGGATCGAAAAAGGCTATGGCTCATGGGGGCGCGAGTATTCGCAGGAGTACTGGCCGCACGAGGTCGGTCTGGATGGGTTGATCAAGCCAGACAAGGATTTTCTGCACAAGGCGGCCTGGCTGGCGATCAAGGACAATCCCGTGCGCGAGGTGCTGTCGATTTTCGAGGTCGATGTCACCCACGATGCCGATGCCAGCGGGGGCGAGCCGATCTTTACCCCAGATGGTACGCCCGTGGGGCGCGTCACTTCGGGCGCCTATGGCTATACGGTCGGCAAGTCGCTGGCCATCGGATACGCCAACCCAGCCGTGGCCCAGCCGGGTGACGAGGTGCATGTCTTTATCCTGGGCAAGCCGCACAGGGCGCGGATCCTGCATGCGCCTCCGTTCGACCCAAAGGGCCTGCGCCTGCGAGATCAGAAACCGGCGATGGAGGGCGCCAGGTGACCGAAACCTTCGCCCGCGTTGCCGAGTTTGTTCTGAACCGCCCGGCGGACCAGATGCCCGACAGCGCGCGCGAAGCGGCAGCCCTGATGCTGCTGGATACTTTGGGCATCGTGATCGCCTCGACCCCGATGGAGGCCGGCGTGATCGCCCGCGATACTGCCGCATTGCTGTACGGATCGACCGATCCTGCGTTCTCGGCGCGGATGCTGTGCGATGGACGCCGGGTCAGTCCGGCAGGCGCGGCCTACGCGGCGGCGACTCAGACCGATAATCTCGACGGGCACGACGGCTACAACCCGACCAAGGGGCATATCGGCGTGGTGGTCGTGCCCGCGCTGTGCGCATTGGCCGAACACTGCCTTGACCTGTCCGGACCCGATGCGCTGGCTGCCGTCATCACCGGGTACGAAATTGCGGGCCGCGCCGGGATCGCGCTGCACGCCACCGTCAGCGACTATCACACCTCGGGGGCGTGGAACGCACTGGGCGTGGTTGCCATGGCGGCCCGCTTGCGGGGCCATTCACCGGACCAGTTACGCCAAGGACTTGGTATTGCCGAATATCACGGCCCTCGCAGCCAGATGATGCGCGAGATTGCCAACCCCACCATGCTGCATGACGGCTCGGGCTGGGGCGCGCTGGTGGGCATGTCCGCGGCAATTCTGGCCGAGCGCGGCTTTACCGGCGCCCCCGCGATCACCATCGAGGAAGCCCGCGCGGCACCCTATTGGCAGGACCTCGGAACGTTTTGGCAGATGGAACATCAATATGTGAAACCCTATCCGATCTGCCGCTGGGCCCATGCCGCCATAGACGGGCTGCGCATGGTGATGAACTCGCACGGTCTGACCCATCACCAGATCGCCCGTGTCGAGATCCACAGTTTTCACGAAGCGGTTCAACTGTATTCGGGGATGCCCGAGACGACGTCGCAGGCGCAATACTCGCTGCCATTTGCTGTCTCGACTTTTGCGGTACACGGGCGGATCGGGGTCGAGCACATCGGCGGCGATGGATTGTCCGATCCGATGGTCGCCGATTTCCTGAGCCGCATCACCGTATCCGAGTCGGACCGCCATAATTCCCGCTTTCCCGCTGGGCGCTGGGCCGACGTTCAGGTAACGACGCAAGACGGTCGCGTTTTCCGCTCGGGCGACATCCATGCCCGGGGCGGGCCTGAGTCTCCGATGTCGCGACAGGACGTCATCGACAAGTTTGTCGAGTTTTCTTCTCCGGAAATCGGAGGGTCTGCTGCCAAGAATCTGAGCAGGGCGGTTTTGAACCTTACCGATCCCAGCACCCGGTTTAGTGACATGGTGCAGCCTCTCTACCGGTCGGCGAAGTCGTCAGCCTGACGCGACCAGCCTTGCAGTTGCAAAGGATAGGTCGACAGCGTTTCATATCGTGCCCCGTCCGGCCGAAGTGTCGAAGAGTTGAGGTTGAACTGGGTCACCACCATGGTGGTTTGGGGAACTGGGATATGCAAAATGGCCTTGTTTAGAGCCGATTCAATACCCCGAACTATGGTGATATGCGGTCGAAAGCGGCGGCGTTGCAGCGTCAGCCCGGCCCGCCCAATGCACTGCAGGACGCTTTCATGCAGGTGCAGGAGTCCAGGATCGGGCTCTACCACCATGTGCAGCGAGTTTCCGAAACTGCCCAGCCCGGACAGTCTGACGGAAATGGCCGGGCGCCTCAGCACTTCGAAGTGATCATTCAATTCGATCAAGGCGTTTCGGGTCTGGTCGCCCAGGAAAGCCAGCGTCAGATGAAGGTTTTCAGCAGGCAAACTTCGACCGCAATTTGCTGCGCGAGCGACGTCGGCGCATATCTGGGCGATTTCGGAAGATATGGGAATGGCGACAAAACATCGAATGAGCGCTCCGGACATCCGTTGCCCCTGATCTGGATAAGTTTGAATTTGCCGGGCAGTCTGCCGGTGCTTGCTCTTTCTGACAAGCGCACGCTCTCAATGCGAGGCGCACAAGCCGACTGTTCGTCGCGCGGATCCTGGCTATTCCAGTTCAGTTGTCACGTTCAGCAATTCGGCTATCTTCTGCCGCGTGTCGGCGCTGGCCTCAAGCAGCTGTTCAGCGTCTGAAATCGGCTTGTCCGGTTCTCGCTGCACTGGCGCACGCAGGGCCGAGCTCAGATCTATGACCTGCCCCAGCGCGGTGTCCTTCGCCCCAACTTCTTCCAAGTTGAACCCCGCCCACCATGACAGGCGCGCCGCGGAATCCTCATCCCCTATGTCCCGCCAAGCCTCAACGGCGGCCGCGTAATTGCCCATATCGGTCAGGGCTTGGGCCCGCACCCTTTCAGCGTCATCGGAGCGATCCTCGGCCAATTCGCGCAGGGCCAGATCCGGTCGGTTTTCCAGCAGCGCGGCCCGCGCCCGAAGGATGGCGCGTTCGCGCCTGCGTGTCCCATCCGAACCTGCACCCGTCAAGTCTCGGGCTTGCTTGGCAAAGCCGAGGTCCGCAAAACGCTTGGCGAGCAACAGCGAAGTCTCGGTCGAAATAGACTCTAAATGATGTGGTTTCAGGGTACTTGTATACAGCAGAAAGGTCAGGTCATCCGCGCGCTCTGCTGCCAGATGCAAAATACGATTGCGCGTGCCGGTCCAGGTCTCGTCTCCGCGATGGGCATCAAGGATATTGAAGGCCGCAGAAAACTCGCTGCCAAGGGCAAGCGCCAGGGCGTGACCGCGGGCCATGACCGGGCCCAATTCAGAATTGCGCAGTTCGATCGCGTAGCCCGAGATCAGATCGATTTGGCGTCGCGAAACGGCCCCACCCTCTGCCCACTTCTTTTCAACGAGCCGGGCCAGGGCAAGCGGGGCTTCCAAATCCGAGCTTGGGTTGTCGATGACGTCGTTCAACAAATTGTCGCGGGTGTCCGCATCTCCCTCAGCGGCAGCAACAGTTGCCTGCGCGAGTGTCACCTCGGGGTGTTGCAGAGTTTGGACGCGATCCACCGAACGAAGTACCCGCCGGGCGGCTTCAAGCTGGCCGGAGGTGACGAATATCTCGGCCAGCCGGGGGCCGAGGATCCGGCGTAGATGCTCAGGAAGCCTCAGGTACGCCTGTTCCATCCGTTCCTGCTGCGCATCTTCCTGCAACTGGCCATCCGCCATCGCGGCCCACATGGCAACCGCGCCGTCGCAGCGTTGCAACCCACGCAGTTGGTCAGGCTCTGATACAGGCTGATCATCAATTATTTGCGCGACCGCTCGAACCCATTCCTGTTCCGGCGATGCATCTTCGATCAACTGCAGAACCTGTATGGCCTCTGAACCGAAACCCCAGTGTGCCAACAGCTTTGCGAGCTTGAGCGCGATGGATCTGTCGACCCTGTCGAACTCCAGGAACAAGCCCGCTCGCAGCTCAGCCACCTGATGCGCAAAAGGCCGACCGTCAGACCAGGTGTCGAACCCCAATTCGGCATCCGAAATACAGGCTGGCAGCAACTCCAGAGGTTGCAGAGGTGGCTCTCCCAGTTTGCCCAACTCGTCAAGGATCGAGCTTACCTGGATATGAGCAGGCAGATCCTGCGCGATGTCCGGAAGCGCTTCCGGCACCGAGGCACGCGGACCCGGAGGTGTGACGTTCAGGTCGACAAGCTCGCGATCCGAGCCTTGCAACAGACGGGTCGAAAGGCGCTGCTGCAGGCCATCGCGATCCAGTTGCGGAAGTGGGGCAACGATTTCAATTGATGGCGCTTCGGCCTGTGGACGACGCTTGGAAGTCTGTTCTGGGATCACAATCGATGGAATGTCCAGACTTGGCGGAGGCAAGGCTTTTTGCGCCGCTATGTCCACAACGATCATCGTATCCTTGTACAAAAAAGCGGTCGCGGCGCAGTCACAGCCGAAGTCCAACTCAAGCGGCGCGCCGGAATCGGCCTGCGATATGGCCTCAAGCCGGCCTGCGGACAATCGTGCAAAGACCGATCCGGTCTTGAATTCCACGTCGTCCAATTCGACCGCCAGGCGCGCACCGTTTTTCCGGTGGGCGAGGCTCCAGTTGGTGCCCGCAGGAACGCTGAGAACAAGCCGCGTGAAGCCGTCATGTTCGCCGGACCGCACCGGAACATCCTTTGCCAGCACTCCAGTTGCCGATGCGCTCAGGCCAAGGGTCAGGAGCAAAACCCGGATCATGCTGCCGCCTGCTTGATCTCTTTCAAGGCTTCTTCCAATTCGGTGAAGCCGGGGCGATTGTGGGTCGGCGTGTTCTGGCGACCAACCTCGATACACATTGCAGGGTTGTGATTGTGCAGGTTGGCAACCAGAACTTCCCGGATCAGTTGATAGAAGTGATTGTCTTCCTCCACGACCGCTTTCAGCTTTCCGGCGAAGGGGCCGACCAGCCCGTAGGCCAGAAAGACGCCCAAGAAAGTCCCGACAAGGGCACCTCCGATCAACTTGCCCAAGACCTCGGGCGGTTGGTCGATCGAGCCCATGGTCTTGATCACGCCCAGAACGGCCGCGACGATCCCCAGTGCCGGCAACCCGTCCGCCACGGTTTGCAGGGCGTGGCTGGAATGCATGGCGTGGTGGAAATTGGCATCCATCCGCTTTTCCAGAACTTCTTCAACCTGATGGGGATCGTCATAGTTCATCGCCGCCGACCGCATGGTGTCGCAAATCAGGTCCACGGCCTCTTTGTCCGCCTGTATCTTGGGGAAGGCCGCGAAAATGGCCGAGTTTTCAGGGTCTTCTATGTGCTGCTCGAGTTCGACCGGATTTGAACGGGCAAGCCGGATCAGTGAGAACAGAAGGCACAGCAGATCGCGGTAGTCTTCGGGCTTCCATTTCGGGCCTTTGAAAACCTTGCCCAGATCCTTGATCGTGTGTTTGACCGCCGACAGGTCATTGCTGATCAGAAAGGCGCCGATGGCGGCCCCGCCGATCATCATCATCTCGAACGGCAGAGATTTGAGGATGATCGCCATCTTGCCGCCGGCGGCGAGGTAGCCGCCGAACACCATTACGAAAATAAAGACGATTCCAAGAATTCCGATCATGTGGTCTCTCCGGCAGAGCGGTCTTTGTGGGTGGGGCTCATGGCGGCTACTCAGTGGGGGCGTTGGCGTTGCGTCCGGCCATTACGACACTGATGGTATAGGCGGCCTCGGGGCTGAGACCGGCCATCACACCCGCAGCAGCCTCAGGCGGCATACGCGACAGGAAACCGGCCGCAAAAACCGGATCCATCGTTTCGAACAGCGCCGCGGCGTCCTTGGGCTTCATGTTCTGATAGACATCGGTCAGACGGGCAAGGTCGGTTTCAGCCGCCTTGTCCGCCACGGCCAATGTCTCGCGCAGCGATGCCTCGGTCTCTTGCAAATCAGAGAGGCGCGTCGCAATGGCCTCGTTTGCAATCTCCAGGGCACGCTCCCTGTCGCGCAGCGCGCTCTCACGCTGTTTGACGGCTGCTTCCCGACGCAGCAATTCGGTCAGCAAGGCTTGCATGTCCGGTTTTTCGTCCGATTCGGTGCTGTGTGCCGAGACTTCCGAGGGGTCAGAACCCCTTGCCAAAGCCGGCCCAGCCTCCAGCCCCAGCCGTATGATGGCGGAACTGATCATCAAGGCTGAAATGAGGGTCAGAACGCCACCACGTGGTCGACGCTGGACAGGTTGCAGGCTGCGCATCAGGATCGGGCCTCGCTACCTTGCGCCTTGTGCCTGAAGAACAATACGCCTTTGGGAATCGGGCCGGGATCCTCTGCGGGGTCGTTGGTGATTTTGACCTCGGCTTCCGGCTTGGATGGCTTTGGTTCCACCGCCTCAGGCTCGGCGGGTTGCTCGGGTGCTTGAGGCCCGGATTCCTCTTTCAGCGAGACCGGTTCCGCTTCGAGAGGTGACGGCTTTTTGGTTTCGGCCGAGGAATTTGCAGGCTCTTCAGCCGCGGGTTTGTCCTCGGGGATCACGTCGTGCATCGACGCCATGATCAACTCAAGCCGCTGTGCGACTGACTCGGCGCGCACGGTCAGATCCTGCAGTTTGTGCCCGGCCTGGTCAGATGCAGCACGCGCGGCATCCAGGGATTTTTTCAGTTCTTCCGCCTGTGCGGACAGCACGGAAACCGCGCCACCGACGCCCCGCTCCAGGTCCGTGAACCGCCTGAGGCGTCGGGACAGAACAAAACAGTACAATCCGGCCCCCAAGGCGCCGGCGACCAGCAGAATGTCCGAGATCAGTTCCAATTTCGCCTCCTAGTTCAATACGAATTCCGTGACCAGAACGTCACGTACCCGACCTTCGCCAACGACGATGCCGATGCGCCGCAGCAGGTGCCCGCGGATGCGAACCAGGGCCAGCGAGTCCTCGAGGTCAGACAGGTTGATGGCCCGGAGATAGCCGTTCATCACGTCCATGATGCGGGGAATCATCTTTTCCAACTCGGCCTCGTGACCGGCGGCCACCTCAAGTTGCGCGTGGAATTTCAGATGGCGCGAATCGCCGGAATTCACGGACACGATCACGGGCGGCAGGTCGACGAACCCGAAGTCCGGCAACGCATCGATCGCATGTCCGGCGTCCGCGTTTTCCGCTGTTTCTCCTTCGGCCTCTGGGGCTTTGCCCAAAAGCCCGGACGCGGTCACATAGTACCCGCCCGCAGCACCCAGCAGCGCCAGAACCACGCCAATCATCAGTCCCTTTTTACCCGACTTCTTCGGGCCTTCTGCCTCATCCACGGTCGCGTCTGTCATGGCGTCCTCATTCTTGCGTTCGGCACCCGTCATAACCCCGCAGGGACTAACCGATTGTTAAGGGCAATCGTTCAAACAGGGCACGAGCCGCACAGAATGTCGACGAGTCGGAGGTGAGCGTGCAGCAGATTGGAACTGTCTGGGCAAGTTTGGGCAGGCGCAAACAAATCATCGTGGCGGGGGCGGCTATCGTCGTGTTCCTGAGTGTCCTGGCGATGTCGCGGTTGGTGACATCTCCGTCCATGACACTCCTCTATTCGGGGCTGGAAAGCGGGGCGGCGGGGGATATCGTCCGCGCCCTGGATCAACGCGGTGTCACCTACGAGATTCGTGGCGGCTCAATCTATGTTCCGGGCTCGCAACGCGACGAGTTGCGCATGACCCTGGCAAGCGAGGGTCTGCCTGCAAATGGCAACCGGGGTTATGAACTGCTGGATACCCTGAGTGGGTTCGGTACGACCTCGCAGATGTTCGACGCTGCCTATCGGCGCGCCAAGGAGGGTGAACTGGCGCGAACCATCGTCAGCAGCCCTCATGTGGGGCAGGCGCGGGTTCACATTGCCAGCGGGTCCACAAGCCCGTTCCAGCCCAGCGTTTCGCCAACCGCTTCGGTCTATCTGGTGCCATCCGGGGCCAAGATCACGGTTGAGCAGGCCAAGGCGATCCGTTTTTTGGTGGCCTCCGCCGTGACCGGCCTCGCGCCCGAGGATGTTGCGGTGATCGATTCCAACGGTGCGGTGATCGGCCCGCAAGAGACGGCGGTTGCCGCCGACACTGCCGATGACAAGGCCAAGGTCTTGCGCGACCGCGTCCTGCGGCTGGTCGAGGCACGCGTCGGACCCGGCAATGCGGTGGTCGAAGTCAGCGTCGACACGGTCACCGAGACCGAATCCATAAGAGAGCGGCGGTTTGACCCCAAGGGCCGCGTCGCAATCAGCACCGATGTCGAGGAACGGTCGGATACCTCCCGCAATCAGTCGTCTGATGTGACGGTCGCGTCCAACCTGCCGGACGGGGACGGCAATGGCAGCGATGAATCGAATTCTTCAGCCACGCAAACCCGCGAGCGGATCAACTATGAGGTTTCAGAGACCGAGCTTGAAGTTCTGCGGGTGCCGGGCGCCATCAAACGCCTGACGGTTGCCGTGCTCGTCAACGGAATCCGCACAACGGACGCCACCGGTGCCGAGGTTTTTGAACCGATGGCACAGCCGGAACTGGACGCTCTGGAAGAGCTTGTCGCCTCGGCCGTGGGCTTCGATGCGGATCGCGGGGATGTCATCACGCTGAAATCCCTGGAACTGCCCAATGTCGAACCGCAGGGAACATTGGCGACCGCTTCGGTCTGGCAAAGCATCCATCTGGATACGATGTCGCTGATACAGATGGCAGTGTTGGCCATCGTATCGCTGGTCATGGGGCTGTTCGTGATCCGGCCGATCCTGACCGGTTCGGCCGCAGTGCCAGCCTTGCCGCCTGCCGCAGCCTCCGCCGAGGGCGGCGCGCCATATCTTGTCGGTGAAATCTCAGATGCTGATGGACAGGAATTCAGCGCTCTCACCGGCCAGGGTGAAAACGGAGGCTCTGTGCCTGCGATTGGGTCCACGGCAAGCGAAGATGCGGTCGGCCGTCTGCGCGCCATGATCGGGGACAAACAGGAAGAGACGGTCGAAATTCTGCGGAACTGGCTGGAAGAAAACGAGGAGAAGGTGTGATGTCGATCGCCCACCTGCTCGAGGATTTCACGGCTCAGGCCGACGGCGCGGATCTGCGATTGCTGGACGAAGAAGCTTTGGAGGAAGAGCGGCTCGCCGCTTTCGAACGCGGATATGGTGCCGGGTGGGAGGATGCGCTGCAGGCCCAAGCCCAAGATCGCGCTGCGCTGACCGAGGATATGCGGGCAGCCTTCTCCGACATGTCCTTCACCTACCAGGAAGCTCTGACCCGGATGACCTTGTCGCTTGAACCGATGTTCAGCGCTCTGGTTCAGACCGTTCTTCCCCAGGCGTTGGATCGGGGGCTTGCCGCCCGCGTGATCGAGCAGTTGAGCGAAATGGCCAATGCGCAGGTTGCAGAACCGATCCTTCTGTTGGTTCCACCCGGTGTTGAAGGGGATGTCGAGGCGTTGTTGCCCGTCGACATCACGCCCCTCCCCAAGGTCGTCGCGGACCCCGAGTTGCTGCCAGGTCAGGCGCGGTTGCAGGTCGGCACCGCCCGGTCCGAGGTTGATTGCACCGCGCTGCTGGACGCGATCGCCGCCGCTTTCGACGCATATGTTTTTGAGGCAAAAGAGGCTTTGTCAAATGAGTGACGCACCTGCATCCAAACCTGAAAGACCCAACCCGTTCGAAGCCGTTCCCATCGAGGTGACGGCTTCCGTCGGTCGGGCGCGCCCCTTGATACGCGACTTGTTGACCATGGGTGAGAACGCCGTTCTGACCTTGGACAAACGGGTTGAAGATCCGGTGGATCTGTATGTCGGCGACCAATTGGTCGCCCGTGGTCTGCTCGAGGAAATGGAGGGGGACAACGCCGGTCAATTGGCGGTGCGTCTGACCGAGATTTCGGATTTCCAGAACGGACTTGGATGATGCGTCGGGCGGCCTGGTGTGCATCGGCGATCCTTGTGCTGACACCAGCACTGGCATCGGCACAGGAGCTGTCGCTGTCATTGGGCGACGGCGGATCCATATCGGCGCGAACCATTCAGTTGATCCTGCTGATCACGGTGCTCAGCCTGGCACCCGGCCTTGCGATCATGGTGACCTGCTTCCCCTTTCTGGTCACGGTACTGGGTATTCTGCGGCAGGGGATCGGATTGCAACAGTCCCCGCCCAACATGCTGATCGTCAGCCTGGCGCTGTTTCTGACCTACTTCATCATGGAGCCAGTCTTTACCCAGGCTTGGGATACCGGGATCCGACCAATGGTCGAAGAAACGCTCGCGGTAGAGCCTGCATTGGAACGTGCCATGGTGCCGTTCCGCGAGTTCATGGTGGCGCGGCTGGATGGTGACACGTTTCGGGCCATGGCGGCCTTGCGCCCCGACACCGCGTCGATGGAGCTGTCGCCGGAGGCGCCTCTTTCGGTTCTCATGCCGTCCTTCATGCTGTCCGAGGTTGCCCGCGCGTTCCAGATCGGATTCCTGATATTTCTACCGTTTCTGATCATCGATCTTGTAGTGGCCGCGGTACTCATGTCGATGGGGATGATGATGGTGCCGCCCGCCACGGTTTCGCTGCCGTTCAAACTGGCGTTTTTCGTGATTGCGGATGGGTGGTCCCTGATCGCCAGTGCCTTGGTGCGAAGCTATTCCTAGCCTGCGTGTGGACGGTCTCAGCGCCGGATTTGCAGCCGTGCCCGTAGACCCTGATCACCCGCTTCAAAGCGCAGCGAGCCACCATGTTGCTCTGCCACGGTTGCAACGATTGTCAGGCCCAGTCCGAACCCGTCGGACGACCCGATGTTCGAACCGCGCCGGAACGGGGCCATCAGCGCTTCGATATCCGAGACGGACAAGTTGGTTCCCTTGTCTTCGACGACAATCGTGGCGGTTTCCGCGTCGGTTTCTAGTTCAACCGTTGCGTGGCGCCCGTATTTCAGCGCGTTGTCGATCAGGTTCGTCAGCGCCCGTTTCAATGAGATCGGTCGCGCCATGACAAGGATGCGACGGGTCTCTGGAAGCGAGCCATGCCCGCGCCGCGACATGAAAAGCGACGCCGCGCCCTCCACCTCGACCGGGGCGACCTGTTTCAGGGTCACAGGCAGATCCATATCCTGGTAGTCGGCAACCAGCGACTCGACCAGTGAGGTGAGAGAGATCTGGCGCGGGTCCTCGATGCTCAGTTCCGAGCGGGTGTAGGTCAACACGCTTTCGATCATGCCGGTCATCTGGTCGACATCGGACTCCAGCTTCTCTCGCAACCCGGCGTCCGGAATCAGCGCCGCGCGCAGACGCACGCGGGCCGCTGGCGTCCCAAGGTCGTGGCTGACGCCGGACAGGACCGTGGCACGCTTTTCCAGCTGTGCGCGTTCGTCCTCAAGATGCGTATTGACCGCCGATACGATGTCGCGCAGTTCGGCCGGCCCGGACATGTCGTAGCTGTCCGGACCCCCGCTGCGCCGGCGGTCACGCAGCGACTGGGAGAACCGCGAAAAGCTGTCTGTCACATTGCCAACTGATGTCAGAATGATCGCAAGTGCCACGACCGCCAAAAAGATCGCAGGCAGACGCAGGTCGGCCGGGGCCGCATCGCACCCCCAGACCTGCGTACCGTCGATCTTCTGCCACGCGCCCTGTCCGAACCGGGCCACCAGAATGGGTTCGCTGCAATAGGTGGCCAGCAGGCGTGTCAGGTTGCCCATCTTCTGCGGCCCGGTCTGATCGCTGCCTGACACGATGTCGGATACCGGATAGACCAGCCGGTCGGACAAGACCGCAAGCGTCAGGTTCCGTCCGCTGAGCGGTGCCGAACTGTCGGTCAGAATGGACAGGTTGGTCAGAAACCGGCGTCCTGCAAGGTCGGGCAACTGCTCGAATTCACCCGCATCGGCCAGACTTGCCGCCTCGGGCGGCAGTGGCGTGATCAACACGTCGGGATGCGAGGCGCGACCTGTGCGCAGATCTTCGTAGACCGAGAACCCGGCAACATAGGCCCGGGTCAGATAGGCGTCCCAGTTGCGAACGGATGAAAACCACAGTCCTGCCGCCAACAGCCCGGCAGCAAACGCACCCAGGCTCCAGGCCCAGCCCAGATCCCGCAGGCGCAGGGTCATGCCTCCTGTTCCACGGTGACCTCGCAGGCGAAGACATAGCCGACACCGCGGGCCGTGCGCAGCATCTGCGGATCTTTGGGGTTGGCCTCGATCTTGGACCGAAGCCGCCCCACCAGAACGTCGATGGCCCGACCCTGCGCTTCGGGCTTGTCACCGGTGCCCGTGACGTCCAGCGCGGCGGCGATCTCGTCACGGGTCAGCGGAATGTGCGGGTTGGCCAGCAGCACCTTGAGCAGCGCGGTTTCGCGCTGCGACAGCGACACCTGGTACCCGTCCGGGGCATGCACCTCGTCGCGCTTTCCGTCATAGACCCATCCGCCAAAGCGGAACGTGCGGATCCGCCGGCGATAGGCCAGCGATGGCGTGCGCCGCGCGCGCTGCATCACCGCGCGCACGCGCGCCAGCAGCAGTTGCGGGTTGAACGGCTTGGCGATGTAGTCGTCAGCGCCCACCTCGTACCCGGCCATGCGTTGGTGATCGGCAGACAGGGCCGACACGAAGATGATCGGCACGTCCTGTTCGCGGCGCAGCCGGGCGCAGATCTCAACACCGTTTTCATCACCCAGCATCACGTCCAGAAGGATCAGGTCTATGCGGCCTGATTTCAGGTGTGCCTGCACCTCGCGCTCGGTTGCTGCTGGCAGGGCAATGAACCCGTTCTGGTGAAAGAACTGGGTCAACATCGACCGGATTTCCGGATCGTCATCCACAACCAGCAGACGTGGAATGCTCACGCTGTTCCTCCCCGATTTCCCCCTCGACGCTGCCCTCAATTGTAACGGACTGCAACAGATTCAAGGTCAACGTAACACGCTGTAACAAAAGGCGGGAAAATTTGCAGCCCGTGCCGGATACATGGGAAATTTGCCATTGCCAGACGGCAAGCGGCTGCCGGTAATGTCCCGCATCGCTGCCCCGCGGCAGCAAACAAGGATCTGGGAGGATACCAAACATGAAACGTTTCGCACTCGCCACGGCGTCGTCGCTGGCCGTTCTGGCTGGCACGTCGGTGATGGCCGAACCGCAGGCCGAAGTTCTGCACTGGTGGACGTCGGGCGGCGAGGCCAAGTCGGTCGCCGTTTTGCAGGAAGAGTTTGCGGCCAATGGCGGCACCTGGACGGATATGCCCGTTGCAGGCGGCGGCGGAGACGCGGCGATGACCGCGCTGCGCGCCCGCGTTCTGGCCGGCAACGCGCCGACCGCCGTTCAGCTGAAAGGCCCGGCGATCCAGGAATGGTATGAAGAGGGTGTTCTGGCGGACATCTCGAACGTTGCCGAGGCCGAGGGCTGGGCCGAAGTCCTGCCCGCCTCGATCGCGGCGCACATGCAGTGCGAAGGCACTTGGTGTGCCGCACCGGTCAACGTGCACCGTATCGACTGGATCTGGGCAAATGCCGACATCCTGGCTGCCAATGACATTGAGATGCCGACCACCTGGGACGAGTTCAACGCCGCTGCCGAGAAGCTGCAGGCCGCAGGCGTCATCCCGTTGGCCCACGGTGGTCAGGCCTGGCAAGACGCAACCGTCTTCGAAGCAGTTGCGCTGGGCATCGGCGGACCCGAGTTCTTCAAGAAGGCCTTTGTCGATCTGGACCCTGAGACTCTGACCTCGGACACGATGGTTCAGATTTTTGACCAGATGCGCACCCTGCGCGGGTTCGTTGATGAGAACTTCTCGGGCCGCGACTGGAACTTGGCCACGGCGATGGTCATGAACGGTGAGGCCGCCTTCCAAATCATGGGTGACTGGGCCAAGGGTGAATTCCTTGCCGCGGGCAAGGTCCCCGGCGAAGACTTCCTGTGCGCCTCGACCCCTGGTGACGGCTACCTGTACAACGTCGACAGCTTTGCCATGTTCGACGTGGACGGCGACGACAAGCGCGCCGGTCAGGAACTGCTGGCCAAGCTGATCGTGGCCCCCAAGTTCCAGGAAGTGTTCAACCTGAACAAGGGTTCGATTCCGGCGCGGACCGACGTCGCACTGGACAAGTTCGACATCTGCGCCAAGATCTCGGCCGAAGACATGGGCGCTTCGTCCGCCAATGGCTCGCTGCTGCCGTCCTACGCACATGGCATGGCGCTGCGCGGTGCGCAGGCTGGTGCGATCACCGACGTCGTGACCGCACATTTCAACTCGGATATGTCCTCGGCTGACGCGGTTCAGCAACTGGCGGACGCGGTGGCAAACAGCTACTGATCCAACACGCTCTGCCCCCTATACTGCGGGGCAGAGCATCTTTCCCCGGAGGAAAAAATGTCCGAATGGCTGGAAAACCACCTTCCCAAGGTGGTGCTGGCACCGTCGTTCATCGCCGTATTGATCTTTGTCTACGGATTTATCGGATGGACCGCCTGGGTGTCGCTGACCCGATCGAAACTGCTGCCGAAATACGAGATCAAGGGCTTCATCCAATATGACCGCCTGTTTGACTCGCCCCGCTGGGACACGGCGATCAACAACCTTTACGTCTTTGGCGCGCTGTTCATCGTGATCGCGATGGTTCTGGGCCTGCTGCTGGCGATCCTGCTGGATCAGAAGATCCGCGTCGAAGGCGCGATCCGTACGATCTACCTGTACCCGATGGCGCTGTCGATGATCGTGACCGGCACCGCGTGGAAGTGGATCCTGAACCCGGGTCTGGGTATCGAGGCCATGGTCCAGGGCTGGGGCTTTACGAATTTCAAGTTCGACTGGCTGGTGAACCCGGACTACGCGATCTACACGATCGTCATCGCCGCGATCTGGCAGAGCTCGGGTTTTGTCATGGCTCTGTTCCTGGCCGGACTGCGCTCGGTGGATGGTGAGATCATCAAGGCCGCGCAGGTCGATGGCATCCCCACCTGGCGGATCTATACGGCAATCATCATTCCGTCGATGGCTCCGATCTTCCTGTCGGCCTTCATCGTGTTGGCCCACCTTGCGATCAAGAGCTTTGACCTTGTCATCGCCCTGACAGGCGGCGGTCCGGGTTACGCGACCGATCTGCCCGCAACCTACATGTACGCCATGGCGTTTTCGCGCGGCGATATCGGCCAGGCGGCGGCGTCCGCGATGATCATGATGCTGGTCGTCTTTGCCATCGTGGTTCCTTACCTCTACTCAGAACTGAGGGCGAAAAATGACTGATCTGTCGATGCCCCAAACCCGAACTCGCAGCCAGAGTGCCACGGGCAAGATTGCCCTGCGTTGGTTGCTGTATGTCCTGCTTGGTCTTTTTGCGCTCTACTACCTGATGCCGCTTTTCGTGATGTTGACCACATCGCTCAAAAGCCTCGAGGAAATTCGCACGGGATCGCTGATCTCGCTGCCGCGCGAGGTCAGTCTGGATGCCTGGAAAACCGCTTGGTCGGGCGCCTGCACCGGTATCCAGTGCGAAGGCCTGCGGCCCTATTTCTGGAACTCGGTCCTGATTGCGGTCCCTGCCGTGGCAATCTCAACCCTTCTGGGGGCGTTGAACGGATTTGTCGTCGCACAGTGGCGTTTCAAAGGGGCCAACATCATCTTTTCCCTGATGCTGTTCGGTTGCTTCATCCCATTCCAGGTGGTCCTGCTGCCGATGGCGCGTCTGTTGGGCCTGATGGGGATTGCCGGAACCATTCCGGGCCTGATCTTCGTCCACGTGATCTATGGGCTGGGCTTCACCACGCTGTTCTTCCGCAACTACTACGTCACCATCCCGGCCGAGCTGACCAAAGCGGCGCGGGTGGATGGTGCCGGGTTCTTTCGGATCTTCTGGTCGATCTTCCTGCCGCTGTCGCTGCCCATCATCGTGGTGACCGTGATTTGGCAGTTCACCCAGATCTGGAATGACTTTCTGTTCGGCGTTTCGTTCAGCCAGGCGGGCACACAGCCCGTGACCGTGGCGCTCAACAACATCGTCAACTCAACCACCGGCGTCAAAGAGTACAACGTCGACATGGCCGCCGCGATCATCGCGGGGCTGCCGACGCTGCTCGTCTATGTCGTTGCCGGTAAGTATTTCATCCGCGGCCTGACCGCCGGTTCCGTGAAGGGATAACCCATGGCTCCCATCCTCGATATCAAAAACCTGTACAAGAATTACGGCGCAACCGAGATTCTGAAGGACATCAACATCTCGATCGAACCGGGCGACTTCCTGGTGCTGGTCGGCCCTTCGGGCTGTGGCAAGTCGACCCTGCTGAACTGCATCGCCGGGCTCGAGCCGATCTCGGGCGGGACGCTGTCGATCGGAGGCAAGGACATGACCCATGTCAGCCCCAAAGACCGCGACATCGCGATGGTGTTCCAGTCCTACGCCCTGTACCCGACCATGTCGGTGGCCAAGAACATCACCTTTGGCATGAAGGTGCGCGGGGTCGATCAGGCGACACAGGACGCCAAGCTGAAAGAGGTCGCCGCGCTTCTGCAGATCGAGCCGTTGCTGAACCGCCGCCCCAGCCAATTGTCGGGTGGCCAGCGTCAGCGTGTGGCAATGGGCCGGGCGCTGGTGCGCGACCCCAAGCTGTTCCTGTTCGACGAGCCGCTGTCGAACCTGGATGCCAAGCTGCGGGTCGAGATGCGGACCGAGATCAAAAAGCTGCATCAGACGCTGGATGCCTCGATCGTCTATGTGACCCATGACCAGATCGAAGCGATGACCCTGGCCACCAAGATCGTGGTGCTGAAGGGCGGCGTGGTGCAGCAGATCGGCACCCCGGCCGAGATCTACAATCGCCCCGCCAACCTGTTCGTGGCCGATTTCATGGGCTCGCCGGCGATGAACCTGATCCCGGCGCGGGTCCAGCGCAACGGGACCGGCACGCAGGTTGCCATTGCGCGGGATGGGGCTGACCCGATCGTGCTGACGGATACGCGCGATCTGGACCTGCCCGAAGAGGTGATCCTGGGCCTGCGCCCCGAGGACATCGCTGAATCCGGGTTCCGCGCTGGTGCCGGTGTGCAAGAGGCCGCCTGCCTGGTCGATATGGTCGAACCGGCCGGTGCCGATACCTACGTCGTGTCGGAACTGGGCGGCAAACAGGTCACCGCGCGCCTGCATGCCGAGACCAGCGCCAGGGCCGGTCAGATGCTGAACCTGGCCTTTGATATGAGCAAAGTGTCCTATTTTGCGAAAGCGACAGGCGAACGCCTGAACTGAGCCACGAAAAACGCCGCGCAGGGATCCTGCGCGGCGTCATCACTACTCTGACCGGTTGGTTCAGCCGGTCTTTTTCAGGTCATTGATCAACTGATCCAGGTTGCCCTTGCGCGCATCCAGCATGGCGCCGATCTCGGTCCGCTCTGTCAGCAGCAGGTTCACGCCTTCGATGAACATGTTGTAGAACTTGTCGCGACCCGACTTGTCCGACACCAGGAAGGTCACCTCGAACGGCGCTTCGCCGCGCAGCTTGACGCTGCTGCGAACCTCGTAGCCGGCCTTGATCTTGCGGGCATTCTTCACGGTGACCTCACCCCCGATAAACTCGCGGAAGCGTCGACCATATTTGCGCGAGATGTACCCTTGGAAAGCCTTGGTGAATTCGCGCATCTGCGCATTGCTGGCGCTGCGGGCGTCGGCGCCCAACGCATAGCGCGCCATGATCGGAACGTCGGCATACTGCACGAAGATCTTTTCGAAATCGCGCAGCATGGCGCTTTCGGATTTGCCCGAGTCGATCACGCGCGTGATTTCGGCAACGACGCTGTTGACCAGTTGCGTGGCGCTGGCCTCGGTCAACGCCAAGGTCTGCTGCGGAAGGCCAGCCACGGCCAGCCCGGCCAGGGCGGTGGCGGCAAAGGTACGGCGGTTCATGGCGTTATTCAGCATAGGGGTCCTCATATGGGTCCTCGTAAGGGTCAAGGTATGGGTCCCTGACCGGGTCGGTGCCGGTATCGGCGTAGGGATCGGAGTACAGACCCAGATAGGCATCCTCATCGTCCCTTGCCAGTTCGAACCGGCGGTTTTGCAAATAGATCAGGCGGGCCTGAGCGTAACTGTCTGCGCTTTCATAGAGAATCGAGTCGACCGTGTCCGAGAACCTGCCCCGATCGCCCATCCGCCGCACCACCTCGGCATAGACGCCCAGGTTGTCGGCCGGTCGCGTCGGCGAGAAGTTGATCGGGTTCGAGAACAGGTTGACCACAACGCCGACCGCATCCCGGGTCGTCGAGGGGCCGTAGAACGGCAGTTCGACATAAGCACCTTCGCCGAAGCCCCAGACATGAAGCGTTTCGCCGAAATCGGTATCAACCGGCGGCAGGTTCAACTCATCCGCCGGTTTGGACAGACCGAACCCGCCCACTGTTGAGTTGATCACGAACCGCAGCAGGGCGTTGCCCGATTGTTTCAGATTGCCCTGCAGCAGATAGTCGACGGCCTGTCCGGGCAACGAGATGTTTTCAGCGAAGTTATTGAAGCTGGTGACCATCGGGTCGGGTACGATTTTCACATAGCCCTTCGAGGCCGGGCGGAACAGGAACCGGTCGACGCCCAGGTTGAACTTGTGAATGCCGCGATTTGCGTTTTCGTAGGGGTCGAAGACCTCGCCGCGGGCCGCTGCGTCCTGGGGTTGCGACGCGCAGGCCGACAGAACCGCGAACAGCGACACTGCGACGATGTGCTTGAAACGGATCCGGTTGGACACGGTCTTGGTTACTCCCGATCGTCCGGATGTAATCCAGCCGGACACTCAATCAATATGTTTTCTCGTTGGCACAACGGACCAATTCAACGGCACATAGTCGTTTCGCACCCGAAAGGAAACTCCTAGCGTTTAACTCGCGCGCCGGACCCGGGTAAAGTGGCCTGCATTCAACACATCCGCATGAGTGGAGACCTGCCCAAATCGAGGGCAAATGCGAAACTGCCGGTTTCCGGCTTTCCGTGGGCGGTGTTCCCGGTTAGCGTCCGCCCGAGTCACATGAAATTGAGGACAATCACATGAGCATCGCAGCCAAACTGGAATCCCTGGGCGTGACCTTGCCGGACGCCCCCGCACCGGCAGCCAACTACGTCCCGTTCGTGCGGGTGGGCAACATCGTCTATGTGTCGGGTCAGATCTCGAAGGACGATGCGTTGATCACCGGCAAGCTGGGCGCCGATATGGATGTCGCTGCCGGTGCGGCGGCGGCGCGGGTCTGTGCCATCAACCTGCTGGCCCAGGTCAAGGCGGCCTGTGGTGGTGACATCGACAAGCTGGTGCGGGTGATCAAGCTGACCGGATTCGTGAACTCGACCGCCGATTTCACCGACCAGCCGCAGGTGATCAACGGCGCATCGGACTTCCTGGTCGAGGCGCTGGGCGATGCGGGCCGCCATTCGCGCTCGGCCGTCAGCGCCGCGTCGCTGCCGTTGGGCGTGGCCGTCGAGATCGAAGGGATTTTCGAGATCCAATGACACCGTCTCTGCCTCGTGTGTTCATGGGCGCGCCGATCGCGCATCGGGCGCTGCATGACATTCGCCAGAACCGCCCGGAAAACAGCCGGGCGGCCATCCGGGCCGCCATTGCTGCGGGCTACGGGATCGAGATTGACCTGCAGTTGACGTCGGACGGCCATGCCATGGTGTTCCACGACTATGATCTGACGCGCCTGACCGGGCGGCCGGGCGCCATTCAGCAGATCACCCGGGCCGAGGCCGCGGACCTTCCGCTGCTGCACGGGGACGAGGGTATCCCCTCGCTTGAGGAAGTTCTGCAACTGGTGGCGGGCCGCGTGCCGTTGCTGATCGAGTTCAAGGATCAGCACGGTGCGATGGGGCCTGTGGACGGGCGGCTGGAACGGGATGCGGTCGCGCTGCTGAAGTCCTATGACGGTCCGGTCGCGCTGATGTCGTTCAACCCCAACTCCGTGGCCGAGCTGGCCCGGCTGGCGCCGGAGATTCCGCGTGGGCTGACGACCTGTTCCTACAAGCCCGAAGTCGAGCATCTGCCGGCCGAGGTCTGCGACCACCTGCGCGACATCCCCGATTTCAACCGGGTTGGCGCCAGCTTCATCAGCCACGAGGTGCAGGACCTGGCCCGCCCCCGCGTGGCCGAGTTGAAGGCGCAAGGCGTGCCGATCCTGTGCTGGACGGTGCGCTCGGCCGAACAGGAGGCCGAGGCGCGAAAGGTGGCCGACAACGTGACCTTCGAGAACTATCTGGCCGCCATTCCGGGTTGAACCCGGCTGCTGGCGTCACAGATAGTTCAGGGGACGCAGGAGGGCACATGGACCAGTCACAGATCGAGATACGGGTTCTGTCGGCGCTGGATCAGATCCCGGCGGCCGAATGGGACAGTTGCGCCTGCCCCGAGGCCGCCGACGGCACCCGCCCGCTGGACCCGTTCACCACGCATCGGTTCCTGCGCGCGCTGGAAGACAGCGGCTCGGTCGGGCGGGGCACCGGCTGGCAGCCGCAATACCTGACCGCCTATCTGGACGGCCTGCTGATCGGGGCCGCGCCGATGTTTGCCAAGTCGCACAGCCAGGGCGAATACATCTTCGATCACAGCTGGGCCCATGCCTATGAAAACGCGGGCGGGCGGTATTACCCCAAATTGCAGATCGCTGTGCCCTTCACCCCGGCGACCGGGCGGCGGTTCCTGACACGGCCCGGCTATGACGGGATCGCCATGTCGGCGCTGGTGCAGGGGGCGGTGCAACTGGCCGCCGACAACCGCCTGTCGTCGCTTCACGTTACCTTCTGCACCCAGGACGAGGCGCTGGCCGGGCAGCGGATGGGCCTGCTGGCGCGCGACTCGCAGCAGTTTCACTGGCTGAACGACGGCTATGCCGATTTCGACGATTTCCTCGCCGCCCTGTCTTCGCGCAAGCGCAAGAACATCCGCAAGGAACGGGCGCAGGCCAATGCCTTTGACGGCGGAATCCGCACCCTGACCGGCGCCGATCTGCGGCCCGAATACTGGGACGCGTTCTGGGAGTTCTATCAGGACACCGGCGCACGCAAGTGGGGCTCGCCCTATCTGACGCGGCAATTCTTTGACATCGTTCACGAAACCATGGCCGATGACGTGGCGCTGGTGCTGGCCGAGCGGGGCGGATACCCGATCGCGGGGGCGCTGAACTTCATCGGGCGCAAGACCTTGTTCGGGCGCTATTGGGGCTGCAACGAACATCACCCCTGCCTGCATTTCGAACTGTGCTACTATAGGGCGATCGACTTTGCCATCGCGCATGGTCTTGACCGCGTCGAAGCCGGCGCGCAGGGAGAACACAAGCTGGCGCGGGGTTATCTGCCCACGCGCACGCACAGCCTGCACTGGATCGCCGATCCCGGCTTTGCGGACGCCGTCGCGCGGTATCTCGAGGCCGAGGCCCGCGCGGTAGGGGAAGAGATCGAAATTCTGACGGATTACGGCCCGTTCAGAAAAGCCAACCCGGAGGAACAGCAATGAGCGAACTTCTGTCGACCGAGACCCGTGGCCCGCTGCTGGATCCGCTGTTCAAGAACGGCTGGACCATGGTCAAGGATCGTGACGCGATCACCAAGACCTTTATCTTCGACGATTTTGTCGATGCCTTCGGCTGGATGACCAAAGTGTCGATCTTTGCGGAAAAATGGAACCATCATCCCGAATGGTCCAACGTCTACCGCACGGTCGAGGTGGTGCTGACCACTCATGACGTGGGCGGCCTGTCGTCTCAGGACGCCAAGCTTGCGCGCAAGATGGACAGCCTGCTTTAGCCGCGGTCGCCCCGCGACCCCATGCCCCCAGCCAACATCGCTACCTCGCCCAGACGACGGAACTCGGCCGGGGTCACGGTACCGTCGCTCACGTCGATGTCGCGCGGGATTCCGGCGGTGCGATTGCCCATCATCCGTACGCTACGCGCCGCCGGATTGATGTCCAGACAGCGCGTCTGATAGCAGGTCAGACCTGCCGTATTGATCTGAATGTGCGCTTGCCCGTCCGGCCCGGTCACGACCGGCGCCTGCGGGACGTCGCACGCTGCCAGCAGAACGACCGCGCCAAGCCAATAAAATACTCTCATGCCTGCGCTCCTATTGGTCACAGGGTCAGCCGTGCCGGGGCGCCGGGCCTCAATCCAACTGACCGTTCCGGTCTTTGTCCGCAGACAGGAAATCGTCATTCATCTGCGAGTCATACTCTGACCGAGAGATAGAGTTGTCGCGATTGCGGTCAATCTTCTGGAACATCTTGATATCCATGAACGGCTTGGCCTCGTCCAGACCGAGCGTGCCATTCTTGTCATCGTCCATTTCCTGATAGGCGTAATCCGAAAAGGCATCGAATTCGTCGCGCGACAGGAAACCGTCGTTGTTGGCGTCGATCGCGTTCAATTCGCGCTCATTCAGTTCGGCCACGCTGTCTGCGGCGGCAGGTGCTGCCATCATCAGGGCCGTCATCAATAGAACCGAGTGTTTCATCCTGGCGCTCCTCAGCATGCGAATCTCTGGCCTTCGACCCCGCCGGCCACGGCGCCGGCTGCGGTCAGAATATCCTTGCCCGACCCACCGCCGAACTGGTTGCCGATGGCGCCGCCGATCAACGCGCCGCCCAGGGTGCCGCCAAGACAGGCGATTTCGTGCTGGCGCGCAGCCTGTTGCTGCGGCGTTGGCGCAGGCCCGCACGCGGTCAACAGCCCCGCGCCGCCCAAAGTAATGACTGCCAGAAATCTTTTCATGAATGAGCTCCCGGTTCCCATGCAGGAACACTGGCACATTCCGAGGGTGCGGGCCAAGTTAATTGGCCTTCATACAACGTGACCTGTGGCATGGCTCCGGTACGCACCGGGGCCGTTCGGGTCAGATCACTTCGAGCAGGCCTTCGCCAGCCGAAATCTCGCAGGCGCCGGGGCTTTCCTCGAGGTTCAGCGCCACGACCTTGCCGTCTTCGACCAGCATCGCATAGCGCTTGGAACGCGCGATCAGGCCAGCGGGCGGGGCGTCGAAATCCATGCCGATCGCCTTGGTGAATTCCGAGGCCGGATCGGCCAGCATGGTCAGCCCGGCCGCAGTTGCTCCCGTGGCCTCGCCCCAGGCCTTCATTACGAAGGGGTCGTTGACCGACACGCAGATGATCTCGTCCACGCCCTTGGCCGCAAACTGGTCCTTGGTGCGCATGAAGCTGGGCACATGGGCCGAGTGGCAGGTGGGGGTGAACGCGCCGGGCACGGCAAAGATCACCACCTTGCGGCCCTTGACCTTGCTGGAGACCCGCACCTCTTCCGGTCCGTCAGCGCCCATCTGGATCAGGGTTGCTTCGGGCAGGGTGTCGCCGGTTGAAATCATCTTCATGCTCCTGTCGATTGAAATTGCAAACTCGCTCCTTGCCGCAATATAGGTGGGCGGGTGGCACAAGCCACGGGAAATCGACAGGGGGCGGACCAGATGAGCCATATCGTCGTGATCGGAGCCGGGCAGGCGGGGTCATCCCTGGTGGCCGGGCTGCGCAAGGGCGGGTTTGAAGGGGCGATCACTCTGATCGGAGCGGAACCCGTGCTGCCCTATCAGCGTCCGCCGCTGTCCAAGGCCTATCTGCTGGGCGAGATGGAGCTTGAACGTCTGTTCCTGCGCCCCGAAAGTTTCTATGCCGAGAATGACATCACCCTTCGGCTGGGTCAGCAGGTGGACGCGATCGACCCGGCGGCCAAGACCGTGACCATCAGCGGTGAGGTGATCTCCTACGACCAGCTTGCCCTGACCACCGGTTCGCATCCGCGCCGCCTGCCTGCCGCCATCGGTGGAGACCTGGCGGGCGTGCATGTGGTGCGCACGCTGGCCGATGTTGACGCGATGGCCCCCGCCGTCACCCAAGGCGCGCGGGCGCTGATCGTGGGCGGCGGTTACATCGGGCTCGAGGCCGCGGCCGTCTGTGCCAAGCGCGGGGTGCAGGTGAAGCTGGTGGAAATGGCCGACCGTATCCTTCAGCGGGTCGCGGCCCGCGAGACCAGCGACTATTTCCGAGCACTACACAACGCGCATGGCGTGGACATCCGCGAGGGCGTCGGGTTGGAGCGGATCTCCGGCGAGAATGGCAAGGTCACCGGCGCAGTGCTGGGCGACGGGACGGAACTGGCGGTCCATTTCGTGGTCGTGGGCGTGGGCATCGCTCCGGCCACCGAACTGGCCGAGGCGGCCGGGCTTGCCATCGAAAACGGAATCAAAACCGACGCGCAGGGCCGCACCTCTGCCGCCCATATCTGGGCGGCGGGCGATTGCGCCTCGTTCCCCTACAAGGGCCGGCGCATCCGTCTGGAAAGCGTGCCCAACGCCATCGACCAGGCCGAGGTAGTGGCGCAGAACATGCTGGGCGCGGGCAAGGATTACGTGGCCACGCCCTGGTTCTGGTCGGACCAGTATGACGTGAAGCTGCAAATCGCCGGGCTGAACACGCGTTATGACCGGGTCGTAACCCGACCGGGCGAGGGGGCGACCACCTCGTTCTGGTATTACCAGGGCGATCAGTTGCTGGCGGTGGACGCGATGAACGACCCGCGCGCCTACATGGTCGGCAAGCGCCTGATCGACGCGGGCAAGACCGCCGATCCGGCGGTGGTGGCCAACCCCGCAGCGGATCTGAAGCCGCTGCTCAAGGCGTGAGGATTATTGCCGGAGATTTCCGGGGCCGGGCATTGGCCTCGGTCGGCAAGGGGGACGCGGGCGCGCATCTGCGCCCGACCACCGACCGGGTGCGCGAAAGCCTGTTCAACGTGCTGAACCACCTGATCGATTTCGACGGGCTGCGGGTGCTGGACCTATTTGCCGGCACCGGCGCGCTGGGGCTCGAGGCGCTTTCGCGCGGCGCGGCGCATGTCACCTTCGTCGATGACGGGCGGGTGGCGCAGGGGCTGATCCGCAAGAATATCGAGCTGACCCGCAGTGCCGACCGCACCGCCCTGATCCGCCGCGATGCGACGCGGCTGGGCGACAATCCCGAAGCGCCGTTCGACCTGATCTTTCTCGACCCGCCCTATGGCATGGGAATGGGGCAAAAGGCGCTGGTGGCGGCACTGAAGGGCGGCTGGCTGGCCGATGACGCGCTGGTGGTCTGGGAAGAGAACGCCCCGATGGCCCCGCCCGAAGGCTTTACGCTGCACGATGCGCGCAAATACGGCGACACCCATATCTCTCTGATGTGGCGGGACGGAACGCATGCATGATCTGGTAATTTTTGATTGCGACGGTGTCTTGGTCGACAGTGAAACGATCTCCAACCAAGTGATAGTCGACAACCTGGCCGGGTATGGGCTGAACCTGTCGCTGCAGGACTGCATGTCGATGTTCGTGGGCGGCACCATGTCGGGCGTCCGGGACTCGGCTCGCAAGATGGGTGCTGACCTGCCCGATGACTGGACCGAGCAGATCTATGCGCAGATCTATGATGTGCTGCGCGCGGGTGTTCCCGTGATTCCGGGAATCCCCGAGTTGCTGCGCCATCTGGACGAACAGCGCATTCCATTCTGTGTGGCCTCGAACGGGCGGCGCGAGAAGATGCAGATCACCTTGGGCCAGAACGGGCTGTGGGACAGGTTCCAGGGCGCGATCTTCTCGGCCCATGAGGTCGGCAGCGCCAAGCCCGAGCCGGGGTTGTTCCAGACCGCGGCCCGACATTTCGGTGCGAAGTCGCCCGTCGTCATCGAGGACAGTGCGAACGGTGTGACCGCCGCGATCCGGGCCCGGATGAGGTGCCTTGCCTATGCGCCGCACGATGACGGCGCGCGCCTGGCCGGGCTCGGGGCTGAAGTCATCCGTGACATGAAGGACGCGCCGCGGCTTTTGGGTCATTGACCGGCCTGTGCTAGACTGCGGTTATGGACCGCGCACTTTCACGCCCACTCTGGCCCGCCCGGTTCGAGGCGCAGGCCACCTCAGGACCCGAGCCACGGCCTCGGCCCGCACCCGTCTTCATTCAGGACGCGGTGACGTCATGGGGCCCGGACACCCTGCTGCTGAAGCTTCTGCGCGATCAGGCCGCCGATCAGGAGGAGTAGGTCGGGTGGAACTTGCCGCCCGGTGACAGGGTAAAGATCTCGACCCCGTCTGCGGTGACGCCCACCGAATGCTCGAACTGCGCCGACAGCGACTTGTCGCGGGTCACGGCGGTCCAGTCATCGGCCAGCGTCTTGGTCTCGGGGCGGCCCAAATTCACCATCGGCTCGATGGTGAAGAACATGCCTTCTTCCAGAACCGCGCCGGTGCCCGGGCGGCCATAGTGCAGCACGTTGGGCGGCGCGTGGAACACGCGGCCAAGCCCGTGCCCGCAGAAATCGCGCACCACGCTCATGCGGTGGGCTTCGACATAAGACTGGATCGCGTGGCCAATGTCACCGAAGGTGTTGCCCGGCTTGACCATCTCAATGCCTTTGAACAGGGCGTCGTGGGTCACCTGGATCAGCCGCTCGGCCTTGCGCGGCAGCTTTCCGGCCACATACATGCGCGACGTGTCGCCGAACCAACCGCCGACGATCACGGTCACGTCGATATTCAGGATGTCGCCATCCTTGAGCTTCTTGTCCCCGGGAATCCCGTGGCAGACCACGTGGTTCACGCTGATGCAGCTGGCGTGCTGATAGCCTTTGTAACCGATGGTGGCCGATTTCGCGCCGGCGTCCTCGACCATCTGGGTGATGATCCGGTCGATCTCGCCAGTGGTCTGGCCGGGAAAGACATGCTCGGCAATATCATCCAGGATGCGCGCCGCCAGAGCCCCTGCCGCGTGCATGCCGGCAAAGTCAGCCTGTTCGTAGATGCGGATACCGTCCTTCGTCAGACGGCCACGATGCTCTTTCATTCGTGCGGGGCTCCAAAAAATTCTGCGCAGCATCCTTTCTACGCTGCTTGTGCAGAAAGTACCAGAGGGCGCAGGGTCGCGGGTGCCCGCCCTGATCTGAATTTGGATGCGGGGGGCGAAACGTCAAGGGACGCTGCCGCGTTTTGCGCGGGTGGTCCGGCCCGGCGTCAAAAGGCCTCGACCGATGCCCGGATTTGGGGCCAAATGAATCTACAGAGACTCATTTGGTCGGGAAGAGAGGAGCCGGATGAATGTCGCAGAAACGGGAACTGATATCGAATGGAAACCCCATGGAGGCGGTCGTCGGCTTCAGCCGCGCCGTTCGGGTGGGGAATTTCATCGCGGTCGGGGGGACTGCCCCGGTCGATGCGCAAGGCAAGACAGTCGGGGTCGGGGACGTCTATTTGCAGACCAAACAATGCTTTGAGATCATCAAGGATGCGCTGGAGCGTGCCGGATCGGGTTTGCAGGACATCGTCCGAACCCGCGTGATCCTGACCGATATCGACAATTGGAAGCAGGCGATCGAGGCCCGCAAGCTGTACTGTCTGGACGCGCGACCCGTGGACACGATCATGGCGATCAACCGGTTCGTAAATCCCGAATGGTTGGTTGAAATCGAGGTCGACGCCGTCGTCCCCGATTGAATCGCCACGCGGCGGAAATCGACCGGCCTTCAGTCGCTGGAAATCGTCGCCTGCGGCTGAACCCAGACGCCATCCGGTGAAATGCGCGTACCACAGACCAAGTGTTCAACCCCATTGGCCCGGGCAGTCGAAAACGCTGCCGCATAGGCCGGGTCGATATCGGCGGCCAATGCGAAATTGCGGCAATCTGTGCGCTGAACCAGGTAGAGCAGGATGGCCCGGTGCCCTTGCGCGGCCATTTCGGCCAGCTCCCCCAGATGTTTGGTGCCCCGAGCGGTGACGCTGTCGGGGAATTCGGCCAGCCCCGGTTCGCGCGACAGGGTCACGCTTTTGACCTCGACATAGGCGTCAGGCAGCCCGGGTTGCGTCAGCAAAAAGTCGATGCGGCTGTTCTGGCCGTATCTGACCTCGGGCCGCACGGTTTCATAGGCGGCCAATGCGGGGATCTCCCGGGCTTGGAGCGCAGCGCGCAAGGCCCGGTTGGGGACCGAAGTATCAACGCCGGTAAAATGGCCGTTTTCATGATCGACCAGCCGCCAGCCGAATTTGAGCTTTTTCTTCGGGTCTTCATTAGGCTCAAGCCAGATCTTTTCGCCCGGTTCGGCCAGACCCATCATCGAACCCGGATTGGCGCAATGGGCCGTCACCTCGCGCCCGTCCTCAAGCCTGCAGTCGGCCAGAAAGCGTTTATAGCGGCGGATCAGGCGGGCGGGCACAAGAGGGGTTTGAAAGCGCATGGTTCCGGGCCTATACCTGCCGCAAAGGTCGATCAAGAGGAGAGCGTGCCATGCCCAACCCAACCGCTGCAATGCTGGTGATCGGGGATGAAATCCTGTCCGGCCGAACCCGCGACGCCAACATGCATTATCTGGCGCAGGAGCTGACCAAACACGGCATCGATCTGAAAGAGGTCCGCATCGTCAGCGACGAGGCACCGGCGATCGAGGCCGCCGTCACGGCGCTGTCGCAGGGCTATGACCATGTGTTCACCAGCGGGGGCATCGGCCCCACCCATGACGACATCACCGCCGATTGCATCGCCCGCGCGTTCGGGGCGCAAATCGATGTGCGAGACGATGCCCGCGCCCTGCTGCAGGCGCACTACGACCAATCGGGGCTGGAGCTGAACGAAGCGCGCCTGCGCATGGCGCGCATCCCTGACGGGGCAACGCTGATCGACAACCCGGTTTCCACCGCGCCAGGGTTCACACTGGGTAATGTCCATGTGATGGCCGGCGTCCCATTGGTGTTCCAGGCGATGGTGGCCAGTGTGCTGCCCACCCTGACCGGAGGAAAACCGCTGTTGTCGCAGACCTTGCGGGTCAACCGGGGAGAAGGCGACATCGCGGCGACCCTGGCCGCCGTGGCCGAGGAATTCAGCGACGTGTCGATCGGGTGTTACCCGTTCCAGATCAACGGCGTCTTCGGGGCCAACGTGGTTGTTCGGGGCACTGACGGGTCGCGTATCGATGCGGTCACGACGCGACTGGCCAAGGAGCTTGGCCTGTGACGGTAGACTGGGCGGCAGTGGTCGATGGCACCTGGCCCGCCGCACGGTATGAGCAATTGGGTCCGTTTCTGCTGCGCGAAGGGCAGGGCGGTGGATCACGCGTATCGGCGGCCAGCCGTACCGGCCCGGTCACAGCGACCGACATCGAGGCGGCCGAGGCGGTCATGCTTGCGATGGGCCAAAAGCGCATCTTCTGCCTGCGCCCCCACGACGCGGACCTGGACGAAATACTGGCGCAACGCGGATACGAGGTCCTGGATCCGGTCAACATCTATGCCTGCCCGGTCTCACAGCTGACGGACCAGCCGGTCCCGCCGGTCACGGTGTTCTGCCTGTGGGAGCCGTTGGCAATCATGCGCGAAATCTGGGCCCAAGGTGGCATCGGGCCTGCCCGGCTGGCCGTGATGGAACGGGCAACAGGTCCGAAAACCGGACTGTTGCTGCGTCACCGCGATCAACCGGCCGGCACCGCTTATGTCGCCATACATGATGGTATCGCCATGCTGCACGCGCTTGAGATCGTACCCGCCCACCGACGGCAGAGGCTGGGCCAATGGGCAATGCGCGCCGCGGCCTTTTGGGCGCTGGACAATGGCGCGCATACCCTTAGCGTGATCTGCACCAAGGCCAATACCGGCGCCAACGCGCTCTACCACTCTCTCGGGATGGAACACGTCGGAGAGTATCACTATCGCCAGCTGGTCTGAGAGGAGACAGACGTGACCGATCGAGACATGCCCACCGCGCTTGACCTGCCAATGGTGGATCCGCTGCCGCCCGAGACTCAGAAATACTTCGATATCTGCGTCGAGAAGCTGGGCATGGTCCCGAACGTACTGAAGGCAAACGCCTTTGACATCGACAAGCTGAACGCGTTCACCGGCATGTACAATGACCTGATGCTGGCGGACAGCGGGCTCAGCAAGTTGGAACGTGAGATGATCGCGGTCGTGGTCTCGTCGATCAATCGGTGCTTCTATTGCCTGGTGGCCCATGGTGCCGCCGTGCGTCAGCTGTCAGGTGATCCCAAGCTGGGTGAAATGCTGGTGATGAACTACCGTGTGGCGCCGCTGGATGCCCGCCAGCGCGCGATGTTGGACTTCGCCGCAAAGATGACCACCGCCAGCGCCGAGATCGAGGAACCGGACCGCCAGCGCCTGCGCGATGCGGGGTTCACTGACCGCGATATCTGGGACATCGCAAACGTTGCGGGCTTCTTCAACATGTCCAACCGGGTCGCCAGTGCCACGGCGATGGTGCCCAATGACGAGTATCACGCGCAGTTTCGATGACCCGATTTGCTGTCCTTCTTTTCTGTCTGATCGCGGGTCCTGTGGCGGCGCAGGACCTGTCGCTGCCGGCGAGTGCGCGACAAATCAGCCAGCGCGTCAGCCCCTTGGACAGCTACCAATTGCCGACCGGCCCGTTTGCAGACAACGCCGTTCCCGCGCGCACGGTCGAAGGCCGGATCGAGCGCACCACATGGCGGTTGCAGGCCGGTTCCAGCACGACGCTGCAGATCCTCGACCCGCTGCGGGATCAGCTCAAGGCGCAGGGTTTCGAGATCACTTTTGAATGTGAGGCCCGCACTTGCGGTGGGTTCGACTTCCGCTTTGGAACCGAGGTGGTGCCGACGCCCGACATGTATGTGGCAATCAATGACTATCGATTTCTGTCAGCCACTCGTGGAGCCGAAGCCCTGACCTTGCTGATCAGCCGAAACCAGCCCGACGGGTATGTGCAGATGATCCGCGTCACTCCGAAGGGTAAGACCCCACCGCCGCTGGTGGTCGAGGAAACGGTGATTGGCGGCGACGGGCTGGTTGCCAGCCTTGTACGGGATGGACACGTGATACTCGGCGATCTCAGCTTTGAGACGGGCGAGGTCGCCTTGGGGGCCGGGCCATTCGAGTCGCTGGGCCTGCTGGCTGGCTACCTGGCCGAGACCCCCGGCGCGCGGCTGGCGCTGGTTGGGCACACCGACGACACCGGCGACCTGCGGGCCAATATCGAGGTCAGCACGCGCCGCGCTCAGGCTGTCCGTGCGCGATTGATCGAGGCACATGGAGTGGCCGAAGACCGCGTGCAGGCGCAGGGCGTCGGCTACCTCGCCCCGATCGTTTCCAACGCCACCCCGGAAGGGCGCGAACAGAACCGCCGGGTCGAGGCTGTTCTGCTGTTGAACTGACCAAGAAAAAAAGCCCGCGCAACTTGCGCGGGCCGGTCAGTCTTCACTGGGAGGTCTTACCAATCCATCGGACCTTTTTCGGCAAAGGACTCGACAAGGAAATCAATGAACGCCCGCACCTTGGGCTGGGTGAACCGGCCCGGCGGGTACACCGCATAGACGCCCTGAACCTCGTCCGGCAACGATGGCATCGCGTCGACCACCTGGCCGGATTTCAGCGCGTCCGCGTAAAGATAGCTGGGCAGATAAGCGATTCCGAGGCCCGAGATCGCCGCATTCAACAGGGATTGTCCGTCGTTCACGCTCAGCCAACCGGCCGTGCGCACCTGCCTCTTTTCGCCCGAGGGCGCAGTCAACTTCCAGACGTTGCCCGAGGACTGGCTGGAGTAATGCAGCAGCTTGTGTTCGTTGAGGTCATCGATCTTTGCCGGGCGCCCGAACTTCTCGATATAGCTGGGGGCCGCAACCATGCGTTTGACCGTTTCGGTCAGCTTGCGCGCGCGCAGGGTGCTGTCTTCCAGTTCGCCGATACGCACGGCCACGTCGAACCCTTCGGAAATCAGTTCGACATAGCGATTGTTCAAGACCATGTTCACGGTGATGTCGGGATAGGCCGCCAGGAAACCCGAAAGAACGGGTGACAGGTGGTTCACCCCGAAATCAGTGGCCACACTGATGCGCAGCAGACCCGAAGGCGCCGATTGCATCGACGTCACCAGCGCGTCGGCTTCGCCTGCATCATTCAGCACGCGGCGTGCGCGGTCGTAATAGGCCAGCCCGATCTCGGTCGGCGACACGCGGCGCGTCGTGCGGTTCAGCAAACGCGCGCCCAAGCGGGCCTCCAAGCTCGACACGTGCTTTGACACGGCTGATTTGGAAATGCCCATCTTTTTGGCCGCGTCGGTGAAACCACCTTGGTCCACCACGTTGGCGAAGGCCTCCATTTCTGTCAGTCGGTCCATTCTCGTTCCCCAGGTCGTCTGTTCGTTGACCGACCATCGCCTCCAATCTGGGCGGAAACTGGGCAGACATGGGATAATATCAGGGTTTTGAATCGGATCGTTTGCGCTTCGGAAACGCGGAAACAGTGGTTTCCCGCCTGCATCCGCCCCCTGTTTGCGTGTTCTTTTCTGGTAATTTCTCGCAACGTGCTAAAGTCAGAATGGCATTTTTGTGACCAGGGAGGAGATCATGAAAGCCATTCTAGCAACTATTTTTTGCCTGTTTGCCCCCTTGGCCTGGGCCGGAGGGGAGACGCCTTCGAACCCCGAAGCCGAGGTCTATTTCGTCAACCTGTCGGACGGCGACACGGTAACTTCGCCGGTGACAGTGGTTTTTGGCCTCCGCGGTATGGGCGTTGCGCCAGCCGGAACCGAAAAGGAAAACACCGGCCATCACCATTTGCTGATCGACCGTCCCCCATTGGGTCAGGGTGAGGACGGGGCCGACGAACTGGCCTATGGACTGCCGGCTGATGACAACCACATGCATTTCGGTGGTGGTCAGACCGAAGTCACGTTGGAGCTTGCACCCGGGACGCACACGTTGCAACTGGTCCTGGGCGATGCGGGTCATGTGCCTCACGCGACGCCGATCGTTTCCGAGGTGATAACGATCACCGTGGAGTAACCCGTACCGACCAACCGCAGCGCCGGGACCAACCCGCCGACAGCGGCGGGACGGTTTCGGTTTGATTGCATGTGCTTGCCTCGCCTATACACGATCCCGATCAGGGGCGGAGCCATGGTATTTGAATGAACGTTGTTTTTGGGGTCGACCGGAACTTTCTGTATCCCGCATTGTTGTCGGCCTATTCCGTGGTCAAGAACGCCAGCCGGCCTGTTGACGTTACCATTTTCGGTCAGGATTTCACCGCGCAGGACATCGCAGCCGTCGACCAGTTGAACCGTGCGGTCGACAACGGCACGGTCCGCTACCGGGAGTTCCAGTCCGAGACGCTCGGCCGATTTTCAGAGTTCAAGACGAAATACCCGAAAATCACGCTGCTGCCGTTGTTTCTGCCCGAATTCTTTTCGGGCCGGTGTCTGTTCATCGACGCCGACACTCTTGTGCTGGGCGATGTCTGCGAGTTGCAGGAGCTCGACATGAATGGCCACGGGATCGGGGCCTGTGTCGACATGGGATTGGTCACGTTGGGCGAAGGCCGCTTTCTGCGCCCATCCCTGCAGAGTGTTCTGAGGCCGGGCCACGAACACCAAAAGTCGGTGACGCGTGTATTGCGCAGCATCCGGTTGGGCTTTCTGCCCGGCGAGAACTACTTCAACGCGGGCATCCTTCTGATGGATTGTGAAGCGATCCGGAATTCACCCGCAGGCAAGGAGCTGGGCGATTTCGACAAGCTGATCCCGCATATCCACGACCTGCCCGAGCAGGATCGGATGAACCAGATTTTCGCGGGCCAGTGGCTCAGACTCCCTCAGCAATGGAACACGCGGCCGCAGATTTGGTACGACGCGCACAGTCCGAAATTCCGGCATACCTCTGCCGAATTTCGAAACCAACTGAAACAGGCAAGCCAGAACCCGAAGATGTGGCACTATATCGGAGGCAAGAAGCCCTGGCGCGCGAAGCCGGCGTCACAGATCCTGCTGCGCCGCGCCTTTCGGGATTACCAGGAATACCTGGCACGGTTCGAAGGCGAGACAGGTCTGACTTTTTCCGTATAGGGCACGGAACTGTCTCAACGCTCTAAGAAGCCACCCGGGCATCGCTCGGGTGGCTTTCTTTTGTATGTGTGTTCTCGCCTTGGGGAAGTGGACGGAACGGGTCTTCCCTAAAGTGCAGCGGCCAGCCGCGTGCCCTGGTTGATCGCCCGCTTGGCATCCAGTTCCGCGGCCACATCCGCGCCGCCGATCACATGCGGGGTGATCCCGCGTTCGATCAGCGCATCGGCCAGCGACCGCTCGGGCACCTGTCCGGCGCACAGAACGATCGTGTCCGCCTTGATGACGGTCGGGTCGGCGCGCTCTTCTCCGAACGAGACATGCAGCCCCTCGTCGTCGATGCGCTCATAGTTCACGCCGCCCACGAAGTTCACGTCCTTCATCTTCAGCGTCGCGCGGTGGATCCAGCCGGTGGTCTTGCCCAGCCCCTTGCCATGCGCCTGCTTCTTGCGCTGCAGCAGCGTGACCTGCCGCTTGGGCACCTCGGGCTGCGGGCCTTCGGGCGCGAGGCCTGAGCGGTGCTGTTCGGGGTCGGCGACGCCCCATTCCTTCATCCACAAGGGCAGGTCTGTGGTGGGCGAATGGCCCTCCTCCAGCAGGTATTCCGACACGTCGAAGCCGATGCCGCCCGCGCCGATCACCGCCACCGATTTGCCCACCGGGGCCTTGTCGCGCAGCACATCGACATAGTTCACGACATTGTCGCGGTCCTCGCCGGGGATCTGCGGGTCGCGCGGGTTGACGCCGGTGGCGATCACCACCTCGTCGAACCCGGCTAGATCGTCGGCGCCGACCTCGCGGCCCAGTTCGAGTTTTACGCCCAGATCGTCCAGCATGGTGCGATACCAGTCTACCAGCCCCCAGAACTCTTCCTTGCCCGGCACCTGCTTGGCCATGTTCAGCTGGCCGCCGATCTCGTCGGCCTTGTCGAACACGGTCACGTCATGGCCGCGCTGGGCCGCCGTCATCGCCGTGGATAGACCCGCCGGACCCGCGCCCACGATGGCCACGCGCTTGGGCGCGGCGGCCTTTTCGATCACCAGCTCGGTCTCGTGGCAGGCGCGCGGGTTTACCAGGCAGGAGGTCAACTTGCCGCTGAAGGTGTGATCCAGACAGGCTTGGTTGCAGGCGATGCAGGGCGCGATCTTGGCTGACTCGCCAGCCATCGCCTTGGCCACGAAATCCGCATCCGCCAGCATCGGCCGCGCCAGCGAGACCATGTCGGCGCAGCCGGTCGACAGCACTTCTTCGGCCACTTCGGGCGTGTTGATCCGGTTCGAGGTGATGACCGGAATCCCCACCTTGCCCATCAGTTTCTTCGTCACCCAGGCAAAGGCCGCGCGCGGGACGCTGGTGGCGATTGTGGGAATCCGAGCCTCGTGCCAGCCGATGCCAGTGTTGATGATCGTCGCCCCGGCCTTCTCGACCGCTTGCGCCAGCTGCACCACCTCTTCATGGGTCGAGCCGTTGGGCACAAGGTCGATCATCGACAGGCGGTAGATGATGATGAAATCGGTGCCCACCGCCTCGCGGGTGCGGCGCACGATTTCCAGCGGCAGGCGCATCCGGTTCTCATACGACCCGCCCCAGCGGTCGGTGCGCTTGTTGGTATGGGTCACCAGGAACTGGTTGATGAAATATCCCTCGGACCCCATGATCTCGACCCCGTCATAGCCCGCCTTCTGGGCCAGCACGGCGGCGTTCACAATGTCGCTGATCTGCTTCTCGATGCCCTCTTCGTCCAACTCGTTGGGGGGGAAGGGCGAGATCGGCGATTTCACCGGGCTGGGCGCCACGCATTTCGGCCCATAGGCATAGCGGCCCGCATGCAGGATCTGCATGGCGATCTTGCCGCCCGCCTGATGCACCCGGTCGGTGACGACGGAATGATTGGCCACATCCTTGTCGCTGACCATCATCGCAGCCCCCGGCAGGACCGAGCCTTCTAGGTTCGGCCCGATGCCACCCGTCACCATCAGCGCCACGCCACCACGTGCGCGCGAGGCATAGAATTCGGCCACCCGGTTCCAGTCGCCGGTTTCCTCCAGCCCGGTATGCATCGAGCCCATCAGGACCCGGTTCTTCAACGTGGTAAAGCCCAGATCCAGCGGGGCCAGCAGGTTCGGGTACGCAGTCATCGTGAAACTCTCCCTCAATTCGGGGCCGACAATCGCGCCGCACCGCGCCGGTGTCACGCGAAACCTGACGTCACCCCCTTTGCCGCCGCTTTGCCAGTTGCTACAGCTTGGCCAACCACATCACGAGGCCCGCCCATGACCCCAGAACTGATCGCCAAACTGCCCTACCGCCCCTGCGTGGGCCTGATGCTGATGAACGATCAGGGCCAGATCTTCGTCGGCCAGCGCAACGACCGCTTCGAGGACGCCTGGCAGATGCCCCAGGGCGGCGTGGACGAGGGTGAATCTCCGCGCGCGGCGGCCCTGCGCGAATTGCAGGAGGAAATCGGCGTCACCCCCGACCTCGTGGAAATCGTGGCCGAGACCGACGGCTGGCTGCCCTACGACCTGCCGCATGACATCGTGCCCAAGATCTGGAAGGGCCGCTTTCGCGGGCAGCAGCAGAAATGGTTCCTGATGCGCTTTCTGGGGACCGACGACCAGATCGACATCGAGACCGACCACCCCGAGTTCACCCGCTGGAAATGGCAGGACCCCGAGCGCCTGATCGCCGAGATCGTGCCCTTCAAGCGCGAGGTCTACGAGCGCGTCATGGAGGCTTTTCGTGGGTATCTGCGCTAAATCGGGCCGCCGCAACTCCGTTCCGGCGTCCCGGCTCAGGCATTCTGTTTTGCATAGACAGGCGTACCGTCTGGCTCATAACCGATGACCCCCGGCTCCCACCACCAGATCGGGTTCGCCTTGAAACTGTCGCGCGCATCCAGCCGGTCGAGCAGCGCCGAAACCTTGCCGTAACGGTCCAGTTCCAGATCCACCCCAAGCGGCCGGGCCTGCACGAAACGCACATGGGCGGCGAGAAAGATGTCCTGCATCGACAGGTAGCCCGGCACGAATCCGTCCTCGCCGGTCAGCCGGTCCTCCAGCCATCCCAGGATGTGGCTCAGCTTCTCGGCCGACCGCTGCAGATGCGCGTTCTGGTCCACGCCCACCCCGGACCATTTCATTTGCGAGATGGTCGTGGCTGCGTTGCCGAAGGTCTGGATGGTCGAGAACACCAGCTTGTCCTGCCACTGCGCGTCTCCGGGCCGATAGGCAAAGGGCGCCAGCTTGGGCGCAGCCTCCGGCCTGTCCGGATAGGTCGCCAGCAGGTATTCGACGATGGTGCCGCTTTCCCACAGCACGAGATCGCCGTCCCAGAATGTCGGCACCTGCAATGTCGGAGTCGCCTGCGCGCGTTGCTGGGCGCTGGGCGTGGTGATCTCCTCTCGCCTTTCGATATCCAGCGAAAGTTCGTCCAGAACGATCCTGACCGCCCGTGCAAATGGCGATCCCGTCGTGAACAGCAGCGCTCTCATGACAGCCTCCCATTTTTTGGTGCCGAAAGCATAGCGACGTTCGGGCCAAGCCCGCCAGAAAAATCGGTGGGCCGCCTGCCTGAACGCCACAGTCAACAAACACACTGTTTCGCGGGTGGTTCCCGGGTGGACCGCGCGCATCGACTGCGCACACTTGCCACACTTGACCCGGTGCATAAATCGGCGCAAATCTGGCGCGTTTCCCGGGCCGCGCAGCAGTAGCGGCCTTTTGCGGATGGTGGATTTCATGCGCCAGCCAAAGATTCTGACGACGCTCAAAACCTATGACATGGCTCAGTTCACGGCGGATCTGATCGCCGGGATCTCGGTTGCCATGGTGGCTCTGCCGCTGAGCCTGGCCATTGCCATCGCCTCGGGCGCGGACCCGGCGCAAGGGTTGGTCACGGCCATCGTCGCCGGGTTCGTCATTTCGGCGCTGGGGGGCAGCCGGGTCCAGATCGGTGGGCCGACCGGCGCCTTCATCGTGGTGGTTTTTGGCGTGATTGCCGAACACGGATATTACGGGTTGGTCATGGCCACCTTCATGGCAGGGTTCATCCTGCTGATCGCGGGCCATTTCCGGGCCGGGCGATTGATCTCATTCGTGCCCGAGGCCGTCGTCAACGGCTTTACCATCGGCATCGCCGTTATCATCGCCACCAGCCAGATCAAGGATTTCTTCGGCCTGTCGATTCAAAACCTGCCCGCCGAATTTCTTGAGAAAGTACCTGCGCTATGGGACGCGCGCGATACGCTGAACCTGCCGGCCACGGGAACCGCCCTGCTGGCGGCCGTTCTGATCGTTGCCCTGCGCCGGATCGCGCCGCGTTTTCCGGGGCTGATCATCGCGGTCGGCGTTGCCTCGGCGCTGGTCGCGCTGATGGGGCTGGGGGTCGACACGATCCATTCGCGGTTCGGTGATCTGCCCTCGACCCTGCCTGCGCCCCAGCTGCCCGACCTGTCGCTGTCGCGCTTTGTCGAGCTGTTCCCTTCGGCGGTCGTGATCGCCTTTCTGGCCGGAGTGGAATCGCTGCTGTCGGCCATGGTCGCCGACCGGATGATCGGCGGGCAGCACAGGCCCAACGCGGAATTGACGGCCCAGGGCGCGGCCAACATCGCCTCGGCCCTGTTCGGAGGGCTGCCGGCCACCGGGGCAATCGCGCGCACGGCGACGAACATCAAGGCGGGCGGCAAGACGCCGGTTGCGGGCATCATCCACGCGCTGACGATCCTGCTGATCATGCTGGTTGCGGCCCCGGCGGCGGGCTATCTGGCCATGCCGGCATTGGCCGCGCTGCTGATGATCACCGCCTGGAACATGAGTGAGCCGCACAAATGGGGTGAATATGCCCGCGCGCGCCCCAGCGATCGGGCGCTGCTGGTTCTGACCATGCTGCTGACCGTCTTCATCGACCTGACCGTGGCCATCGGTGTCGGCGTGGCCATCGGGCTTGCCCTGCGGCTTAGCCGGCGCGAGTCGGTCCAGACGGACTGGACCCCGCCAGATCGGTGAGGAACTCACGCGCCCTCAACTGAACAGGTTGAACTGGCTGGCGTCCACCGGCGCTATATGGCCGGTTGCTGAATTTTGGTGTGCAAAGCACAGCGAACCTGTGCGTGGTGCCGGAGAACACCCAAACTACGCCCAAGCTCATCCGCTGGATTCGGCGGGACCCCGACGGCTTGATTGCCGAGATCCTGCCCTTTAGGCGGTAGCCTTTGAGCGGGTGCCCCCGCTCAAACCAACCCTTCGTCCCGCAGCAGTTCCAGCATGTTCGCCTCGGGGCGCGGGCCGATATGGCTGATTACTTCTCTGGCGCAGACGTTGCCGATGCGGGCGCAGGTCTCCATGTCGCGGCACGTCGCCATGCCGAACAGGAATCCGGCGGCGAACTGGTCGCCCGCGCCGGTAGCGTCCACCGGCACAACCTTCTCGACCGGCACGTCGATGCGAATGCCGTCATGCAGAACCGTCACCCCGTCGCCCGAGCGGGTGCAGACCACCAGCGGGCAGATCGCAGCCGTGCGCCGCAGCGCCTCTTCCAGGTCGTCGGTCTCGAACAGCGATTTGATCTCGGCCTCGTTGCCGATCACGAAATCCAGCTCGTGTTCGATCAGCAGCAGGAAATCGGTGCGGTGACGCTCGACGCAGAACGGGTCGGAGATAGCGATGCCGGTCTTGCCGCCGCCGTTGCGACAGTCGCGCGCGGCCTCCAGGAAGGCGGTCTTGCCCTTCTCCTTGTCGAACAGATACCCCTCGAGGAACATGATCTGGCTGTTGCCCGCCACCTCGGCCGGCACGTCGGCCGAGGACAGTTCCGAGGAAATCCCCAGATAGGTGTTCATCGACCGTTCGCCATCGGGCGAGACGAAGATCATCGAGCGCGAGGTCGGCAGTTCGCCCCCCGGCACGGGCGGGTTTACGAAATCCACGCCGTCCTCGTTCATCGCATCGGCATAGAACCGGCCCAGTGCATCATCATGCACCCGCCCGATGAAGGCCGCGTCCAGACCCAGCGCTCCTGCGCCCGCGATGGTGTTGGCCACCGACCCGCCCGGCGTCTGCACCCGGTTTTCCATGGCCGCATACAGCACCTCGCCGCGTTCCCGTTCGATCAGCTGCATGATGCCCTTCTCGATCCCCATCATCTCGAGAAAGCTGTCGTCGGCCTGAGAGATGACGTCCACAACGGCGTTGCCGATGCCGGTCAGGTGATAGGTTTTCATAGGGTCTTGTCCTCGAATTGGCACAGGTCGCGGATCAGGCAGGTGCCGCATTGCGGCTTGCGCGCCTTGCAGTGGTACCGGCCGTGCAGGATCAGCCAGTGATGGGCGTGAAGCTGAAAGTCCACGGGAATATTGTCTTCGATGGCGCGTTCCACGGCGTCCACGTCCTTGCCGGGGCAGATGCCAGTGCGGTTGCCGACGCGAAAGATATGGGTGTCCACCGCCTGCGCCGGGTATCGCCACCACATGTTCAGCACCACGTTCGCGGTCTTGCGCCCGACGCCCGGCAGCGACTGCAGTGCGGCGCGCGAGTTGGGCACCTCGCCGCCGTATTCCTCGACCAGGATGCGCGACATCTTGATGACGTTCTTGGCCTTCTGGCGGAACAGGCCGATGGTCTTGATGTGTTCGATCAGCCCCTCTTCGCCGAGGTCGAGCATCTTCTGCGGCGTGTCCGCGATCTTGAACAGCGCGCGGGTGGCCTTGTTGACGCCCGCATCGGTCGCCTGCGCCGACAGCGCCACGGCGACGACAAGCGTGTACACGTTCACGTGCTCAAGCTCGCCCTTGGGTTCGGGGTCGGCCTGCTGGAACCGGGTAAAGATCTCGCGGATCGTGTGATAATCAAGCTGCTTTGCCATCCGGGCCTTAATGCCGCCCGCGGTGCCGGGTGACAAGCCCAAAGCCCGCTGCACCGCCAATGCGCAAGTTTCGGGTCGCACGGTCGGGCCCGGCGCGGCTAGGATGGGACAAGCCACAGCAAGGTGAATGCCATGAACGTCCAGACATCCGAATCCGGGTACCACTACAACGTGATGCGGCGCGCGATCGATCTGATCGACCAGGGCGGTGAGTCGCTGTCGCTGGAAGAACTGGCCCGCCAGATGGACATGAGCCCCGCCCATTTCCAGCGCCTGTTCTCGCGCTGGACGGGCGTGTCGCCGAAACGCTACCAGCAATATTTGACGCTCGGCCATGCCAAGGCGCTGCTGCGCGAGCGGTTCACCACGCTGGAGACCGCGCACAGCGTCGGTCTGTCCGGCAGCGGTCGCCTGCACGACCTGTTCCTGAAATGGGAGGCGATGAGCCCCGGCGAATATGCCCGCAAGGGGGCCGGGCTGACCATCTATTGGGGCTGGTTCGAAAGCCCCTTTGGCCCGGCGCTGGTGATGGGCACGGCCAAGGGCATCTGCGGCATGGCCTTTGCCGCCGAGACCGGCGAAGAGGTCGCGATGCAGGACATGCTGTCGCGCTGGCCCCTGGCGGAATACGTCGAGGATCCGATGCGCCTGCGCCCGTGGGTCCTGTCGGCATTTGGCGCGGCCAGCGACCGGCTGGAGCCTACGCCGTTGTACCTGATCGGCTCACCCTTGCAGATCAAGGTGTGGGAGGCGCTGATGCAGATCCCCTCGGGCCAGGTGACGACCTATTCCCAGATCGCGCAGGCCGTGGGCACGCCGCAGGCGGTGCGGGCAGTGGGCACGGCGGTGGGCCGCAACCCGGTCAGTTGGCTGATCCCCTGCCACCGCGCGCTGCGCAAATCGGGGGGCCTGGGCGGCTATCACTGGGGGTTGCCCGTCAAACGCGCCATGCTGGCCTACGAGGCGGCGCAGGCCGATGCCTGATTGACTTGGGGTCTCGCGCCTGCCAAAAGGCGCGCAGGTTCGGGTCTCCTGCCGCTCGCGGCCCTTTGGCTTTGGTGAAACCCGGTTCAAACCACATCTGTTGCCCTTTCCCGGCGCGCGGATGGCAAGGCGAGCCCCGTCCAATACTCGCGCCCGTTTCTGGAAACGAGGCAAGACATGACACAGATCCGAACCATCGCCCCCGTGGGCGAGCTGAAAGTGCAGGCCAAACGCCTGCGCGAGAAACTGCGTGGCGCCGGCGTGGCCCTGAGCCATGCGCAATCGCTTGAGATGATCGCCCATCAGCACGGCGCGCGCGACTGGAACACGTTGCACGCGATGGCCGGAAACCGGCTGCACCTGAAGGTCGGAGACCGCGTGCGGGGCACCTATCTGGGCCAGCCCTTCACCGGGGAAATCCGCGGCCTGACGATGCTGGGCGACGGCGCGCAGCGGCGGATCACGCTGCAGTTCGACACCCCGGTCGACGTGGTGACCTTTGACAGCTTCTCGGCCTTTCGCCAGCGCGTCAGCGGTCAGATCGGCTGGGACGGTCGGTCAGCTCGCCATACGTCGAACGGCGAGCCACAACTGGTGGTGCGTCCGGCCTGACGCAAACGGGGCAAGGTGCCTGTCCGCGCCTTGCCCCACATTTTGTGCGTTCCCGTGCGGGGGTTATTCCGGGGTCCAGCCGCTGACGGCCTTGACCTCCAAAAAGTCCTCCAGCCCCCAGACACCGCCTTCACGCCCGTTGCCGGACTGTTTCATGCCGCCAAAGGGCGAACCGGCAGCGCGCGATTGGCCGTTCATCTCGACCATGCCCGACCGCAGGCGCCGCGCCATGCGGTTGGCGCGGGCGCCGTCCTGCGTCTGAACATAGTTGGTCAGGCCATATGGCGTGTCATTGGCGATCTCGATGGCCTCTTCCTCGGTATCGAAGGGGATCATCGTCAGGACCGGGCCAAAGATCTCCTCGCGCGCGATGGTCATCTGGTTGTTGGCGTCGGCAAACACGGTGGGGCGCACGAAATAGCCTTTGTTGAACCCTTCGGGGCGACCGGGACCGCCGGCGACCAGGCGCGCACCCTCGTCGATGCCTTTCTGGATCAGGGCCTGGATCTTGGTCCATTGCAGCTCGTTCACGACGGGGCCGATATGGCGGCCTTCCTGCATCGCCGGGCCCACGGTGACCTTGCCCGCCACCTCGGCCGCGGTTTCCACGGCTTGATCATAGATCGGGCGCTGCACCAGCATCCGGCTGGGCGCGTTGCAGCTCTGGCCGGTGTTGTTCATCATGTGCAATACGCCACGCTTGACAGCCTTGTCATCGGCATCGGCAAAGATCACGTTGGCGCCTTTGCCGCCCAGTTCCAGATGCACCTTCTTGAGCGTGTCGGCGGCGTTCTTGGAAATCGCCGTGCCCGCACGGGTCGAGCCGGTGAAGCTGACCATGTCGACGTCCGGATGCCCCGACAGTTGCGAGCCCACGCCCACGCCGTCGCCGTTCACCAGGTTGAAGACACCCGGCGGGAAGCCCGCCTCGTGCATCATCTCGGCAAAGATCATCGCGTTCAGCGGGCTCTGCTCGGACGGTTTCAGAATCATGGTGCAGCCCGCGATGGCCGCCGCGCCCACCTTGAGCGTGATCTGGTTCATCGGCCAGTTCCACGGGGTGATCAGCGCGGCAACGCCGACCGCCTCGTAGATGATCCGATCATTGGGGGCGTGGTCGCCCAGGGGGCGCTCGAACTGGAAATTCTTGGCTGCTCGAATGAAATTCTTCAGGTGCCATATCCCGGCGCCCACCTGCTGGGTGCGCGACATGTCGATCGGTGCGCCCATCTCCATCGACATCGCCTGCGCGAGGTCTTCGGCACGGGTGGGGTAAGTCTCGATCAGCTTTTCCACCAGCGCGATGCGCTCTTCGACCGGCGTGGCCATCCAGCCCGGCAGCGCCGCCTTGGCCGCCGCCACGGCCGCGTCGGTATCGGCCTGACCGCCCAGAGAAATCACCGTGCAGGGCTCCTCGGTCGAGGGGTCGATCACATGGAAATCATTGGCTTGGCTGGGGGCGACCCACTGGCCGTTGATGTAAAAGTCGCGTTTCTCGATCATGGCGTGTCCTCTTGATCCGCATTCATTCGACCGCGCGGTCGGTTTTCCCGGGCACTCTGTCACTGCGGCCCCCTTGGGGCAAGGCAATTCTGGAAATTTGATCAAATTATTGATCGCACGTTTTTTACCCCTGTGCCACATCAATGGTTTAACCTGAGGGCAAAGTGATTAGGTTTGCACCAACCGACTCGGGTTTTCACAGGAAAGGAGATGCATCATGGGTTTGCGCATCAACGATACCGTCCCCAATTTCACCGCTGAAACGGACCAGGGCACCATCCAGTTCCACGACTGGATCGGCGACAGCTGGGCGATCCTCTTCTCGCACCCCAAGGATTTCACTCCGGTCTGCACCACCGAGTTTTCGGCCGTGGCGCAGTTGAACGACGAATGGGCCAAGCGCAACACCAAGGTGATCGGTGTTTCGGTCGATGGGGTCGAGGACCACAAGAAGTGGAAGAAAGACATCGAGGCCTATGGCAAGGCCAACCCCGGCTTTCCGATCATCGCCGATGACGGACTGGCAGTGTCCAAGGCCTTCGACATGCTGCCCGCCGAGGCATATCTGCCCGACGGCCGAACCCCGGCGGACAGCGCCACGGTGCGCTCGGTCTTCATCATCGGGCCGGACAAGCAGTTGAAACTGTCGATGACCTATCCGATGACCGTGGGCCGGAATTTCGCCGAAATTCTGCGCGCGCTGGACGGCCTGCAGATGAGCGCCAAGGGCGTGGCCACTCCGGCCAACTGGGTGCCGGGCGAAGACGTGATCATCCCGCCGTCGGTTTCGAATGACGAAGCCAAGGAGAAGTTCGGCGAGTTCGAGACGATCTTCCCCTATCTGCGCAAGACCAAGGCGCCGAGCTGACATCAAAAGGGGCGGGGCACATCATGTCCCGCCCCGTACCGCATTGAACGTCCTCAGGCCTCAAGCGCCTCAAGCACTTTCCTTGCAACCGCAGCGGACGACGCCGGGTTCTGCCCGGTAATCAGTTTGCCGTCCTGCACGGCATGCGGTTGGAACGGCTCCACCTTGCTGAACTGCGCACCCCTGTCTTTCATCGTATCCTCGACCAGCAAGGGCACGATTTCGGTCAGGCCGACGGCGTCTTCTTCTTCATTCGTGAAGCCGGTGACGGTACGACCCTTGACCAAGGGCGACCCGTCCGCGGCCTTGGCGTTCGCCAGAACGATCGGGGCGTGACACACGGCGCTGACCGGTTTCCCCGCTGACCAGAACGTCTCGATCAGATCAATCGATTTCTCATCCGACACAAGGTCCCACAGCGGCCCGTGCCCACCGGGATAGAAGATCGCGTCATAGTCGTGGGCGTTCACCTCGGACAGTTTGACCGTGTTGGCCAATGCCGCCATCGCTTCGGGGTCGGCCTCGAACCGGCGGGTGTCGTCGGTCTGGCTGTCGGGTGCGCTGCTTTTGGGGTCCAGCGGCGGCTGGCCACCTTTGGGCGAGGCCATTGTCAATTCGGCCCCGGCATCCTTGAACACGTAATACGGAGCGGCCAGCTCCTCGAGCCAGAACCCGGTCTTTTCTCCGGTGTCGCCCAGCTGGTCATGCGATGTCAGGACGACCAGAATTTTCTTTGCAGTCGAAGCCATGTGTTTTCTCCTAGTTCGGCCGGTTCACCCGGCCCGTGTCTTGTGTGACGGGATATATGGCTGTTGCCGCTTGTTGATTAGTGCCGGATTTGGCAAAGCATTATTGCTGACAGGTAATAATGAGGCTGCGAGATGGCGCTGTGGGACGGGCTGGAAGAATTCCTGATGGTGGTCGAGGCGGGGGGCTTCACTGCTGCGGCCCGGCGGCTTGGGGTTTCGGCCAGTCATGTCTCGCGTCAGGTCGCCCGGCTTGAGGATCGTTTGGGCGTCAAGCTTTTGGCGCGTTCGACCCGCGTGGTGCGCCTGACCGACGCCGGACGCGACTATCACGCGCGGGTGGCCGGGCTTGTGGCGGGTCTGGAAGAGGCGAACCAGTCGGCGGCAGGGGATCGGGCCCAGATCGCAGGGCGCATTCGCGTTTCGGCCGCCGGGCCGTTTGCTGAACAGTTCGTGGCGCCCGCTTTGGCGCGGTTCGCAAGCCTGCACCCAAAGCTCTCGGTCACCATCGACTTCAATTCGCGCCTTCTGAACCTGACCGAGGAAGGCTTCGACTTTGCCATCCGCTATGGCACGCTGACCGAAAGCGGGCTGATCGCGCGACGTCTGGCAACCCGACGGATGGTCTGCGTGGCCGCGCGCGGCTATCTCGACCGGCACGGAAGGCCGACCCATCCGGCCGACCTGCGGCATCATCAGTGCCTGGTCACCAACAATGACCGGTGGGTGTTCCGCGACCCCGGCTCGGGCGATCCGATCGAGGTTCGGGTGCATGGCCGGTGGCAGGCAAACAACCCGCACGCCATCCTTTCAGCCGCGCGGCAGGGTCTGGGGGTCATGTACGCGCCCGAGATTTTTCTGGGCGCGAAGCGCCCCCCTGAGCTGGAGCCGATACTGCAGGGGTACGAAGATCCAAGCCGCGCGAGTTGGATCGTCTATCCTGAACGGCGTCATCTGCCGCTGCGGGTGCGCCGGGCGATGGATTTCTTGGTCGAGGAACTGGGCGATGCGGTGCCCGACTAGGCGGGGCGCTGCGGATGCAGGTGCAGTTGCGCGCGATAGGCGGCGCGCTTGAACTCGCGGGTCAGCTTATCGGTCAACGGCGGTTTCGTCTGGATCGTCGAGCCGCCGATTTCACCGGCCACTTCCTGGTTGCCGCTGCCCAACAGCGCGTGGACGGACTGGCCCGTGATCCAGTGCATCTGCAGAAAGGTGTCCACCGGGCGGTCAATGCGGTCGGTGGCCGCCAGCAGACGTTCCGCCGCCTTCCGGCCCACCACCTGGCAGACGCATTGCAGTCCGATGACCTTGGGCAGGATCAGACGAAGGCCGTCATGCTCAGCGAGGGTCTGGGCTGCGGTTTCGCGCTGCTTGACCGGGATGCGGATATAGTGGTCAGGGGTCGCGATCGGGCGTAGCAGATCCAGCGCCGCCGACATCCGGTCAGGATCGACGCGCAGGTCATCCTCGGCGGTGATTGCCAGGTCGATCCCTTCGTCGACCATCTTGCGCCAGATCCGGCGGTGGCTTTCGAAGACGCCGATCTCGGCCGGGCGCAGAGTGAACGGGTAGCGTGGGCGATGCAGGTTGCCCGGGTGCAGCGTGACCCCAGCAATCTGCGCCGGATCGCGCCCGTTGACCGCTTCGATCAGTTCGGCATTGGGCAGGTCGGCGCAGAGCTGCTCGGCATTGGGTCGGCGCGCGGTGCTGGAGGACATATGGATGACGAAGGATCGCATGGTGTCGTGCATAGAACAGGGGCGCCGCCCGGGAAAGGCCTCGGTAAAACAAAAAAGACCCCGGCCGGAACCGGGGTCTTGGATCAAGCAAGGGGCAGGGTGGATTATTCCGCGCCTTCCTCTTTCTTTTCTTTCTTCTCGGGCACGATCTCTTCGCCGGTTTCCTGATCGACGCATTTCATCGACAGGCGGACCTTGCCGCGATCGTCGAAGCCCAGAAGTTTGACCTTCACTTCCTGGCCTTCCTTCAGAACGTCCGAAGGGTGGTTCAGGCGACGGTTTTCGATCTGAGACACGTGGACCAGACCGTCACGCTTGCCGAAGAAGTTCACGAAGGCGCCGAAATCGACGATTTTCACGACCTTGCCGGTATAGATCTGACCTTCTTCCGGCTCAGCCACGATCGAGTGGATCATCTCGTAGGCTTTCTTGATCGACTCACCATCGGGCGATGCGATCTTGATGATGCCGTCATCGTTGATGTCGACCTTGGCGCCGCTGGTTTCCACGATCTCGCGGATCACCTTGCCGCCCGAGCCGATCACTTCGCGGATCTTGTCGGTCGGGATCTGCATGGTCTCGATGCGCGGTGCGTGGATCGAGAACTCGGCAGTCTCGCTCAGCGCCTTGCTCATCTCGTTCAGGATGTGCAGACGGCCGTCCTTGGCCTGAGCCAGGGCTTTCTCCATGATCTCGGGCGTGATGCCCGCGACCTTGATGTCCATCTGCAGCGAGGTGATGCCGTTTTCGGTACCCGCAACCTTGAAGTCCATGTCGCCCAGGTGGTCTTCGTCACCCAGGATGTCGGTCAGAACGGCATAGTCGCCGTCGTCTTCCAGGATCAGACCCATGGCCACACCGGCCACCGGAGCCTTGAGCGGAACGCCCGCATCCATCATCGACAGCGAACCGCCGCAGACCGATGCCATCGAGGACGAGCCGTTCGACTCGGTGATCTCGGACACCACGCGGATGGTGTAGGGGAAATCGGTCGGAGCCGGCAGAACCGCCTGCAGGGCGCGCCATGCCAGTTTGCCGTGGCCGATTTCGCGGCGACCGGGCGAACCAACGCGGCCCACTTCGCCGACCGAGTAGGGCGGGAAGTTATAGTGCAGCAGGAAGTTCGATTTGAAGTTGCCGTGCAGCGCGTCGATGAACTGCTCGTCGTCACCGGTGCCCAGCGTGGTCACGGCCAGCGCCTGGGTTTCACCCCGGGTGAACAGGGCCGAACCATGGGTCCGCGGCAGCAGGCCGGTTTCGGCCACGATCGGGCGCACGTCGGTGGTCGAACGACCGTCGATCCGCTTGCCGCCCTTCACCACGTCGCCGCGCAGGATGCTGGCTTCGAGCTTTTTCATCGCCGAACCCAGGTTCGAGTCCTCAAGCTGCTCTTCGGTCAGAGCGGCCTTGATGGCCTCGCGCGCGGCAGCGACGGCTGCGGTGCGCTCTTGCTTGTCGGTGATTGCGAATGCGGCACGCATCTGCTCTTCACCGGCAGCTTTCACGGCAGCGTACAGCTCCGAGTAGTCAGGGGCTTCGAAGGCAAAGGGCTCTTTCGCGGCGTCTTCGGCCAGCGAGATGATCAGGTCGATCACCGGCTGGATCTGTTCGTGCGCGAAGGTCACGGCGCCCAGCATCTCGGCTTCGGTCAGCTCGTAGGCTTCCGACTCCACCATCATCACGGCGTCTTTGGTGCCGGCCACAACCAGATCCAGACGCTGTTCAGAGTTCAGGCGCAGGTCCTGCATGTCGTCCACGGTCGGGTTCAGGACGTACTCGCCATCCACGAAACCAACGCGGGCACCGGCGATCGGGCCGCGGAAGGGCGCGCCCGAGATGGTCAGGGCCGCCGATGCGGCGATCATCGCCACGATGTCGGGGTCGTTGACCAGATCGTGGCTCAGTACGGTGCACATCACCAGAACTTCGTTCTTGAACCCGTCAACGAACAGCGGACGGATCGGACGGTCGATCAGGCGCGCGGTCAGCGTCTCTTTCTCGGTCGGACGGGCCTCGCGCTTGAAGAAGCCACCCGGCACCTTGCCGGCGGCATAGTATTTTTCCTGATAGTGCACGGTCAGCGGGAAAAAGTCCTGACCGGGCTTCTGTTCCCGGGCAAAGGTCACGTTGGCCATGACGCTGGTCTCGCCCAGCGTGGCAATCACGCTGCCGTCAGCCTGACGGGCAACCTTGCCGGTTTCCAGTGTGAGCGTTTCCTCGCCCCACTGCATCGATTTCTTCGTTACATCAAACATATGCGTATCCTAGATGGGAGCACTCCCGCCCCTGCGGGTCTCCCGTTTTGCGTGGCGGCCCCATTGCCGCCGACCCCAATTTATCTTCCATTCGAGTGCCGGGGTCAGGGCACAACGTCTCAGATACCGCGCGCATACATGAGATTGCGTCGGATTGAAAGGGATAAGGCCGCAGAAGGCACACGGTCCTGCATCTGCCGTGGTTCGCCTTTGCGTCAGCCGACACCGCGAACGTTCCGATGCGTAAGCCCGCATAGCATCTGGCGTGCACCCGCTCGCAAACAGGACCATCGCTCGTCATCGAGGATATGCAGATCGGAAATCGGCGCGGCAGAGGCTGGAGAGAAACTCCGGGCTGCGACGGTGGTAGGAAAGCCGCGAAACTAATGCGACCCCGTCCTCTCGACCTCGGTCAGGCCATCGCTGGCCATGCGCAGACATATTCCCGTAGGCGAATGCATTTTGTGAAAAAGTGATTGCAGTGTAGCCTCTTACCACGGAACCCGCGGTCCAGACGACGAAAAGGCGCCAAGGGGGTAAGACTACTCACTGTCGTCCGACGGCCGAATACCTTGGCGTTTGCAATTCGCGCGAACGAAAGGGACGGCCACATGTCTCAGACCAAGAAAATGCTGGATCCGGATCCGCGGATCTATGATTTCGAAACGGAATACGAGCTGGGGCAGGACAATGTTCGCCCATTCGGGCTGGATATTCACAACCCGGTTTTTCTTATCTCAAGCATCCTGATCTTTGCCTTCGTGCTGATCGCTCTCGCCAATCAAGAGGCCGCAGCAACGTTCTTCGGTTGGCTGCGGCCGTGGCTGACCAGCACCTTCGACTGGTTCCTCGTCCTGTCCGTGGATGCAATCACGCTGTTCTGCCTGGCCTTGATCGTTCTGCCGGTGGGCAAGGTGCGCATCGGCGGCAAAGACGCCAAGCCCGATTACTCCTACGCCGGCTGGATTGCGATGATGTTCGCGGCCGGGATCGGCATCGGATTGCTGTTTTTTGGCGTGTTAGAGCCGGTCTACTACAATTTCGCCGAGGATGGCGGCGCCCGTCCTTTGGGCATCGACATCGCGGTGCCGGGCAATGAATACATTGGTGTTGTCGGTACCATCCACCACTGGGGGCTGGAGGGCTGGGCGGTCTACGCCGCCGTGGGCCTGAGCCTTGCGATCTTCAGCTACAATCTCGGCCTGCCGCTGACCCTGCGCTCGGCCTTCTACCCGTTGCTGGGTGAGCGTGTCTGGGGCTGGTGGGGCCATGCGATCGACACGCTGGCGGTGTTTGCCACCCTGTTCGGTCTGACCACATCGCTGGGGTTGGGCGCGCAGCAGGTTGCCGCCGGTCTCTACGAGGTGTTCGGCATCGAACCCAGCCCCACCGTCGTCGTCTTGCTGATCATCGGTATCACGATGATCGCGCTGGGCTCGGTGCTGATGGGAATGGACGCGGGTGTGAAGCGGCTCAGCGAGATCAACATGATCATGGCCGTGGGCCTGTTCTTGTTCGTGATTGCAGTGACCGGGATCGGCACGGCGATCTCGCGCTATTTCAGCGTGATGACCGATTACGTCAGGCTGCTGCCGGCTTTGTCGAACCCGTTCGGGCGCGAAGACACCAGCTTCTTCCACGGTTGGACAACCTTCTACTGGGCCTGGTGGATCGCGTGGTCGCCTTTCGTGGGCATGTTCATCGCCCGCATCTCCAAGGGGCGCACGGTGCGTGAATTCGTGATCTGCGCGTTGCTGGCACCTACGGCGGTCTGTGCGCTGTGGATGTCGACCTTCGGTGGCGCGGCCATCGACATGCTGAACGTCGGCGGCGCCGAGGGCGTCAAGGCCACGGTGATCGACAGCTATGCCCCCGAAGGCGCGCTGTTCGGCTTCCTGAAAGAGCTTCCGCTGTACGGCATCGTGGCTCCGATCGCGCTGATTTTGATCGTGGTCTTCTTTGTCACCTCGTCGGACTCGGGGTCGCTGGTGATCGATACGATCACCGCCGGCGGCAAAATGGACGCCCCGGTGGTGCAGCGTGTGTTCTGGTGCACGCTGGAAGGCTTGGTCGCGATCGCGCTGCTGCTGGGTGGCGGCCTTGCCGCGCTGCAAGGTGCGGCGGTGTCAACTGGCATCCCGTTCACGCTTGTGGTGCTGATCATGTGCTACTGTCTGTGGCTGGCGCTGAAGTCTGAGCGCGCCAAGATCTGAGCCGCCCTCGACGGCCTATGAACGCCCGCCAATTGGCGGGTGTTTTTTCGCTTTAACCGGACCCAGCTGTAAGTTCCGAAGGTTTGACCCGGGTCGGAAGTCTCTATTCAGGATCTCGCAACAAAGCCTTCGCAAATTGAATGAACATTGCGATGAACACGCCGACCCCGACGAAAATGTAGATCACGGTGAAGACCTTGCCGATCTTGGTCGCCGGGGACAGATCGCCGAACCCGACCGTCGATAATGTGGTCGCGCTGAAATACAGCGCGTCAACCCAATGCCAGCCCTCGACGCTGCTGTAGAACAGCGTCCCGGACAGAAGAATAAGAATACATAGCAGCAAACCGCCCCGAAAATGCGGATCATCCCACGATCGGACGATCGCCTTGAGCAGACGGTAGGCATTTAGGATCAGAGCTATCATTCTTTACGCCTTTCGGCTGTTTCGAGGGTACGTTCATGATGCATGTTTTTGCGCGAATTTCCGCATGTACAAATCGGATTATTTGCTAAGATGGCGGTGTTTGACAGGAGATACTTTATGCGTATTCATCTTTTAGTGGCGCTGCTTGCCGCCACCTCGGTTTCCGCGCAGCAAGACCCGGCTCAGACCCTGATCACCAATGTGCATGTATTTGATGGCGTCAACGACGGGCGCATCGAGAACGCGAATGTTCTGATCGAGGGCAACCTGATTGCAGCTGTGTCGACAGACCCGATCTCGGCCGAAGGTGCAACGGTGATCGATGGCGGTGGGCGCACCCTGATCCCGGGTCTGATCGATGTGCACTGGCACACGACATATGCGTATACCCCAGCAACCGTCTTGATCTTCAATCAAGGCGATATGTCGGAAGTGGCCATTCGTTCGATGACAGGGGCAAAGGAAACCCTGATGCGCGGCTTCACAACAGTGCGCGATCCCGGCGGCAATCCATTTGCAATCAAGAGACTGATCGATTCCGGCGAATACCCCGGGCACCGCATTCTGCCTTCGGGGCCGTTCATGAGCCAAACATCGGGTCATGCCGATTTCCACAGTTTGTTGGAAAACCCAAGAAACTCGACTTCCGAGTTGAGTTATTGGGAAAAGAACATGATGGCGATGGTGGCCGATGGGGTCCCCGAGGTTCGCAAAAGGACCCGCGAGATTCTCAAGTACGGTGCCTCCCAAGTCAAAATAACCACGGGCGGTGGCGTATCCTCACAGTATGATCCGCTGGATGTGAGCGAATACTCTGTTGATGAGATCGAAGCGGTCGTCGAAGAAGCTGCGAACTTCAATACTTACGTACTGGCCCATGTAATGACGGACCGCGGGATTCGCACCTCAGTCGAAGCCGGCGTCATGAGCATCGAGCATGGTTTCTTCGCGTCTCGTGAAACGCTTGAGCTCATGAAAGAAAAAGGGGCATGGCTAAGCCCCCAGACCATGAAAGAAGAGGACATGGTCTGGGACAGCCCGGTCAGCGCGGCAAAATACAAGCAGGTCACAGATGCCGTTGCGAACCTGTACCCGATGGCCAAAGAGGTGGGGGTGAACCTGGCCTTTGGGACCGACCAGCTTCTGGACGCCTCCAAGGCGTATCAACAAAGCCTTTATCTGGTGCGATTGGGCGAATGGTTCACCCCGTATGAAGTGTTGAAAATCGCCACTTCTGAAAACGCCCGGTTGCTGGAACTGAGCGGCCCCCGGCACCCGTATCAAGACGGCCCGCTAGGGGTCATCAAAGAGGGTGCCTATGCCGACCTGATCCTCGTCGACGGCAATCCGCTTGAAAACCTTGAGTTGGTTGGGAATCCGGGCGAAAACTTCGACCTGATCATGAAAGACGGTGTGGTCTACAAGAACGCGCTGGATTGAACACCGCGCTCCTCTGACAAAAAACGCCCGCCATATGGCGGGCGTCTCGAACTTGAAAGCGGTGTAGTCCGCGCTTAGCGGCGGATGCCCAGCTTTTTGATCAGGTCCTGGTAGCGCGCTTCTTCCTTGCCCTTCAGGTAGTCCAGCAGCTTGCGGCGCTGGGCGACCATCTTCAGAAGACCACGGCGGCCGTGGTTGTCTTTCTTGTGGGTCTTGAAGTGCTCGGTCAGGGTGTTGATGCGCGAGGTCAGGATGGCAACCTGGACTTCCGGCGAACCGGTGTCGCCGTCCTTGGTCGCGAATTCTTTCATGACGCGTGCTTTTTCTTCAGCAGTGATCGACATCGGGGTCTCCTTCGAAGGTTAGAGTTGATGGCGCAGGCCGGGATGTCGTCCAGCACAGGCCCATGGAGAAAACCGCACCGATTCCGATGCGGATGGGCGCGTATAGGCGCAATCGGAATAAATGGCAAAGGGATTCTGCGTATCTCAGCCCATGGGGCTGGTCAGGGTCGGGTCCAGACCCGGAGTCAGTTGGATATCCTCGGGCCCAAGACCTTGGGCGCCGAACAGATAGGCCACCTCACGCCCGTTGACCAGAACGCGCGTCAGATCGGCGTTGTCCGCGTCTTGTTCGATCCCGATTTCGGGCGCGTCAGGGCCGTTCCATTCGATCAGCAGCTTGTCTTCTCCGGGAGTGAAATCCACGATGCTGACTTCCTTCCCGGTGCCCGTTCCATCGATGGCGATCTGGTCCGCTCCCTGACCGCCGGTGACGACATCTCCGGCATCGGCCAGGATCGTGTCGTCCCCCGCGCCGCCGTTCAGAAAATCGCTGGCGGGCGTGTCGCCATCGTCCCGGCCGGTCAGAGTGTCGTCGCCATCACCGCCGAACAGCGTGTCTGCCCCTGCGCCGCCGGCGAGCATGTCTTCGCCGTCGCCGCCTTGCAGCGCGTCTTCGCCCTCACCCCCGGCAAGGTCATCGTTGCCCTAACCGCCGTACAGATCGTCATCGCCTACGCCACCAACCAACTGGTCTTCGCCAGCATGGCCGTACAATATGTCGTCACCAGCATTCCCCGAGAGGTCATCGTGACCGTTGCCACCGTGCAGAGCATCATTGCCAGTGTTTCCGTTTAGCGTGTCATCCCCGTCCGCCCCGAACAACGTATCATTTCCGGCGCCACCATCGATAATGTCACCGCCGTCATAGCCGTTGATCTGATCGTTGCCTTCGGCCCCGCTCAGAACATCCACGCCCGGTCCGCCGGCGATGACCAGGTTTCCGTCTACGTCCGAAAGTATGGTTCCGGTGGACGCATCCTCGGCCTCGGCCGGGTCTTCGAAAGAATCGTCAATCTCAAGCAGATTTCCTTCGGGAATGTCTTCGACGGCATCTTCTTCGATGACATCGTCGTTGTCCTCGTCCTCATCCCCCGAGAATACGTCGCTGATCGCGTATGCTGCGCCGCCCATCGCGGCCAGGCCGAACAATCCGAGCAGAAACATGGGAACCCTCCGAAAGCGTGCCACCCCGAGTGTGAAATATCCCATGCTGCCAAAGGGTTGGTCAAAGCCAACCTGAGTCTGTGGTTAACCCTTTGTCACCGGTTCCACGGTTCAGGTTGCTGAGTATACGCGATGTAGAGCGGATGCTTGGGGTGGCCTGCCTTGCTGAGCCCCAGGTGGAACAGCGGCTGGCCGGTGCCGCGCAGCAGACGCTCGACCGTCGGGCCGCGATCCAGATGCGCGCCATGCGTGCCCCAGGCGGCGATCACCTGATCGGCCCAGTCCACGCCGGCCAGGATGGAGGCGTCGTTTTCCGGCCCCACCGGATCGGCCGCGGCGCGCATCTTGCGCGGGTCGGTGTCGCGCCAGGCAAAGATGTTGGTCACCTGGAACGCCCCGAACCCCAAGGCCCGCGCGCGCCGCTCGCAACGCTCGACGGTCGGGTCATTCTGCACTTCGGTCGCGGTCGAGGGGTTCAGCATCACGAACAGCGCCCGGCGCCCTGCCGGATCCCAGATGCGGGTCAGGCTGTAGCGATAGCGTTCGCAGTCGGAATAAACGGCTGTCGAGGGCGCGTCGCCCTTGGTGTGGGACCGGGTGATCATGCGCCTTCGCTTAGCACGAGACCTAGCCGGCGAACACCCGGCTGGGGTGCAGTTCACCGGATTTGTAGACCCCCACCGCCACGGCCTTGCCGTCGACCGAGGCCCAGGCCTCGTCGCCGTATTCCACGTCGCTGGCCAGAACCATGCCGGGGTTGCCGTTGCGCAGGCGGGTCGCGCCTTCGGGGGTGCATTTCAGCTCGGGCAGGTCGGCCAGCCCTTCCTCCAGCGGGCGCAGGTAGTCATCCAGCGCCGGGGTTTTCGCCATCGCGTCGATCTGCTCGATGCTCAGGCCGTCCTCGGCCTCGAACGGGCCGGACCAGATCCGGCGCAGCTCCTTGACGTGGCCATGGCAGTCCAGCGCCGCACCCAGGTCGCGCGCGATCGAGCGGACATAGCCACCCTTGCCGCAGGTCATTTCCAGCACGACATGGTCGGGGTCGGGCCGGTCGACCAGCACCAGTTCCTCGACCCACAGGGGCCGGGCGGCCAGTTCGACATTCTCGCCTTCGCGGGCCAGCTTGTAGGCGCGCTGACCGTCGATCTTGACCGCCGAGAACTTGGGCGGCACCTGCATGATCTCGCCCACGAAGGGCAGCAGAGCTTGCTTGATCTCGTCATCGGTGGGGCGCAGGTCGCTTTCCGCGATAACTTCGCCCTCGGCATCGTCGGTATTGGTGGCCTGACCCAGCCGCACGGTAAAGGTATAGGCCTTGAGCGCATCGGTGATGTAGGGAACGGTCTTGGTGGCCTCGCCCAAAGCGACGGCCAGAACGCCGGTGGCTTCGGGGTCGAGCGTGCCGGCATGGCCCGCCTTTTTGGCGTCCAGCGCCCAGCGGACCTTGTTGACCACGGCGGTCGAGGTCATGCCCGCGGGCTTGTCGACCACCAGCCAACCGGAAATGTCACGACCCTTGCGTTTGCGTCCCATGATGCACCTAGAATTCTGCTGAGGCGCGCGACCTAGCGGATCGGTCCGGCGCTGTCAATTTGCCGGGATGTCCTCGACCACGCCGACGATCGGCCCCAGCGAGAATCCCACGTCCGATCGGTTCGCCGCCCGATCATACATGCGCGAGATGTTGCCGTCGAAAAATAGCGCGTTGGGCGTGTTCAGAACGTCGCGGAACAGGCGGCCGAACTCGTGGAAGGTGACGTAATCTTCGGAAATCACGAATACCGCACGGCTGCCATCGGCGCTGGTGCCCACCCCGTTGCGCACATAGCGCGAGGTCGAATCCTTTAGAAACCGCGGATGCAATTCGCCGTCGATCACCAGCATCGGGCCGGATTGGGTGGCAAAGCGGCAGTCGGGCTTGCGATCTAGATAGTCCAGCGTCTCGAACACGTCGGCACGGCCTTCGCGGATGCAGAACACCCCGTTGGGCAGCAGGCCGAAATTGCCGGGGCCGGGGTTGGGAATCACGCGCATGAGTTCCTGCCCGTCTTCGACATAGTGGCCCACGGGCGAGCGGTCCTCGTGATACATGCCGGCATTCATCGCAAAGCTCAGGCGTTGGCCCGCATCGGCCAGTTCCTCATTCACCGACGAGAAATGGCCCAGCACCCGGCCCGCGTCGTCATACAGGAACAGGCGCAGGTCCTCGGTGGTGGCGTCAACCTCGCAAACGGTATAGCGCCGGTCTTCGTGGGCCACGCGCTCGCACGTCACCGCGCCGGCCTGTCCGGCCCAGAGCAATGCGACCAAAGCGGCGGTCCTGCGGATCACTCGTCCAGGTCCCGGCGCACGGCGTCCTGTTCGAACATCCGGCGTGTGTCGTCCATGCGGTCGAACGTTTCGTCCAGCCGGAAGCGCAGGTCGGGGGCGAACTTCAGGCCGACCTTCTTGCCGACCATGCGGCGCAGCTCGCCTTTGTTGCGGGCCAGCAGCTCGATCACGGTCTCCTGTCCCTTGCCGCCCAGCGGCAGCACATAGGCCGTGGCGATCTTGAGATCGGGCGAGGTGCGCACTTCGCCCACGGTGATCGACAGGCGGTTCAGGTCGGGGTCGTGCACGTCGCCGCGCGCCAGCACCTCGGACAGGGTGCGGCGGATCAGTTCGCCGACGCGAAGCTGCCGTTGCGAGGGGCCGGGGCCGTCGTGGAATTTGTTCTTAGCCATGTCCCCGATCTAAGCGCAAAGCGGGGCTTTGCCAAGCGGCCCCGAACCGGGTAGGAGGCTTTGAGCCGAATTTCAGAAGAAGGACCAGCGCAATGACGCATATTCCGGGAATCGTCGTGACCGGGGCTTCGGGCCGGATGGGGCAGATGCTGATCAAGACCATCACCGACAGCGAACAGGCGCGGCTGGTCGGTGCGGTCGAGCGCACGGGCCATGACTGGATCGGCGAGGACGTGGGCACCGCGATGGGTGGTCAGCCGCTGGGCGTGACCGTCACCGACGATCCGCTCGAGGCCTTTGCCCAGGCCCAGGCGGTGATCGACTTCACCGCGCCCGAGGCGACGCTGGAGTTCGCCGCGCTGGCGGCGCAGGCGCGCTGCGTGCATGTGATCGGCACCACCGGCATGAGCGACGAACAGATCGCCGCGCTGGAACCCGCCGCGCGTCATGCGGTGATCGTGCGGGCGGGCAACATGAGTCTGGGCGTGAACCTGCTGGTGCAACTGACCAAGAAGGTCGCCGCCGCGCTGGACGAGGATTTCGACATCGAGGTGATCGAGGCGCATCACCATCACAAGGTCGATGCGCCCTCGGGGACGGCCCTGATGCTGGGCGAGGCCGCGGCCGAGGGGCGCGGCGTGAACCTTGCCGATGTCGCCGACCGGGGCCGCGACGGGATCACCGGCGCCCGGCAGCGGGGCCATATCGGATTCCACGCCATCCGCGGTGGCGACATCGTTGGCGAACACGACGTGCTGTTCGCCGCACCGGGCGAGCGGATCGTGCTGCGCCACGTGGCGACCGACCGGGCGATCTTTGCCCGAGGCGCGCTGAAGGCGGCGCTGTGGGGGCAGGGCAAGGCCCCCGGCCAATATGACATGGTGGATGTGCTGGGGCTTTAACCCTCGCCCAGATGCCGGTCGACCATGCGCTGAACCATCGGCGCGAAATGGTTGAAGCCGGGGGTGTCCATGTCGGGCCGTTTGCCTGCCTCGTCCAGATACCGGACCTGGATGATTTCCTTCAGGTTCGGGTTGGCCTCGAATGCGGCGACTTCCTCGGCGCTCATCGGGCCGCCCTGCAATTCCAGCGTATGGACCGAGGCCGCCGACAGGCGGTTGAAATACTCGGGCCTGGTTGCACACAGGTACCGTTTGGCCGCGACATGATAGCGGCAGCAATCGGTGATGACCGAGGGAAAGAACCGCTCCAGCACCTCGGCGCCGGCATCCTCGTGGTAGCGGTCCTCGGTGTCGTCGGGGTGGTAGGTGCCGAATTCCGAGGTGAAATGCCCGATATCGTGCAGCAGAGCGCCCACGATGATCTCTTCGGGCATGCCGTTCTGCTCGGCGATGGTGGCGCCCTGCAGCATGTGCTGAGCCATGGTGACCGGCTCGCCCAGGTATTCCTCGCCTCCGCGCCGGTCGAAGATATCGGCGATGAAGGCTACGATGTTGTCGCGGGTCAGGGTCTGGAAATCGGATTTCATTCCGCCGCCTCCGGTTGCGCCATCCGCATCGCGGCCAGAGTCGATAGCAGCCCGTCCTTGTCGGCATAACATCCCTGCAACCAGCGCGACCCGGCACCCGAATAGCCCAGACGCGCGTGCAGGACGCGGGTGTTGTCGACGATGAAGCTCTCGCCCGGCTCCAGCTTGAACGCCACGCCCATGGCCGGGTCGTCGATGATCTCGCCTAAACGGCGGTAGGCGGCGTAATAGGCCTCCATCCGGTCGAAGGGCACATCAACGAACGGGGCCGAGGACCGGTTGTTGAAGCGGATGCCGATCAATTCGCCATCGGGCGACAGCTCGATCATCGGGCGGCGCGCGCGCAGGCAGACCCCGTCCGAACCGCGGTATTCGAACCGCGCGGGATAGCCGGCCAGCAGGGCAAAGCCCTCGGGGTTTTCTTCGCGCAGGCGCTGGGCCGCGCGAAAGCCGTCGACCACGATCGACTCCCCGCCCTCGGCGCTGTTTTCCAGGCAATAGAGGATCTGCAGCGTGGGCACCGGATCGCGATAGGGGTTGTCGGTATGCGCCTGCAGGCCAAGGCCGGTATAGGCCAGGTTGGTCGGGTTCACCTCGGTCCGCACCTCGAAATAGGGGCCATAGTTGGTCTCGCGCACATAGCCGAACAGGTCGGCGACCTTCAGCAGCGAAGCAGGTTCCGTCGGGCCGCCGGTCAGCTTGGCAAAGCCGTATTCGGCGACCGCCGCCAGCCAGCCGCGCTTGGCGGCGGGGTTTTCATGCACCTGCGTCCAGTCGCCAGCCGGGGCCGCGAAACCGCCGTCCCAGGTGGTGATGCCGGGCGACAGCCAGCCCATCTGGCGGGGCTGGTCCCGGTCATAGACATGCGCGGCCAACCAGTTTGCGGGGAAGGTGACCGTCTTGTCTTCGGGGGCGAAGGTCACCTGCAGGTCACCGCCCGCCACGCCGGCCGCCTGAATCGCGATCCCCGCCGGAATGTCGCCGATCGTGATCAGGCGCTGGCCGTTGCCAGGGTCGCGCGTCTTCGGGTCCAGCGCATTGTCACGCAGCCAGATGGCGTGGAAACGGGCGCGGGTTCCGTCTTCGAATTCAACCGAAACGACCGCCGGGTCATGGGTGGCGTGGCGCAGCATGGGGCTCTCCTGTTCAGCGCGGGCTTTGATTGAGGAGATACGCGGGATATGGCATTACGACAATTAAGGCTTGTTTCCACTGAGGGTTGGAAAATCTAATGAGCAAGAAAAAGGTCGGCCTGCCCCCTCTGGACTGGCTGCGCGTGTTCGAGGCGGCCGGGCGGCTGGGCGGGTTCTCGGCTGCGGCACGCGAGTTCGGCCTGACCCAGGCGGCGGTCAGCCAACGCATCGCCAATCTGGAATCCTGGCTGGGCCGGTCCCTGTTCGTGCGCGAGGCGCGCGGCGTGTCGCTGACGGTCGAGGGTGAAAGCTATCTGCCGCTGGTGCAGGACAGTCTGCGCGCGTTGGAACGCAACACCGAGGATCTGTTCGGCACCGCCCCGCGCGCGTTGCGGGTGGCCGGGCTGTCCTCGCATATCCAGGCGCTGGTGCTGCCCAGCCTGGGGGCATTTCGCGCCCTGCGGCCCGAGGTGCAGGTCACCACGGATTCGGTGGCTCGGCGGTCCTCGCTGGAGGACGAGCGGACCTGGCTTCAGATCCGCTATGGGCGCGGCAGCTGGCCGGGGCGCGTCGCCGAGCTGATCGCGCCCGAGGTTCTGACCCCGATGGCGGCGCCGGGCGTCAGCTGGGGCGCGCCGGTGATCGAGCTGCGCGGCGAACGGCCCGGCTGGCAGGACTGGATGCAGAAGACGGGCGACACGGATCTGCCACGCGCCGGTCTGAGCTTTGATTCGATGGAACATGCCCTGGGCGCGGCGCGGCAGGGGCTGGGGGTCGCCTTGGGGTCGGTCGCCCTGGCCTCGGCGGATCTGGCCTCGGGCCGTCTGATCCGGCTGGGGCGTCCCGATCTGGAAACCCGCGACGGATACTGGCTGACCTGGCCGCAGGACCGGGCGCAGTCGAAAAAGCAGCAGGCCCTAATCGGCGATTTCCTGCAGGCCCTGCGCGCGGCGGTCTGAGCGGTCAGAAATCGATCGCGATGCCCTTCTTCTCCCAATCGCCATAGCGCGCGGGATCGAGGCCGTCGCGCCCGCCCAGCTCCTTGGGCAGGGGTTTGGCCTCGGCTTCGGCCTTGCGCCGGCGCTCTTCGGCCTCGGCCAAGGCGCGCTGGGCGGCGGGCGGCAGGTCAGTGCGGTCGTCGCTCATGACATCGGGTTCCTTTCCGTGCATGGCCTTGATATACGCCCTCGTCCGCTGATGGCAATGCGGGCGCAAACCTTGCAAAGGCGGTTTCATGTCCAACACCCCGACGGCGGCGCGGCGCAGCGCCATCTATCTGCTGGATCAGATCCTGGGCGAGCGGCGCTTGCTGTCCGAATGCCTGGCGGCCGGGGCGCTGGATCGCCTTGCCCCCGAAGACCGCGCGCGGGCGCAGCGGCTGACGCTGGAGACCCTGCGCGGGCTTGAACGCGCAGACCGCCTGCTGGAGGGGCATCTGCGGCGCGCACCGGCGCTGACCGTCCAAAACGCGCTGCGTCTGGGAACGGTCGAACTGTGCCAGGGCGAGGCTGCGCATGGCGTCGTGAACGCGATGGTCGAGATCGTCGGCCGCTCGCGCAAGCACGGGCGGCTCAAGGGGCTGGTCAACGCGGTTCTGCGCAAGATCGCCGCCGAAGGCCCCGACGCTTGGCCGAAGATGCGGGTGCCGCGCCTGCCGGACTGGCTGCGCGAGCCGCTGATCGCAGCTTGGGGCGCGGAGGCGGTCAAGGGCATGGAGCAGGCCCATTTCGCCGGCGCGCCGCTGGACCTGACGCCAAAACCCGGCGCAACGATCCCCATGGGCACCGAACTGCCGACCGGCTCGGTGCGGGTTGCTGACGCGGGGCAGGTCTCGGCCCTGCCGGGCTATGCGGCCGGAGACTGGTGGGTGCAGGATGCCGCCGCCGCCCTGCCGGCGCGGATTCTGGCGCCCCGGCCCGGCGAGCGGGTTCTGGACATGTGCGCCGCGCCCGGCGGCAAGACGCTGCAACTGGCGGCGGAGGGGGCTGAGGTCACCGCGCTGGACATTTCCGAAGGCCGGCTGGCGCGGGTTCGGGAAAACCTTGAACGGACCGGTCTGTCGGCCCGGGTGGTCGCCGGTGACGCGCTGGACCACCAGGGCCAGTACGACGCGATCCTGCTGGACGCTCCCTGTTCGGCGACCGGCACCATCCGGCGTCACCCGGATCTGCCCTTTGCCAAGGACGGCTCCGAGTTCGACGGGTTGATCGAGTTGCAGGCCCGGATGCTGGCCCATGCCTGGACCCTGCTGAAACCCGGCGGGCGGCTGGTCTATTGCACCTGCTCGCTGCTGCCCGACGAAGGCGAAGTGCAGATCGAAGAGGCTCTGCCGCAACATCCCGACATGCAGGTGGACCGCGCCGCGCTGCAGGTGCCCGGCGTTCAGTCCGACTGGCTGACCGAGGAAGGCGGGTTGCGTCTGCGTCCCGATTTTTGGCCTGATCTGGGCGGTATGGACGGGTTCTACATCGCCTGCCTGAACAAATCGGCCTGACCGGTCGCTTTTCGATGACTTGACGAACCGGCCCGGCTATCGTTGGTTCAAACGCCAGCAGAGCGGCAGGGGCAGAGCAACACACGTCATGTCGAATTCGGACACCATGGCCAACCGATGGGTGCGGTTTCAGAACCGTCTCTACGCGCGCCTCAGCCAGCGCCGCAAACCCGTCGGTGGATTTGTCGGTCAGCCCGAGCCGCGCACCGTCGGTTCATTTGCGCGCGGGCGGCAACTGGTGGCGGGAAATCTCTTGTTTGCGGGTTACCTTGTCGAAGCCCCGGACACGGGCTTGTGGGAGGTCGTGGCCCCCAACGCCGCATTCGATGCTGAACGCCACGGGTTTGCCTGGCTGGACGATCTGGCCGCGGTGGGTGATGCCGCGGCACGGGAAAAGGCGCAACGCTGGGTCTGGGGCTGGATCGAGACCCACGGCAAGGGGCAGGGTCCGGGCTGGGCCCCGGACCTGACCGGACGCCGCCTGATCCGCTGGATCAACCACGCGCTGTTCCTGCTGCGCGGCATGGACGAGGCCCACAGCCGCCTGTTTTTTCGCTCGCTGTCACAGCAGACCTGGTTCCTGTCCAAACGCTGGCACGCGGCGACACCGGGGCTGCCCCGTTTCGAGGCGCTGGCCGGCCTGGTTCAGGCCGGTTTGGCGCTGGAGGGAATGGAAGACATCTCGGACCCGGCTGTTCGGGCTTTGGCGCGGGAATGCGAGGCTCAGATCGACGCCCAAGGCGGCATTCCCACGCGGAATCCGGAGGAACTGCTCGAGGTCTTTACCCTACTGGCCTGGACATCCGCCGCGCTCAGCGAAGTGGGGCGCGGTACGCCCGCCGCTCAGACGGCAGCAATCAAACGGATTGCCCCGACCCTGCGCAGCCTGCGTCATGCAGACGGCGGGTTGGCCCGGTTTCACGGCGGTGGCCGCGGTATAGAAGGCCGGTTGGAACAGGCGCTGGCCCAAAGCGGGGTCAAGCCCAAACCCGTCAAAGGTCTGACCATGGGCTATGCCCGTCTGGCCGCCGCCCGCACCACGGTGATCATCGACGCAGCACCCCCGGCCAAAGGGGCGGCCTCGTACATGGCGCACGCCTCGACGCTGGCTTTCGAGTTGACCTCGGGGCGACGGCCATTAATCGTCAACTGCGGTTCGGGCGAAAGCTTTGGGTTGGAGTGGCGCCGGGCCGGGCGGGCCACGCCTTCGCACTCGACCCTATGCCTGGATGGATACTCCAGCGCCCGGTTGGCCGCTCCGGCCAAGGGAACCGCGAACGAAGCAATGGTGGACGCCCCGAGCGAGGTGCCGGTGGAGTTCGAGGATTCGTTCGAAGGCGCGCGCGTGATGGCGGGACATGATGGGTACGCCAAGGTGTTCGGACTTACCCATGCCCGTACGATCGAGCTGCGCTTTGACGGGCGCGAGGTAACCGGTGAAGACATCCTTCTGACGGCCACCGACAAGGCAAAACGCCAGTTTGACCGGGCGGTTGACGCATCCAAGCTGTCAGGGATCGGTTTTGACATCCGGTTTCACCTGCATCCGGACGTGGACGCAGCGCTGGATCTGGGGGGGTCTGCGGTGTCGATGGCGCTCAAAAGCGGCGAGATCTGGGTTTTTCGCCATGACGGCGCCGGAAAATTGTCTCTTGAGCCAAGCGTTTACCTGGAAAAAGGCCGTCTGAAGCCCCGCGCGACAAAACAGATCGTTCTATCCGGCCGCGCAATCGAGTATGCGACGCGCATCCGGTGGACGCTGAGCAAGGCGCAGGATACAGCCTATGCCGTGCGCGACGTGCACCGGGACGAGCCCGATTTCGACTGAGCCAAAAGGATCTTTGGACCCATGACCGACCTTCACCCCGTGCGCCGCGCGTTGCTTTCCGTTTCCGACAAGACCGGATTGATCGATCTGGGCAAGGCCCTGGCCGACCGCGGGGTCGAGCTGCTGTCGACCGGCGGCACCGCCAAGGCGCTGCGTGATGCGGGGCTTGCGGTCAAGGATGTCAGCGAGGTCACGGGGTTCCCCGAGATGATGGATGGCCGGGTCAAGACGCTGCACCCGATGGTGCATGGTGGCCTGCTGGCGCTGCGCGACAATGACGCCCATGTGGCGGCGATGCAGGAGCATGGCATCGGCCCGATCGACCTGCTGGTGGTCAACCTCTACCCGTTCGAGGAAACGGTGGCCAAGGGCGCGGGCTATGACGAATGCATCGAAAACATCGACATCGGCGGCCCCGCGATGATCCGCGCCGCGGCCAAGAACCACACCTTCGTCAACGTGGTGGTGGATGTCGAAGACTACTCGGCCCTGCTGGATCAGCTCGAGGAAAACTACGGCAAGACGTCGCTGGGCTTCCGCCAGTGGCTGGCGCAGAAGGCTTATGCCCGCACCGGAGCCTATGACGCGGCCGTGTCCAGCTGGCTGGCCGATGCACTGCAAATCGACACCCCCAAGCGCCGCGTGTTCGCAGGCGAGCTGAAACAACCCCTGCGCTATGGCGAGAACAGCCACCAGCAGGCGGCGTTCTATGTCGATGGCTCGGGCCGTCCCGGTGTCGCCACAGCCGTTCAGCATCAGGGCAAGGAGCTGAGCTACAACAACATCAACGACACCGACGCCGCCTTTGAACTGGTGGCCGAGTTCGACCCGCGTGACAGCGCCGCCTGCGCTATCATCAAGCACGCGAATCCCTGCGGCGTTGCAACGGGCGCCACGTTGCTCGAGGCATACAAGGCGGCGTTCGACTGCGACCGGACCTCGGCCTTTGGCGGGATCGTGGCGCTGAACCGGCCGCTGGACGCGGAAACCGCGCGCGAAATCACCGGCATCTTCACCGAGGTCGTGATCGCCCCCGGCGCCACCGACGAGGCCAAGGCGATCTTTGCCGCCAAAAAGAACCTGCGCCTGCTGACCACCGAAGCGCTGCCCGACGTGCGCGCCGGCGGCAAGACCGTGCGCCAGGTGGCCGGCGGGCTGCTGGTGCAGGACAAAGACAACGGGCATATCGAGATGGATGACCTCAAGGTCGTAACCAAGCTGGCCCCCACGCCTGAGCAGATGCGCGATCTGCTGTTTGCCTGGAAAGTGGCCAAGCACGTCAAGTCGAACGCCATCGTCTACGTCAAGAACGAGGCCACGGTGGGCGTCGGCGCCGGTCAGATGAGTCGAGTGGACTCCGCCCTGATCGCCGCCAAAAAGGCCGAGCGTATGGCTGAAAGTCTGGGCCTGCCCGAGCCGCTGACCATCGGGTCGGCCGTAGCCTCGGACGCGTTCTTTCCCTTCCCCGACGGGCTGATGGAGGCCGCCGCCGCAGGCGCGACCTGCGTGATCCAGCCGGGCGGGTCGATGCGCGATGACGAGGTGATCGCCGCCGCCAACGAGGCCGGCCTGGCCATGGTGTTCACCGGCATGCGGCATTTCCGTCACTGATGCGGACCCGGGTTCTGCTCTGGGCCGGGCTGGCCGCATTTGTGATCGACCAGCTCAGCAAGTACCTGGTGGTCCACGTGTTGCGCGTGGCCGACCGGCCCGGTGGCATCGACGTGCTGCCGCCGCTGCTGACCTTTCGGTACGGCGAGAACCGCGGCATCAATTTTGGCCTGTTTCAGGGCAATTCCGAAGCCGCGCGCTGGTTTCTCATCGCTATTTCGCTGGCCATCAGCATCGGCGTTTTCGTCTGGCTCTGGCGCACGGCCGCATCAAGGCGGATGCTGGTTTTCGGCGGATTGCTGATCGGCGGAGCGTTGGGGAACGTGGTTGACCGGGTGTTGTATGGATACGTTCTGGATTTCCTGAACATGTCCTGCTGTGGCATCAACAACCCGTTCGTCTTCAACCTCGCCGACGTGTTCATTTTCGCGGGTGCCCTCGGGTTGGTGCTGTTCGAAGGCAAAAAGCCCTCGTGACGCGCCGGATGTTATGCGATAAAAGCGCCTGAAACAGGCTGGAGACCAAGATGCGGATGCCGCGCGCCATTATTGCTCTGACACTTGCTGCTGCGGTCGCAGGATGTTCCAATATCGGCTTGCGCCATCTCGAAGCGCCAGGGCCCGGGCCGGACGAGTTTTCGGTCATGCCGGTCAAGCCACTGACCCAGCCCAAAGATTATGCGTTCCTGCCCGCGCCGACGCCGGGTGGCGCGAACCTGACCGACCCGAACCCGAATGCCGATGCCGTGGCTGCCTTGGGTGGCAATCCCGGGGCGCTGAACCCCGGCACAGGGATTCCGTCGTCGGACGGGGCGCTGGTGACGGCTTCCAGCCGCTATGGCGTTTCCCCGAACACCCGCCAGGTTCTGGCGCAGGAAGATGCGGATTTCCGCAAGCGTCAAAGCCGTTGGACGCGGTTGCGCCTGTTCAAGGTGGACCGCTATTCGCAGGTCTACAAGCGCAATTCCATCGATCCCCAGGTGCAGACCGAAGCTTTGCGCAGACAGGGCGTGGAAACACCCTCGTCGCCGCCGGATGAATAATTCTTAACTTTCCGTCATCGCTCTTGAACCCGTTCGGCGTCACCGTAGTTTGAACACCGTAACGAAACGGAGGATGCCCCATGGCTCGGGCCTTGGCGTTTTGCGCCGCTTTGATGACCGCAACCCCGGTTTTGGCCGAAACCGGGCACGAGGCCGTCACCACATTTACCCTGGACAACGGCATGGATGTCGTCGTGGTGGAAGATCACCGCGCGCCCGTGGTTCAGCACATGGTCTGGTATCGGGCCGGATCGGCGGACGAGCCGATCGGGTCGTCAGGTGTGGCGCATTTCCTCGAGCATCTTCTGTTCAAGGCCACCGATACAATGGCGGCGGGCGAGCTTTCGGCGACCGTTGCGGCCAATGGGGGCAACGACAACGCCTTCACCTCGTATGACTACACGGCCTATTTCCAGCGCGTCGCGGCCGACCGGCTGGAGTTGATGATGAAGATGGAGGCCGACCGGATGCGCAACATCCGGCTGACCGAGAGCGACATCGCCACCGAGCGCGACGTGATTCTGGAAGAGCGCAACCAGCGTACCGAGAACAACCCCCGTGCCCTGTTCGGCGAACAGATGAGCGCGGCGCAGTATCTCAACCACCGCTACGGGGTTCCGGTGATCGGCTGGAAGCACGAGATGGAGACCTTGGACATGGAGGACGCGCTGTCCTTCTACCAGACCTATTACGCGCCCAACAATGCGATCCTGGTGGTGACCGGCGATGTGGATCCGGCTGAGGTCAAAGCCTTGGCCGACACCTATTATGGCGTGATCCCCGCCAACCCGGACCTGCCTGAACGGGTCCGATCGCAGGAACCGCCGCAGACCGCCGAGCGGCGTCTGACCTTCAAGGATGCGCGGGTGTCGCAACCATATGTTCAGCGCAGCTACCTCGCGCCCGAGCGTGATGCCGGTGCGCAGGAGAAGGCTGCGGCGTTGTTCATGCTGGCCGAGCTGCTGGGCGGCAGCACCACGTCCTACCTGAACGAGAAACTGCAGCTTGAGCAGCAACTGGCTGTATATGCCGGGGCGTTTTATCGTGGGGTGTCGTTGGATGACACGACCTTTGATCTGATCGTTGTTCCGGCTGAAGGCGTGTCGCTGCAAGAGGCCGAGGATGCGATGGATCAGGCGGTGGTCGATTTCATCGCAGAAGGCGTCAACCCGGATGATCTGGACCGGATCAAGATGCAGCTGCGCGCCGCACAGGTCTATGCCCGAGACAATGTCGATGGAATCGGCAACCGCTATGGTCGGGCGCTGACCAGCGGCCTGACGGTCGAGGACGTGCAGGCCTGGCCCGACATCCTGCAGGCCGTCACCGGCGAAGAAATCATCGCCGCCGCGCGCGAGGTGCTTCAGCCCGAAGCGTCGGTCACCGGCTGGCTGATGCGTGATGACGAGGTGACCCAATGATCCGTTTCCTTGCCCCCTTGATCGCCCTGCTGATCGCTCTGCCTGCCTGGGCCGAGATCAAGATTCAGGAGGTCACCTCGCCCGGCGGCATCCGGGCCTGGCTGGTCGAGGATCACTCGATCCCGTTCACTGCGCTGGAACTGCGGTTCCGCGGGGGCACGTCACTGGACGATCCCGACAAACGCGGCGCGGTCTATCTGATGAGCGGCCTTCTCGAAGAAGGCGCGGGCGACATGGATTCCCGCACCTATGCGCGAGCGCTGGAATCCCTGGCGGCGTCGATCGGATACAGGGCCACAGATGACAGCGTTGCGATCTCGGCCCAGTTCCTGACTGAAAACCGGGACGACGCCGTTGAGCTGCTGCGCACCACCATCCAGCAACCGCGCTTTGATCAGGACGCGATCGACCGGGTTCGGGCGCAGGTCCTGTCCGGGCTGCGCTCGGAACAGACCGACCCCAATGACATCGCGGGTGAGGCATTCGCCAAAATGGCCTATGGCGATCATCCGTATGGATCCAACGGCAAAGGCTCGATCGACAGCGTATCGGCCCTGACCCGTGACGATATCATCGACGCATACAAAGGCGTCTTCGCCAAGGACCGTCTGTATGTGGGCGCAGTGGGCGACATCACACCCCAAGAGTTGGGTGCGTTGCTGGACAATCTGTTGTCGGACCTTCCCGAAACGGGCAAACCGATTCCCGGGAATGCCGAGGTAACGATCCCCGGTGGCGTCACGGTGGTCGAGTTCGACACGCCGCAATCAGTGGCGCTGTTCGGCCAGAAGGGCATCGACCGCGACGATCCGGATTTCTTTGCAGCCTACATCCTGAACCACATCCTCGGCGGCGGCGGCTTTGAAAGCCGCCTGATGCAGGAAGTGCGCGAAAAACGCGGCCTGACCTATGGCGTCGGGACCTATCTGGTGCCCAAGGATCTGGCCTCGGTCTATCTGGGGTCGGTATCCTCGGCCAATGACCGGATCGGGCAGGCTATCGAGGTAATTCGCGACGAATGGCGGCGCGCGGCGACCGAAGGCGTAACCCAGAAAGAGCTGGACGACGCCAAGACCTATCTGACCGGCGCTTATCCGTTGCGCTTTGACGGCAATGCCCAGATCGCGGGCATCATGGTGGGCATGCAGATGGAAGGTCTTCCGATCGACTACATCGCGACCCGAAACGACAAGGTGAACGCGGTTACGCTGGACGAGGTGAACCGCGTCGCGGCCGAGCTGCTGAACCCGGACGGGCTGCATTTCGTGGTGGTGGGCAAACCCGAGGGGCTAGAGACCACGAACTGACGCGAAGGGCCGGCAGTCGGCAGGCCTTTTGCAGAATTCCCGACGAGCGGCCATTCAGCGCCGCTCGCCCCGGGCCCCCGTGATCCGGAAGCGTGCGCAATCTCTGGATCGTCAGCGTATCCGCCACCCGTTCCGTGAAACCGGCACGGCGTTCACGGTCATGCGGGTCCGCCGTCGGGCTTGTTTCACTTGATGGACAGATGTCATCATGAAGCGGAACGATTTTCGCGGGTAAGGAAGGAGGGGTCCTTGATGCCCTACCAGTTCTGGCATTCGAAGTTGACCGACCCTCCCATCCACGTCCCGGCGATCGGACTGCAGTTGTTTGTCCGGATACCGCACGACACCACCGACGAGAATATATCGGTCATAGAGACAATAAATGAACCGGGGTTTGGCCCGCCCCTGCACCGTCACCCACAAACTGAGATCTTTCGCGTTTTGGACGGGCGGTATCTCTATGAGTGCGATGGAAAGCGTTTTGTTGCAGAGACAGGGGACGTCGTCACGATCCCCGGGGGCGCCGCGCATGCGTTTCGCAATCTTTCCGACGGGCCAGCGCGGCAACTGGTCATGATACTGCCATCCTTCGACACGGTCGCCTTCTTCAACGGGCTGGGAGACATCATGGCAGACGGAGTTCCCGACCGGGACGTGCTGAATGCATTCTCCGAGAAATGGCAGATCGAGTTTCTGGGGCCGCCCCTGCAACTTTGACGTCAGTCCAATTTGCCTCGGGCGCCAAAGTTGGCGGCTGCGTCATGCATTCACCGGGTTTTCGCGTTTCTTTTCCGGCCAGAACTCATCCACGACCACGTAGGCTATGATGACGAACAGGGCCGCGCTTGCGACTTGCAGAACGCGAGTGATGCTTTTGACATCGGCCTCGTCCGAAAACGGTGAAATCGACCCGCCGTAGACAATCAGGACCGTCGTCAGGGCCGATCCGGCGGCGGCGGCCAGCGGGATCTGGGATTTGCCGAGCGCGCCCAGCGTCACACAGGCGAAAAAGCACAGCAGGATCGGCGTGAGAATGACCGGCGCGATGACGTTGACTTCGTAGCAGATGATGGACGCGGCTGCGCCGAGCAGGTTTGCCGTCAGCATCGCCTTGGCCACGGCTTTGCCGGCGGCAGGCATCGCAGCGAGCTGCTGGCTGAGAAGAGCCACAAAGAACAGAACCAGCAGGGCAGACGCTCCAGACACAAAGAATGCCAGGGCAAAAGGAACCGTGACAAGAGACATTCTGACGATGCGTCGATGCTTGTCAAAGTCAGCGGCGGATGCGGCTTTGGCCTGCGTGGCGTTCTGGGGGGCGGCCGGAATAAGCGTGAACATCAACGTCGATACGAAACCGGCAAACAACAGGTTCAGCGGGATCCAGAATACAAGCACCAGCGCCAGATCCGGAGATTGCAGAACGAGGTTGGGGATCATCAGCGCCCCCATCAGGGCGATGACGCCCGGCAGGACACCGGCGCCTGACACGGACCATATGAAGGACAGGATTATCCCGATCGCCACCAGTATCAGAAACACGACCGGATAGGGCGCGAAAACCGATGAGAGCAGGAAAGAAACGAACATCAACGCAATCGAGAAGATGAACAGTTTCGCAAACGCGGCCAGGGGCAACGCGGTAGGTGCCTGAAGGAAGAGCGCGGTGAACACCGCGCCAACAACCGCCAATGGCCACCCAAGGAAAAGCCCCAGAGAAAAGACGCCGGTCACACCCAGTGCAAGTCTGTAAACGGCGTGTCTGTCCTCAGTACGCATAAGAAAAGATCGAAACCAAACGAATGTATGTCCGACCGACCGCGTTCAGTATCCCGTTGTCGCTGAGGTACATGATGACATCCGCCTGACCGTTCAACTGAAACCTGAGGTCGTCTTCCGCGCTTCCGGCCTCGTAGCCCGGCAGTATGATGCGCACGGGAAACCGTTCAGGTTCGCGCAGAAAGCCTTTGGTGCTCGGCGGGCTTGCCAATTGTCCGGGTGTGTCGCCGCCACTCAGCGAGACCGCCGCGCTGAAGCTTTCGATTTTGCCCGGGATGATCTGACCGGGGTGCATATCCAGCACGACATCCACCGGAGACCCGACGGTGGCGCGCCCCAGATTGTTCTCGGTGAAATACGCCTCGATCCACACGTCCGTCGCATCAAGAAACGTCAGCAGATCCTGGCCGGACCGGGCGTATGTGCCGGGTGCAATCAACAAGTTGGATATGACGCCCGTAGCCGGCGCGCGCAGTTCGGTCCATTCCAGATTGAGCTCGGCATCGGCCAAAGCCGCCAAGGCGCGTTGGATTTTGGGATTCTCATTCCCTTCGTCCCCAAGCCTTTGCTTGGCCTTCTCCAGATCTGCTTTGGCGTTTTCATAGTTCGCCTCGGACTCGGCCAGCTGGCCTCGGGCATCGTCGGCTTTCGAGATGGCAATCAGCCCTTTCTTCTCGAGCGCGAAGACCCGCTCCGTCTGAATGCGCATCGTATCCAGATCGCTCTGCGCGCGGGCCAACTTGGCTTGCGCCGCACTTACCTCGGCCGAGGATGCGCCGACCTCCTGAGTGGCCGCCTCAAGGTCGGCCTGGGCTCTGTCGCGATCAATCTCGTAGGGTCTCGGGTCGATCCGAACCAGCAGATCGCCGGCCGAGACGACCTGCCCGTTTTCTACCAATACCTCGATCACGGTTCCCGTGACCTGCGGAACGATTTGGGTCGCCACGGCCTTTACCCGTGCGTTCCCGGTGAACGGCGTCTTGCGGTCGGCAACCAGATACCAGATGAGGAAGATGAGAATGACGGCCAGTGTCGTCCAGATCGTCTTCCTCATTTTGCGGCTCCCTCGGCGGTGTCATCGGTCGCTGGTGAGGCGTCGATCCAGACCTTGAACAACTCGTAGAAGACGGCGAACAAGACCGGACCCATGAAGATGCCGATCAGGCCATAGGCCATCATCCCGCCCAGCACCCCGATGAGGATCACGAGCATCGGGGTCTCCAGGCCTTTTGAAATGAAAACCGGCCGCAGGAAGCTGTCCATTATGCTGACGGGAATGGCCAGAACGGTGAAGATCAGCGCCGCACCGCCGGACATGGAACTCCATGCATAGATGACCAGCGGCAGAAGGACGAGGCCGGGGCCGATCTGGATGATCGAGAGGATCAGGCAGATGAACGCCAGCGTCGCGGCCGAGGATATCCCGAACAGCGCCAACAGGACCCAGACAACGACGGCCTGAATGGCGGCAACCCCGATTACTCCCTTGGTGACGTTCCGGATCGTGGCCCCAGCCAGAGTGACGAATTCGCCGCCGCGTGGCGCAAAGACTCGGTTGGCAAAGCGCTGAAGGCCCTGCACCAGATCCGGTCCGGGGCTGAACAGGGCGCCCATGATCAACACCGACAGCGCAAGGCCGAGAAGCCCGATTCCGATCCCCAGGACTTTGCCAAAGAGCGATTTGGTGATCTCGAGGATTTGCGCGCCGTATTTTGCAAGCGCACCATCGAGGTTCCGTTCGAACATGCCCCAGGCATCGGCAAGCTTGGCGCCGACCAGAGGCAGATCCTTCAGGCCTTCCGGCGCCGGAGGTATCTTCAACTCGCCCTTGTCAGCCTGCTCGGCAAACTCGGACCCCAGTTCCGCAGCCCCTGACACCGCCGTTGCGACCGGCCCCAATGTGAGAACCAGACCCAGCAAAACCAGGATCGTCGTTGCCAGCTTCTTTCGTCCTCCCAGCTTGGACTGAAGCCAATCGAAGGCCGGATAAAGCGCAACGCAAAGAATTGTGGCCCAGATGACCACGCTTGCAAGCGGGGCGACCATGACCAAGGCGCTGTAGAGAAACAGCCCGAGAAACAGCAACCTTATCGCGAGGTCGACAATCTTTGCGTCCTGAGTCTTTTCCATTCCATCCCCCTGGTATGTTTTTCCGTATGTTACACTCAAAAAAGCAAATATGTATATTTTTTGAGCTTTTAGGGGATGCCCAGCAGTGCGATGGTTGACTCAGCCCCAAATTTGCAAGCGGATCGTGGGGCGCAAAGCACGCAGTGGCTCACCTTGCCAGAGCCTATTTTTTCGGGGTCTCATCCTCCTGGGACAGGATCGTGTCGGCCACGGTCGTCGCGGCGGTGACGAAGATACCCAGACCGACGATTATGTACGCCATCGTAAAGATCTTGCCCGCAGCGGTTTCGGGAGAAAAGTCGCCAAAACCCACGGTCGAGATCGTCACTACGGAAAAATAGACGGAGTCCAACCAGCTCCACCCCTCGACAAAATGGTAGAACACGGACGCCCAAAGGATCATTCCGACGGTGAAGGCGAGTATGCCTTTCACTCTGCCGTCCTTGAAAGCGACACCTATCCCACGCGTTATTCTGGTCAGTGAATTCATCATGCCCTCATTCGCAAAAGAATTCACGTATAGCAGTAATTGGATGATTGTGTGAATCCAAAGGGTGAGTTGGCCGGGGCAAAGGCGATCTCGTGGCCTCGGAAGGCGCGCGAAACATGTATTCCATTAACATGATGGATAAATGCTCTAGGGTAATCACATGCTGAATCGGGACACTGAGGGATAACTTGCGAATAATTGTCAAAGGTGTCTTGATCTGTTGCGCGGTCGCGCTTGTGGTTTTTGCCGCGGCGTGGCTGTTTCTGTCGTCCGCTTTGTTTTCGTCGGTGCGGACCAGTTTCGTTGAGAACCTGATCTCAAAGAAGCTGGGTCAGCCGGTCTTGATTGAGGATGAGGTGCGTTTGGGCCTTGGCCGTCAGTTGCAGGTATCAGCAGCGGGACTGGTCCTTCCTGCAACGCCCAAGGCCGAGGCGGATCTGGCAGCGATCGATCAGATCGAGTTCGACGTATCTGCACGGGACCTGTGGAACAGCAAGCTGTCGGTGAGCAATCTTTCAGTGTCTGGGGTTCATCTGAACCTGATCACAGACGAAGAAGGCGTGACCAACTGGCAGTCCTTTTCGCGCACCGGGGCCGAAACCGACACGGCTTCGGAACGTCCGATCCAGCCTTTGGCCGGTATCCTGACGGATCGCACGATCGACCTGAAGGATGTCACGGTACTTTATCAGAACGACCTGAACGGCATTGGGCTGGACTTGCAGCTTCCAGAACTGGTTTTGCAGCGCGATGCCGAAACCGATGTTGCCTCGGCGGTCGGAACGGGGTCGCTCAACGGTCAGAGTTTTGACTTGAAGGGCACGTTCCCGCCTCAGGACCCGTTCCAAGTGGCATTGAACTTTGATCAGATTTCGGTTGAAGCCCAACAGATTCCTGTGGAGACCGGCCTTCAGGTCAAGGCGACCTTTGAGGTCGATCAATTGGGTCAACTGCTCGATGTCTTGAAACTCAACCGCGTGTTGGAGGGTTCGGGCAATGTTGGTGCAACATTCAAGCTGGCAGACGGCGTCGCACGGGTTGATGACCTGTCTGTTCTGGCCGAGCTGGATGGTGGCCAAAGCCTTTCCGTCACCGGACAAATCGGAGAATTGGGCAATCCGGAAGATGTTTCTCTGACGACTCGCATTCGCCTGTATCCAGAGGATGCCGAGCCGGCTCCGGCTGCCTCGCGGTATGACCTCAAGCTTATTGCCGTGGATATGGTCATCGACAGTGTCCCGGGACAGGTCCCGCAACGGCAGATGGTCATCAAGACGAACGGTTTCACGCTGGACACCTCTGGTGAGGGCCCGCCGCCGATCAAATTCTCCGAGCTTGCCAGAACGCCCGAAGGCGCCCTGAGCGTGGGCAACATCAATTTGAGGATCGGAAACCCCGCCGATCCTTTTATCATTCTGACCGGTTCGGTCGAGGATGCGTTGCAGTTGCAGGGCGTATCCGCCGAAGGTTTGATCGATATTCCGGCAAGCAGTCTGATCTCGCCCGAACTGCTAGGCCCCGATGACCAGCTGGGCAGGTTTTCGGGAAACTTTCATTTGAACGGAAACATCGAACAGCTTGCTTTGACCAATCTGGATGGTCAGACAAGCGAAACCGAGGTCTGGAGCCTGGAGGTGCACGGGTCCGTAGAAAATGTCCTCAAGTTCGAGAATCTGGATCTGGCAATCGACGTGGATGTTCCGTCGGGCGCAGATCTTCTGAAGGCCTTGTCGCTGGAGCCGGTGGACACCGGTCGAGCCCATCTTGAAATCGACCTGGTAAGTGAAGGCACCGATTGGAATGCCAAAGCCAATGTCGAGGTTTCCGAGTCGGTCTTGAAAATCGCGGCGGATCTTGATGACGCAACAAGCGATCCCGTGCTGCAGGGGTCGATCGAGAGCGATCTGATAAAAATCGACCAAATCCGGACCATCGTTCAGGCGGCCGCCCAACTGCGCAAGATAGGTGGTTCACCGCCGGAGCAGGAAGATGCCGAGCAAGGCGACGGTGACACAGGTCCGTTGAGGGATGTGACCCTCAAACCCATCGGGCGGGCCATTTTGCTGTCGGGTGTGAATGTAGATGTCGACATAGACCTGCGTCACATTGAGGGTGCAAAGGGCATCAGCAGCCTGCAGAGCGAACTGACTCTGGACGAAAACGAGCTACGGGCCGGACCTCTGAAGTTTGAATACGGAGGTGGTCATTTCGACGTCAGCGGGCAAATGGATCTTTCGAATGAGGCACATCTGCTGACCCTGACCGGAAAGGCGGGCGGATGGCAGTTGGATGACCTTCTGCAAAACCTGAACTTCAAGAAAGGCGCCAGCGGTACGGTGTACGCAGATTTCTCGGTTACGGGGGGCACGGACACCGTCAAGCAATTCGTTGGCAGCATGAGTGGCAATGCTACGGTTTCCATGCGTGACGGTTCGATCGAAACCCAGCTTCTGGATCTGGCCGGGCTGGGTATTCTTCCCTGGGTATTTACCAAGGAAAAACAGAAAGTGGCGCCAATCGTGTGCCTGCGCGCTCCGATCAGCATTTCCAACGGAAGAATCGAGACGAAACAGACGACGCTGGAAACAGATCATGTTCAGGTCGTTGTCTTTGGCGCTGTCGACCTGACGGACAAGGTGTTGGACCTGAACATCCAGCCAAGAAAGATTGGCGAGCCACTTGCGCGCAGCCCGTGGCCAGTGACCCTGAGGGGCGCGCTCGCTGAGCCCAAGGTCAAAGTCAAGGACGGCCCGAAAAGGCTGAAGCGGTCGGATGGTGCAAACCAGATGCCGGCACAAAGAAAGCTCTGCATCCCGGATATCCTGCAGTTGCAGTAGGGGCGGTTTGCCAAGCGGCCACGGCCCTGCCTGTGTTCGACAAGGTCGGCCGAGCCTGTCGGACGCGGATCACCCCTTTTTCATGCTGCGCAGCATCTGCCCCATCATCTGGCCGAACTGACCCGAGCCGCGCTGATACAGCGCCCCGTCCACGGCCAAAACCGTACCGCTGACATAGCTGGCCATGTCCGAGGCCAGGAACAGACAGGCATTGGCCACGTCCTGAGGCGTGCCCCAGCGCCCCAGCGGCACGTCTCGGCGCAGCTGCTCGCCCGCGTCGGGGGTGGGGGCCAGACGCTTGGCGCCCTCGGTGCCCTCGATGAAACCCGGCACCACCGAGTTCACCCGGATGCCTTCCACGCCCCATTCCATCGACAGGGTGCGGGTGATCTGATCGACCCCCGCCTTGGCCGCGCAGACATGGGCCTGGCCCTCGTAGGGCAGATAGGATTGCGGGGCCGAGATGTTGATGATGTTGCCGCCGGGCCGTTTCAGATAGGGATAGGCGCCTTTCAGAACATGCACGGTGCCCATCAGGTCGATCTCGACCACGGTGCGGAAGGCGTTGACCGACATTTCCGCCATCAGCGCCGGGAAGTTGCCCGCCGCCCCCGAAACCAGCACGTCGAAATCACCGAGAGCAGCGTGGAATTGTTGCAGCCCTGCCGCGACCGCCTCGGTATCACGCACGTCGAAGGCCGCGCCGATGGCCTCGGCCGCGCCGGCTGCCTTCAGCGCGGCGATGGTGTCGTCCACCTTCTCTTGCGAGCGGCTGGCCACGGCCAGTTTGGCGCCCGATGCCGCGAAGGCCTCGGCGATGCCCCGATTGATACCGCTGGTCCCGCCGATGACGACGACCGTCTTTCCTGCAAAGTCCATGTAAAGCCTCCCGCTTTGGAAGGGGCCCTACTCGCCGTAGGGCACCCAGATGTTCTTGATCTCGGTCGCAGCCTGCAGGAAGCGGCGGGTGTGGTCCATGCCCCAATCGAATGCCGTCGCGTTATTGACCCAGGTCCGCTTCAGGTTCCCGGCCGAGACGACCTCGATCTGCGCTGACAGGTCCGACGACGAGAAGGACCACACCGCATCCACGTTCAGATGCGAGGCCAGCGGTTTGGCCAACTCCTCATGGCTGCCCGTCAGGATGTTGACCACGCCGGCGGGCACGTCCGAGGTGTCCAGCACCTGATAGAAATCGGTGGCCGCCAGCGGATAGGGCTCGGACGCCACCAGAACCACCCGGTTGCCCATCGCGATCGCCGGGGCCATGGCCGAGACCAGACCCAGCAGCGGCGCCCCGTCGGCACAAAGCGCGCCGATCACGCCCACCGGTTCCTTCATGGCAATCGCCACGCCCCGGATCGGAACGCCATGCACTTGGCCGTCATACTTGTCGGCCCAGGCGGCTGCGGTGAACAGGCGCTGGATTGCGGCGTCGACCTCTTTCGCGCCGTCCTTGCGGCCGGTCATCGCGTCGATGCGATGCGCGAACTCGTCGGCGCGGGCTGAGAGGTTCTCGCCGATGTAATACAGAATCTGTGCCCGCAGATGGCCGGTGGTTCTCGACCAGCTCGTAGCGCCTGCTGCGGCCTCGACCGCGTTGCGCACATCCTTGCGGTTGGCCAGACCCACATGGCCCAGCAGCCCCGCCTTGCCCCAGACCGCGCGGGAATAGCCGCCATCAGGCCGGGCCTGCTTGCCGCCGATATAGAGCTTGGCCGTGCGGTCGACCGGATCGACCGAGCCGCCTTCGCCCACGATAGGTTCGATCTTGGCCACCGGCTTGGCTTTGCCCTTGGGCTTGGTATAGGCGCTCAGCCCTTCCCAGCCACCTTCCCGGCCAAAGCCGCTTTCGCGCACGCCGCCAAAGCCCGCGGCCGCGTCGAACAGGTTGGTGGCATTGACCCAGACCACGCCCGCGACCAACTTGGGCGCGATGTCCAGCGCAAGGTTGACGTTCTCGGTCCAGACCGTTGCGGCCAGCCCGTAGCGGGTGTTGTTGGCCAGCTCGACCGCCTCGGCCGGGGTGCGGAAGGTCGACGAGACCAGAACCGGGCCGAATATCTCCTCCTGCATCAGCGGGTCCGAGGTTTCGAGGCCGGTGATCAGCGTCGGCGGGTAGTAGCTGCCGTTGGCGGGCAACTCACAAGCGGGTTGGTAAACTTGGCCCACCGCGTTGCCCTCGACCATCGATTTGATGGTCTGCAGCTGCACCGGGTCCACCACGGCACCCACGTCGATACATTTGTCCAGCGGGTTGCCGATGCGCAGCGTGTCCATACGCGCGCGCAGCTTGGCGTAGAACCGCTCGGCGATGCCCTCCTGCACCAGCAAGCGCGAGCCCGCACAGCAGACCTGGCCCTGGTTGAACCAGATCGCATCGACCAGCCCCTCGATGGCGCTGTCGATGTCGGCGTCGTCAAAGACGATATAGGGCGACTTGCCGCCCAGCTCGAGCGTCAGGGCCTTGCCAGACCCGGCGGTGGCCTCGCGGATGCGGCGGCCCACGATCGTCGAACCGGTAAAGGCGATCTTGTCCACGTCTGCATTCACGATCATCTCGCCTACCGCGCCGTCGCCGGTGACGATGTTGACGACGCCCTTGGGCAGTCCGGCCTGCATGCAGATATCGGCAAACAGCAGCGCCGTCAGCGAGGTGTATTCGGCCGGTTTCAGAACAACCGAGTTGCCCATGGCCAGTGCCGGGGCCACCTTCCACGCCAGCATCAGCAGCGGGAAGTTCCACGGGATGATCTGGCCGCAAACCCCCAGCGCCTGCGCGTCGGGAAGCTCGGTTTCCATCAGCTGGGCCATGCCCGCGTGATAGTAGAAATGCCGCTGCACCAGCGGAATGTCGATGTCGCGCGATTCCCGGATCGGCTTGCCGTTGTCCAGCGTCTCGAGCACCGCGAACAGGCGGGCATGCTTCTGGATCAGTCGCGCGATGGCATAGAGGTAACGGGCGCGGGCCGGGCCGCCCAGCTTTTCCCATTTGGGTTGCGCCTTGCGGGCGGCGGCCACGGCGGCGTCCACATCGGCCTGCGTGGCCTGGGTCAGCTTGGCCAGAACCTCGCCCGTGGCCGGGTTGCGGCTTTCAAACCCTTTGCCGGGCTTGGTGAAGGCGCCGTCGATGAAATGGCCGAACTTGTCGCCCTGATCGACCAGCCATGCCAGGGCCTCGGCGGCACTTTCCGGGGCGGGTCCGTATTCCATGGTCTCGAAAATCTCTTTGACTGTCATTGTTCCTGTCCTCAGCCCATCGGGTGCCGGTAACCGGCCGAGTATGCCCCGGTGACGAAATGTTCCAACTGCCGCTCGATATCGCCCAGCAGGGACGACGCGCCGAACCGGAACAGGTCGGGTTGCAGCCAGCGGTCGCCCAGCTCGTCCTTGATCAGCGACAGGTAGACCAGCGCATCCTTGGCCTTGGAAATCCCGCCGGCGGGCTTGTAGCCCACGCGATAGCCGGTGCGGTCATAGTAGTCACGGATCGCGCGGATCATGACCAGCGACACGGGCAGGGTGGCGTTGACGCTTTCCTTGCCGGTCGAGGTTTTGATGAAATCGGCCCCCGCCATCATGCAGATCAGCGAGGCACGCGCCACGTTGCGCAGGCTGCCCAGCTCGCCGGTGGCGAGGATGGCCTTTACATGCGCCTCGCCGCAGGCTGCGCGGAACGCCTTCATCTCGTCATACAGCGCCTGCCAGTTGTCCTGCAGCACATGGCGGCGCGAGATCACGATGTCGATCTCCTCGGCCCCGGCCTTCACGCTCTCCTCAATCTCGGCCACGCGCAGGTGAAAGGGCGACAGGCCCGCCGGAAACCCGGTGGATACGGCCGCGACCGGAATGCCGGTGCCTGTCAGCGCATCCACCGCCGTTTTGATCATGTCGTGATAGACGCAGACCGCGCCGGTGGTAATCGGCGGCATGTCAAGCGCCCTCAGCAGGGCAGGTGACACGGGCTGGCGGGCCTTAGCGCACAGGCGGCGCACGCGGCCCTCGGTGTCATCGCCCGACAGGGTGGTCAGGTCGATCATGGTGATCGCCTTCAGCAGCCAGGCGGCCTGATGCTCTTTCTTGACCGACCGGCGTCCGGGCAGGGTCGCGGCGCGGCGCTCGATGGCCGAGGTGTTGGCCTGCACGGCGCGCACCCAGTCGAGGTCCAGATCCATGCCGGGGTTTCGGGGCTCGGTCACTTGCGGCAGATGCGCGGTGCGCACGGGGCTTTCTGAGCTCTGCGTATCCATTGTCACGTCCTTTGGGAGGTTTGCGCCAAAATCGCACGGGAAACGGCCAAAGGAAAGGCAAACCGGGCGCCTTTGGCCACTTTTTTGACCAAATGGACAAATCCGGCTTTTTCTTGCGAGTAATTCGCAACACGGTTGACTTAGTTGCGAATGGTTCGCATATTCATTCTCAACTGGTACTCGGAACGAGGTCACATATGATTCGCCGCAGTTTTCTTTTTGCCCTTGCTCTTGGTGCCGCGCTGCCCTTGGCGGCGTGGGCCGAGGCGCCGCTGAAGGTCGTGGCGACGACCGGAATGATTGCGGACGCCGTGCAGCAGGTCGGCGGTGATCAGGTCGAAGTCAAAGGGCTGATGGGTCCCGGAGTCGACCCGCACGGCTATCGCCAGACCCGCAGCGATATCGTTGCCGCGACAAGGGCCGACCTGGTCTTGTGGCACGGCTTGTATCTTGAGGCGCAGATGGAAGACTTCTTCCACGACCTCGGGCGCAAACGCAAAGTCGTTGCCGTGGCGGATGCCATCGACAAGTCTAAACTGCGTGCACATGCCGACTATGCCGACAAATACGATCCGCATGTGTGGATGAGCCCGGTCTTGTGGAAAGACGTCGTGGTCGAGGTGCAAAAGGCGCTGACCGACGTGCGGCCGGACTCCGCCGCTTATTTCGCCGCCAACGCCCAGCGTTTTCTGGCTGAAATCGACCAGTTGGACGCTTATGGGAAAAAGGTGCTGGCCCAGGTGCCCGAAGACAACCGTGTTTTGGTCACCGCCCATGACGCCTTTGCCTATTTCGGCGAGGAATTCGGGTTCGAAGTGTTGGGGATACAGGGTATCTCGACCCAGTCCGAGGCGGGGCTGAACCGGATCGGAGAATTGGTCAACACTTTGGTCGAGCGCAACCTGACCGCCGTCTTCGTTGAAAGCTCGGTCTCGGATCGGTCGATGCGGGCGTTGATCGAGGGTGCGGCGGCGAAGGGTCATACCGTCTCGGTCGGGGGCGAGTTGTATTCGGACGCCATGGGCGAGCCGGGCACCTATGAGGGCACCTATATCGGGATGCTGGATCACAACATCACGGTCATTGCACGGGGCCTGGGTGCGGATGTGCCTGAACGCGGCATGTCCGGCAAGCTGTCGGCGGGGCTCTGACCATGTTGGAACTTGCGGCTGGCAAATCGTCATCAAACGGGGACCTGACGGTGCAGGACAGCCCGCTCGTGATCCGGGGGATGACGGTATCCTACGGTCAGAAACCGGCCATTTTCTCGGTAGACATGACGGTGCAACCCGGGGCCATGACGGCCATCATCGGACCGAACGGCGCTGGCAAATCGACGCTGCTCAAGGCGGCGCTGGGTATCGTCAAGCCGCTGTCGGGCCAGGTGCTGGTGTTCGGCAAGGCGTTGGACCGGCAGCGGGCCCGTATCGCCTATGTTCCGCAACGCGCCAGCGTAGATTGGGACTTCCCGACGCGGGTCATCGACGTGGTCCTGATGGGCCTGTCACGGGAACTGGGCTTGCTGGGCCGGGTCCGGATGCGACACATGGCCCACGCGATGGAGTGCCTGCATCGGGTCGGGATGCATGAGTTTGCGGACCGCCAGATCGGCCAGCTTTCGGGTGGTCAGCAGCAACGGGTGTTCCTCGCGCGCGCACTTGCTCAGGATGCCGATCTGTACCTGCTGGATGAACCGTTTGCCGGGGTCGATGCCGCCACCGAAAAAGCCATCATCTCGGTCCTCAAATCCCTTAAGGAAGCCGGCAAGACGGTGGTCGTGGTCCACCATGACCTTGCCACGGTCACGGATTATTTCGACCACGTGTTCCTGATCAATACCCGCAAGGTCGCTGAGGGCCCGGTCGAGCAGGCCTTTACCGCCGAGACTCTTCAGGCCGCGTACGGGGGGCGGCTTGCCACCGCCCAGATCGACCAGATCTCGGGCACTGCGGGCTGACACATGCTGTGGGACGCACTGACCCTGCAATTGGGGTACAACGCCACCTTGGTTGCCATCGGCGCCACGCTGCTTGGGTTTTCGGCCGGCGTGACGGGCACCTTCCTGTTTCTGCGCAAGCGGGCGCTGGTCAGTGACGCCATCAGCCACGCGACCCTTCCGGGCGTCTGCATCGCCTTTATGGTTTTGGTGGCGCTGGGCGGAACCGGGCGAAACCTGATCGGATTGCTGTCCGGCTCCGCGATTTCGGCCGCCGTGGGTCTGTTGTGCATGAACTGGCTGATCCGCCGCACCCGTCTGGCCGAGGACGCGGCGATCGGGGCGGTCCTGTCGGTCTTCTTCGGCTTTGGTATCGTTCTGCTGACAATCATCCAGACCATGGGGGTGGGCCGACAGGCCGGGCTTGAGGGGTTCTTGCTGGGCTCGACGGCCGGGATGCTGTGGTCCGACGCTCTGATCATCGCGATCGGCGGCGCTGCAACGCTGCTGCTCGTCATGATCATCCGCCGCCCCATGATGATGGTGGCGTTCGATTCCGAATATGCGGCCGCCTTGGGGCTGCCAGTGCATCGCATCGACCTTGCGATGATGGGGCTTGTCATGGCGGTCACGGTTGTCGGGCTGAAGATCGTCGGATTGATCCTGATCGTGGCTTTGCTGATCATACCCGCCGTCACGGCGCGGTTCTGGTCGGACCGGTCCGACCATGTGGTGCTGTTGTCGGGGGTCATTGGTGGGTTGTCGGGCTATCTGGGTGCGGCGGTGTCCGCCTCGGCGCCCAACTTGCCGACCGGACCGATCATCGTCCTGTTCAGCTTTGGCTTTTTTGTCCTATCGCTGTTTCTGGCTCCGGTGCGCGGCGTATTGGCCGCGATCGTGCGGCATCTACGGTTCCAGCGGCGGGTTCACATCCGACAGGGGTTGCTGGCGCTTGCTCAAGGCCAGAACATCTATGAACCCTACACATTGCGCCTGCTGCGTCAGGCCGGACTTGCCCGGCCCGACGGGGTGGCTACGGATGCCGGCAGAGCGCAGGCGGCCAAGGCGCTGCGCGACGAGAAACGCTGGGAAATCGTACGCGCCGACAATGCGCACGAGGCAGCCGCCGCCCTGTATGACGGGTTGCGCGACATCGAAACGGTTCTGACCCGTGACCAGATCGACGACATCGACCGCCGCATTGGCGGACCACGGGAGGTTAGCTCATGAGCGGTGAAGAGTTTGTTCCGCTGTCCTTGACGCCGCTGCTGATCGGGACTTTCGCGGCCATCGCCTGCGCCTTGCCCGGAAACTTCCTTGTGCTCCGAAAACAGGCACTGATCGGCGACGCCATCAGCCATGTGGTTCTGCCCGGAATCGTCGTGGCCTTTCTTGTCACCGGCGCGATCTCGACCTGGCCGATGATGCTGGGCGCCGCGGGCGCGGCGGTTGTCGCCGTTGTGCTGATCGAGACCATCCGGAGGCTGGGCCAAATCGAACCGGGCGCCGCAATGGGCGTCGTGTTCACCACCATGTTCGCCGGAGGGGTGCTGCTGTTGGAGCAGACCGACACCTCGAGCGTTCATCTGGATGTCGAACACGCACTCTATGGCAGCCTAGAAAGCCTGATCTGGCTTGACGCGACTGGCTGGTCCTCGCTGCTGGATCCGGTTGCGCTGGCCGGTCTGCCACCCGAGCTTGCTCGGATCGCCCTGACATTGGTGGGTGTCAGCCTGTTCGTCTGGCTGTTCTGGCGGCCGCTCAAGATCTCGACCTTCGACGAAGGCTTTGCCCGGACGATCGGAATTCGAACCGGGGCGCTGGGAATGGCGCTGGTGATTGCGGCGGCGATTGCAGCCGTGGCCGCGTTTGATGCCGTCGGCTCGATCATCGTGATCGCAATGTTCATCTGCCCGCCGGCCGCCGCCCGGATGATGACCGACCGGCTTGAGACCCAGATTGCCTGGAGTGTTGTCTTCGCAATCCTGTCCGCCGTGTCCGGCTATATCCTGGCTGGATATGGCCCGCTGTGGTTGGGCGGATCGGACGCCGTCAGTGCGGCCGGGATGATTGCCACCATGTCCGGCCTGATTCTGGCTGTCGCGGCCGTGTTTGGCCCCTGCCGGATGCGCGCAGCGGCGCCGGGTCCGGGCTGATCCGGCGTGTTCCCGCCACCCGGTCCGGTCGGTGATCGGCCAAACTTTGCCCACCAAATGGGGCAAGCGAACCTTAAGCAGATTTGTCCAACGCACCGTGTTAGACACCGCGCCATTACACAGTTAATGACCACCACTCACCACGGATCGTCCGGGCAATCGTGAAACTTTTGGCAACCAATTCGGGTTGCGCATCTCGATTGGCCGGGCGATCCGACCCCCTAGACCAAAGCAGCGTAAACCGGTGGCAGAATCGCGTGCGATTGTGCTAGGTCTAGCGGTATGGCGCAGGCAAACCCCAATATCAGCGAAAATCGCCCGGTAATCCGGCAACTCGACGAGGCCGCGATCAACCGCATCGCCGCCGGTGAAGTCGTCGAACGCCCGGCCTCGGCCGTCAAGGAACTGGTTGAAAACACGATTGACGCAGGCGCGACCCGGATCGGCATCGACATCGCCGACGGCGGCAAAACCTTGATTCGCGTCACCGACGACGGATGCGGCATCGCGCCCGAGGATCTGCCGCTGGCCCTGTCGCGCCACGCGACCTCCAAGATCGACGGGTCCGATCTGCTCAACATTCACACCTTCGGGTTCCGGGGCGAGGCGCTGCCCTCGCTGGGCGCGGTGGGGCGCCTGACCATCACCAGCCGCGCGACGGGGACCGAGGCGGCCCAGATCCGCGTGGCCGGCGGCAAGATGGAACCGGTGAAGCCCGCCGCCCTGCGCGCCGGCACCGTAGTCGAGCTGCGCGACCTGTTCTATGCCACGCCCGCGCGGCTGAAATTCATGCGCACCGACCGGGCCGAGGCTCAGGCGATCTCGGACACGGTCAAGCGGCTGGCCATGGCGGAACCCTCCATCACCTTCACCCTGCGCGATGTCTCGGGCGGGGGCGAGGGGCGCGTGGTGTTCCGCGCCGACCGCGAGAACGGAGACCTGTTCGACGCGCTGCACGCCCGTCTGGCCCGCATTCTGGGGCGCGAGTTCGCCGAGAATGCCTTGCGGATCGACGCCACCCGCGAGGGGATCAGGCTGTACGGATATGCCGCGTTGCCGACCTATTCGCGCGGGGCCGCAGTGGCGCAGTTCCTGTTCGTCAACGGCCGACCGGTGCGCGACAAGATGCTGACCGGCGCCCTGCGCGCGGCCTATTTCGATTTCCTCAGCCGCGACCGGCACCCGGCGGCGGCGCTGTTCATCGACTGCGAGCCCACCTTGGTGGACGTGAACGTGCACCCCGCGAAATCCGAGGTGCGGTTTCGCGATCCCGGCGTGGCGCGCGGGCTGATCGTCTCGAGCCTGCGGCACGCGCTGGCCGAGGCGGGGCACCGCGCCTCGACCACCGTGGCCAACGCAACGCTGGGTGCGATGCGGCCCGAGCCGGCCCCCGCGGTACCCGCGCGGGTCTATCAGATGGACCGGCCCTCGCCCGCGGCGCGGGCGAGGGCCTATCAGGCGCAGGCGCCCGGCTTTGCCGATCTGGCCAATGCCTACAGCGGCAGCGTGGTCGAGCCCGTGGCCGAAGCCGAGCAGCCCGACCAGACCCCGCCCGAGCACCTACCCCTGGGGGCCGCGCGCGGGCAGGTGCATGAAAACTACATCATCGCCCAGACCGCCGACGGCATGGTGATCGTGGACCAGCACGCCGCGCATGAACGGCTGGTCTATGAGAAACTCAAGACACAGATGGCCGAGAACGGCGTGGCCGCGCAGGCGCTGCTGATCCCCGAGATCGTCGAACTGTCCGAGGGCGACTGCGCCCGCCTGCTCGCGGTGGCCGACGACCTGTCGCGCCTGGGCCTGACCATCGAGCCCTTCGGCGGGGGCGCGGTGGCGGTGCGCGAGACCCCAGCCATTCTGGGCGAGGTCAGCGCGCGGGCGATGATCCTCGACATTCTGGACGAGCTGGCCGATCAGGGCGAAAGCCAGACGGTGCAGGCGCGGATCGAGGCGATTCTCAGCCGGGTGGCCTGCCACGGCTCGGTCCGCTCGGGCCGCCGGATGCGCGCCGAAGAGATGAACGCCCTGCTGCGCGAGATGGAGGCCACGCCCCATTCCGGCCAGTGCAACCACGGGCGGCCGACTTACGTTGAGCTGAAGCTGAGCGATATCGAACGGTTGTTCGGCCGCAGTTGATCCGGCCGCCGATCGGCGGTAGAAAAGAAGAAACAAAACAAGAACGCACAGGTTGAGATGATCGAGATTGCAGGCACCCGATATTCGCTGGAAGACCCCATGGTGATGGCCGCCCTGATCGGGGCGGGCGTGGTTCTGTTGATCCTCGTCCTGCTGTTTCTGGCCCTGCGCGCGGCCAACCGCTCGGCCCGGATGGCCGAGCCGCTGGCGCAGCAGCTGGCCTATCTGGGCCAGCATGTGCAGCAGTTGGGGCAGGGGCAGGAGCAATTGCGCGGCGGGTTGCAGCATGTCTCGGACACGCAGGCCAATGCGCAGGTGCAGGTGATCCAGACGGTCGAGGCGCGGCTGTCGGCGGTGCAGCAGCACATGAACGACCGGCTGGCCGACAACGCCATGAAATCCGCCCGCGCGCTGGCCGAAATGCAGGAGCGGATGAAGGAAACCCTTCATGGGTCGTCGAAACAGACAGCGACCTCGCTGACGCAGTTGCAAGAGCGTCTGGCCGCCATCGACAAGGCGCAGGACAACATCACCAAGCTGTCTGGCGACGTGTTGTCGCTGCAGGACATCCTGTCGAACAAGCAGACCCGCGGCGCTTTCGGCGAGATCCAGCTGAACGACATCGTGTCCAAGGCGCTGCCCTCGGACAGCTATGTGCTGCAGGCGACGCTGTCGAACGGCAAACGCGCCGACTGTCTGATCCGCCTGCCCAACCCGCCGGGGCCCATCGTGATCGACAGCAAGTTCCCGCTGGAAGCCTATGAGGCGCTGGTGGGCGCGGGCAGTGACATGGAGTTGAAGGCGGCGGTGCAGATGTTTCGCAGCACGGTGCGCAAGCACATCACAGACATCTCGACGAAATACATCCTGGACGGTGAAACCGCTGACGGGGCGCTGATGTTCCTGCCCTCCGAGGCGGTCTATGCCGAACTGCACGCCAAGTTCCCAGAACTGGTGCAGGAGAGTTTCTCGAAACGGGTCTGGATCGTCTCGCCGACCACCTGCATGGCCACGCTGAACACGATGCGGGCCATCCTCAAGGACGCGCGGATGCGCGAACAGGCGGGCGCGATCCGCAAGGAACTGGGCCTGCTGCACAAGGATGTGGAGCGTCTGGGTGACCGGGTGGCCAATCTCGACCGGCATTTCGGGCAGGCGGCCAAGGATATCTCGGAAATCAAGATCAGCGCCGAAAAGGCCGGCAGGCGGGCGCAGCGGCTGGACAATTTCGATTTCGAGGAACTGGCCCCCGAGGACCGCGCCAACGTGGTGCCGTTGGGCAAGTCCGAGGGCTGAGGTCTACTGGATGGACAGGTCCAGATTGTAGCCGGCGATCTTGCCGGTATCCCGGTCATTGCCCATCAAGTAGACGCGGATGGTATAATCCCCGTCCTCGGGCAGGGTGATGCGGGCTGTGTTGCCGTCGATCGAGCCGTTGTAGATCGCGACCCCGTCGCTGCCCGGCGGCAGGATGTTGAAATAGACTACGCCGCTGCCGTTGGTATCGCTGACCTGAAGCTCGGCAAACAATTCCTGCCCGCCTTTCGCGCCCAGCACGTAATCGAAATATTCATTACCCGTGATGGTGCCGTTAACCATGGTGCCGAAGTTTCCAGCTTGGAACTTCACCTCGGCCGTCCTTTGGGCCAAGGCCGGCACGGCCACAACGGCAATGAACAGAGCTGCCAGGGCTTGTTTCAACATTCTGCATATCCTCACGGTGATTCCCGGCTCCAAGCCTAGCACACCCGAGGGACTGTTCAGATTCGCAGGAAGGGCTGCACCAACCGTGGGATCAGGCTGTTGAACTTCAACGGAGCGTCGGTCACCGCCAGGCAGATGCAATCCTCGGACATGTCGGCCACGGGCGTGTGTTCCAGGTCCTCATCTGCAATCTCGACATCGCCGCGGGCGAAATGATCCACCTCGTCGGAAAATGCGCCTTGCAGAACCATGGTCAGTTCCATGCCCTTGTGGCCGTGGTCCGGTACTGCGGCACCGGCCGGAATGAACAACAGGCGCGCCGTGGCATCGCGCGAGGTTGGCAGAATGGCCTGCTTGACGCCCATGCCAATCGGCTTCCAGCGGATGCTGTTCACGTCACCGCCGACGTAATCCTGCAACGGAGTCGGCAGCACGTCGCATTTCGCGCGCGCGGGCTTTGGGGTCGGCGCACCCTGCGCGATCAGAGCCATTGTCGATGACAGGGCATCTGCGGACAAAGGCGCGGCTTCGACCTGGTCCTCAAGCATGTGTCCGCCCACCGCGTCGTAACTCTCGGCGCGGGCGCGACAATGGTCGCACAGGGACAGGTGGGTCGCGACCATCAGGTCGAACGCTTCGGGCAGTGTGCCCGAGGCGTAGGCCATCAGCAGGTCGTCCGTCAGGTGATGTTTGATCTCGTTGCTCATCTTTATCATCTCAGTTCATCGCGTGGCGCAAGCGGTCCAGCGCCAGCCGTATTCTCGATTTGATGGTGCCCAACGGAAGCCCGGTCTGCGAGGCGATCTCGCGATGGCTCAGGTCACCAAAATATGCCTTCTCTATCAGTTCCCGCTGTGCCTCGGGCAATTGCAGCAGGGCCGTCTTCAGTTGCGCCGTTTCCTGTTGCAGCGCGATTACGTCTTCCTGTTCGGGTTCTGCTTCGGGACCCCATGTCAGTTCTTCCGGTTCAGGACGCCGCTGTTTGCGAATGGCGTCGATGCGTTTGTTCCGCGCGATCGTAAAGACCCATGTCGCCACGGTAGCCCGAGACGGATCAAACAGATGCGCCTTGTGCCACAACGTGGCCATGACTTCCTGCGCGCACTCCTCGGCCAACGTCGCGTCTGATCCCGACCGGATCAGAAACGCTTTGACCCGAGGGGCAAAGTGCTGGAACAGCTCGGCAAACGCCGCCTGATCCTGCGACTGCCGGATGCGTTGGACGTGGGACACCCACTCGCATCTTGCCGCGCCATTGTTCTTCGTGCCGTTCACCGACGATCCCTTGGTTCGTTTCGTGCCGCGCCCAGCCTGCCGCGCCGCCGGGGCGGTCGCGACATCGTCCTGAACAACGGTGTCCATCTCGGTAAACATAACTGTATTACGCTGCCGCACCCAAGTCGGATCACGCCTGCCCGAGATTTTTGATCCGGTCGCGCGTTTTTTTCGTATCATGACCATGGATGTTCGCTGAAAAACCCAGCCGATCCAGAATGTTGACCGCTAGAAAAGATCAGTCCGACCATGCCAGAAATCGACTTCGTTCCGGCCCATACCTTTCACGGAAGGAAAGGTGCGATCGAGAACGCCTTTCGCTACTCGGTCGACTACATCCTGCTGGATCCCGAACAAGTGGCGGAAACGCCCGCGTTGTTTTCGTTAGATAAACCCAACCTCACCGGCTGGCGGACCCGGGATCATGGAGGGGAGCCTGGCGATGGTCGAGGTGCCCCGTGGCTCCGCGACGGTCTGCGGGCGATGCAAATCCCCCAACCCGCGCAGGTCCTGTTGCTGACCCAACCCCGGGTGCTGGGCCACGTATTCAACCCGGTCAGTTTCTGGTTTTGCCTGAATGACGCAGGCGCACTGTTTGCCGTGGTGGCCGAGGTCACCAACACTCATGGAACGCGGCACAGCTATGTCTGCCACAAGCCGGGGTTTGACGTGATCGCTCCTTCTGACCGGATTTCCGCGACCAAAGTGATGCATGTCTCGCCGTTTCAAAAGATCGAGGGCACTTACACTTTCCGGTTCGACCTGCGCCCGGACCGGGTCGGGGTTTGGATCGACTACGGCCGCGACGGGGGCGGTTTGATTGCTACGCTCACGGGCGTCCGGCAACCTCTCACCAATGGCGCGATCCTTCGTTCGCTGCTGCGACGCCCGTTTGGCGCGCGGCGGGCGGTTGCATTGATCCACTGGCAGGCGCTGAAACTGTGGATCAAGAAGGCCACTTTCCGACCGTTCCGCACCGCGCCGGTGCCATCTCACCCCGTCTCGCGCCCACGCGAGTGACGATCTGCAGTTTGCGCAAGATCAAGGACGCAGGCGCGATGCAATGGTTGAGATGGACTCCAATTGCGGACAGAGGAGTTGAAACCAATGCTGGAAATCTCGCCAACCAAAGTCGCCCAGGTCGCCATGATGGGCCGCGAGCTGGATCGCGCCGAGGGCGAGCTGCGGGCTTTTATCGATCGCATGGACGAGGACGAGCAAGCCGAGTTGGTCGCGATCATGTGGATTGGACGTGAAAGCTTTTTCCCGGACGACCTCAGCGAGGCGATCGCTACGGCCAAGGCCGAGGCCTCGACGCCATGTGCCGATTACCTGATCGGCACGCCGCATCTGTCGGATCACCTTGAGAACGGGTTGGACGCGCTGGGCATCTCGGCCGAAGATGTCGAGAACGACCTGATGTAGACTTGGTCGCCCGCACGGTGTTTCTGCGCTATGCTCCGGGGCAGAGGGCGCCGTGTATTGCACAGCGCCCGGTCCACAGCAGGGGCGCCAGATGCCGCGTATGTTGAAGACGATATTGGTGTTGGCCCTTATGGCCGTTCCGGCGTGGCCGCAGCGACCGGCGCTGGCCTGCACCGTTTGTCTGGCACTTCCCGAAAACTCTCTGGCCGACCGGTTGTTGTCTGCTTCGGTCATCGTTCTGGCCGCGCCCGCGCCCGACGACCCGTTCCGCTATGCACCCGTCGGGTTGCTGAAAGGCAGTTGGGACGAGGTTGCAGACCTCCCCCAGATACCGTTTCTGGTGGACAGCAGCACCCGGAATGCCTTGCGCGCCGATCCTGACCGGGTGGTCTTGATGATCTATGGCCCAGGCCGCCGGGACAAGGCCGGGCGCGCCTTTGATCAGTCCTGGACCAAGGGATTTCTGATGACGCCGCAGCGGGCCGATTTTGTTGCCGAGGTACAGGCGCAAGGCCAAGGCTGGCGGTTGGACGGATCCCGATCCGCCGAGCGCGCCGCGTTTTTCGCGGCCTATCTGAATTCCGGAGACCGGTTGTTGCGGAACACCGCTCTCATTGAACTCCACCGGGCACCCTATGCGTCTGTGCGCGGCCTGCGCGACGCTGCTGCAACCCCGGATCTTCTGCGCGATTTGCGGAGCCTGAATCGCGTAGCCTATGCCCCGGCAACGATCCGGCTGCTGGGCCTGCAATCTGATCCGGCCGCGGCAGAGGCGGTGCGCACGGTCTATCCAAAGGCGGTCGCCACCGGAGGGTTCAACCTGCGCGAATGGGCGCTTGCCGGTATCGAAATCGACGGCGACCAAGCCCTGAATACGATCCAGGAGGCTCTGACCGCCAGCCCGCTTTCTCCAAAGGATCGCCAGGCGATCATCGCGGCGCTGATCGACGGCGGCGATGCGATGCCGGAACACCGCGGGAAGATCCTGGATATCTTTGCCGGCGAGATTGCGCACGACCAAAACACGGCCGGGCAGATTGCCCTGGCCACGCGCGATTGGGGGGATGATACGCTTGCACCTGCGCTGCGGGCGCTTCTGGCTGACCCGCAGATCGACCCCGCCACCGCCTTCGTCATCCGGGTGGCCCTGCCATCCGGTCAGTGACCCCGCCCACCCTTACGTTAGGTTAACAAAGCTTAATCCGTTGGTCCGGAACCGTTAACGCGGCGTCCTTTTATCTGATGACAGTACTGCGATGCAGTTCGGATTTCAGGAGGACAAACCAATGGCAACCGCACAAACCACACCGTCGAACCACAGCCTGTTTCATGACCTTTTTGCAAAATACGCCGAGGCCAAGACCGAACGGTTTCGGAAGCAGATCTTTGCGAAGACGGTCCGTGACCTCGAACGCCTGAGCGACCAGCAGCTGCACGATATCGGCATCACCCGCTCAGACATCCCCCAAACGGCCTATCAGAGCGTCTATCAGCGCGCCGCGTTGACGCAGTAACCGGGGCCGCGCCCCACCAGGACACCGGCCAAACAGGGAGGAAACAGCCGATGCTCGACACAATGCAACCGACTCAACAACCCTGCCCATCCGCCAGCGCGCTGCTTCTGTTCGACCGCGCCATGCGCATCCGGGCGGTCAAGGATGACATCGTACGCGCGGCGCAACATCTGAGCGGTCTGGATGACCGGCAGTTGTCAGAGCTTGGCATCAACCGCAGCGATCTTGAGGAAACGATCGAGCGCTACATCTGAACCACAAGCGCCAATCCAAAGATTGGTGAAAACACCAGTAAAAAGCCATTCCGGTGCGTCCGGAATGGCTTTTTGGTTGGGTCAGGCCAGGTGGTCGACCACCTGCAGGTGCTGTGCCAGCTTGTCGATCTCGGCCATCCAGCTCTGAACCAGTTTCGGATCGCTGGGCGCGGCATGGACGCCGGCGGGGATGGCGCGGTTCAGCACCGCCTCGACCGCAAGCGAGACCGGGATCGACACCAGACGCGCCATCGCGCTGCCGCGTGCGTCGCCCCAGGCGTCCATCACATAGGTCTTGTGCCAGACCGGAACGCCGTCCTTCTCGGCCTTCAGGCCGACGCAGAGCACGACGCGGTCGGGCTCGCCCTCCTCATAGGCGTTCTCGGCCCAGAACTGGTCGGACATTTCCTTGAGCCTGGCATCGCCCTCGGGGCCTTCCAGCGTTTCGATTTCGCGGAACACGTCCGACCACGCATCCGACCAGCCGTTCAGCCGCAGAGTGCCGCGGACGAATTCCTTGACCGGCCAGTGCTCCTCGAAATGGTACTGCTGCATGAAGGGGATCGAGTCGCGGTTGGGATAGACCTCGAAGCTTTCGGGCGTGGGCAGCGGCGCAACATAGGTGCTGATCGCGTCCCAGGGCCGGGCCACGTCCAGCGGGGCATAATCGCGGATCGACCGCGAGGGCGAGCGCAGCGCCTTGAGCACGCCCAGGGGCGACCAGCTGAACTTGTAGCGGAACGGGTTGGGGTTCTTGGGGATGCCGCCGCAATAGGAAATGAAGTTGAGGTGGTTTTCCGGGTCGAAGGCGTCGGACGCGCGGTAGTCATCGACCAGCGCATGGGCCATCAGGTGGTCGATGCCGGGGTCCAGCCCGACCTCGTTGACCAGCGCGACGCCGGCTTCGCGGGCCTTGTCGTCCAGCGCGCGCATCTCGGGCGCGATATACGAGGACGAGACGAAATTCGCGCCCTTCTCGATCGCCAGTTCCGCCAGCGGCACGTGCCAGTCGCCCGGCAGCATCGAGACGATCACGTCGCCCTTTTCCAGCACCGCGCTCAGAGCATCAATGTCGAAGGCCCGGATGTCGTCGGTCAGGTCGCCGACCTCGGCGCGGGCCTTGTCGACGGTCCGGTTCCAGACCGTGACCTTGTGGCCGGCCTCGATCAGGCGGCGCAGGCCGGGGATGGCCGACAGGCCGGTGCCACACCAGTGAATCGTCATGGCTCAGATCCTTTCGATATGGGATTTGAAGGTGTCCTCGGCCCGCGCCCAAACGCCCGAGGTCAGGTCTGTCAGGGTCAGCAACGAGGGCAGAAGTTGCGCGGCGTAGTCTTCCGAGCTTTCGACCGGCAGCATTGAGGGCAGGTTGTCGATGGCCATCACGTCCAGCACCGGGTCGGTGGCCACGCGCAGGGCGGGTTCTTCCCAGGTTGTGGCGCGGTCATAGACCGGCACCGGGTTGTAGTCGCTGTCGGGGTCGCAGGCCACGTCGCCGATAGCGGTCAGCTTGCGCGGGGCATTCAGCGCCTCGCGCGGGACGAAGACCGGGGTGCCGGGGCGCGCGAAGATGCAGTTGAGGAAGATGTCGTTTTCGAGGATCTCCGGGAACGGCCCGCCATCGGCGGTTTCGGCCATGTCCCACTTGGTCACGTCGACCCCCATCGCCTCGCACAGGTCGGACGCGCCGGTGCCGACCCTTCCCAGCGCGCCGATGACGATGGCGCGGGGGCGGGGCGCTCCGGTGGCGTTCAGCTCGGCCAGCAACTCGGCGTTCAGTGCGTCCTTGCCGGGATAGACGCCGACGGGGCCGCAAATCTCGCCGCGCTGCTGCGCCGCCCAAGTCTTGAGCGTCACCGCCGCGCCCGCGTAGCCCGCCCAATAGCCGAAGGCCGCGACCCGCCGCCCGTTTTCATCGACCAGGTATTCCAGATCATACAGCGTGCCGCCGCCGGCCTTGAACCGTTCCAGCAGCTTGCGGCCCGAATGCTGGCCCTTGAAAGCATGGCCGAACATGATGTGGCGATGCGGCAGCGGCGTGCCGTCCTCGGGCAGTTCCTTGAGGCCGAAGATGATCGCATCCAGCGGCGCATCCGGCCACGAGTTCTCCGGCGCGAATTCGCAGCCCGCCGCGCGGTAGCCGTCGATCGGGATGGCGCGGACATGGCTTTCCTCGACCGTCACGCGGATGCCGGCCGCGATCAGTTGCGCCGCGCCCTCGGGCGTCAGGCCCACCCGTTCCTCGTTCGGGCGTTGTTCAGCCCGGACCCAGAGATGTGTCATGCGATGTCCTTTTGTCAGAGCATTCCGGCGGCCCGTACCGCCTGAACCGAGGGTCGGGCCTCCATCGCCGCGCGGAAGGCCTGGATCTTGGGAAAGGCCGTGACATCGACCCCGTCACCTTCCAACCAGCTGCAAACCACGTAGAGATAGACGTCGGCCAGCGATAATGCCTTGCCCAAAACAAACGGGCCGCGCAGCCCGTTTGACGAGATGTAAGCGCAGGACTCGGTCATCGTTTGGGCCACCTTGCCTTTCATGTCCTGCCAGCTGGACTCCTGATCCGCCCAACGATGACCGCGCATCTTGTGCGCATGGTTCACATGCATGGTCGAGGCCAGGTAGTACATCACCTCGCGCATCCGCGCGGCCAGGACCGGATTGTCCGGAACAAGCCCGGCCTTCGGGGCCTTGGCTGCGATGTATTCAAGCAGAGCGCCGGTTTCCGTCAGAATGCCACCATCGACCACCAGAGCGGGAACGCGGCCCTTGGGGTTGATCTGCTTGTAGGCCGCCGTCGTCTGCTCGCCTGCTGCGAAGTCGAGCCTGATCGCCTCATAGTCCAGACCGGCTTCCTCAAGCGCGATGACGACGGCGATCGAGATAGTGCGGGGTGCGTAGTAGATCTGCATCTGGGACCTCCGATCCGGTTACAGGTGGGTCTGGGCGAAATGCCGGTCCGGCGCTTCCAGATGCGGAACCGCGTTGAACAGAACCGGGCTCAGGTCCGCTCCGATCGGGTGCAGACGATGCAATGAGGTGTTCATGATGGCAAGGGCCACGCGCGCCATCGCCGGGATGTCCAGCCCCATCGCCTGCCGCACCACCATCGAGATTAACCCACCCGAGGTCACCACGATGGCCGGCCCGTCGCCGTCATGGATTTCGCGCAGAGCGTCCGAGACGCGGGTTTCAAACTGCTCGAAGGTTTCGGGCGCGTTCCGAATGTCGCCGTTGGCCCAGGCCTTGAAGGTCAGCGGCAGGTGCTGAACGAAGCCTTCGCGGTCCGTCGGGATCGTCACGCCGTGCTGTTCCTCGAACAGTTGCGCAAGGGTGAAATACTCGATTTCATTCAGACGTGCATCGCGGACGGGTTCCGGCAGACCCATGCTTGCCGCCGTTTCCACATGCCGGGTCAGGGTGCCGCAAAACACCCGTGGATAATGGGCTTTGGTCTCGCGCAGATGGGCCCCAAGCCAGCGCGCCTGCTGATGCCCAAGCTCGCTGAGCTTGTCATAACTGTCTTCGTCTCGTGCGGTGGTGTTGGCCTGCCCGTGGCGTACCAATGTGATGTATGACATGTCGGTCCCTCTTGGCCCGAAGTCTTAGGGCAGCTTGCCCGCAGGGGCCAGAGGTGTTCGGCCGGTTGCCGTCAAAAAACCGGGACAGCCTGCAACCGGGCTTGCGGGCGGGCGGCCCGGCGATAGAGTTGCGGCAAGCGACAAGAAAGGACAGCGCAATGGCCGTGAATGCGCAGAGGTTTCTGGATGATCTGCACAAGCTGCGGGAATTCGGAGCTGCGGGGGTGGGTAAGGGCGTCGTGCGCCCGGCATATTCAGACGCGGACATTGCGGCGCGGCGATGGCTGGCCGACCGGTTTCAGGAGGCCGGGCTGCGACCGCATTTTGATCCGGTCGGAAACCTGTTCGGTCTGGCGTCCGCGCCGTCGCTATTGATGGGGTCACATTCAGACAGTCAGCCCGAGGGCGGTTGGCTGGATGGCGCGCTGGGCGTAATCGCGGCGTTGGAGCTGGCTCGCTCCAGCCAGCGCCCGATCTCGGTGGTCAGCTTTCAGGATGAGGAAGGCCGGTTCGGCGTCACGACCGGATCAGCCATCTGGTCCGGCAAGTTGCCCCTTGCGCAGGCAGACGACCTGACCGACCACGCGGGTATACGGTTCGGCGACGCGCGCGCTCGGATGCAAAGTCTGACACAGGATTTTGTGAACCCCGCCCGATTCACCGGGTTCATCGAAATGCATATCGAGCAGGGTCCGATTCTGGATGCCAACGCCGAGGCCATCGGTGTGGTCTCGGACATCGTGGGCATTCGCGACATGGTCATCGAGTTTTCCGGCCAGCAGAACCACGCCGGCACGACGCCGATGCACTTGCGCCGAGACGCGTTCCAGGCTCTGACGATCTTCAATGGCCTGATCAACGAGCGGTTCCGCAACGTGGTGACCCCGCAGACGGTCTGGACGATCGGACACGTCGAACTGTCTCCGAATGCCTCGTCGACCGTTCCTGGCCGGGTCCGTTTCTCGATGCAGTGGCGCGATCAGGACACGGATCGTCTGGCCCGAATGGAAAGCATTATTCGTACGACCGCCCAAGAGGTCAGTGAATCCATCGGGGGCGAAGCGCAGTTCGGGCCAATGCTGGGCATCGAACCGGTTGAAATGGATCCAACCCTCCGGCGGTCGCTGGAACACGGAGCTCAGACCGTCGCGCCCGGCAACTGGCGGGTCATGCCATCCGGGGCCTTGCACGATGCGTCGAACGTGTCAGCCTTGATGCCGGTCGGAATGCTGTTCGTTCCATCCATCAACGGTATAAGTCATGACTTCGCGGAGGATACCGCCGAGGCCGATCTGGTGACGGGGCTGAAGGCCTTGGAGGCGGCACTTGCCGATCACTGAGGTATGTGGCCGCCGACCGCGAATACTGCAATTTCAGCTGTTGCGTAACGGAAAAAAGTTTCCTATACGACACAAAGCTGCAGCATGCAGATGTATACTCCTTGTCCATGAGCGATTTAGGCCGTGATGAATACCTGCGATCTGAAGTCGGACGGAACACCGCCAGCCGTGAAGTTGCCGGTACAGGAAAATGCATGTCGACCAGCCAGAATTCCTCTGACTCGATCCGGAAAGGCTGCCGTGGCATGGTATTCCCAGCCATGTGCTTTTGGATCCGGTCCATCGCGCCACTTTTGCCAAGAGAAAGAACACTGACATGCCTGGAATGAAGCGCACGCCGTTGTATGACCTTCATGTTGAGTTGGGAGGCAAGCTGGTTGATTTTGCGGGCTGGGAGATGCCCGTTCAGTATCCTTTGGGAATCATGGGCGAGCACAAGCAATGCCGCGAGAAGGCGGCGCTGTTCGATGTGAGCCACATGGGTCAGGTGATCCTGCGGGGAGAGAATGTGGGCGAGAAGCTCGAGGCGCTGTGCCCGCAGGCCTTTGCGACGCTGCCCGAGGGCAAGGCGCGCTACGGGTTTTTCACCAACGCGGACGGCGGGATCATGGATGACCTGATCGTGTCAAACGCGGGGGATCATTTCTTCGTGGTGGTGAACGCGGCGCTGCGCGATCAGGACATTCCGCACATGCGCGCGCATCTGGACGGGGTCGAGGTGACCGAGATCTTCGACCGCGCGCTGGTGGCGGTTCAGGGCCCGAAAGCCGAGGACGTGGTGGGCGCACTGTGCCCGGCGGCCCGCGATCTGAAGTTCATGGAAACCACCGTTGCCCCGATCGACGGAGTCGAATGCCGGATCTCGCGACTGGGTTACACGGGCGAGGACGGCTATGAGATCTCGATCCCCGAGGACAAGGCGATCGAGGTCACCCGCGCCCTGCTGGCGCATGAGGATTGCGAGCCGGCGGGCCTGGGCGCGCGCGACAGCCTGCGGCTGGAGGCGGGTTTGTGCCTCTACGGCAATGACATCGACCAGAGCACTTCGCCGATCGAGGCCAACCTGGCCTGGGCGATCCAGAAGCGGCGCAAGGAAGAGGGCGGCTTTCCCGGCGCGGATCGCATCCAGCGCGAACTGGCCGAAGGCCCGGCGCGCAAGCTGGTGGGGATCAAGCCCGACGGCCGCGCCCCGGCGCGACAGGGGGTCGAGGTGCAGGATCTTCAGGGCAACACGATCGGTCAGATCACCTCGGGCGGGTTCGGGCCAACGGTCGGCGGCCCGGTTGCGATGGGGTATGTCGCGGCCGGTCATACCGAGCCGGGCGAACAGGTGAATCTGATCATCCGGGGCAAGGCGCAGCCGGCGCAGATCGTGGCGCTGCCCTTCGTCAAACAGAATTACAAGCGTTGAAGTCAGGAGAGAGACAGCATGGCAACCTATTATTCCGAAGAACATGAATGGCTGACGGTCGAGGGCGACACGGCCACGCTGGGCATCACCAAGCATGCGGCCGAGCAGCTGGGCGAGGTGGTGTTCGTCGAGCAGCAGGACGTGGGTGAAGAGTTTGCGAAGGACGGCGAGATCGGGGTGATCGAATCCGTCAAGGCGGCCTCCGAGATCTATGCCCCGGTCGATGGCGAGATCCTCGAGGTGAACGAGGCGCTGGCCGACAATCCGGGCGCGCTGAACGAGGATCCCGAGGGCGAGGCGTGGATCTACAAGATCAAGATCACCGATGCCGCGCAGTTGGAAGATCTGATGGACGAGGCCGGCTACAAGGCGTTCATCGGCTAAACCCACGGAGTCCCGGCCTGGGGCTCCATCGTTTTGACTTGTGCCGCCGAATTTGGGCTCCGCCCGTTCGGGCCTGAAACTGTCCACCGGACAGTTCCCGGGACGGCCCCTACTCCCCGCCGGAGGCTTCCTCAGTCTCCGCCGGGCCTGACCTATCCATGGGAGCGCTGCAATGGCCTTCAAACTGACCGACTACGAAGCCTATGACTTTGCCAACCGCCGCCATATCGGTCCCAGCCCGACCGAGATGCGCGACATGCTCAAGGTGATCGGCTTCAAGACGCTGGACGATCTGATCGACGCCACCGTCCCCCCGGCGATCCGGCAGAAAGACCCGCTGGACTGGGGCCCGGCGATGACGGAACGCGACGCGCTCTATCACATGAAAAAAGTGGCGGGGAAGAACAAGGTTCTGACCTCGTTGATCGGTCAGGGCTATTACGGCACCACCACCCCGGCGCCGATCCTGCGCAACATCCTGGAAAACCCGGCCTGGTACACCGCCTACACGCCCTATCAGCCCGAGATCAGCCAGGGCCGGCTCGAGGCGCTGCTGAACTTCCAGACCATGGTCAGCGACCTGACCGGGCTGGACGTGGCCAACGCCTCGCTGCTGGACGAGGCGACCGCAGCGGCCGAGGCGATGGCGATGGCCAAGCGCGGTGGCCGGTCCAAGGCCAACAACGCGGCCTTCTTCGTGGACCGCAACTGCCACCCGCAGACCATCGCGGTGATCAAGACCCGGGCCGAGCCTTTGGGCATCGACGTCAAGGTCGCCGACCCTGACGAGCTGGACGCGGGCGCGGTGTTCGGCGCGATCTTCCAGTATCCGGGCACCTATGGCCATGTGCGTGACTTCACCAAGGAAATCGCGGCGCTGCATGAACACAACGCCATCGCCATCGTGGCGGCCGACATCCTGTCGCTGGCGCTGCTGAAGTCGCCCGGCGAGATGGGCGCCGACATCGCCGTGGGCTCGACCCAGCGCTTCGGCGTACCGATGGGCTATGGCGGGCCGCACGCCGCCTACATGGCCACCACCGACAAGCTGAAACGGGCGATGCCGGGCCGGATCATCGGCGTCAGTATCGACAGCCGCGGCAACAAGGCCTACCGCCTGGCGCTGCAGACCCGCGAACAGCACATCCGCCGCGAGAAGGCCAACTCGAACGTCTGCACCGCGCAGGCGCTGCTGGCGGTGATCGCCTCGATGTATGCCGTGTACCACGGTCCCGACGGCATCAAGGCGATCGCCCAATCGGTGCACCGCAAGACCTCGCGCCTGGCCGCGGGCCTGGAAGAACACGGCTTCAAGGTCGAACCCGAGGTGTTCTTTGACACGATCACGGTCGAGGTCGGCCCGCTGCAGAAGACCGTCATGGAGGCGGCGGTGGCGCGCGGCGTCAACCTGCGCAAGGTGGGCGAGACCCGCGTCGGCATCAGCCTGGATGAACAGACCCGCGCCGAGACGATCGAGGCGGTCTGGGGCGCCTTCGGCATCGACAAGAAGGACGACAGCTCGAACAAGCAGTACCGCCTGCCGGACTATGCGCTGCGCGAGACGCCCTATCTGACCCACCCGATCTTCCACAAGAACCGGGCCGAGGCCGAGATGACCCGCTACATGCGCCGTCTGGCCGACCGCGACCTGGCGCTCGATCGGGCGATGATCCCGCTGGGCAGTTGCACCATGAAGCTGAACGCGACGATCGAGATGATCCCGGTCACTTGGCCCGAGTTCGCCAACATGCACCCGTTCGTGCCGGAAGATCAGGCGCAGGGCTATCACGAGATGATCGCCGACCTGAATGACAAGCTGTGCCAGATCACCGGCTATGACGCGATCAGCCAGCAGCCCAACTCGGGCGCGCAGGGCGAATATGCGGGCCTGCTGACGATCCGCAACTATCACATCGCCAACGGGCAGGGGCACCGCAACGTCTGCCTGATCCCGACCTCGGCGCATGGCACCAACCCGGCCTCGGCGCAGATGGTCGGATGGCAGGTGGTGCCGGTGAAGGCCGACGCGAAGGGCAACATCGATCTGACCGACTTCCGCGAGAAGGCCGAGAAGCATTCGGACAACCTGGCCGGCTGCATGATCACTTACCCCTCGACCCACGGCGTTTTCGAGGAAACCGTGCAGGAGGTCTGCCAGATCACCCATGACCACGGCGGTCAGGTCTATATCGACGGGGCCAACATGAACGCCATGGTGGGCCTGTCGCGCCCCGGCGACATCGGCGGCGACGTCAGCCACCTGAACCTGCACAAGACCTTCTGCATCCCGCATGGCGGCGGCGGCCCTGGCATGGGTCCGATCGGCGTCAAGGCGCATCTGGTGCCCTACCTGCCGGGCCACCCGGAATACGGCACCGCCGTGGGTCCGGTCTCGGCGGCGCCTTTCGGGTCTCCGTCGATCCTGCCGGTCAGCTGGGCCTATGTGCTGCTGATGGGCGGCGCGGGTCTGACCCAGGCGACCAAGGTGGCGATCCTGAACGCCAACTACATCGCCGCGCGCCTGCAGGAGGCCTATCCGATCCTCTACACCTCCGAGTCCGGCCGGGTGGCGCATGAATGCATCCTCGACACTCGTCCGCTGGCCGAGGCCGGCAACATCACCGTTGACGACGTGGCCAAGCGGCTGATCGACAGCGGCTTCCACGCGCCGACCATGTCCTGGCCAGTGGCCGGCACGCTGATGGTCGAGCCGACGGAATCGGAACCCAAGGACGAGCTGGACCGGTTCTGCGACGCGATGCTGTCGATCCGCGCCGAGGCGCAGGATGTCATCGACGGCAAGATCGACCCCGAGAACAACCCGCTGAAAAATGCCCCCCACACGGTGCGCGACCTGGTGGGCGAGTGGGACCGGCCCTACACCCGCGAACAGGCCTGCTTCCCGCCGGGATCGATGGGCGTCGACAAATACTGGTCGCCTGTCAACCGTGTCGACAACGCGTACGGAGACCGAAACCTCGTCTGCACATGCCCGCCGATGGAGGCTTACGAGGAAGCCGCCGAATAAATACACCGAAACCCCCGCCCGATCCGGCGGGGGTTTTTCTCAGGGCTTGAAGTCCGCGGGCACGCCAAAGGGCGGCGTCTCCACGCTCGTTCCGGTCAGGGCGTGCAGGAACGCCACCAACTGCGCGATTTCACCGTCGCTCAGGTCAACTGGCGTAATGTCGAACTTGGCGCGTTGGCGCGCCATTTCGAACCGGTCCTGCCAGACGATGAAATCGGCCTGTTCCAGCCAGGGCACCTTGGGCAGCGCGGCCTGATCGGTCGTCCAGCGTGACAGGCTGGTTGCCGGGTTCAGGTGGTGACGGATGATCCCTTCGAGGTCGGGAAAGGCGCCGTTGTGGCCGTAGGGCGCGGTCAGCGCCACGTTGCGCAGCATGGGCGTGCGGAACCGGTAGGCGTCCTCCAGCCGGTCGCTTTCGCCCATGCGGCCCACGTCGCGGGCATAGGCGTCCCATTGCCGGGTGCGGCCCGGGCCGAAAGGCGGTAGGGCCAGCGCGTGAAATTTCTGATCCGACAGCAGCGGCCCCGAATGGCAGGTGGCGCACCGCGCCTTGCCGTAGAACAGCCGCATCCCTGCCTTCTGATCGGGGGTCAGGGCGGTCTTGTCTCCGGCCAGGTACTGGTCGAACGGGCTGTCTGTGCTGCGCCATTCGATGGCCATGAAAGCGGCCAGAGCGTTGGCGACATTGGTGATGGTGATGTCCTCGGTGCTATCCACGTCGTCAAAGGCGGCCACCATCGCCGGGCCGTATTTCGGGTCGGTCCGCACCCGTTTGGCGATGATCGGCCAGCCCTTGTCGATCCGGTCATGCACGGCGCCGGTGACCTGGTTCTCGGCCACGTTCCCGGCCATTTCGAACTGCGCGGTCAGCGGAAACAGCGCCTGCGCGGCCAGCAGCGAGTCCAGCCCTTCGGGCAGCCATTCCTGCGCGGGCGAGTTGAACCCGTTGCCATAGACGTCCGACAGGCTGAGCCGCCCGTCATGGAACATCGTGTGGATGTCGCGCGCGCCCAGGTTCCACAGGCCCGGCGCGTTGCGCGGGATGCGCTTGCGGATGCGGTCCGCCCCGGTGCCGGGCGTGCGCTCGGGGCCAAGACCCTGGCCGCCCTCGCCGATGCCCAGCGACAGGCCGTCGGAGGTGCCGAAATCGGGGTGGTGGCAATGGGCGCAGCTGATGTTGCGGTTGCCCGACAGGATCGGGTCATAAAATAGCTGGTGACCGATCGCGGCCTGTTCCCTATCAAAGAACAGAAAGTCGTCATTGGTCAGCGGCGCGGGCAGCTCCTGCGCCCAGGCCGCCCCGCAAAACAGGAGACCCGCCGCCCCATGCGCCAGCTTGTGCTTGCCCTTTGTCTTGCCGCCACGCCCGTCTGGGCCGAACTGGAACAGGCCCGCGATCTGATGGAGGCGGGCGAGTTTGCCGCCGCGCGCGAACAGCTTCTGCCCGCGGCCCGGTCGGGCAACGCCGAGGCCGAGGAGCTGATCGGCGTGATGTACGGCCTTGGCCTTGGGGTCGAGCAGGACTATGAGCGCGCGTTCGAATGGTATCTGCGTGCCTCGATGAAGGGGCATCCGGGCGCGCAATCGGGTGTCGGGTGGTATTACGAGCTGGGCCTGGGACTGCCCGCGCCCGATCTGGTTCGGGCCTACATGTGGTACACGCTCAGCGCCATCGGCGGCGACCCCGATGCGGCGATCAGCCTGGAAGAGGTGGTCAAGAAGATGACGCCCGAACAGATCGAAAAGGCCCATGTGTTGGTCAATGACTACAAGGGGTGGATGTACCCCTTTCGGTAAAGGCGGGCCGGGATGACGCGACACCCCGGCCCGAACCGTATCAGTTCAGGTCGGCGGCGCGTTCCGCGTTGATCTCGGCCTCGGCCTCGGCCACGGCCGCGGTCAGAGCGCCATAGATCTCGTCCCCGCGCGCGACGTTCTGCTGGAACCAGTCATAGACCGGGGTCGCGGCCTGCTTGAACGCCTCTTTTTCCTCGGGGGTCGGCACGTACAGGTCGCCGCCACCGGCCACGAAATCCTCGTAGGCCTGGATCGACTTGCGCTTGGGCGAGGCAAAGGTGGCCTGCTGCAGCGCATAGAACCCATCGACGACGACACGGCGCAGATCTTCGGGCATTTCCTGGAACTTGGCGTTGTTCATCCACCACAGAGCGCCCATATAGGCGTGCCCGTCCAGCGTGACGTATTGAAGGCCGGCATCGGGGAATTTCATGCCCATGATGTCGGTGATACCGTTCTTCGAGCCGTCGACCACGCCGGTCTGGAAGCTTGTGAACAGTTCCGGCCACGGGATCGGGGTGGGCGAGGCGCCCAGGGCCTTGACCAGTTCCTGCGGCAGGTCTGCGACCACGGTGCGGATCTTCAGCCCGTCCATGTCGGACGGCTGGGTCACGCGGCGCTTGGTGTTGGCGAAGTTGCGCCAGCCGCCGGTGTTGCCGATGGTCATCAGACGGATCGCGCCGCCCGAATCTTCCAGCGCCATTTCGCGCATCTTGCGGGTGAAATCACCCGACAGGACCCGCTCGGCGATGCGGTCGTCGGCCATCAGATAGGGCAGGTCCAGAACCTGTACGTAAGGGAAGATGCCCGAGGCCCCGCCCGAGGTCGAGATGTAGATGTCGATGGTGCCGTCGGCCACGCCCTGCAGGCATTCGGCCCCGTTCGAGCACAGCTGCGTGCCGATGAACAGCTCGACCTCGATCGCGCCGTTCGAGGCGTTCTCGACGAAGTTCTTGAACACGACCAGGCCGTCATAGTCCTCGTCGTTTTCGTTCGAGTTGGCGGTGGCGCGCAGCGTATAGTCGGCCGCCGAGGCCGCCAGCGCCGAGGCCGCCACCAGCGACGTGGCCAGTGCTGCGGTTTTGAAGAATGTTCTGAGCATGCGTTTCCTCCCTGTGGTACTCAGTCTAGTTTGCAAATCCCGTCAGTCTCGGGATCGTCATGGATATTGCGGGGACATAAGTGATCAGGAAGATCACCGCGATTTCGACGGCCAGGAACGGCAGGATCGCCTTGGCGATGGTTTCCACCCGTTCGCGTGACACGGCGGCGGCCACGAACAGCACCAGCCCCATGGGCGGCGTGGCCAGGCCAACGGTCAGGTTTACGCTCATGATGATGGCGAAGTGGATCGGGTCGACCCCCAGGCTGGTGAAGATCGGGCCCAGGATCGGCCCCAGGATGATGATTGCCGGGCCCGCATCCAGGAACATGCCCACGACGAACAGCAGCAGGTTGATCAGGAACAGCAGGATCAGCGGGTTTTCCGACAGTCCGAGGATCAGCGCGGCCAGCTGCTCGGGCGCATGGCTGAGGCTGACCACGGTCTTGAACGCCATCGCGGCCCCCACCAGCAGCAGCACCACGGCCGAGGTCATGCCCGCATTGCTGAGGACTTCGGGCACCTCTTTCAAGGTCAGCGTGCGCAGCACGAAAAACCCGATGAGGAAGGCATAACCGACGGCGACGGCGGCGGCCTCGGTCGGGGTGAAGATGCCGCCCAGAATGCCGCCCAGGATGATCACCGGCGTCATCAGCGGGAAAAACGCCTTTAGGCTGGCTTGACCGCGCTCGGGCCAGGTGTATTTGCGGCTGGCCACCGGGAAATCATACCGGTCGGCCATGACCTTGATCATCAGCATCAGGCCGATGCCCACCATGACACCCGGCACGATGCCGGCCAGGAACAGGGCCGCGACGCTTTCGCCCATGACATATGCATAGATGATCATGATCCCCGAGGGCGGGATGATCGGCCCGATGACTGAGCTGGCGGCGGTGATCGCGGCGGCGAACTTGCGGGTATAGCCCTGCTTCTCCATCGCCGGGATCAGCATCGAGCCCAGCGCCGAGGTATCGGCCACCGCAGAGCCCGACAGCCCCGCGAACAGGATCGAGCTGAGCACATTCACATGCGCCAGCCCGCCGCGCAAGTGCCCCATCAGCGCCTGGCTGAACTCGACCAGGCGGATCGTGATGCCGCCGCGGTTCATCAGCTCTCCGGCCAGCATGAAGAAGGGGATGGCCATCAGCGGAAAGCTGTCCATCCCGTTGTAGACATTGCGGTACAGCAGAGTGATGTCGTTGGTCTGACCATTCAGCCACAGCAGCAGGCCGGGCGCCGCCAGCAATGCGAAAAAGACCGGCAGGCCGATCAGCAGAAACACCAGAAAGACGGGCAGGAACCAGACCAGCATCTATTCGGCCCCCACGGCGGCTTCGGGGATCTCGGGCAGCAGGTCACCGCCGCCCAGCATGGTGATGATCGAGCGCAGGATCAGTTCGATGTTGACCGACAGCAGCAGGATCACACCCACCAGCAGGGAAGCCATCATCCAGCTGCGCGGGATCCGGTACCATTCATCAAAGCCCAGCGAGGTGGGCAGGTACAGCGCTGCGGTGGCGAAACGCCCGCCAAAGCCCGTGACCTCGGACCAGCCAATGCGCACGGCGACCACCAGAACCGTCAGACTGAGCAGCAGCAGAAACAGGTTCAGCAACTGGCCGGGTACGCGCGGCAGAAAGCGGACCAGCATGTCGATGGCCACGAACCCGCCGCGCCGGAATGCGGTGGGCGCCATCAGGCCGGTCATCCACAACATGCAGAACCGAGCGGCCTCGTCGGGCCAGGGCAGGGCGTTGCCCAGTACGTATCGGAAGAACACCTGAACCAGGATCGCGATCACCATGAGGGCGATCGCAACGACACCAACCGCGCGGCCCAGACGCAGCGCGGTTTCGTTCACGAATGCAATCGGCGCAAGCACCGATGTCAATCCGCCCATGCGGATCCTCCCTGTTCAGGCCGCGGGTTTTGCCCGCGACCGTGTCCCGCGCTTATTGGTGCGCGAATTGGCCGAGCTTGCCGGCGTAAAAGGTCAGCGCGTCTCCGTCCGCCATGCTGGCCCGCAAGACCTTGCCCACCACGATAACGTGATCGCCCGCATCGTGATACGCATGTTGTTCACATTCGAACCGCGCCAGGCATCCGCGCAGCAGCGGCGTGCCGTTTTCGCAGCGGTCGTGGTCGACGTCGCGCAGGGCAAAGGCGTCTTTCGAGCAGCCAAAGCACAGCTCGGCCTGGTCGGCCGACAGAACATGAACACTGAAATGCCGCGCCGCGCGGAAATAGGGGAACCGGCGCGAGTTCCGGTCGCCGGCCCACATCACCAAGGGCGGGTCCAGCGACAGCGAGGAAAAGCTGTTGGCCGTGATGCAGACCGGCCCGTCGGGGCTGTCGCACGTCACCACGGTAACGCCGGTGGCGAACCGGCCGAAAGCGTCCCGCAGGGTGCGAGTGTCGTCCTTGTGCGGAATGAAGGTGCGCGCCATGTCGTTCGAAAATGCGTTCATCATGGTACCTCATGCCCCAGCGCCGCCTCGTAGAGGCGGAACCAGGCTTCACGATCCAGATTGACTTCCAAGGCGTCCGAAATGCGCTTGATGCGGTCCAGGCTGTTGGTGCCCAGAACCGGCAGGATGCCGGCCGGATGGGCCAGCAGGAAGGCCACGGCCACCGCGGCCCGGTCGACGCCGAACTGCGCGCCGATCTCATCCGCGACCACGCCCACCGGAGGATTGCCGGCCATCAGCGCCCCGCCGCCCAGCGGCGACCACGCCATCACCGGGTGTCCGTGCTGCTGGTGAAAGGCCAGATCGCCATTGGTGAACGGGGCGATCGCGCCCAGAGAAATCTCGATCTGGTTGGTCACCAGCGGGGTCTTCATGGCCGATTGCAGAAGTTGCCAGTCCCAGGGGCGGAAATTCGACACACCCACCGCGCGGACCTTGCCGCTGGCCACGACCTCGTCCAGCGTGGCGCCGGTTTCATGGTGGTCCATGAAGGGGTCGGGGCGGTGGATCAGCAGCAGGTCGATATGGTCGATCGCCATTTCCCGCAGCGAGGTTTCGACCGATTTCAGGATATGCGCGCGCGAGGTGTCATAGTATTTCACCTTGGCATCCGCATAGCGCCCGCAGGGGGCGACGATGTCGCATTTGGTGACAATCTCCATCCGGTCGCGCAGGCCGGGATTGGCGCGCAGGGCGTTGCCCAGAATCGCCTCGGCGCCATAGTCGCCATAGATGTCGGCCTGATCGAAGCTGGTGATGCCCTGATCCAGACAGGCGTGGATTTTGGCCGCCACATGCGCGGCCGAGGTGTCGCTGTCATCGCCCAGCCGCCACATGCCATAGACAAGGCGGCTCAGTTCCAGGGTGTCGGAAAGCTTGATACGTTGCATCAACGACGAACTCCGTTGCCCAGCGGCGTCGCCGGGGTGTCAGCAGGAACCCTTCCATAGGCTTCGGGAAGGGAACAGGTTTTCAGATGCGGCATCACGCGGGTGCCGAAATGGCGGGCCTCGTCCATATGCGGATAGCCCGAGAAGATGAAGGCGCGGATGCCCATCTTCTGATACTCTTCGATCTTCGACAGCACCTGGTCGGTCGACCCCACCAGCGCCGCGCCGCAGCCTGACCGCGCCCGGCCGACGCCCGTCCACAGGCCCGGCTCGACATAGCCGTACTTGTCGGCCAGCTCGCGGTTCCTGGCCTGATGCGAAACACCGAGCGAGGTGGCGTCCAGCGCCCGTTCGCGGATCGCGCGGCCGTATTCGTCATCCAGTTTCGACACGATGTAGTCGGCGTATTCCTTGGCCTCGGCCTCGGTATCGCGCACGATCATGTGCACCCGCAGGCCATAATCCAGCGTGCGGCCGTACTCGTCGGCCACCGCGTGCACGGCGTTCATCCGCTCGGCCAGTTGGTCCTTGGTTTCGGGCCACATCAGATAGACGTCGCAATGCTGGCCGCACAGCTTCAGCGCATCGGGCGAATAGCCCCCGAAATACAGCAGCGGCCCGCCGGTCTGATAGGGTTTGGCCGGATCAGTCGTCAGACCCGAGAAATTGTAGACCTGACCCTGGTAATTGATCTCATCCTGTGTCCAGCCCTGTTTCAGAATCTCGACCACCTCGCGCGAGCGCTGGTAGCGATAGCCGCTCTCGGCCTTTTCCCCCGGAAAATCCGACGAGATGATGTTGACCGTCAGCCGCCCCTTCAGCATGTGATCCAGCGTCGCGATGGTGCGCGCCAGCATGATCGGCTGCATCTCGCCGCAGCGCACGGCGGCCAGCAGGTTGATCTTTTCTGTGATCGGCGCGCAGCCGGCCACGAAACTCAGCGTGTCCTGCCCCACCTGATACGAGGACGGGCACAGGATGTTGCGAAAGCCCTGCGCCTCGGCCTCTTTCACGATGCCCGAGCAATGTTCCCAGCTGGAGCGAAGATCGCCGTCGGGCACACCGAGAAACTGATAATCGTCCGAGCACAGCGCCGCGAACCAGGAAACCTCGGCCGCGTCCAGATCGGGGGATGTGATGGGGACGATCGTCATCTGATTCTCTCTCCTGCCGGGCTCAACTTTTCTCTTGCGTAGCAATCACATTGATGTAGATCAATAGTGTATCAATTTTTTCTGCGACCAAGTGAAGCGCCCGCGTGCCCCCATCCACCAGAAACCCCAACGCCCTGCCGATCTATGTGCAGATCGCCGAGCTGCTGATCCGCGACATCGCCGCCGGCCGGCTGATCGACGGCGAGCGTCTGCCGCCCGAGCGGGACATGGCGGCGCAGTTGAACGTCTCGGTCGGGACACTGCGGAAATCGCTCGCCGAGCTGGAAAAAAAGGGGATGCTCGAGCGGATCCAGGGCTCGGGCAACTATGTGCGCGAGACCGGGACCCAGAACAGCGTCTATGCCATGTTCCGGCTGGAACTGCCCGAGGGCGGCGGCCTGCCGCGCGCCGACATCCTGTCGGTCGATCACCTGGACAAACCCGCCGACCTGCCCGATTTCGGCACCTCGCAGCGCGGGTCGCGCGTGCGGCGGATGCGCTATCTGAATGACACAATCATCGCGGTCGAGGAGATCTGGCTGGACGAATCAGCCGGTCTGATCGATCGGCGGCTGCTGTCGGACTCGCTCTATCGCTATTACCAGCAGCAGCTTGGGTTCTGGATCACCCGCGCCGAGGATCGGGTTGCGGTCGGTCGGCTGCCCGACTGGACCCCCGCGCACTTCACCCGGCCGGCGGGCGAGACCGTCGGTCACATCGAGCGGTTCAGCTGGTCGGAACGGCCTGAACCCGTAGAGTTTTCGAAAACCTGGTTCGACCCGGACCGGGCAACTTACGTCCAACGACTGAAATGACGAGGAAACGCGCATGACCCGGACCATCAATTACGGGCTGATCGGATGTGGCATGATGGGGCAGGAACACCTGCACAACATCGCCCTGCTGGAGGGCACGCAAGTGGCCGCCATTTTCGAGCCCGACCCCGAGATGGCGAGCGCCGCGCAGGCGATTGCGCCGGGGGCCAGGATGGTGCCGTCGCTGCAGGACCTGCTGGCGGTCGAGGAGTTGGACTGCCTGGTCATCGCCAGCCCCAACCATCTGCATGTGGATCAGATCGCCCAGATCGCCGAAACGCGTCCCTTGCCGCTGTTGGTGGAAAAGCCGCTGTTCACCAACCCCGGCGATGCGGCCCGTTTGGCCGAGATCGAGCGCAGCTATCCCTGTCCGATCTGGGTGGCGATGGAATATCGCTACATGCCGCCCATCGCCGCCCTGATCACCGAGGCGCAGGACACCAGCGGCGGGGTCAAGATGCTGAGCATCCGCGAACACCGCTTTCCGTTCCTGGAAAAGGTCGGCAACTGGAACCGGTTCAACCGCAACACGGGCGGCACCTTCGTCGAGAAATGCTGTCATTTCTTCGACCTGATGCGCCTGATCCTGCAATCCGATCCTGTACGCGTCAGCGCCAGCGGCGGGCAGGCCGTGAACCATCTGGACGAAACCTATGACGGCGAGACGCCCGACATCCTCGACCACGGCTATGTCATCGTCGATTTCGCCTCGGGCGCGCGGGCGATGCTGGAGCTGTGCATGTTCGCCGAAGGTGCGCAGTATCAGGAGGAAATCTCGGTCGTCGGCCCCAAGGCCAAGATCGAGGCGCTGGTCCCCGGGCCGGGCCGGTTCTGGCCCGAACATCTGGGCGCGCCGCCGGTGCCGCAGCTGATCGTCAGCCCGCGCGACCCCAAGGGCCCTGTCGCCCGCGACATTCCCGTCGACCCGCGCCTGCTGGCGGCGGGCGACCACAACGGCTCGACCTTCTATCAGCACCAGGGCTTTCTGGCGCTGGTGCGCGGTGAGCGCGACGCCCCGGATGTCAGCCTGACCGACGGCATGTGGGCAGTACGCATGGGTCTGGCGGCGCAGCAATCGCTGGCCACGGGCGAAACCGTCCGGCTGGATCGCTGAGGTCTTTCTGCGGGTGCAAAATGCGCCGATCGGAAACCTGTGTTCCGATTTGGCGTCACCGCCCGTGTCGTTTTTGATATTCAAAGCGTCTTTTCCGCTTGCCCGCCCAACCGCGGCCCCCTAGGTCTGGCCGCGGGACACCCCTCCCCAACGAGGGGCGTATATCTGGAAGGGTAACACCAATGACCATCGAACGACCGGCAGCGCGGCCGGCCAATCCGCGTTTTTCCTCGGGCCCCTGCGCCAAACCCCCTACATTCGAGCTCAACAAGCTGGCTGGTGCCGCGCTGGGCCGATCGCACCGCGCCGCCGTCGGCAAGGACAAGCTGAAGGCCGCCATCGAAGGCACGCGCGAGCTGCTGGGCATTCCGGTCGACTATCGCATCGGGATCGTTCCGGCCTCGGATACCGGCGCGGTGGAAATGGCGCTGTGGTCGCTTCTGGGCGAACGCAAGGTCGAGATGCTGGCCTGGGAAAGCTTTGGCGCGGGTTGGGTTACCGACGTGGTCAAACAGCTGAAGATCGACGCCGAGGTGAAAACCGCCGATTACGGGCAGATCGTCGATCTGGCGTCCATCGATTTCAACAATGACGTGGTCTTTACCTGGAACGGGACCACCTCGGGCGTGCGGGTTCCGAATGGCGACTGGATCGACGATGACCGCGCCGGCCTGACCATCTGCGACGCCACCAGCGCCGCTTTCGCGATGGACCTGCCCTGGGACAAGCTGGATGTCACCACCTTCAGCTGGCAGAAGGTTCTGGGTGGCGAGGCCGCGCATGGCATGCTGATCCTCAGCCCCCGCGCGGTCGAGCGGCTGGAAAGCTATACCCCCGCATGGCCGCTGCCGAAGATCTTCCGCCTGACCAAGGGCGGAAAGCTGATCGAGGGCATCTTCCAGGGCGCCACCATCAACACGCCGTCGATGCTGGCGGTCGAGGATTACCTGTTCGCGCTGGACTGGGCGCGCTCGGTCGGCGGGCTGCAGGGCCTGATCGCCCGCGCTGATGCCAACGCACAGGCGATTTTCGAGTTCTGCGACCAGAACGACTGGATCGACAATCTGGCTGAAGACCCGGCCACCCGGTCGAACACCAGCGTCTGCCTGAAATTCACCGATCCGCGCATTCGCGACGGCGCCAGCTTTGCCAAGGCGGTCGCCCAACGGCTGGAGGCCGAGAACGTGGCGCTGGACATCGGCGCGTATCGCGATGCGCCGGCCGGGCTGCGCATCTGGTGCGGCGGCACGGTCGAGACGTCCGACATCCAGGCGATGCTGCCCTGGCTGAAATGGGCGTTCGAGGCCGAGATCGCCGCACAGGCCGAAGCCGCCTGACTCCTTTCCCCGACAAGATCCGGGCCGCGTCCGGCCCGGAGTCATCATCCCATTCAAGGACCACGCACATGGCCCCCAAAGTACTCGTATCCGACAAGCTCAGCGAAACCGCGGTTCAGATCTTCCGCGACCGCGGCATCGACGTGGATTTCTTGCCCGACGTGGGCAAGGACAAGGAAAAGCTGGCCGAGATCATCGGCAACTATGACGGCTTGGCCATCCGCTCGGCCACCAAGGTCACCGAGAAGATTCTGGAAAAGGCCGACAAGCTGAAAGTGATCGGCCGCGCCGGTATCGGCACTGACAACATCGACAAGGACGCGGCCTCGAAAAAGGGCGTGATCGTGATGAACACGCCCTTCGGCAACATGATCACCACTGCCGAGCATGCCATCGCGATGATGTTCGCCGTGGCGCGTCAGATCCCCGAGGCCAATGCCAGCACCCATGCAGGCAAGTGGGAAAAGTCCAAGTTCATGGGGGTCGAGCTGACCAACAAGACGTTGGGCGTGATCGGTGCCGGCAATATCGGCGGCATCGTCTGCGACCGGGCGCACGGGTTGAAGATGAAGGTCATCGCCTATGACCCCTATCTGGGCCAGGAGAAGGCCGACAAGATGGGCGTGGAAAAGGTCGAGCTGGACGAGCTGCTGGCACGGGCCGATTTCATCACCCTGCACGTGCCGCTGACCGACCAGACCCGCAACATCCTCAGCCGCGAGAATCTGGCCAAGACCAAGAAGGGCGTGCGCATCATCAACTGCGCCCGCGGCGGTCTGGTCGACGAAGAGGCGCTGGCCGAACTGATCAAATCCGGCCATGTCGCTGGGGCCGCCTTCGACGTGTTCAGCGAGGAACCGGCCAAGGAGAACCCGCTGTTCGGCCTGCCCAACGTGGTCTGCACCCCGCATCTGGGCGCCGCGACCACAGAAGCGCAGGAAAACGTGGCGCTGCAGGTGGCCGAGCAGATCTCGAACTATCTGCTGACCGGGGCGGTCGAGAATGCACTGAACATGCCCAGCGTCACCGCCGAAGAGGCCAAGGTCATGGGACCGTGGATCAAGCTGGCCGGCCATCTGGGCAGCTTCATCGGCCAGATGACCGACGAGCCGATCAAGGCGATCAACATCCTGTATGACGGCGTGGCGGCGCAGATGAACCTGGCCGCGCTGAACTGCGCGGTGGTGGCGGGGATCATGAAACGCTCGAACCCTGAGGTGAATATGGTCTCGGCTCCGGTCGTGGCCAAAGAGCGCGGCGTCAAGATCTCGACCACCAACCAGGACAAGTCGGGCGCCTTCGAGGGCTATATCAAGGTGACCGTGGTGACCGACAAGCGCGAACGCTCGATCGGGGGCACCGTGTTCAGCGACGGCAAGCCGCGCTTCATCCAGATCAAGGGCATCAACATCGATGCCGAAGTCGGTGCGCACATGCTGTACACCACCAACGAGGACGTGCCGGGCATCATCGGCACCCTGGGCAAGACCATGGGCGAGCATGGCGTGAACATCGCCAACTTTACCCTGGGCCGCGCCCAGGCGGGGGGCGAGGCGATCGCGCTGCTGTATGTTGACGAGCCGGTTCCGGCAGAAGCCCGCGCCAAGCTGGCCGAAACCGGGCTGTTCACCCAGATCAAGCCGCTGGAGTTCGACGTGGTTTGATCCGGCAAGACCCGGATGAAAGCGATTGACGCCTGCACCCGCCCGGTGCAGGCGTTGTCGTTGCAAAGGCCCGCAAATCCAACCCCGCCTGGAACGGAGACATGGACATGACCGCGCCCACCTACGCCATCGGTGATCTGCACGGCCAGACGGCCGAGTTCGACCGCGCCCTGTCCCTGATCGAACAGGATGGCGGGCGCGATGCGCGGATCGTGTTTCTGGGCGACTACGTCGATCGCGGCCCCGACAGCAAGGGCCTGCTGGACCGGCTGATTGCCGGGCGCGACGCCGGGCGGAACTGGGTCACGCTGCTGGGCAACCATGACCGGATGTTCGCGTGGTTCCTGCAGGATGAGCCGCGCCATGATCCGCATCTTCTGGTCGGCTACCACTGGCTGCACGAGCGGCTGGGCGGCACCGAAACCCTGCGCAGCTATGGCGTCGAGTTCGAAGACCGCACCCGGCTGCAGGATGTGCATCGCGCGGCCGTTGCGGCAGTGCCGGTCGCGCACAGGGCTTTTCTGCGCGACCTGGTGCGGATGCATCAGACCCCCGAGATTGCCTTTGTCCACGCCGGCATCCGGCCGGGCGTGCCGCTGGGCGCGCAGGCCGAGGACGATCTGGTCTGGATCCGTCAGCGTTTTCACGCCTGCGAAACCCCGCACCCCAAGCTGATCGTGCATGGCCACACGGTGGTGGACCGCCCCACCCATTACGGGAACCGCATCAACCTGGACAGCGGCGCGGGCTATGGCCGCCAAACCGGGGTTGCCGTGTTCGAGGGGCGCGACTGCTGGCTGCTGACCGAAGCCGGACGCGTGCCGCTGCGCCCCTGATCAGCCGCCCGCGAACATGTTCTTGTAGGCCTCGCGGAGGGCGTTTTTCTGCACCTTGCCCATCGTATTGCGCGGCAGTTCGTCCAGCAGGATCAGCCTGCGGGGATTTTTGAAACGGGCAAGGCTTTGGCTCACCGCCTCCATGATCGCATCCAGATCCGGCGCCGCGCCGGCCTCGGGCACCAGGATGCCCAGCACGGTCTCCCCGAAATCCGGGTGCGGTACGCCGATCACCGCGCTTTCCAGCACGCCGGGCTGGTCATCCAGAACCAGCTCGACTTCCTTGGGATAGATGTTGTAGCCGCCCGAGATGATCAGGTCTTTGCCGCGCCCAACGATATGCACATAGCCGTCCGCGTCGATGCGGCCCAGATCACCGGTGATGAAGAACCCGTCCTCGCGCAGTTCGGCGGCGGTTTTCTCGGGCATCTGCCAATAACCCTTGAACACGTTCGGGCCGCGCACCTCGATCATGCCGATCTCGCCCTGCGGCAGCGGATCGCCCGTTTCGGGGTCGGTGATCTTCAACTCGACCCCCGGCAGCGAAAAGCCCACGGTTCCGGCCCGACGTTCGCCGTCATAGGGGTTCGAGGTGTTCATGTTGGTCTCGGTCATGCCATAGCGTTCAAGGATGCGGTGTCTGGTGCGTCGCTCGAACCGCGTGTGGGTTTCGGCCAGCAGCGGCGCCGAGCCGGAAATGAACAGCCGCATGTGCCGGGTCAGATCTCCGGTGAACCGGTCGTCGTCCAGAAGCCGGGTGTAGAAGGTCGGCACCCCCATCATCGAGGTGGCCTTGGGCATCAGGCGCAGGATGTCGTCCAGATCGAAGCCCGGTAGAAAGATCATCGATCCACCGGCCGACAGCATGACATTGGTGGCCACGAACAGGCCGTGGGTGTGAAAGATCGGCAGCGCGTGCAGCAACACGTCGTCCGCGGTGAAGCGCCACTCCTGCACCAGCGTTTCGGCATTCGACAGCAGGTTCGCCTGCGTCAGCATTGCACCCTTGGACCGCCCGGTGGTGCCCGATGTGTAAAGGAAAGCTGCGAGGTCATCCTCGGTCCTATGCGCGGGTTCGAAGGCTGGCAACATCCCAAGTGCGCGCCGCATCAGGCTGCCGGAACCGTCCGCGTTCAGGGTTTCGAGCATTGCATTCTGCGCTTGGGCAATCGGCTCGATATCGGCTTGTGAATTGGCATCCGCGACAACCATCCGAGCACCGCTGTTTTCGATGAAATACCGCAGCTCGTCTGTCGTGTAGGCGGTGTTCAGCGGCAGAAATATCAGCCCGGCCTGAACGCAGGCTGCATAAAGCGCCAGCGCCTCGGGCGATTTCGCGACCTGCACCGCAACGCGGTCATCCGGTTCCAGTCCGCAGGCCGTCAAAGCGTTGGCGATCCGGGCCGCCATGTCCAGGAAATCGGCATGTGAGAGAACGCGTCCGTCCGGCAGATGCAGGAACGGCGTTGTCTTACCCGCGTGAATGCCGAAAAGTCGATCGTATAGCGGGTTGCTCATCCCGTTCTCCGTGTTGCCGTTGCTCGGTCAAGGCGAACCTGTACCGGAATCGGGCCGCGGTAAAGGCCCGGACAGCCTCAGAACCGGGTGGTCATCCGGTAACCGGCCGCGAAATACATCTTGGCGAAGGTAACTGGGCTGCCTTGCAACCAGGTGATACGTTCCGCGGTAAAGACCGGCTCGCCAACCGTTACGTCCAGAAATCCGGCCAGTTCGGCATCGGCGCGGCTTGCCAGAAAAGACAGCTCGACATTGGTGAAGGGGACCGTCTGAATCAGCCATTCATTGGGTCCCAGCGCCGAGAAATCAGCCTGTTCGACAGCCGGAACGCTGGCCGTAACGATCCAGCGATCCTCGAACTGAAACGGGGTGTTGTCCGAAAAATGCATGCACCGAACATGCATCACCCGCCGATCCGATCCCAGCGCCAGCCGCGCGGCCAGCCAGTCGGGCGCCTGTTCGGCTTGGGCTGAGACAAGTGCATAGCGGTAGGTGCCGCTCAGAGCCTCGACCTCTTCCCGGACCAGCGGGATTGTGAACCGGGCCTGTCTCTGCGGCGCGCTCAGCACCCGGGTACCGGCCTTGCGGCGGCGTTCCAGAAATCCTTCCTCGGCCAGTTCGCGCAGCGCCCGATTGACCGTTGTACGCGTGCAGGAAAACTCGACCGCAAGGTCCTGCTCGTTGGGCAGCAACATGTCCGGCAGCCACTGGCCCGAGCGGATGCGGTCAAGCACAGTCTGCTTGATTTCCTTGTAGCCGGTCGTGTCAGCGGTCTGGGTCATCTTGATCTCAACTCAGTTCTTTGCCGGTTCAGACGTCGGTCAACAGGTCTGCAATCGCGGCTTTGTAGTCTCTGATTATCGTCTCGCGCGCAATATGCCTGCCATCCCGCACCATATGACGGCCTGCCGACCACAGATCCGTTACCAGACCATCGGGTGCGGCAAAGCACAAGCCGTCCAGAAGCTGATGATCCGCCAGCGCGCAAAGCGTCGGGTGCGACCGGTCGAGCGCTACCAGGTCGGCCAGTTTGCCGACCGCGATCTCTCCGGCATTGCGGCCCAGAGCCTGCGCCCCGCCTTGTGCCGCGCCGGTGTACAACGCATGTCCCACGGAACCGTTGGCCGCTGCCAGAACCGCGCGGGATCGGTCGCGAAGGCGCTGCGAATATTCCAGACTGCGCAACTCTTCTGACAGAGAAACCCGCACGTTAGAGTCTGATCCGACACCGAACCGTCCTCCAGCGTCAAGGTAGGGCACTCCGTTGAAGATCCCATCGCCGAGGTTGGCTTCTGTGATCGGACACAGGCCGGCCACGGCTCCGGAACGCGCCAAAGCGCGTGTTTCGGCGTCGTTCATCTGGGTAGCATGGATCAGACACCAGCGTGAATCGACCTGGGCATTGTCCAGAAGCCAGGCGACCGGGCGTTGGCCCAAAGCGGATTGCACGTCCTCGACCTCTTTCACCTGTTCGGCGATATGGATGTGAACCGGACCCTCCGGAACCTGCGCCAGCAGCAGGGCCAAGTCCTTGGGTGAGGTGGCGCGCAACGAGTGCGGCGCGATGCCGACCACCGTGTCCGCGGCAAGATCTGCGGCAGCCGACCGGCACTCGTGATACAGGTCCATGAACCGGTCCACGTCATTGCCGAACCGCAGCTGGCCGCCAGAAAGGGGATCTTGGCGGACGCCGCCGTAGGAATAGAGAACCGGCAAATGGGTCAGACCGATTCCCGTCCGCAAAGCTGCTGCGAAGATACGCTGGCTCAGCTCGGAAAGCTGGTCGTAGGGCGCTCCGCCGGGCTGGTGATGCACATAGTGGAATTCCCCGACTGCGGCATATCCGGCCTCCTGCATCTCAAGGAACACCAGCGCGGCGATGGCCTCCATCTGCTCGGGCGTCAACCTGTCCAGAAAGCGGTACATCAGATTTCGCCAGGACCAGAAGCTTTCCCGCCCGGCTGCGCGAAACTCGGTCATACCTGCCATAGCGCGCTGAAACGCGTGGCTGTGCAGGTTCGACAAGGCTGGCAGCAGGACATCAACGCAGGTGTCGGCCGACTGCGGACGCGCACCGGTCTCCAATCCGGTGATGACGCCATTCGCAGTTTCGACCCGCAGGTCTGAAACCCAGTCAGAGCCTAACAAGGCGGTTTTGGCGTGGATCTGCATCGGCGTCTCTTTTTGTGTAGACTTTAATTTTTTACACGTATACGAAAAATTGAAACCCGAGGGGAGTCCAAAAGAATCGCGATGACCAGAAATTCGGTGATTTGTTGTCGGCGGATCGCAACCATGGCGGATGGGGTTGCGTCCTATGGCTTGGTCGAAGACGCGGCGATTGCTGTTTCGTCGGGCCGGATCCAATGGGTCGGACCGCACCGAGATCTGCCGCCGGATCACGCCGACTGGCCGGTCGTCGATTTTGCGGATCGGTTGATCACTCCGGGCCTGATCGATCCGCACACGCATGCGGTTTTCGGGGGCAACCGGGCGGTTGAGTTCGAAATGCGGCTGAACGGGGCAACCTACGAGGAGATCGCGCGCGCCGGCGGTGGAATTCTGTCCACGGTCACCGCCACACGCGCCGCCAGTATGCAGGACCTGATCCGAGAGGCTCTGCCTCGCATAGACGCGCTGTTGGCCGAGGGTGTGACCTGCATTGAAATCAAGTCCGGTTACGGACTTGATCAGGACACCGAGCAGCGCATGTTGCGCGCGGCTCGGGAAATTGCGAAGCAGCGCCCGGTTCGGGTGGTGACCAGCTTTCTGGGCGCGCATGCGATCCCGCCCGAATTCACCGGGCGCGCGGATTCCTATATCGACACGGTCTGCATCCCGACCCTACGCGCGGCCCATGCCGAGGGGCTGGTCGATGCCGTTGACGGGTTCTGCGAGGGAATCGCCTTCGATACGGCTCAGATCGCGCGGGTGTTCGACGCCGCGCGTGATTTGGGGCTGCCGGTCAAGCTGCATGCCGAGCAATTGTCGAACCTGGGCGGGGCCCGGCTGGCGGCGTCCTACGGCGCCCTGTCGGTCGATCATCTCGAATATGTGGACGCCGCCGGCGTGGCTGCCATGGCCGAGGCCGGAACGACCGCGGTTCTGCTGCCCGGCGCATTCTACACTTTGCGGGAAACGCAGGTCCCGCCGGTCGATCTGTTCCGCAAGGCCGGGGTGCCGATGGCCCTGGCCACCGATTGCAACCCGGGGTCCTCGCCACTGACGTCGCTGCTGTTGACGATGAACATGGGCTGCACCCTGTTTGGCATGATCCCGGCCGAGGCGCTGGCCGGGGTCACCCGCAATGCCGCCCGCGCGCTTGGGCTGGCCGATGCCGGAACGATCGCGCCGGGGCAGCGGGCGGATCTGGCCGTGTGGGACGTCTCTCACCCGGCCGAGCTGGCCTATCGAATCGGGTTCAACCCGCTGCACGCGCGCATTTTCGGAGGGGAGGCATGAGCGCTTTGACCTTGGTTCCGGGGCTGGTCTCGCTGGCCCAACTGGCGGAGATCTACTGGAACGAAACGCCGGTGGTTCTGGATCAGGGCTGTCGCCCGGCTTTCGAGGCCGCCGCCGCCCGCATCGCCGAGGCCGCCGCCGGTGACCAGCCCGTCTATGGCGTGAATACCGGTTTCGGCAAGCTGGCCAGCCTCAAGATCGCGGCCAAGGACACCTCGGCGCTGCAGCGCAACCTGATCCTCAGCCATTGCTGCGGGGTCGGCCCGGCGGTGCCGCGGCGGTTGGCGCGCCTGATGATGGCGCTCAAGCTGTTGTCCTTCGGGCGCGGCGCATCTGGGGTGCGGTGGGTGCTGGTGGACCTGCTGCAGCAGATGCTGGCCCGTGGCGTGACACCGGTGATCCCGGCGCAGGGCTCGGTGGGGGCCTCGGGTGATCTGGCGCCGCTGGCCCACATGACGGCGGTGATCATCGGCGAAGGCGAAGCCGAGCTGAACGGTACGGTCATGCCAGGCGCACAAGCCTTGAAAAAGGCCGGATTAGAGCCTGTTCAGCTGGGGCCGAAAGAGGGGCTGGCCTTCATCAACGGCACCCAGTTCTCGACGGCCTACGCCTTGGCGGGCCTGTTCGAAGGCTGGCGCGCGGCGCAGAACGCGCTGGTCGTTTCGGCCGTATCGACCGATGCCATCATGGGCTCCACCGCGCCGCTGCAACCCGAGATCCATGCCCTGCGCGGTCATCGCGGCCAGATCGAGGCCGCCAGCGCCATGCGCGCCGTGCTGCAGGGTTCGGAAATCCGCGAAAGCCATCGCGAGGGCGACAGCCGCGTGCAGGACCCGTATTGCATCCGCTGCCAGCCGCAGGTCACCGGTGCAGCGATGGACGTGATCCGGCAGGCCGCCGCGACCTTGCAGACCGAGGCCAACGCGGCCACTGACAATCCGCTGGTGCTGTCCGATCCCGACATGATCGTCTCGGGCGGCAATTTTCACGCCGAACCGGTGGGATTTGCCGCCGACATGATCGCGCTGGCCCTGTCCGAGATCGGCGCCATCGCCCAGCGCCGGATCGCGCTGATGGTGGATCCGACGCTCAGCTTCGACCTGCCGCCATTCCTGACCCCCGACCCGGGTCTGAATTCGGGCTTCATGATCGCCGAGGTCACGACCGCCGCGCTGATGAGCGAAAACAAGCATCTGGCCAATCCGTGCGTCACCGACAGCACGCCCACCTCGGCCAACCAGGAAGATCACGTCTCGATGGCCGCCCATGGGGCGCGGCGTCTGACGCGCATGGTGAAAAACCTGAACCATATTCTGGGGATCGAGCTGCTCTGCGCCGCCCAGGGCGTCGAATTCCGCGCGCCGCTGGTCACCAGCGCGCCCCTGCAGCGGGTGATTGCGCGGCTGCGCGCCGATATCCCGCCTTTGGCCGAGGACCGGTACCTAGCCCCGGAGCTGGAGCAGGCCAACGATCTTGTGGCCAGCGGCGCGATCCTCGAGGCGCTGGGCGTACCGCTGCCGGAGGTGACCGCATGACCGTGGTCGAGGTGCAGCGGGGGCAGGGCCCGATCGTGCTGGGCCAACCGCATGGCGGAACCGTCGTGCCCGAGGAGATCCATGCGCGCCTGAACCAGACTGGCCGGGCGTTGGCCGATACGGATTGGCACATAAATAGGCTCTATAAGCGGCTATTGGGCGATGCGACGGTGGTTCAGTCCCGCGTGCACCGCTATGTGATCGACGCCAATCGCGATCCGGCGGACGTGTCGCTCTATCCGGGGCAGAACACGACGACCCTGGTGCCTCTGACCGATTTCGACGGGCGCCCCATATGGCTGGAAGGTCAGGAGCCGTCGGAAGATGAGATCGAGGAGAGGCGCGAAAAGTTCCACGCCCCTTACCACGCCGCGTTGCAGGAAGAATTGGAGCGGGTGCGGGCCAGGCATGGCGTGGCGATCCTGTTCGACTGCCATTCGATCCGGTCGCGGATCCCGTTCCTGTTCGACGGAGAACTGCCGGTGTTCAACACGGGCACCAATGACGGAACCACCTGCGCACCCGAGGTCGCGCAGGCGGTGGATGCCGTGGCCCGGGCGTCGGGCTGTACCGCAGTGCTGAACGGCCGGTTCAAGGGTGGCTGGACCACCCGGCACTATGGCCGTCCGGACACGGGCATACATGCGATCCAGATGGAGATCGCGCAACGCGCCTATATGGACGAGACGCCGCCCTGGACATGGCGAGCGGACCGGGCCGAACGCCTGCGCCCACACCTGCAAGAGATGCTTGACCGCCTGCGTGCCCTGGCCCTGTCGGGCGCGCTGGCCTAAATAGGAGTCCCGAAATGAGTGACCCGCGCAAGAACACCCGTGACGTCTTTCCGCCGACCGGGCCGGACCTGAATGCCAAAAGCTGGCTGACCGAGGCCCCGTTGCGGATGCTGATGAACAATCTGCACCCCGACGTGGCCGAAAATCCGCACGAACTGGTGGTCTATGGCGGCATCGGCCGTGCGGCTCGAACCTGGAAGGATTTCGACACTATTGTGGCCAGTTTGAAGGATCTCGAGTCCGACGAGACCCTGATCGTGCAGTCCGGCAAGCCGGTGGCGATCATCCGCACTCACAAGGACGCGCCGCGGGTGCTGATCGCCAATTCCAACCTCGTGCCGCATTGGGCGACCTGGGATCATTTCAACGAATTGGATCGGAAGGGCCTGATGATGTACGGCCAGATGACGGCCGGGTCGTGGATCTACATCGGCACGCAGGGCATCGTTCAGGGCACCTATGAAACCTTCGCCGAGGCCGGGCGCCAGCACTATGGTGGTGACCTGACCGGGCGATGGATCCTGACCGGTGGGCTGGGCGGCATGGGCGGAGCTCAGCCCCTCGCGGCAGTCTTCGCCGGGGCCTGCTGTCTGGCGGTGGAATGCAATCCTGACAGCATCGATTTTCGCCTGCGCACCAAATACCTGGATGAAAAGGCCGAAACGCTGGACGAGGCGCTCGCCATGATCGACCGCTGGACCAAGGCGGGCGAGGCGAAGTCCGTGGGTCTGCTGGGCAATGCGGCCGAGATCTTTCCCGAGATCTACCGCCGCATGGCCGCCGGTGGGATGCGCCCCGACATCGTAACCGACCAGACCAGCGCCCATGATCCGATCAACGGGTATCTGCCCTTGGGCTGGACCTTGGCGCAATGGCGCGAAAAGCGGGAAACAGACCCTAAAGCAGTGGAAAAGGCCGCACGCGCCTCGATGAAGCAGCATGTCGCGGCGATGGTCGATTTCTGGAACGCGGGCGTGCCGACGCTGGACTATGGCAACAACATACGGCAGGTGGCGCAGGACGAGGGGCTTAAGAACGCCTTTGCCTTTCCCGGTTTCGTCCCGGCCTATATCCGCCCGCTGTTCTGCCGTGGCATCGGCCCGTTCCGCTGGTGCGCGCTGTCGGGCGACCCCGAAGATATCTACAAGACCGACGCCAAGATGAAGGAGTTGTTCCCCGAGAACGAGCATCTTCATCGCTGGCTGGACATGGCCCGTGACCGGATCGCGTTTCAGGGCCTGCCCGCGCGGATCTGCTGGATCGGGCTGGGCGACCGGCACCGCGCCGGGCTGGCCTTCAACGAGATGGTCGCGAAGGGAGAACTGAGCGCTCCGGTCGTCATCGGACGGGATCATCTGGACAGCGGCTCGGTCGCCAGCCCCAACCGCGAGACCGAGGCGATGCTGGATGGGTCCGACGCCGTGTCGGACTGGCCGCTGCTGAACGCGTTGATCAACACCGCCAGCGGCGCGACCTGGGTGTCGTTGCATCACGGCGGCGGGGTCGGCATGGGCTTCAGCCAGCATGCGGGCGTGGTGATCTGCGCCGACGGCACCGAGGACGCCGCGCGGCGGCTGGAGCGGGTGTTGTGGAACGACCCGGCCTCGGGCGTGTGGCGTCATGCGGATGCAGGGTATGACATCGCCAAGGACTGCGCCCGCGAACACGGGCTGCGCCTGCCGGGCATTCTGGGGTAGCGGCGCGGAATTGGCCTCTGGCGGAAATGCTGCGCCTGCGATATGCGCAGGGCAGGCTGCCGGAGGATCAAGATGTACGTTGCCACCCTGTTGACCAACCCCAAGACGCCATCGCTGGACGGGGCGTTGATCGACTCGCTGCGCAATGCCTGGGGCGGGGGCGACATCCAGTGGCTGAGCCCCGATGAGGCGGCCGAATTTGCCCTGCCGGCGGTTCCGGCCAACCGTTGGGATGTCTGGGCCGACCTGCAGAAATTGGGCGTCGATCTGGTGGTGCAGCCGGCCGAGGGCCGCCGCAAGAAGATGCTGCTGGCCGATATGGACAGCACGATGATCCAGCAGGAATGCATCGACGAACTGGCCGACGAGGCCGGGGTAGGCGAGCGGGTCAAGGACATCACCGCCCGCGCCATGAATGGCGAGCTGGATTTCGAAGGCGCGCTGACCGAGCGGGTGGGCCTGCTGAAGGGGCTGGACGTGTCGGTGATCGACCGGGTGCTGAACCAGCGCATCACCCTGATGCCGGGCGGCCGCGAACTGGTGGCGACGATGCGGGCCAATGGTGGCTATGCCGCGCTGGTCTCGGGCGGGTTCACGGCGTTCACGGCCCGCGTGGCCGAGCTGCTGGGTTTTGACGAGAACCGCGCCAACACGCTACTGGCGGAGGACGGCAAGCTGACCGGTGACGTGCAGCGCCCGATCCTGGGCCGTCAGGCCAAGGTCGAGGCGCTGGAGCAGATATCGGCCCGGCTGGGTATTTCCGAGGCCGAAGTGATCGCCGTGGGCGACGGGGCGAATGACCTGGGCATGCTGGAGCGCGCCGGAACAGGCGTGGCCCTGCACGCCAAGCCCTCGGTCGCCGCGCAATGCGACGTGCGCATCAACCATGGCGACCTGACCGCGCTGCTGTACCTGCAGGGATATGCCCGATCGGACTTTGCGCGGGGCTGATCCGACGGTTTCGGGTTCCCATTGTTTAACATTCGTGTTAATCAATAGCTATGAACACGCTGCTCGAAGCCTTTTCGGCCCTGTCCGACCCGACCCGATTCACGATCGTTGAACAACTGATGGATCACGGCGAACTGCCTGCCGGAGACCTAGCCCAGGGCAAGGGCATGTCCGGCGCGGCCATTTCCCGGCACCTGAAGGTGCTGCGGCAGGCCGGGCTGGTGAACCAGCGCGTGAACGGCACCCAGCGCATCTATTCGATCCGCCCCGAGGGGCTGCGGGCGATTGCCGAATGGACCATCTCGAAACGCCAGTTCTGGGAGGCCAGCCTGAACCGCCTGGGCGACATTCTGCAGGAGGACTCCTCATGGCCGACCTGAAGCTGGTGCGTGACTTTCCGGTCAGCGCCGAAACCCTGTTCGCCTGGATCAGCGACGGAACCAGATTGTTGCAGTGGTGGGGGCCCGAAGGGGTCGAGGTGCCGGAGCACGATCTGGATTTCTCGCGCCTAGGTCCGTGGTATTCGGTCATGGTCAATCGCGAGGGGCAGCGTTTCAAGGTGTCCGGGCATGTGACCCATGTGGACCCACCGAACTCGGTCGGGTTCACCTGGGGCTGGCATGACGACCAGGACCAGCGCGGCGCCGAGAGCCACGTGACGCTGGTGGTCGAGCCTACTGATACCGGAGCTCGCCTGATCCTCGACCACCGCGATCTGGGCGATGACGACGTCTCGGCCAATCATGAAAGCGGCTGGACCTCGTCGCTGCGCAAGCTGGAAGCCCGGCTTGCCAACCCCGTCTGACCAAAAGGGAGACCAGAAAATGCCTCAGTACCTGTTTGTCTATCACGGCGGCACCACGCCGACCGACCCGACCGAGATCGAAGCCACCATGGCCGCCTGGGGCGCGTGGTTCCAGAACATGGGTTCGGCGCTGGAAATACCCGGCAACCCGGTGGGCCAGTCCCATACCGTCAGCGCCGATGGCGTGGCCGACAATGGCGGGCCGAACCCGGCCTCGGGCTTTACCGTGGTCAAGGCCGACAGCATCGAAGCCGCCACCGAGATGGCCAAGGGCTGCCCCATGGTGGTCAACGGCTCGGGCTCGGTCGAGGTGGCCGAGATCCACGAGATCGAGATGTGACCCTCAGCCGGGGAAACCCGGCGCGGGGCGGATCACGCCGCATTCCAGCCCGCGGCGGCTGTATTGCGTGGCGTTCATGAATTTGCGCGTGGCCGGGTGATCGGCCTCGAGCACGCCGAGGCTGACGAGAATGGCGGCGATGGCGCATTCGCTGGCGCGGGTGGCGCCATCAGTGATCTTCAGCGCCACGCCCATCTTCTTTTCCGGGATGATGGCCACGAATACGGCCTCGGCCCCGGTCTTGATCGCGGCACGGCCGTTCATCGCGCGCATCAGTTCGGTGCAGGCGCGGGTTTCGCCGGCCACGAGCTCGGGGTGGGAGACCATCGCCCGGGTCAATTGCAGGGCCGCGTCGCTGGCCCGGTCCGACCGGTCGCCGGCCGAGGCAAACCACGCCATCGACCGCGCCAGCCCCACCAGCGAAGTGGCGAAATTGGGCGCCGAGCAACCGTCGATCCCGTAACAGGGGCTGTCCTCGCCCGTGGTCTCTTCGAAGGCCGACAAGCAGGCCTGCTGCACGGGGTGGTCGATTTCGATATATTCGGGGCCTGCGCCCATGTGCCGGGCCAGGGTCAGGAACCCGCAATGCTTGCCCGAGCAGTTGTTGTGGATCTGGCAGGGGGTGTCGTCGGCCAGGATCAGGCCGTCGCGCGCGGCCATGTCGGCCGGCTCCTGCGGGCCGCAGCGCAAATCGGGCTCGGACAGGCCCAGGTGATCCAGCCAGGCGGTCACGCGCTCGGTATGGATCGCCGCGCCGTTGTGCGAGGCGCAGGCCAGCGCCAGATGCTCGGAGCCCAGCCCGTATTTGGCCGCCGCGCCCGAGGTGATCAGCGGCAGCGCCTGGATCATCTTGGCTGACGACCGCGGATAGATCACCGCGTTCGGATCGCCCCAGCTGCGCACGATCTGGCCGCTGTCGTCGCAGATCACCGCATGGCCTAGATGAAGGCTCTCCAACAGCGGTCCGCGCCACAGTTCGGTCATCGGTACTGGCTGCGTCATGTCGTCCCTCCGGAATGTGCGCAAAATTCTGCCAATCGCCCTTTCGCCTGTGGCGAAACCTGCGTTAGTGTGTGTATGTCGGCAATCATCCGGATGCGCAACTGCAACAGACGGACCGTCAGGGTTCGCGGCCTTCCGGGATGGAGTTGAGGTGTGGGTCGAGCCAGGAGGCTGAACGAATGAAAACAATGCTCGCCCGCGTATGCGCGGGCCTTTGTGTGGCAGGGATGGCCACGACAGCGATCGCCCAGCAGGCGACCAGTACGAACCGTGTGTCCGCTCAGACTGATTGGAGCGTGTTCGTCGAAGACGATCCGACCGAGTGCTGGAGCGTATCCGCCCCCAAGGAGACCGTGAATACCCGCGGTGGCCGTGTGGTATCGGTGCGTCGCAGCGACATTTTGCTGTTCGTGTTCTATCGCCCCAACGCCGAGGTCAAAGGTCAGGTGACATTCACCGGAGGCTACCCATTCGCCCCCGGGTCCACGGTGAACCTGGAAATCGACGGGTCCGAGTTCGAACTGTTCACCGAGGGCGAGTGGGCGTGGCCCGCCAGCGCCGCGGATGATGCCAAGATCGTCACGGCGATGAAGCGCGGGACCGAGGCCGTGTTGACCGCACGGTCCGAACGCGGCACCCAGACCAAGGACACGTTCTCCTTGCTGGGCTTTACCGCAGCCATCGAAGACGCCGAGAAGCGCTGCACCAAATAACTGCCCAACCCGTCCAGATCTAATGCCCCGCCAAAATGGCGGGGTTTTGCGTTTTTGCGCATCCGTTTACGCAACGTCGGCACCAAAACTTGATCCGCATCAAGGCTGACGGATTCGATTTCTGAACCAATCGGTTCAGACAACAAAGAAGGAGTCCAGACATGTCGACCAAACCCCTTATTGCGGTTCTGATTGTTGCAGCGGCAACTCTGAGCGCGTGCGAGAAATCCACCGAAACCTATCCGGTCACGGGCGAGCAATGCGGCCCGAATGATCCGGTCAAGACACTGGATGCCGAGGACTGCTACATCCCGCCAGCCGGGGTGTGATCGCTCGCTGCACCTAAAACGTGCCCAAGCCTGACCACTGTGCTAAGCTCTGTCTGAAACCATGGGTAGACAGGCGAGGAGACGGACATGCGTTGGGTTTGGGCAGCAATTCTTCTTCCGGTATCGGCATTTGCAGACCCGGCGCTGGAATGTACCGATGCCGGATCTCAGGTCGAGATCGGGACATGCGTCGGTCGGGCCGAGACCAATGTCGAGGCCGCTTTGGTCGCGGCGTTTGGGTTCGCAGTCGATGCGGCGAAGGAACTGGACGAAGTGACGGGTCGGGCTGTTGCTTTGCCAGCCCTTGAAACTTCTCAAGAGGCTTGGAAGACTTTTCGCGATGCGCAGTGCGAAGCAGTTGGCGCGTCTTTTGGTGGTGGATCCGGAACGGGCATTGCGATCACCTCGTGCCGGGTCGAGTTGGGGCGGGCCCGTGTCACCGAACTGTTGCGGTTCCTCGACTGACGTCCGGACAGGTTCTCACGAATCCTTTTGATCTTTGCCGGCGTTCCTATATAGAGGCGCATCCCAAGCCAGAACGCCCGAGAACCGCCATGTCCGCCAAAGCGCCGATCACCCAGGATGTCATGACCATTCCCCGCAAATTGCCCGAGGGAAAGATCAACCTTGTCGGTCTGACCCGCGACCGGCTGCGCGAGGTTCTGATCGAACATGGAACGCCTGAAAAGCAGGCCAAAATGCGGGTGAACCAGATCTGGCAGTGGATCTATCAATGGGGCGTGCGCGATTTTGACCAGATGACCAATCTGGCCAAGGCCTATCGCGCGCAACTGGCCGAGAATTTCGTGATCGAAATCCCCGAGGTGGTTACCCGCCAGGTGTCGGAGGATGGTACCCGCAAGTACCTGGTGCGCATCGCCGGTGGGCACGAGGTCGAGGTCGTCTACATCCCCGAAGAGGATCGCGGCACGCTGTGCATCTCGTCGCAGGTGGGCTGCACGTTGACCTGTTCGTTCTGCCACACCGGAACGCAGAAGCTGGTGCGCAACCTGACTGCGGCCGAGATCATCGGTCAGGTGATGATGGCACGTGACGATCTGGACGAATGGCCCACCCCAGGCGCGCCCAAGAACGAGACGCGCCTGCTGTCCAACATCGTGCTGATGGGCATGGGCGAGCCGCTCTATAATTTCGAAAACGTCCGCGACGCCATGAAGATCGCGATGGACCCCGAGGGCATTTCCCTGTCGCGCCGGCGGATCACCTTGTCGACCTCGGGTGTGGTGCCCGAGATCGCCCGCACGGCGGAAGAGATCGGCTGCCTGCTGGCGATCTCGTTCCACGCCACCACCGACGAGGTGCGCGACGTTCTGGTGCCGATCAACAAGCGTTGGAACATCGAGGAACTGCTGCAGGCGCTGGCCAGCTATCCCAACGCGTCGAATTCCGAGCGGATCACCTTTGAATACGTGATGCTGGACGGCGTGAACGACAGCGACGAGGACGCGCATCGCCTGATCGACCACATCAAGCGCCACGACATTCCGGCCAAGATCAACCTGATCCCGTTCAACGAGTGGCCCGGCGCGCCCTACAAGCGCAGCTCGAACAACCGGATCCGGGCCTTTGCCAACATCATCTATCAGGCCGGGTACGCCTCGCCCATCCGCAAGACGCGGGGCGAGGACATCATGGCCGCCTGCGGTCAGTTGAAATCGGCCACCGAGCGCGCCCGCAAGTCGCGCCGCCAGATCGAGGCCGAGGCCGGGCTGAAAGGTTGATCCGATGCCCGCGGGTTCGCGGGCAAATGGTCTGTAATTCTACGGCTGAATTTGGTAGTCTTGAGCCATGAGAGGTGCGCGGTTGCGCGCACGTAAAATCTGCGCACAAGACGGTGAGTTGGACAGTCCGGTTCTGGTGCGTTTCGTCCAGTCCGCTCATATTTGTCGGGGAAATCTGCGGAATTCAGGCAAGCCTTGAACAGGGTGGGCCAATACATGAACGCACTGACGAAACTGTCCACGATCTGCATGACCGCCGCGTTGGTGGCATCGGGCGTCGCCATTGCATGGGCGCAATCCAACGAGACCGAGGCGCATCTGGCGATCGAGAATCCGGCGGACCTGAGCAAAGAGGACGCGCAGCAGCATTATCGCGCCCTCAGGAAACAGATGGATCGCGGCTATGCCACCGCGCATCTGGATCAACTGATGAACTATCAGAACTGGCCATTGTTCAACGACGCGCCGTACCTGTCGGCCACGCATGGGCAACGCTACGTCAACAGCTATGCCAACCGGATGGCCCACAATTACGGCACGTTGCAACCGTGGGATAAGCTGCCCGTGGGCTCGGTCTTGGCCAAGGACAGCATGACCGTCACGGATGAGGGCAGGGTACATCCCGGCGCTCTTTTCGTGATGGAGAAATTGCCCGAAGACACCAGCCCTGACACCGCCGACTGGCGCTATGTCATGGTGATGCCCGACGGGTCGCTGTTTGGCGACACGATGGGGGATCGCGCGGGGGCGGTTGCCTATTGCCATGACTGCCACGAAGCGGTGGCCGACCGCGACTATACGTTCTTCGTGCCCGAGGATTACCGCGTCGGCAACTGATCGCGGGCCGCGTCACCGGGTAGTTTCAGGGAGGCGGCCTCGCGCCGGCTGAGCTGTTCCCCCTGCTTGCGTTTCGACAGAACCTCGCGCGCCAGGGCGTATTTGTCATCCTGCCAGAAGATCAGGCAGCCGTTGCACCCCTTGCCGCAACAGCCCTCGGTGCCCACGCGGTTGGTCTTGAACCGGCGCTCGGTGCCGTCTTGGCCGATCTTCTCCACCAGCTCGTCCCGGCGGCGGGCATAGGCGGCTGGATTGTCGCGCCCCGAGGTTTCCAAGCCCTGCACCAGCTTGTCAAAACGGATGCGGCTCCAATGTTCGTCGGTCAGGGCGCGCTCCTTGCGCAGGACCGAATATACCGGGAAACGGGCGCGCAGGTCGTCGGGGTCTTCGTGATCGAACAGGGCAAACGGCAGGCGGATCACGGTTTTCGTGCTGCCATGCACCACGTCCAGCTTGGCGCCGTCACTGGCGCGTTCAAATTCGTAGACGCGCAGCAGGACCGTCTCGCGCGAGATGGGCGAGACGAAATCCAGCACGTCGCCGGGTTCAAGCTTGTTCTTCACTTCGACCAGGAAGGCATCCTCGGTCACGTCGGTCACCAGTCCGGCATATTCCCATTGGGCGATGGTCGCGGTGTGTTCGTAATCATGCGCGTAATTGGTCAGCCGCCCCTCGTGAAAGGCCAGCGTGTAGCCGCGGTTTCCCACGGCCTCCAACTCGCGCATGTACGGCTTCGGGTCCCAGTTCTCGGGGTCGGCATAGTAATCGTCGATGGCCATGCGATAGGCGCGCGCGACGATGGCGGCGTAGTATTCCGACTTGCCGCGCCCCTCGACCTTGAGGCTGTCGACGCCGATCTTCAGATATTCGTCCAGCTTGGGCATGATGCACAGATCGCGCGAATTGAGGATGTACGAGCCGCGACCGTCCTCTTCGATCGGCATCAGTTCACCCGGGCGGCAGCCTTCTTCCAGCAGGAATTCGAACAGGTCGGCGTTTTCTTCGGTGATCCGAAGTTCCTGATGGGTGCCGTCCTTCAGGCGCAGCTTCAGCGCATAGTTCCAGCGGCAGGAATTGGCGCAGTTGCCCTGGTTGGCGCCGCGTTCCGCCATGAAGTTCGACAGCAGGCAGCGGCCCGAATAGGTCATGCACATGGCGCCGTGCACGAAAGCCTCAAGTCGGATGTCGGGGCATTTCTCGCGGATTTCCACCAGTTCGGGGTAGGAAACCTCGCGCGCCAGCACCACCAGCTCCGCCCCCTGATCCTGCCAGAACTTCACCGACAGCCACGAACAGATATTCGCCTGGGTCGAGATATGCAGCGGCAGTTCGGGCGCGCGGTCGCGCACGTACTGGAACACGCCGGGGTCGGCGATGATCAACCCGTCGGGCCGTACCTTGCGCACGGTGTCGATGTATTCATCCAGCTTGGGGATGTCCTTGTTGTGCGAGAAAAGGTTCAGCGTCAGATAGGCGCGCCGGCCATGCGCGTGGCAGAACTTGACCCCTTCGATCACCTCGTCCAGCGAAAACTCGGACTTGGTGCGCAGGGACATGTCGGGCGTGCCCAGATACACCGCATCCGCGCCGTACAGGATGGCCAGTTTCAGCTTGCGCAGATTGCCCGCAGGCATCAGCAATTCCGATTTGGTCCGTGTCATCGCAGCACCCGGTTCTGAATCGATGGCGCCTTCTAAGGCAAAACCACCGAGTCCAGAAGGGCAAACCGGCTTTGCACGCAGGCCCTAGCTGCGGCGGAACCGCGCTGTTCCGATCCGTTCGACCAGCTGGCTGCGCACCGGGTCGGGTTGGGCGTCGATGGCGCGCAGCACCTCGCGCAGTTCGGCCCGCAGGCCGTGCATCTGGTCGATCAGCGACAGCACCATCGACAGGGCGTCGGGCTCCATCTCGTACTGGTCGTCCAGCTCGCAGGCCAGTTGCAGGCGCGCCATGTCCAGCCGCTCGTAGACCAGCCCCTGGTCGGACTGGCGCGGGATCACGATCCGGGCGGACAGGAACCGGGACAACCGCTCGGACGTCAGGTTCTGGACGGCTTCGATCAGTTCGGCTTCGGTCAGAGAACGGGTCATGCCGGCATTCCTTTCCGCGGGTCATAGCTGTGCGACTTGCGCCAGTTCTGCATGAACTGCTTCAGCTCGTCATCGATCTTGTCGGGCATCACCACGCTCAGCTCGATCAGCTGGTCGCCCCGTTTGTCCGAGCCGCGTTTCCTGACGCCTTTGCCTCGCAGGCGCAAGGTCTTGCCGCTGCTGGTGCCCTCGGGCACGGTCACGTTCACGCGGCCGTCGATCGTGGGCGCGGGGACCTTGCCGCCCAGAACGGCCTCGTCGATGGTGATCGACAGGGTGATGCGGATGTCGTCGCCCTCGCGCTTGAACACCGGGTGTTCGGCCACGTGGATCGTGACCAGCGCGTCGCCCGGCGGCCCCTCGCCATAGCCCGGCGCGCCCTTGCCACGCAGGCGGATGGTCTGGCCGTCGGTGATGCCGGCGGGGATCTTCACCTCGATCCGGTCGCCATTGGGCAGGGTCAACTTTTGCGTGGCACCAAAGACCGCGTCCAGGAAGCTGATCTGCAGGCTGTAGTTCACATTGTGACCGGGCGCATGAAACTCGCGCGCACGCCCCCCGCTGAAGCCACCGTTGCCACGGTTGCCGAAGAACTGGGCAAAGATGTCGGACATGTCATCGTCCTCAACCCCGCCACCCGCGCGATAGGGGTTGCCCGCGGTTTCCGCGTATTCGCGGTAGTATTGCTGCTGCGGGCGTTCCTGACCCGAAGCGTCGATCTCGCCCCGGTCGAATTTTGCCCGGGTTTCGGGGTCCTTCAGCAGGTCATAGGCTGCGGCGGCGGCCTTGAACTTGGCCTCGGCCTTGGCGTCCCCGGGCTTGAGGTCCGGGTGGCAGTCCTTGGCGATGCGCCGGTAGGCTTTCTTGATTTCGGCGGCACTGGCGTCTTTCGAGACGCCCAACACCGAATATGGATTGTCGCTCATATATCTCTCGTTTCTGATGGGTTTCGCCAGTGGATGTTGTTGGCAGTTAACCTTTCAGATTGTGCCGTGTCATGGAATTTCAACAGGACCGAATACCGAGGAGATTGAATTTTCTCGAAAAATTCCGGCATCCTGATAGTATCCGCATGTTTCGAACTGTTGCGGATGGAGTCTAACGCATGTCACGCAGAATCAAGTCGGCCCTGGCCCTGTTGGCGGGCAATGCCATCGGTCTGTTGCTGGCCAGCCTGTTGCTGACCGGCTTTTCGATCAAGCCGGTATCGTTCATCGTGGTGGTGATCGTGTTCACCCTGGTTCAGGTCGTGGCCGAGCCATTGATCTTGAAGATCGGGGAAAAGAACGTGCCGGCGCTGAAGGGCGGCATCGCGCTGGTGGTCACCTTCGTGGGCCTGCTGATCACCGATCTTATCGCCGCAGGGCTGACCGTGGGCGGTGTCTCGAACCTGCTGGCGGCGACGCTACTGGTGTGGCTGGGCGCCCTGATCGCCGGGGTTCTGCTGCCGATCTACGTCTTCACCGAACTGCGCGAACCCAAGAAATAGGGCCTAGGACAGCGCACTAAGGCTGTCTTTAAGGGCCTGCCACAGCTCGTCCACCGGTTCGCACCCGACCGACAGGCGCACGAAGCCGGGATCGACCTGATCCCCCCAGCGCGCGCGCCGCTCGGCCGAGCTGTGCACGCCACCAAAGGACGTGGCAGGCCGCAACAGCGGGCAGCCATTGATGAACCGTTCGGCCTGGCCTTCCGAGGCCAGCGTGATCGTCAGCAGAAAACCGAACCGCGCAGTCTGTTTGCGAGCCAGATCGTGCGACGGGTCCGACGGCAGGCCGGGATAGCGGATCTGCGTGACCGCCGGATGATCGGCCAGCCGTTCGGCCAGAACCTGCGCCGAGTTGCACATGCGGTCGAACCGGACGTCCAGCGTCTCCAATCCGCGATGCAGCAACCAGGCTTCATGCGGGCCTGGGATCGCGCCCGAGACGCGGCGCCATTCCTCGACCCGTTCCATGATCTGGGCATCGCGGCTGGCCACGTGGCCCATCAGCAGGTCGGAGTGTCCGGCCATCGCCTTGGTGTCCGAGGCGACGAGGATGTCGATGCCCAGGTCCAGCGGGCGCTGTCCCAGCGGGGTCAGCGTCGTGTTGTCGGCGATGGTGATGCCACCCGCGGCGCGCACGTCGCGGGCCACCTGCGCCAGGTCGATCATGTCGAGCCCGGGGTTGGACGGGCTTTCGACGAAGACAACATCGAACCCGTCGAACCCGCCCTGCGCAAATGCGGTCGTGGGGCGCTCTTCGACCGACACGCCAAGTGGGGCGAGGAACCGGTCGGCCAGCAGGCGGGTGACATAATACCCATCCGACGGGATCAGGATGCGCGACCCCGCCCGCACGGTGGCGAACAGTGCAGCCGAAATTGCACCCATGCCGGACGGAAAAGTCAGGCAGGGTGCGTCTTCGAGATGCGCCAGCACATGCTCGACCTGTGTCCAGGTCGGGTTGTCCACCCGGCCATAGGTCGGGTGACCGTCCGGCGCGCCGGGCAGGTGGAACATGCTGCTTTGGGTCAGCGGCAAGGCCACCGGTTCGCCTTTGCTCAGGGCATTGCCGCGCAGATGCAGCATCTCACCGGTCTTGGGTGGGGTCGCCATCGCTCAACGTCCCGGAATGTCGTCACGCGGCGGGGCGGGTTCCCAGCGCTCGATGATGTCGACCGCCTCCTGCGCGGTATCGACAAAGCGGAACAGGTCCAGATCCTCTTCGGAAATGGTCCCGGCATCGGCCAGCGCTTCCCAATTGATCACCCGCTCCCAGAACTCGCGCCCGAACAGCAGGAACGGCACGCGCTCCATCCGGCCGGTCTGGATCAGGGTGAGGGACTCAAACAACTCATCCATCGTGCCGAATCCGCCGGGGAAGATGGTGATCGCACGGGCGCGCATCAGGAAATGCATCTTGCGTATGGCGAAATAGTGGAAATTGAAGCTCAGCTCAGGGGTGACATAGGCATTGGGCGCCTGCTCGTGCGGCAGCACGATGTTCAGCCCGATCGAGCAGCCACCGGCATCCTTGGCGCCGCGATTTCCGGCCTCCATCACGCCGGGGCCACCGCCGGTGACGATGACGTTCTCGCGGCACCCGCTTTGCTTGGATTTCTCGGTCATCAGCCGGGCGAATTCGCGCGCCTCGTCATAGTATTGCGACAGACCGGCCAGCGTGGCCGTCCGGGCGCTGTCCTTTTTGGCTGGTTCCGGGATTCGCGCGCCGCCGAACATCACGATGGTCGACGTGATCTGGCGTTCGGCCATGATCATTTCGGGCTTCAGCAGTTCCAGTTGCAGACGAACGGGCCGCAGTTCCTCGCGGCAGAGGAAATCGTCATCGGCAAAGGCCAGCCGGTACGAGGGCGAGCGTGTCTGCGGCGTGTCGGGGACTTCGCTTGCGGTCGAGCGGTCGGTATGCGCATCGCGGAAAGGGCTGAGGCGGTCTTCTCTCATTGCTGGGGGTTCCCTGCTTGCGTGTTTTTCAAACAGCTATAGGGTTCGCGGGCAGAGTGCCAGTCACGGAAAGACGAGAATGGATTGGAAGACGGAAATTTCGGCCGCAGCCGAACGCATCAATGGCCACGCGCAGGTGACACCGGTCATGACAAGCGACGCGCTGGGACTGGCGCAGCCGGTCGAGATGAAGCTGGAGCATTTCCAGCACACCGGCAGTTTCAAGGCGCGCGGGGCGTTCAACACGTTGCTCAGCCTCGATGTGCCGGCGGCAGGGGTCGTGGCGGCATCGGGTGGGAACCACGGTGCGGCTGCGGCCTATGCCGCGCAGGCGCTGGGCCATCCGGCCAAGATCTTCGTGCCCGAAATGGCCGGCCCGTCCAAAATTGCTCTGATCGAACGGATCGGCGCGGATCTGAGCGTGGTGCCGGGTGAATACGCAAACGCCCTGGCGCTGGCGCGTGAACACGAAGATCGAACAGGTGCGATGCAGATCCATGCCTATGATGCGCCGGCCACCGTGGCCGGGCAGGGCACCTGTTTTGCCGAATGGGACAGCCAGGGCCTGCAGGCCGATACCGTATTGGTGGCAGTGGGCGGCGGCGGGCTGATCGCGGGCGCGTTGGCCTGGTTTCAGGGCGCGCGCAAGGTCGTTGCGGTCGAGCCGGAAACCTCATGTGCCTTGAACGCGGCGTTGCAGGCCGGAGCGCCCGTGGATGTGTCCGTTTCCGGCATAGCCGCCAACGCGCTGGGTGCGCGGCGGATCGGCGACATCTGTTTCGGGCTGGCGCAGGGGATGACGTCGGTGCTGGTCAGCGATGACGCGATCGCCGAGGCGCAACAGCGCCTGTGGCAGGCGCATCGCATTCTGGTCGAGCCGGCGGGCGCGACGGCCCTGGCGGCCTTGACCTCGGGCGTCTACACGCCGGAACCGGGCGAACGGGTCGCGGTTCTGGTCTGCGGGGGCAATATCGCACCTGACCCTCTGACCGCCTGAATTTGCGCCTTGAGGCCCGAGCCTTGGGATTATAGATAAAATCCCATGACCGCCACGATCGCAGATTCCATCTATGACCGGCTCAGCCAGCGCATCATCACGGGCGAGCTGCCCGCGGGTGAGAAACTGCGGCAGGACCATATCGCGCGGGCGTTCGACACCAGCCATGTCCCGGTGCGCGAGGCGCTGTTGCGGCTTCAGGCGCATGGCCTGGCCCACAGCGAACCACGGCGCGGCATGCGCGTCACCGCGTTGGACCCGGCCGAGGTGCGCGAGGTGATCGAGATGCGCGTGGCCCTGGAATCGCTGGCCCTGCAACATGCGATCCAGAATTTGACACCGGCGGATCTCAAGGCGGCCGACAAGGCCCGCATCGCCTGCGACGAGGCGCAGGACATGCCCACATGGGAAACCCGGAACCGCGCCTTTCATCGGGCGATTCTGACACCCTGCGCGCGGCCGCGCCTGCTGCATACGATCGACGATCTGCATATCGCCAGCGCCCGCCATCTGTTCGCCCATTGGCGTCACCGCTGGGTCCAGCGGAAAGACACCGACCACGCCGCCATCGTGCAGGCGATGAAGCGCCGGGATACCGCCACGGCCACAGCGATTCTGGTGCGCCATATCCGCCGCGCCAGCTGAGACCGACGGGTTTTCGCGCCGGGTGGCCGCAAACGGCTCCGCCAACGTCGCATTGCGCATTGGCCCCGGCTTTCATATAGGCAACACCAACCAAACGAGAGTCAGCACGGAGTTACCCCATGTCCAACGCCCAACTGGAAACCGCCATCGAGGCCGCATGGGAGGCCCGCGACACGATCACGCCCGCCACCACCGGTGAACAGCGCGAAGCGATCGAGGACACGCTGAACGCGCTGGACAGCGGCACGCTGCGGGTCGCCGAGAAGCAGGCCGATGGCAGCTGGCATGTGAACCAGTGGGCCAAGAAGGCGGTTCTGCTGGGCTTTCGCATCAAGGACATGGAAATTCAGTCCGGCGGCCCGCAGGGCGGCGGCTGGTGGGACAAGGTCGACAGCAAATTCGCCGGCTGGGGTGAAAACCAGTGGCGCGCGGCCGGTTTCCGCGCGGTGCCCAACTGCGTGGTTCGGAAGTCGGCCTATATCGCGCCGGGCGTGGTGCTGATGCCGTCTTTCGTGAACCTCGGCGCCTATGTGGACGAAGGCACGATGGTCGATACCTGGGCCACCGTCGGGTCCTGCGCGCAGATCGGCAAGAACGTGCACCTGTCGGGCGGCGTCGGCATCGGCGGCGTGCTGGAACCCATGCAGGCCGGCCCGACCATCATCGAGGACAACTGCTTCATCGGCGCGCGCTCCGAGGTGGTCGAGGGCTGCATCATCCGCGAGGGCTCGGTTCTGGGCATGGGCGTCTATATCGGCCAGTCCACCAAGATCGTCGACCGCGAGTCGGGCGAGGTGTTCTATGGCGAGGTGCCGCCCTATTCGGTGGTGGTGTCCGGTTCGATGCCGTCAAAGAACGGGATCAACCTGTACTGTGCGGTGATCGTGAAGCGGGTGGATGAAAAGACCCGCTCGAAGACCGGGATCAACGAGCTGCTGCGCGATTGATCGCAGGCATTGTTCAAAGTTCCAAAGGTCGCGGCTCTGGTCCGCGGCCTTTTTTGTTCGGCAGGGTCGGACCTATCCCGTCGTGTAGTCGGCGAGATCCTCGGGCGCGTGCAGCAGGGTGCCGTCGTATTTCGGCAAGTCATCGCGCAGATCCAGCCAGGGCAGCTTGCTTTGATAGTTGACGTGAAAGGTTGGCGCAAAGTCCGAAGGGTCTTCCAACGAGGCCGCGTACAGGTGCATCCCGCCCTCATAGTGGTCGGCCTCGAACCCCATCGGAGAGCCACAGGTTGCGCAGAAATGTCGCTGAACGCCTTTCGAACTGGCGAAAATACGGGGAGTTGCGGCGGTCCATCGGAAATTGCGCAACGGTACGCCCAACCACGCGACCACGGGCGCGGCGCAGTTGCGGCGGCAATCGTCACAATGGCAATAGCAGCTCCAGCTCTCGGCGCCCACAAACTCCCAGCGGGTTTCGCCGCACAGGCAGCGGCCGCGTTTGGTCATGATGTCCTCCGTCGTTTTGCGGAACCAGTCTGACCGGATGGTGGGCCTGAGCGCGTCAAAAAACGACACGGCATCCGGGAACCGCGTCCAGCTGCCATGCTTGACCATCGACCGGCCCCCGGCTAAGGCCCACGGCATGGAAAAGCAAAAGAAACCCTCGCGCCAGCAGGTCTATACTCTGTTGGTTCAGATTGGCCGCAAGGATGGCGACGGCCTGCCCGAAGGCGCCACCGGCGCGGCGCTTATGTGCTATGCCAGCGGAGTGGACGAGGCCGAGGCCGTGCGCGAAACCGTGGCCATTCTGAAACAGGCCGATACGGCTCCACTGGACGTAACCGGCTATGGCACCCTGGCCGAGCGCGAGGCGCAGGGGCACGAGATCGACCCCGACGAACGCGCTCTGATGCAGAGGGCGCTTGAGGAAAACGCGGTTATTGTTGCGCAGATGACGCCCTTCTTCGGCGACAAGCCCGAAAGCGCCTAGCGGCGCGTGCCGAACCACTTGCGATAGATCTGGTCATAGGTGCCATCTTCCCGGAGGCCCAGAAGCGCCTGGTTCACATCCTCGACCAGAGGTGACCCGGTCGGGAAGACGATACCGTAATTCTCGCGCAGGAAGACGCCGCCGGTCATTGCCGCAATCTTGCGGCCTTCATGTGCGGCGAAATACGACAGGATCGGCGCGTCGAACACGACGGCATCCAGGTCCCCATCCTTGAACGCGGTCAACATGCTGTCCAGGTCTTCGTACCCGGTGAATTCGACCTCGCGCCGGTTCAGAAAACTGGCGGCGGTCGAACCCGAGATTGTCCCGACCTGCTTGCCGTACAGATCATTGACCGAGTTGATGTTGCTGGTGATCGCATCCACCGTCATGACCGAGGTGATCCTTGCGGTGAAAACCGACACGATGAACAGCGAGGATACGACCAGGATCACACCCAGAATTCGCCCGAATGGGGTCCGGGGCATCCGCTCTTCAAAGCCGCCATTGACCACCAGGTTCAACGCCCACCAGAAGGACGGGAACCAGGCCTCGTTCAAGTCGCGGTCGAAATAGGGTTGGGATCGGCGTTCGAACCCCCACATCAGCATGCCGCCACCCAGCAGGATGGCAAAGGCCAGCCCGATGGCGATGAACAGCTCGCGTGACAGCAGCGCCTGCATCAAGGACGGGCTGCGCGCCGCGTCTGATGGTACCATGATCTGAAGGCCCGCTTCGAAAATCGGTTGGCTAAAATCCATCCGGGCTTCTCGGCCTGCGGTGATCGAAATATTCGCGATCGCCATGTCGGCTTCGCGGTTTTCGACCGCCGACAGCATGTCCCCGAACGCATCGACACGAACGACCGTGTATTCCCAATCCAGTTCTTCAGCCAGCGCGGCCAGCAGGTCCATTGAGAAGCCGGTGTCCTCGCCCTCATCCACATACGAGAACGGAGGACGCTCCACCGTCGTGACCGTCAGAGTTTCGGCTTGGCTGTGTTGTGCAAAGACCGCGAAGGTCAGGCAGATCAATGCGAAAAGGGCGCGCGTCATGGCTGGTTCACCTGTTTCGCGGCGCTCTAGCGCAATTTGCCATGGCGCGGCAAGGTCGTCGCGAGGTCATCGACCGGGATTTCTTTTTGCCGTTTTTTCGGGCTGGGCGACCGGAAAACCGCCGATCGGGGTTGGCATTGCGGCCAATTCGTTGAATCTGTGCGTGAACCCACATCCTGCCGACCCTGCGAGGCCCCTGAATGTCCGACCCTGTCCAGTTGACCGCAGACCTGATCCGTTGCCCCTCGGTCACACCCGAGGAGGGCGGGGCGCTGGTTCTGCTGGAAGATATCCTGACGCAGGCCGGTTTCACCTGCGCGCGGGTGGACCGCGGCGGCGTCTGCAACCTGTTCGCCCGGTGGGGCGACAAGGGGCATGCGCGCAGTTTCGGGTTCAACGGGCATACCGACGTGGTGCCGGTGGGCGACGAGGCCGCATGGACCCGCCCGCCGTTCGGCGCGGAAATACATGATGGCATTCTGTACGGTCGGGGCGCGACCGACATGAAATCGGGGGTGGCGGCCTTTGTCGCGGCCGCGGTGGATTTCGTGCGCGACACCCCGCCCGACGGGGCGATCATCCTGACCATCACGGGGGACGAGGAAGGCGATGCGGTGGACGGCACCACCGCGCTGCTGGACTACATGCAGGCTCAGGACGAGCGGATGTCGGTCTGTCTGGTGGGCGAGCCGACCTGCCCCAACGAGATGGGCGAGATGATGAAGATCGGCCGCCGCGGGTCGATGACCGCGTGGTTCGAAGTGACGGGCGTGCAGGGCCATTCGGCCTATCCGCATCGCGCCAGAAACCCGCTGCCCGCGCTGGCGCGGCTGATGGATCGGCTGGCCAGTCACGAGCTGGATCGGGGGACGGACCATTTCGACGCCTCGACCCTGGCCGTGGTCACGATGGACACCGGCAACGCGGCCACCAACGTCATTCCGGCCCAGTGCCGTGGGGCGGTGAACATCCGGTTCAACGACCTGCATACAGGCACCAGCCTCAGCGACTGGTTGAAGGCGCAGGCGACCGACGTGGCGGCCGAGTTCGGCGTTCAGATCGACACGCGGATCAAGGTCTCGGGCGAAAGCTTTCTGACCCCTCCTGGGCCGCTGTCGGATCTGGTCGCCGGCGCGGTCGAAGCCGAGGCCGGCCGCCGGCCCGAGCTGTCCACCACCGGTGGCACCTCGGACGCGCGGTTCATCAAGGATCATTGCCCGGTGGTCGAGTTCGGCCTGGTCGGGCGCACCATGCATCAGGTGGACGAATCCGTCCCGGTCGAGCAGATCCGGCAGCTCAAGGCGATCTATGCCCGGATCCTGGCCGATTATTTCGCCTGAGCGATTGATGCGCCCGGCCACTTTTTGGTCATGACGCGGTCGTATCGGCGTGCTAGGCGGAAATCATGAAACGCATACCGACCAAGCAGGAGATCCTCGACTGGATCTCGGCGAACCCCACGCTCACCTCGAAACGCGACATTGCCAAGGCCTTTGGCATCAAGGGCGCGGACCGGATCGACCTGAAACGGATCCTCAAGGAGCTTGAGGCCGAGGGCCATCTGGAAAAGCGCAAGCGCAGCTATCGCGACCCGGACCGCCTGCCGCCGGTCAGCGTGCTGCAGGTCAAGGCGCCGAACGCCGACGGCGACCTGTTCGCGCGGCCGCTGGAATGGCATGGCGAAGGGGTCGAGCCGATCGTGCTGATCATTTCCCGCGCCAGCGACCCGGCGCTGGGCGAGGGTGACCGGATCTTGGCCCGGCTGACCCAGGTGCATGCAGAGGACCACAATTACGAGGCCCGCCTGATCCGCCGCATCGGCGCCAATCCGCGCCGGGTCGTGGGGATTTTCCGCAAGGGCGCCGAGGGCGGGCGCATCGTGCCCATCGACAAGGCCGGATCGACCGAATGGCTGGTGGCTGAAGACGCGGCGCTGGGCGCCAGGGATGGCGAACTGGTCGAGGCCGAGCAGGCGGGGCCGAAAAATCGTATGGGGCTGCCGCGTGCGCGTATCGTGGAACGTTTGGGCGATCCGTCCGCGCCCAAGGCGGTGTCGCTGATCGCGATCCACCAGCATGGCATCCCGGATGATTTTCCCGATGACGTGATCGCCGAGGCCGACCGGGCCAAGCCCGTCGGGCTGAAAGGGCGCGAGGATCTGCGGGACATCCCTCTGCTGACGATCGACCCATCGGACGCGCGCGACCATGACGACGCCTGCTATGCCCATACCGATGATGATCCGAAAAACCCGGGCGGCCACGTGATCTGGGTCGCCATTGCCGATGTGGCCGCCTATGTGCGCCCCGGCAGCGCGCTGGACCGCGAGGCGCGCAAGCGGGGCAATTCAACCTATTTCCCCGACCGCGTCGTGCCGATGCTGCCCGACCGTCTGTCGGGCGATCTGTGTTCGCTGCACGAAGGCGTGCCGCGCGCCTGTATCGCGGTGCGGATGCGGATCGATGCAAACGGCAACAAGATCGACCACCGCTTTGTGCGGGGGCTAATGCGCTCGGCCGCGTCTCTGCATTATGCCGAGGTGCAGGAGGCTATCGACGGCACCCCCAATGACCGAACCGGGCCGCTGCTGGAGAGCGTCCTGAAACCGCTCTATGCAGCCTACGGCGCGCTGAAGACGGCCCGCAACGAACGCCAGCCGCTGGATCTGGACCTGCCGGAACGCAAGATCGTGCTGAACGACAACGGCGAGGTCGAAAGCGTGGCCTTCCGCGAACGGCTGGATGCGCACCGTCTGATCGAGGAGTTCATGATCCTGGCCAACGTGGCCGCGGCCGAGACGCTGATCGCCAAGCGCAGCCCGCTGTTGTTCCGGGTGCACGAAGAACCCGCGCCCGAAAAGCTGGAAAGCCTGCGCGAGACGGCGCAGGCCGCTGGGCTGAACCTGGCCAAGGGACAGGTGCTGCAGACCCGTCACCTGAACGCGCTGTTGAATGCCGCCGCCGGCACCGAGGATGCCGAGCTGATCAATCTCAGCACCTTGCGGTCGATGGCGCAGGCCTATTACAGCCCCGAAAACTTTGGCCATTTCGGGCTGGCCCTGCGCAACTATGCGCATTTCACCTCGCCCATCCGCCGCTATGCCGACCTTATCGTGCACCGGGCGCTGATCTCGGCCCATGGCTGGGGCAAGGACGGGCTGACCGCCGACGAGATCGAGCGTCTGGAGGAGATCGCCACCCAAATTTCGGACACCGAGCGCCGCTCGATGATGGCCGAGCGCGACACGACCGACCGCTATCTGGCGGCCTATCTGAGCGAGCGCGTCGGCAACGAGTTCACCGGCCGCATCAGCGGCATCGCCCGGTTCGGGGCCTTCGTGAAGCTGGACGAAACCGGGGCCGACGGGCTGGTGCCGGTGCGGTCGCTGGGGCGCGAGTTTTTCCACTTCGACGCCGAGGCTGGCACCCTGATGGGAGCGGATACCGGCCTGACCATCGCCATCGGCCAGCGCGTCACCGTGCGCCTGACCGAGGCCACGCCGGTAACTGGCGGGCTGGAGTTGGAGCTGCTGTCAATCGAAGATCAGGCCATGCCGCGCGGCGGCGGTCGTGGCAAGTCGAGTCGTCCGACACGGCGCAAGGCGGTCAGCACCAAGCGCAAGAAGGACAAGATCAAACGCAAGGTCGAGCGCAAGCGCCGTCAGCGGTGATAGGTCAACGCCCGGGCGATCAGCCATTCATGCCTGACGGGGTCGATCTGTTCGATCCCGTCGAACAGGATGGCGCGATTGCCTTCAATCCTGTCAGCGTCAGGAAAGGCCGAGGTAAACTCACCGATAAGCCGGGTCTGGCAGTGGACAAACAGGGCAAACCGGGCAGAGGTGTGTCCACCCAGCCTGATGGTTGTTCCCTTGGGACTCAGATAGGCCGGTTGGCCCCATCGCAGAGCCTCGGTCACCAAAACCGCCGGTTGAAGTTCCTGCGCGGTGGCGAAGACCAGATCGCGCAGAGCCAGAGCGCCGCTTTTGGTGTCCGTGGCGAATGCCTCGTAGGCAGACGCCACCTTGGGGTCATCGAAAGGCCTCATGGCAGGGGGATCGCCTGTTCCATCCGGTCAACATAACTGTTCAGCAGCGTATCCTGTTTGATGCGCCGGGTCAGCCGGGTATCGGCCGGAGTGGCCCGCATCGCAGCCAGCATCGGGCCGACGCTGAGGTCGGCCGAAGTGGGGTGATCGCCCAAAAGATACGGGGCCTGCCACAGATAAGCTGAGATCGCCTCGAGGTCGCGTTCGACCCGTGCCATCCGTTCGGCCTCGGAGAAGCGCCCGATCCCTTGGGACCGAAGGCCTTTCAAGACCGATTTCCGGACCGAGTTCGAGATCGGGCGTCGGACGATTCGGGGAATCTCATAGAAGAAAGTGTCGCGCAGAACTGGCCAAACCTCGTCGTTGGCCCAGCGGTCCATGACAATCTGGAAGTACAAATGTTCCTCGGCCATGCGGATCAACGCACGGGACTGGCCCTTTTGCACATCGCTCAGGCCACGGTCGAATTCGGCGCCCTGCGCTTCCAACCAGTCGCGAATCTGGTCGCTGTCCGGCACCAGACGTTCGGGTGTGCGCAAAACCGGCAACTTGCTGTGCGGCATCTGACGCGGATCGACCATGTCCGAGCGGCGCCAATGCAGCCCGGCCAGCTGCAGCATATAGGCGGTTTTGACGCAAAAGGGGCTGGCGCTGAAAAGTCCGAAAGCGGAAGGGTAGGTAAGAAGGGTCAACATAATAGGCTCCGAAATTGGGGTGCCGCCGGTCTAACGCGGGCTAATGACAGTTTCTGTCATTAGGTTTAGATTGAATGACATCATGTCCCGCACCGCCCGACTGTTCCAATTGATGCAGGCCTTGCGGTCTGGCCCGTCGCCCAAGACCTCGGCGCAGTTGGCGCAGGATCTGGGGGTTTCTGCACGCACCGTGCATCGCGACATCGACGCTCTGCGTGGCCTCGGTGCAGTCATTGATGGCGAGGCCGGGTTCGGGTTCACCCTGATCGAAGACGCGACACTGCCGCCGCTGGGATTCACCGATGACGAGTTGGAGGCGCTGGTTCTTGGCCTGCGCGAAGTGCAACTGATCGGAGACCCGGCTCTGTCGGACGGGGCCGGTGCGGCGCTGCGCAAACTGCAGGGCCGGCTGCCCCACCGCCAGTCCCACCGCCTGAGCCACGCAGTGCTGACCGCCACCCGGTTCGACCGTCCTGCCGCGCCCGGCATCGAAGTTGCCGACCTGCGGCAGGCGGCGTGGGACGAGCGTGTGGTCGAGTTCGACTATACCGATGCGAAAGGTGACGACACCCAGCGCCGCGTGAGCCCACTGAGCATCGTGTACATGGATCATGCCAGCGTACTGCTCAGCTGGTGCCATCTGAGGCGGGATTTTCGCGTGTTTCGGTTGGACCGGATGCGCGCGATGTCCGTCACCCAGGACAGTTTCCGCCCCAACCGCGTGCCTTTGCTGCGAGAGGCGCTGGCCAAGATCCGGGCCGAGCGCGAAGCAAAAGATCAAGAGAGACAGTCCTGAGCGCTTTGTGATTTGCGCAATCTGGGGTACCCTGTCTGCGAGCAGTAATCAGGAAAACCTGAATCATGAAATATGTGTGTGGCTTTGTGGCCGCCGCATTTTGGGCATCCATCTTGCAGGCGGAGACTTCGAATACAACCAAACGACCACAGATCAGACCGGCGCTGGATTCGATCCAGTTGGCGTCGGCCGATCTGACGGTTTCGATCCGGCCGGTGCCAAGGCCGACCACCGGCATGCACCGGGTGGTCGTCGAAGGCAACACCAGCTTCGAGACTTGGTTGATCGCCTTCCGGCACCGGGCAGTTGCGGCAGGTATCCGGCCGCAGGTCCTGGACCGGTCATTGTCAGGCCTGACCTACGACAACGACGCCATCAAGCGCGATCGCAGTCAGGCCGAGTTCTCGAAACCGATCTGGGAGTATCTGGATTCGGCCGTGTCAGACCTGCGCATCGCGAATGGGCGCAAGGCGCTGGTGCGGTACAAGGATACGCTGGACCGGATCGAAGCCCGGTACGGGGTCGAAAAAGAGGTGGTGGTCGCGGTCTGGGGGCTGGAAACATCCTTCGGCACGTATCGGGGCAGCAGCCAGACAATCCGGTCGCTTGCAACGCTTGCCCATGACGGGCGGCGCGCGCAGTTTTTTGAAACACAGTTGCTCGCGGCATTGCAAATCGTGCAGGCCGGCGACATCACCTCGGACCGAATGACGGGCAGTTGGGCGGGTGCCATGGGGCACACGCAATTCATGCCGACCTCATACCTCGAGCACGCGGTTGACTTCGACGGCGACGGACGCCGCGACATCTGGTCGGACGATCCTACGGATGCGCTTGCGTCTGCTGCCGCCTACCTTGCCAAGTTCGGGTGGACCAAAGGCCAGCCCTGGGCGGTCGAGGTGCGTTTGCCGAAGGGGTTCGACTATGCCAGCGCCAGTCGGGACGTTAGTTTGCTGCCTTCGGAATGGGCCGCACGCGGCGTCCGCGCCGCGAACGGCGGTGGCATCGCAGATTTCGGGCCCGCCTCGATCCTGCTGCCGGCCGGCAGCGGTGGCGTGGCCCTGATGATCTTTGACAATTTCAGCGTGATCGAGCGTTACAACGGCGCCGATGCCTATGTGATCGGCATCGGCCACCTGTCAGACCGGCTGGCCGGGCAGGGTCCGTTCCGCGCAAGCTGGCCGCGCGGCGACCGGGTGCTGAGTTTTACCGAACGCAAGGAGTTGCAGCTGCGCCTGACCCTGGCCGGGTTCGACACGCAGGCCATCGACGGGCGGATCGGTCCGAACACCATCAATGCGCTGCGGGCCTACCAAATGGCGCGAGGTCTTTTGCCGGATGGGTATGCCACCGTGCAATTGCTGGAACGGATGCGCTGAACGAAAAAGGGCGGCCCTACCGGACCGCCCGTTTGCGATTTTTTCCTGAGATCAGGAGGCCGCTTTCATCAGGCCCTGGGCGATGATCTCAGCCTGCGCCTCGTCCAGCGACTTGTAAATGCGCACGAACATCTCGTCGATATCTGCCGGGGTCAGGATCAGCGGCGGCGAGATGATCATCCGGTCGCCCACATGGCGCATGATAAGGTTGTTGGCAAAGCAGCGATCGCGGCAGATGTACCCGACCGTGCCCGGATCGGAGGCGAACTTGGCCCGGCTGGCCTTGTCCGGCGTCAGCGCGATCGAGGCCATCATGCCCACAATCTTGGCTTCGCCCACCAGCGGGTGCTCGACCAGCGCCTCCCATTTCTGTTTCAGATAGGGGGCCGCGACATCGCGCACATGCTCGACGATCTTTTCTTCTTCCAGAATGCGCAGGTTTTCCAGCGCGACGGCCGCCGCGACGGGGTGGCCCGAATAGGTATAGCCGTGGTTGAACTCTGTCCCGCCGATCACCTCGGCAATCTCGTCATTGACGATCGAGCCGCCGATGGGCGCATAGCCCGAGCTGAGCCCTTTGGCGATGGTCATGATATGCGGGCGGATGTTCATGGTCTGCGAGCCGAACCAGTTGCCGGTTCGACCAAAGCCGCAGATCACCTCGTCGGCGATCAGCAGGATGTCGTACTTGTCGCAGATGCGCTGGATTTCCGGCCAGTAGGTGTCGGGCGCGACGATCACGCCGCCCGCACCCTGGACCGGCTCGGCGATGAAGGCGGCAACGCGGTCTTCGCCCAGTTCCAAGATCGCCTCTTCCAGCTCGCGTGCGCGGGCCAGACCGAACTCTTCGGGCGTCATGTCGCCGCCCTCGGCCCACCAGTTGGGCTGGTTGATGTGGTGGACGTTCGGGATCGGGATGCCGCCCTGCGCGTGCATGCCGGCCATGCCGCCCAGCGAGGCCGACCCGACGGTCGACCCGTGATAGGCGTTGTGGCGGCTGATGATGATGCTCTTGTTGGGGTGACCCTTTTCCGCCCAATAAGTGCGGACCAGACGGATGTTGGTGTCATTGGCCTCGGACCCGCCGGCGGCGAAGAAGACATGATTCAGGTCACCCGGTGCCAGTTCGGCCAGCTTGGCCGCCAGCGCGATCGCCGGGACATGGGTCGTTTTGAAGAAGGTGTTGTAGTAGGGCAGTTCGCGCATCTGGCGCGCCGCCACTTCGGCCAGTTCGTCGCGGCCATAGCCGACGTTCACGCACCACAGGCCGGCCATGGCATCCAGGATCTCTTCGCCCTCGCTGTCGGTCAGATAGACGCCCTTGGCTCGGGTGATGACGCGCGCGCCTTCCTTGCCCAGTGCGCCGTTGGCCGAAAACGGGTGAAGGTGATGCGCCGCATCCAGGGCCTGCAATTCGGCGGTCGGCATGTGGTTGGTGATGGTCGACATCGGTCTCTACTCCTGCAACAGCGGTTGCCGTCACAATATGATCAAATTTTTTTCTGTCAATCGAATCGCGCTGACCTATTCGGTCGCCAGCGCCTCGGCCATCAGTTCCATGCCCTGTTCGATATCCTGGGTCGTTGCTTTTGCGACTTTTTCAGCGTCGCTGGCGCGCAAGGCATCGATGATGTCCTTGTGCCGGTCTGGAAGGCTCTGGGTGCCGAAGCGCCCGCAGACGACGCGCAAGGACGGCCCGAATCGCAGCCACAGGCGCTCGGCCAAATCCTTTAGAATCGGCGCGCCGGCATGGTCATAGAGTTTTTCGTGGAATGCATGGTTCAGGCGAAGATAGCCGCCAACGTCCCCGTCGGCGATCGTGCGATCCAGCTGTTCGTCGATCTTTTCAAGCTGGTCGATATCCGCCGTGGTCATGTTGACTGCTGCGCGCCGGGAAAGCTCTGATTCTACGGCATTTCTGGCGAAAATCATCTGTTCGACATCTGTTGCGGTCAGAAGGGGAACGCTGACCCGCCGGTTGCCCTGAAAGATCAGCGCACCGTCCGAGATCAGGCGCCGGATAGCCTCGCGCACCGGGGTCATGCCCACGCCCAGCGAATCGGTCAAGCCTTGGATCGTGACCGGTTGCCCCGGCACCAGATCGCCGAACATGATCTGCGACTTCAGTGTCTGGTACACCTGTTCATGTGCTGGTCGTTTTTCGGTCTGGGTCACTGCAGCAGATGCCTTATTTTTGATCAAATCCAATTGGTTCACCCCGATCCCAATGCTCCCGGCTTGTCAGGTTTCTTGCCCCGTGAAACCATACGACGTATCGAGGGAAAACGCAAAACTTGATCAAATCCAAAAAAACGGGAAAATGCCCGTACACTTGCAGGGAGAAGAAAATGAAAATCAAAACGCTGACGATGACGGCAATTGTCGCATTGGGGACGTCGGCCGCTGTTGCGGAAGAGGTGCGCGTATACAACTGGTCGGACTACATCGACGAGGAGTTGCTGAGCAAATTCCAGGAAGAGACGGGTCTGACCCTGATCTACGACGTGTTCGACAGCAACGAGGTTCTGGAAACCAAGATGCTGGCCGGAGGATCCGGTTACGATGTGGTGGTGCCGTCGGGCACCTTCCTTCAGCGCCAGATCCAGGCTGGAGCCTTCCAGAAACTGGACATGTCCAAGCTGCCCAATGCAGTTAACCTCTGGGACGTGATCCAGGAACGCACGGCCGGCTATGACCCGGACAACGCCTATTCGATCAACTACATGTGGGGCACCACGGGGCTGGGCGTGAATGTCGACAAGGTCAAGGAAGTTCTGGGCGACGATGCGCCCTTGAACAGCATGGACCTGGTGCTGAAGCCCGAGAACATGGAAAAGCTGGCCTCATGCGGCGTCCATTTCCTGGACGCGCCGTCCGAGATCATTCCCATGGTACTCCAGTACATTGGCGAAGATCCGGACAGCCATGACACCGACGTGATCGCCAAGACCGAAGAAGTGCTGATGGGCGTGCGTCCCTACATCCAGAAGTTCCACAGCTCGGAATACATCAATGCGCTGGCCAATGGCGACATCTGCGTGGCCGTGGGCTGGTCGGGCGACATTCTGCAGGCCCGCGATCGGGCGGATGAGGCCGACAACGGTGTGACCATCGAATACCATCCGTTTGCCGAAGGCTCGCTGATGTGGTTCGACCAGATGGCCATTCCGGTGGATGCACCCAACCCGGACGGCGCGCATAAATTCCTGAACTTCATCCTGGATGCCAACAACATGGCGGCGGCGTCGAACTACGTCTACTACGCCAACGGCAACAAGGCGTCGCAGGAGTTTCTGGAAGAAGACGTGATCGGCGATCCGGCGATTTATCCGGATGATGCCACGATGCAGAACCTCTACATCACCACGCCTTACCCGGCCAAAACGCAGCGGGTCGTGACCCGCCTGTGGACCAAGATCAAATCGGGCACCTGATCCGAAATGATTGTGCAAGGCAGAATGGTTCTGCCTTGCGCACAACCTGTACAGGCTGACTTACGGGGGCCGATTTGAACTCTACCGTCTTTGCGCCGTGGGAAGATCCGCAGGCGAAACCCTTGATCCAGTTCAAAAATGTGACCAAGCGATTCGGGGATTTTACTGCCATCGACAATCTGTCGCTGGACATCTTCGAGCGGGAATTCTTTGCTTTGCTGGGGCCGTCGGGTTGCGGCAAGACGACGATGATGCGGATGCTGGCGGGGTTCGAGAAACCCACCGAAGGCCACATCATGCTGAGTGGTCAGGACATCGACCCGGTGCCGCCGAACAAGCGGGCGGTCAACATGATGTTCCAGTCCTACGCGCTGTTTCCCCATCTGAACGTCTGGGACAACATCGCCTTTGGCCTGCGCCGGGACAACATGCCCAAGCATGATCTAGAAGACCGGGTCGAGGAGATGCTGCGCCTGACCCGTCTTGAGAAATTCTCCCGCCGCAAACCGCACCAGATTTCCGGTGGTCAGCGTCAGCGCGTGGCACTGGCCCGGTCGCTGGCCAAGGCGCCCAAACTGCTGCTGCTGGACGAACCTCTTGGTGCACTGGATAAAAAGTTGCGCCAGGACACCCAGTTCGAACTGATGGACATTCAGGAAAAGACCGGCACCACCTTCGTGATCGTGACCCACGACCAGGAAGAGGCGATGACGGTGGCCAGCCGTGTTGCGGTGATGGATCAGGGCAAGCTGATGCAGGTCGCAACGCCCGACCGCATTTATGAAAACCCCAATTCCGTCTATGTCGCCGATTTCATCGGGGACGTGAACATTATCGAAGGTCGTGCAACCGCAGCCGGTGAGGGCACGTACAGTATCGAATGGGCCGAGGGCCAGCCGCCTCTGACCGCCACGTCCGCGGCAAGCTTCGGAAACGGGCAGGCCTGTCACCTGGCCATCCGGCCGGAAAAGGTAACGATCTCGGCCGAGCGTCCCGCCGATGCCGTCAACGCCGTGCAGGGCAAGGTGCATGACATTGCCTATCTGGGCAACCTGTCGACCTACCATGTCGAATTGCCAAACGGGACGATCATCAAGGCGCAAACGGCCAATACCCGCCGCATCTCGCGCCGGTCCTTCACATGGGAAGACCCTGTCTGGCTGTCCTGGACAGCCACGGCGGCGGTTCTGCTGGCAGACTGATGCGCCGCGCGGTCCTGATCGCCATCCCCTATGTCTGGCTGCTGGCCCTGTTTCTGGTGCCGTTCTTCATCGTGTTGAAGATCTCGCTGTCGGACATCGCGCTTGCGATCCCGCCCTACACCCCGACCCTTGATTTGTCGCAGGGCTGGGCCGGGATCAAGGAGTTCTTCAGCCAGCTGGATTTCGAGAATTTCGTCTGGCTGACCGAGGACGACCTGTACTGGAAAGCCTACCTGTCCAGCGTCAAGATCGCGCTGATCGCGACCGCGCTGACCCTGGTGGTGGGCTATCCGATCGCCTATGGCATGGCCCGCGCGCCCGAGGAATGGCGCCCGACGCTGATGATGCTGGTGATCCTGCCGTTCTGGACCTCGTTCCTGATCCGCGTCTATGCGTGGATGGGGATCCTGTCGAACGAAGGCTACCTGAACCAGTTCCTGCTGTGGACGGGCATCATCTCGACCCCGCTGACCATCCTGAACACGCAGACGGCTGTCTATATCGGCATCGTCTACACCTATCTGCCCTTCATGATCCTGCCGATCTACGCCGCGCTCGATCGGTTGGACGGCTCGCTGATCGAGGCGGCTGAGGATCTGGGCTGTTCGCGCACGCAGGCCTTCTGGCTGGTGACCATCCCACTGTCGCGCCCAGGCATCATCGCGGGATGCTTCCTGGTGATGATTCCGGTGATCGGTGAATTCGTGATCCCCTCGCTGCTGGGCGGGTCGGGCACGCTGATGATCGGCAAGGTCTTGTGGGAGGAGTTCTTCTCGAACCGCGACTGGCCGGTGGCCAGCGCCGTGGCGGTGATCCTGCTGCTGATCCTGGTGATCCCGATCGTGCTGTTCCAGCGCAACCAGCAGAAACAGGCGGAGGCAGAGCAATGAACAGGCTGAGCTGGTTCAACACGGTCTCGCTGACGCTGGGCTTTGCGTTTTTGTACATCCCGATGGTGATCCTGATCATCTTCAGCTTCAACGAAAGCAAGCTGGTCACGGTCTGGGCTGGGTTCTCGACCAAATGGTATGGCGAACTGATGCAGAACCAGGCGTTTCTGGATGCGGCCTGGGTCACCGTTCGCGTTGCCGTGTTCTCGTCGACGCTGGCGACCATTCTGGGCACCATGGCCGCCTATGTCATGGTGCGGGGCGGGCGGTTCTTTGGCCGCACGCTGTTTTCCGGGATGATCTACGCGCCGCTGGTGATGCCCGAGGTGATCACCGGCCTGTCGCTGTTGCTGTTGTTCATCGGGATCGGGCTGGACCGAGGCATCCTGACCATCGTGCTGGCGCATACGACCTTTTCGATGTGCTACGTGTCGGTCGTGGTGTCTTCGCGGCTGGTGACGTTCGATCAGTCGCTGGAAGAGGCGGCGTTGGATCTGGGCTGCTCGCCGGCGCAGGCCTTTCGGTTGGTGACGCTCCCGATCATCGCGCCGGCGGTGATCTCGGGGTGGTTGCTGGCCTTCACCCTCTCGCTGGATGACCTGGTGATCGCGTCCTTTACGTCCGGCCCCTCGGCCACGACCCTGCCGATCAAGATCTTCTCGGCCGTACGTCTGGGGGTCAGCCCGGAAATCAACGCGCTTTCGACCATCATGATCGCCGTGGTCACCGTGGGCGTGATCACCGCCTCGCTGGTGTCGAAACGCGCGATGGTCCGGCAGCGGCAAGAGGAACAAGCCGCCGCGCGCACCGAATGAGGCGGATCTTTCCGGCTTATACCTATGGCCCCGGCCCCCGTGAGGGGTGTTGGTGGGATGAAACCACTACGGCGCCTGACTGGCCCGTTCATTCGGGTGATTTGTCGACCGACGTTGCGATTGTCGGCGGCGGGTTCACCGGACTGTCTGCGGCCCTGCACCTCGCTGAACGCGGTGTTTCTGTCGCCGTGTTCGAAGCCGAAACTCCGGGCTGGGGCGCTTCGGGGCGCAATGGTGGATTTTGCTGCCAAGGAGGGTCCAAGCTTGGTTCGGCGACACTTGCGCGGCGCTATGGGATTTCGGCGGCACAGGATTATGCGCAGGCCGAAACCGACGCGGTCGCCTTGGTTGCGGATCTTTTGCAGCGCTTTCGGATCGACGCAGACGTTCATTCCGAAGGAGAGACGCAGTTGGCGCACAGCCCGCGCGCGATGGAGCGGCTGCGGCGTCGCGCGGAAAGCGGTGGGGTTCTGCATGAGCCGTCGGATTTGGAACGCCTCGGTATGGGGGGCCGTTTCTTTGGCGGATATACCGATCCAGTCGGCTTTGGGCTGAACCCGCAGAAATACCTGTTCGGGTTGGCCCGGGCCGCGCAGGCGCAAGGTGCCGCAGTATTCTCGAAAAGCCCGGTTCAGGACATCAGAAAAGCCGGGTCCGGGCACAAGATGACCACCCCCGCGGGCCGTATCCAGGCCAAGACGGTGTTGATCTGCACCAACGGTTATTCCAGCGACGATCTGCCCGACTGGTTGGACGCCCGTTACATGCCCGCCCAGTCTACGGTCATGGTGACACGTCCGCTGACCGAAGCTGAATTGCAGGAACAGGGTTGGACTTCGCGCCAGATGGCGTACGACACGCGCAACCTGCTGCACTATTTCCGTCTGATGCCGGACAACCGGTTCCTTTTCGGAATGCGAGGAGGCCTAATGTCCTCGCCGCGCGCTGAGGCTGCGATCCGTCGCAAAGTACGCCGTGACTTTGATCGCATGTTCCCGGGTTGGGCCGAGGTTGAGGCAACTCATATGTGGTCAGGTATGGTTTGCCTGACCCGTGACCTGCTGCCCTTTGTCGGGGAGGTTCCGGGCCACCCGGGCTTGTTTGCCGGTCTGGCCTATCACGGGAACGGCGTGGCGATGGGCAGCTATTGCGGGCGGGCATTGGCCCGCTTGGTTTTGGGTGAGCCCGCAAATATTCCGGACGTCATCGCCAAACCGCCGTCAAAGTTCCCATTCGGGCGCTGGCGGCGACTGCTGATGCCACCGGCTTATGCGGCCATGGCTCTTGCCGATTTGTGATACGGCCCACTGTCAGAGGGCCGCAACCTCAAGGTCAAACCCGGCCCTATAGGCTGGCGCACCATTCTCGGCCCGCCACAGGCAGTAGGCAGCCATACGCCAATTGTACCAGGGCTTTAGCTCGAGGTATCGGCGCACTGTCGGCCGGCTGTCATAGGCCGACAGAAACGTAGCCTCTTCCTCGGGGGTCAGCGCCTTGCCGCGATAGAGATGCTGCATGGCGGGTGACAGGAACAGGGCAAGATCCTCGCATGGGTCACCCATCGCCGGGCATTGCCAGTCGATCAGTGTCAGCCCCGCAGAGGAGACGAGGATGTTGCCGGCCACCGGGTCGCCATGGATCAGGCATACTCGGGGGGTCGGCGGCACCCGGACCCTGGGTTTGCGTTCGGCCAGAACGGCGCTGATTCCCGAGCGGCAACCGTTCAAAATACGGGTGCCGTGATGATCGAGATCAACGCTTCCATTGCATCCCTTAGGGACCTCTAGCACGATTTCTCGGGCGTGCAGATTATGCAGCAGTTTCGCCACCTGCGCGGTCCCTTCTCGCCACGGAGTGCCAGCCGCATGGTCATAGAAAACCCAGCGATCCGGGCCAAAGCTGCCCGAGGCGCGAAGCCGCGGAACAAACCCCGTCGCAGCAAGTGCGTGCAGACAGGCTGCTTCGAGTTGGGCGTCGTTGCGAAACAGCGGGTTTTGAAGGGAAGACCGATAGAACTTCAAAACCCGGTCCGGCTCGGCGTCCAATACCTTCCACACCTGGTTCGTGCGTCCGCCATACAGCGTTTCGAACTGGGCGTCTTTTGCGATCAACCCGCTTTCGACAAGTTGGTCTGCAAGGCCGGGTGGAGGAGCGGTTGGAACGGACAGTTGAGACACCGGAGCGTTGCGAATCTGGACGGCCAATCCTTGGCCCGCAGCGCCCCCGAGTTCAAGCGCCGGTACGAACGGCAACGACGTCGGTTGCCGGAATCACGACGCCGCTGTCCAAGGTCAACATGACGACACCGGCCCCGACTTGGGCTTCGACGACGCGGCTGTAGGTGGCCGCAGGCCGCGCCGAGAGCAGTTCATCCCCCAAAAAGCTTTCCAGCGTTGCGGAATAGGTGCCGTTGGGCAGCGGATTGCCCGATGCATCCACTCCAGCCCAAAGAAACTCGGTCTCGGAGACCGGAACAGAGACCCGGTCGATTTCGGTTCCGTCAGAATCCTTGATGACCAGCACAGACGCATCCGCGCCCAGGTCGGGCTGAGTGAATATGGTCTGCGGCTGGCCATCAAACCGGAAGGAGGCTGCCCCCTGAACATCGACCCCAATCCAGTTGGACAGCTCATCCAGATTGACGCTGCTCAGGGTGGCGGTGAGGTTTGCCAGAAGGTCGTTGGTCTGCACCTGCTGCTCGACCATCGAAAACTGGGCGAGTTGCGACGCATATTCCGACGAATCCAGTGGCTCCAGAGGATCCTGGTTGCGCGCCTGCGCCGTCAACATCATCAGAAACGTCTCAAAGTCCGAGGTCAGCCCTGTCGCTGTCGAAGTTCTCGTTGGCTGCGCTGTTGAGGGTGTATGTGTCGCGGATGCCGCTGTGGTGATCATGGGTCAAAGCCTCAGGTCCAACGCCCGGTCCACCTGAGTTGGGCGGGCCAGAGCGGGTGTTTCGGTTGCAGGGTCAAGCTCCCCTGTGGTGATGAATGTGCTTCGTTCAGTTGGCTCAGCGTCCTGTTCTGGGTTCGCCGAGGTGCCCAGATCAAAGGAAAGATCGCCCAGCCCCATCTCTTTGAATTCGGCTGACAGGATCGAGATATGCCGGCGCATGAGGTCCATGGTTTCAGGCCGGTCGGCGACGATCATCATGTGCAACCCGTCTTCGCGCCCGGTCACCTTGATCGAAACTTTGCCCAGCTCTTCCGGAGTCAGTGCGATTTCCACGCTTCCGCTTCCCGGCTTTGCGACGATGCTGGCCGCCATTTGCCCGGCGACCGCCCGAGCAATTTCCGCCCGGCCCGAGAGCGGGACGCCGTTGGTCGGGCCTGCATCCCTTTGCGCTGGGGTCGTACCCAAGTCCTGCGTTGGCATCCGGTCGTGCAGACTGTCCTCTGGCATCGGGTCCTTCAGTGCTGCGCGTTCCGATGTACCGACGATCTGCGCCCGGATGATGGATTCCGTTCCCTGGCCAGCAGGTTTGGCCGGCCGTTGATCCACCCCCCACGATCCGGTGGCCTGCTCGTCGCGCCTGGCTTCTTTACCGGTTGCAGTGCGCAATTCGTCCTTTCGGTTCTGCAGCCCTCCACTCATTCCAGGTTCGGTGGCGTTCAACTGCTCTTTTGCGGCTGACGCAGGTTGGGGCGCTGTGCTCGCGGCACGCTCGGGCGCTTCGGCTCCCTTGCCCGTGTCGCCCGCGAGCGATCGGCGATCGGGATCAGAGGTTACTGCGCGCATGGCCGCGGCGGCAGTTGACTGGCGTCCCTCCGCCGGAGGGCTGGCCTCGAGAGTGGCGTGCGCCGTCGCCTCGCGCTTTGGAAGTTCACCGGGCGTTGCCATGGGCAGAGGCGTGTCTTTCTGTCGAGCGTCCTGTTGTGATCCCTGCAATTCCAGCGGTTCAGCCAAATCGGGTTCGACCTGCGGGACGTCAGGGTCGGTGTTTTCATCGCCATCCACGATTTTCGGACCCGCGCGGCTGTCCGGATGAGGTTTCGCCTCGGCCTCTAGGTTCGGCATCTCATCTTCGGCCATGAGCTCCGCGAAATCAGAGTCGCCTTTTGTTGGGGGCTCGGACTTTGCGGCCCAATCCGGCTTTCCGCCGGAAATCACATTGGTCATCATGGTCAGGGCGTTGGGCATTTTGCTCCGGCTCCGGTTGTTTGGCCCAAACCTGCCCTCAAGGTAGTTACGTATATTTTAACCGCTCTTCGCTTTGATCGACAAAGATCGAAACAATTTTCGGAGAGGGCGATGGAAATCCCAAACTTCGCGCCGGTACCGCGCAGCAATATGACCGAACAAAGACTCAAGGCCGCAGCGGTCGAGCTTGAGGCAACTTTTCTAGCCGAAATGCTGAAGGCCGCAGGCCTGGGCAAGGCGCGGCTAGCTTTCGGAGGTGGCGCGGGCGAAGACCAGTTCGCGTCTTTCCTGTTGCAGGAGCAGGCTAGGCAATTGGCCCGATCCGGCGGGATCGGACTGTCGGAAACCCTTTTCAATGCAATGATGGAGAAGACCCATGCCGACTGAGCACAAGCAGGGACTGATTAAGGCTCTCGAGGAGGTTCTCGATCTCGAGCGCAGGGCTTTGGTCGAAGGGGACCTGGATCGGCTGGGCCAGATGATGCCGCAGAAGGAAAAACTGATCGGCGCACTCAACGAGATGCAGGTGCACGACAGTGACGACTTGATTCGACTGCACAAGAAGGTCGAGCGCAATCAGGGCCTGCTGACCAGCGCGGCCGAAGGGATTCGGGCGGTCATGAACCGGATGGCTGAACTCAGAAAAATCCGGCAGGAATTCACGACCTATGACGCGGCCGGGCAACGCAATGGCTTCGCCGTCCGTCAGGATCCCAAGCTGGAAAAACGTGCCTAGCGGTGGGTTTGATTCAAATCCGTCTTTTTTCGGTCGGACCGCCTTAGCACTCCGTTAGGAGATCAGGCTCAAAAGTGGTCCCGCACCTCGAAAGAAGGTGGCGCGAACACCGATCGGTAGCTCGCACAGGTCAGAACGACAACACGCCCGCCAATGATGGTCGGGCGTCACTGGGCGAAGAAGGCCCGAATGGAAAAGGATGAAAAACATGTCCAGCATTCTGACAAACAACGGCGCGATGGTTGCGCTGCAGACCCTGAAATCGGTCAACAAGAACCTTGCAGCAACCCAGAACGCGATTTCGACAGGTAAGGATGTCGCAACGGCCAAGGACAACTCGGCCGTATGGGCGATTTCCAAAGTGATGGAATCCGACGTCAACGGTTTCAATGCGATCAAGGATAGTCTGGCACTGGGTGAATCGACTGTCGCCGTGGCCCGGAACGCTTCGGAAACCGTGACCGACCTGCTGACCCAGATGAAGAACAAGATCGTCGCCGCACAGGAGGACAACGTCGACCGCGGCAAGATCAATGATGACGTAACTGCCCTGCGGGACCAGATCGCATCGGTTGTCGGTGCCGCACAGTTCAACGGCCTCAATCTTGTGGACGGGTCAGCGGGCACCGCATCGATCCTGTCGTCGCTGGATCGCGACAGCGCAGGCAACGTGACCGCGTCGTCGATTTCGGTGGCCAGCCAGGACCTGTCGACCGGTGGATATGCCAGCAAGGGCGTTCTGGCCGGCTCGGACAACGCGACCACTGACAATGATGCTGCCGGGTTCACAATGGACAAGTCCGGCGGGTCCGGTGACATCGTGATCGACAGTTCGACCGACAACTTCGCCGTCGGCGACAAAGTGTCGATCACCATCGGGGACAAAGTTGCATCATACACCGTGCAGGCCAGCGATCTGGACCCTTCGGGAACCTATGACTCTGCCTACACAGATGCCATCGTGGCAGTGGGGCTGAAGAACCAGATCGACGCGCTTGGGATCACCGGTGTAGCGATCGACTATGACTCCAGCGCGCCGGGCACCCTGTCCTTCGTGACCGGGACCGCAACCGCTGGTGCTGACGCAGATCGCGACGTAACCGTTTCGGCCCAGTTCACCAATGCCGGTTCTGGCGGTCTTGGCGCGCTGTCGTCGATTGACGTTTCGACCAGTGCCGGCGCTGCCGCAGCACTGGGCACGATCGAAACCTTGATCGACACGGCGATTGACGCGTCGGCCGCGTTCGGTTCGGCGCAAGGGCGGATCGAGACCCAGAAGGAGTTCATCTCGAACCTGACTGACTCTTTCAAATCCGGCATCGGTTCGCTGGTGGACGCCGATATGGAAGAGACCTCGGCCCGTCTGCAGGCCCTGCAGGTCCAGCAGCAATTGGCGACACAATCGCTGTCGATCGCCAACCAGGCTCCGCAGTCGATCCTGTCGCTGTTCCGCTAAGGCGGAAACTTGGTCGGGGCGTGACCAACGCGCCCCGACTATGACTGCAAATACGACGGCCTTTTGAAAGGATTTCAAGTGACCCCGCAAACGCTTGCCCAACGGGCATATGCTCAGTCCGCCGCTCCGACGCGAACCCCGCGTGATACCGAGTATGAGGCGATTTCAAAGATCACGCATCGGCTCAAGGCAGCGGCTGCGCGCAAAGCCTCGGATTTCGCGGGCTTTGTTCAGGCGCTGCATGAAAACCGCCGCTTGTGGTCCGTTCTGGCCAACGGCGTCGTGGACCCGGACAATGCACTGCCGAATGAGCTGCGCGCGCGGATCTTCTATCTGGCCGAGTTCACCGAGCAGCACACGGGCCAGGTTCTGGCCAGCAAGGCCGGGGTCGAGCCGCTGCTTGAAATCAATCTGGCGGTTTTGCGCGGGCTGCGTCAGCGGGGGACCGCGTGATGGGCGGGCTGGTTCTGAAGCTGGCGCCGAAAGAGCGGGTTTTGATCAATGGCGTAGTGATTGAGAACGGCGATCGGCGGACCCGCTTTTCAATCATGACGCCCGAGGCAAATGTCCTTCGGTTGCGCGACGCGATACATCCCGACGAAGTGACAACCCCGGTCCGGCGCGTGTGTTACGCGGCCCAGCTGGTCCTGTCCGGAGATCTGGAAGCTGGAGACGCAAAACAACAGCTGCTGCGACGGATCGAGGAACTGAGCCAGGTCTTCACGGATGTCGACAGTCGCCGGGTCCTGGCACAGGCGACCGAAGCCCTGGTGGCCGAGCAGTACTACAGATGCCTGAAGGCGCTTCGATCTTTGCTGCCGCGCGAAGAGCGTCTGATGGCCTATCGGCAATGACATTCCTGCCGGTCATTCCAACTGGGGGTATCGTGGGGTGGCGTTTTTTGCAGCGCACCTATGACGCCCAGTTGCAGGCCTTTTCCACCTCGGCGGTCAATGACCGGGACACGCAGTATTTTGTGGAAAACATCCGAAACGTCCGATCGGCAGAAGATCTGGTCTCTGACCGGCGACTGCTGCAGGTCGCGTTGGGCGCGTTCGGATTGGAAGGTGACCTGGACAATCGGTACTTCATTCAAAAGGTCTTGTCAGACGGTACGAGTTCGGATGACGCCCTTGCGAACCGGCTTGCTGACAGCAGATATCGGGAGTTTTCCGAAGCATTCGGCTTGGGTCCGGGCGAAGTTCGGAAAACCGCACTGATCACTGACATGGACAAGATCGCTCAGAAGAATGTCGTCGCCGGGTTCGAAAGCTCGGTCGGAGAAACCGACGACTCGATGCGGATCGCACTTTTTGCCCAGCACGCTTTGAAAGACCTTGCCGGGCAGTCCGGAAGCGAGACCAAGAAGTGGTACGATCTGATGAGCCTGCCGCCGTTGCGCAGCATGATGGAAACAGCGTTGGGCCTGCCGTCAAGCTTTGGCCAGCTGGATATCGACAAGCAGCTGGACGTATTTCGGGACAAGCTGAGCAGAGTGACCGGTTCGCCGAACCTTTCGCAGTTCGTCGATGCCGATGCAATTGACGAACTGACGGATACTTATCTCGCCCGAACTCAGATCGCACAGATGCAGAGTTCGATTTCTCCCGCGCAAACTGCGTTGATTTTGCTGGGCGCCGCAAGTTGAACCGTTCGGGCTAAGGTCAGTACCTCGCGCCAGGATCAGAAAGCGCACCAGTGCCGTGCGCAGCTATGAATGGCTATTTGGGATCGGGGGGGGCAAGGGTGCCGGATGCTCAGGCATCCAGAACCGTGTCAGCGGATGTCTGCAAGGCAAAAGACATCACCGGATGCGAAACGTTGTGCAAGTCGACCGGCCCCAATGGAACGGCCCGGGAACAGGCCGGCTCGATATCTTCGGAAACGACGATCCGATGGCCATTGAGCTTGCCGAACTCGCCCAACCGCGCCGCGACATTGGCTGCATGTCCGATCACCGTGAAATCAAGCCGCTCGCGCGAACCGACATTTCCGTACGTAACACGCCCGAACGATACGCCGATCGAGCAATCGCATTGCCGGTTCTTGTCGGAGCGACGCAGTTCGGCCAATTTCTCGACGATTTCAACGGCACTGCGCTGAGCGTCTGACCGTGCCTTGCCGGGGTCCTCACCTGCCGGGAAAACCGCAAGAACGGCGTCGCCGATGAATTTTAGAACCTCACCGTCGTTGTCGTGGACGATGCCGGACACCGTTTCGAAGAATTCGTTCAACAGGTTGATGTATTCCGTGCGGCCCAGATCCTCTTCCAGGCTGGTCGAGTTGCGCAGGTCACAGAACATGATGGCCGCGTCGATGTCATCGCCGTCGCCGCGACGAATGTCGCCGCCCAAAACGCGGGCCCCGGTTCGTTTGCCCACATAGGTCTCGAGAAGGGCCTGAGAATTCTCGCGCTGCATGAACACCTCATAGTAGCGGGCGATGACGGCCGAGCACTCAAAGACAAGCCCCAGGTTTTCCGTGGTAAAGCCGTTGGGGTGGTCGCAGGTCAACGTCAGGACATTGATACGCCCGTCGGAAAACGGCAGAGGCATTGCCACGTAATCGGTGCCCCCCTTGGCGCGCAGGTCCTCCATGATGGGGAAACTGTTGTGGGGGTTGTCGACGTTCAGCCGTTGCCGAACGCCGCCCAACCCGTTCGAGACATGCCGCAAGGGGCTGTTGATGAACGCGGGGTGGTCGTGAATCTCGTAGGTTGGAATATTGGTCGAAATCTCCTCGGCACCCTTTTCCCAGATGTAGTGCTTGCCTGCGATCAGGGGATGCAGCGACCAGACAAGGATGCTGAGGCGCTGAATGGCGATGCCGTGTTCCAGCATTTTTTCGGCCAGGGTCTTGGTGAAATCTTCCGGTGTTGAGATCGACCCCGCGCCACGCATCAACCAATCGATCAACGGGCCGCTGATGTTGCCGTCTCGCGGTTGGCGCAATTGATTGTCGCCCAGATCGATATGAGTGTAGGCCGCAGGCATGAAGCCGATGTGACCTTGGATGGCTTTGCTTTCAGGCAGGGAATCCTCGTAGGCCCAAACCGAGTTTGCCAACCGTTCGTCGCCAATCAGGACATCGTGATAGGTTGCCGTGCCCTTGAACGGGCAGAAGGTCTGCAACTCGGTCTCGCCGCTCAGATCAACGCGCACGTCTTCGCGCGGAACATAAATCGCAGGCGGCAGCCGGGTTTCATACATGACCTTGGCATTCGTGCTTTCAGCCAGAAGGATGTCATCGCGGTAGATGGCAACCCTGCCGTCAAGCGTTTCGATCGAAATTCCGTAGCCGTTCGTATTCCGTGTGGCGTGGACATTCATCGGCCGTCTCCCTTGCCCGGGTCCCTAGAGGATGGGCTTTTGCAGCCCGATTTCCAAGGGGCGCAACACAGAATTTACCGATCGCGATCCACGGCCGAGGTGGTCAGACCATCTGGATCACGTCTTTTTCGATCGCCAGCATATAGCCCTTTTTGGCGATGTTTTTGACCAACAGCTCGCTGACCATCTGATTGCCCAGCGCGTCGCGCAACCGTTTGATGCGCGTGGCCCCGGCAGCTTCGTCACAGTCCGATATGTCTCGGCCAGAGATCATGGCTTCGATCTGAACCCCCGACAGCACTTCGTCGTCAAGGCGGGACTCGGCCAGGACGGCCAGCGTTTCCATCGCTGCGGGCGTCAGTTTGAAATCCATGTTGTTCAGGTAGACGGTGTTCTCTTCGCGACTGATCAGCAGCGACGTGACCTGGATTCCCGTGCGCTCGATCTGGGCCATTCGACGGTTTAACGTCACCAGCATCACCAGAAAGACCAAGGCGGCCAACAGCATGGCCGTGGCAAAGATCAGCAGCACGAAGATCACCATCCTGTAGCTGGCCAGCGTGTCGGCAAATGCGGTTCCGGATTGCGCAAGGATCTCCAGCAATCGGATTTCAGCCTGGGTGGTCAGATCGCTTTCGACGAACAGCCGCTCGACCCGGGCGTTGAAAGCATTGGCATCGGGCAGGGTCCAGAACAAGAAGGCTGCGGCCGTAATCAGGATCACGACAATTGCGGCGATGCCTGCTCCAACCAGCCGGGTGCCAGACCGCCGCGCCTCAGAAACGGAGATAGAATTTTCCGGCATTGGCCTTCCTTTGATCCAACCCTTCCGGTCCAAAAACGCTGATCACGTTGAGCAACGTCCAACCCGAGGATTTCAGCCTTTTGGCCACCTCTTGCTTGGCTTGCCCCTTTTTGCAGGCGGACACCTGCATCACGCCATAGTGCAGGCGCAGCGGGTTGTCCTGTTTGGCCTTGTAATCGGCATAGCATTCGGCCGCCGAAACGGTGGTGCTCAGCGATATCAACGTCGCAACGACCAGAAAAGAGAGGATCTGTTTCATAGGCTGCATCCTGCGCATGGCTTGGCACGATATTCAATATCTCAAAGGGTTTGCGGCGATGATATCGGATAACACCGGGCCGTTATTGCTTGTCTGTCGGCGGGTGGCCGAAAGCTGTTGCATCAGTTTCGCGGTTAGCCAGTGGCGCCGCGTCCAGCTTTGAAAGGACACTTGTCATGCACCGGAAGTTCATCGCCCTCGTCGTCGCCACCGCAGTCGCCATCACCGGCGTTTCCGCATCCCAGGCCAAGGCGGCCGACGCCCATGACATTCTGGGCGGGTTGGCGGCCATTGCCATCATCGGCGCGGCCGTCAATCACTATAACAAGGAAAAGCGCAAAGAGCGTGTCACCCGGCAGAACAACTATGTCCACCAGCCGCAAAACGTTCGGCCGGATCATATCCGCCCTCTGCCCCGGCGTGTCGCCCGCTATGACCTGCCGCAGCGTTGCCTGAAGACCTACAACGGCTATTCGAAAAAACGTCCTTTGCTGGGGCCGAATTGCCTCGAGAAACACTACAAACATGCCAATAGCCTGCCACAACAGTGCAAAGTAGGGTTCTGGGACGGCAAGAAGGTGAAGCGGGCCTACGAACCCGCCTGCCTGCGCCAGAAAGGATACCGCGTGGTTTACCAGTAATCGGTTTCGAGCAGGAGCAGCGCCGCAGAAGCGCTGTGCGGGAAGGGGGCGGCCTGGGTCGCCTCCTTCTTTTTTGTTGCGGTTCGGACCAAAAAGCGGTTTGCCGAGGGGATGACGACTCCGACGTTTGAATTGGAACAGGCGCTGATTGCGCAGGGCTACCCCCGAATAGCCGGTGTAGACGAGGTGGGCCGCGGCCCGTTGGCCGGTCCGGTCGTGGCGGCCGCGGTCATTCTGAATCCGCAAGACATCCCCGACGGTTTGAATGACTCCAAGAAGCTGACGGCGCGAAGGCGGCGCACCCTTGACGAAGATCTGCGCGCCCGGGCCGAGTTTGCCATTGCCGAGGCGTCGGTTGAGGAAATTGATGACCTCAATATCTTGTATGCCTCTCATCTGGCGATGGAGCGCGCCGTCGCCGCCCTGCATCCTGCGCCGGACTACCTGTTGATCGACGGCAATCTGATCCCCAAAGGGCTGACCTTGCCGGCGCAGGCTGTGGTCAAAGGGGATGCGAAGTCAGTCTCGATTGCGGCGGCGTCGATCCTTGCAAAGAATTGGCGCGATCAACTGATGGTGGATTTGGCGCAACAGCATCCGGGCTACGGCTGGGAAACCAATGCGGGCTATCCGTCCAAACAACACCGCGAGGCGCTGCAAAATCTTGGGGTAACCCCACACCATAGACGTTCATTCAAGCCCGTCCACAATATATTGTATCAAGAGTAAATCGTAACCCTCTGATTCAAAAAAGAATTTGACGGCGAATCCGGTTTGACTCATCCTAGTCTCAACCAAATGAGCGCAAAAGCGCCGTGGAACTTGAGGCAGAGACATGACAACTACCGAGACAAAGGGCGCATCCGCGCTCCCTTTAAACACGATTCTATCTGGCGACTGCATCGAGGTGATGAACAGTCTGCCCGAGGCGTCGGTCGACCTGATTTTTGCGGATCCGCCGTATAATTTGCAGCTGAAAGGACAGTTGCACCGCCCGGACAACAGCCAGGTGGATGCCGTCGATGATCATTGGGACCAGTTCTCGAGCTTTGCCGCCTATGACCAGTTTACCCGCGAGTGGCTGAAGGCCGCGCATCGCCTGCTCAAGCCCAACGGGGCGATCTGGGTGATCGGCTCGTATCACAACATCTTCCGTGTGGGCTCGGCCCTGCAGGATGCGGGCTATTGGATTCTGAACGACGTGATCTGGCGCAAGTCGAACCCGATGCCGAATTTCCGGGGCAAGCGGTTCACCAACGCGCATGAAACGATGATCTGGGCCAGCAAGCGGGAAGGGGCGAAATACACCTTCAACTATGAGGCGCTGAAAGCCTTGAATGAAGGCGTGCAGATGCGCAGCGACTGGGTGCTGCCGATCTGCACGGGCCACGAGCGCCTGAAAGATGAAAATGGTGACAAGGCGCACCCTACGCAAAAGCCCGAGTCGCTGTTGCACAGGGTTCTGGTTGGTTCGACCAATCCGGGTGACGTGGTGCTTGACCCGTTCTTCGGCACCGGAACCACCGGCGCGGTGGCCAAGATGCTGGGCCGCGAGTTCATCGGGATCGAGCGTGAGGACAGCTATCGCAAGGTGGCCGAAAAGCGCATCGCCAAGGTGCGCAAGTTTGACCGTGACGCGCTCGAGGTCAGCGCCAGCAAACGCGCCGAGCCGCGCGTGCCCTTCGGCCAGCTGGTCGAACGCGGCATGCTGCGCCCGGGCGAAGAGCTGTATTCGATGAACCGGCGGCACAAGGCCAAGGTGCGGGCCGACGGCACGCTGGTGGGCGACAACATCAAGGGCTCGATCCATCAGGTGGGCGCGCATCTGGAAAACGCGCCGTCCTGCAATGGCTGGACATACTGGTGCTTCAAGCGCGACGGAAAAACCGTTCCGATCGACGTGCTGCGCCAGCAGATCCGGGCCGAACTGCACAACTGATCACACCAATACCGCCGGTGCCTGTGGCCTGACACATGGTACCAAGCCTTGCCCCGCCGAACCCGGCGGGGTCTTTTGTTTTTGGCCCCGTGATGTTTGGATGGTTCGACCCCATATCCCGCTACATAGCGAGGGAGCATCAGAAATGTCTGATACCACGGCCAGCCAATCCCGGTTTCAGCGGTTTTTCGTGACCACGCCGGACAAATTCAATTTGGACAACAAATACACCGAAGCCGCGCTGGAACGGCACAAGCGCGAGGGGCTGGAACTGGCCGTCCGCGCCCGCTGGATCGCCATGGCGTTGACCGGTGTCCTGCTGGTGTTTCTGAATCCGAACTGGGATGTGATGTGGTATCATTTTATCCTGCTGCTGCTCTGCGGCAACGGCTGGCTGATCCGGCGCGCTGGCCGTGTGGGCCAATCCCGGATCGAGCTTCTGCTGATTTTCGCCGATCTGCTGATCATGACGCTGGGCATGGTCGTTCCCAACCCGTTCAGCGACGATGTGCGCCCGCTGGCGATGCAGTACCGGTTCGACAATTTCCAGTATTTCTTCATCATCCTGGCCGCAGGTACGCTGGCCTATTCCTGGCGCACGGTGATCGCCATGGGCAGCTGGACGGCCCTGATGTGGACGGCGGGCTGGATCGTCGCCTGGTGGGTGGCCACGCCCATCTCTGGCCTCAGCGAAAAGGTTGCCACCGCGTTGCAGGGCTATCCGGCCGTGGCCGAACTGTTGGACCCCAACAGCTTCATGGTTCCGATGCGCGTGCAAGAGGTGATCGTGTTCATGATGGTCGCGGTTACGCTGGGCGTGTCGATGCGGCGGCTCAATCGCCTGTTGATCTCAAATGCCGGACTGGAGCGGGAACGCGCCAACCTGTCGCGATACTTCTCGCCCAATGTCGTCGAGGAACTGAGCCAGAACGACGAGCCGCTCAAGCAGGTGCGCAAGGAAAACATCGCGGTTCTGTTCATCGACATCGTGGGCTTCACGAAATTCGCTGCCGGCCGCGACCCGTATGAGGTGATCGAGGTGCTGCGGGGCTTCCATGCGCGAATGGAGGCCGAGGTGTTCCATCACCACGGAACCTTGGACAAGTATCTGGGCGACGGGCTGATGGCCACGTTCGGCACGCCGGTTCCAACCCCGCTGGACGCGGTCAACGCCCTGTCCTGCGCGCGGTCAATGGCTGACATCATCGACCGTTGGAATCTGGAACGCCGACGGGCAGGCGAGCAGGAGATTCAGGTTGGCATCGGTGTTCACTACGGTCCGGTCGTTCTGGGCGACATCGGGGCCAACCGGCTGGAATTCGCGGTGATCGGAGACGCGGTCAATCTGGCTGCCAAGCTTGAAGCAATGACGCGAAAGATGGGTGCGCGGATTGTCATCAGCGACGCGCTGCGCGAAAAGGCCCTAAGCGAAGCGTCGACGGCTGCCGATCTGATGAACGGGTTCCAGCGCCACGATGCACAGGCGGTTGGCGGCGTCGAGCGGCCGGTCGATATCTGGGCGCTGCGTTGACCGCTCTCAGGACCGTGGCATCGGAAGCATTGCCTTGTTGTACGGCTTCCAGTCCGTGATCTCGGGGTAGTACTGTCGCCGCCAAGCCCGCACCCGCGGGTTCATCACACGCCGCCACAGCGGCGGGACCATCGCCGCGATCGTCATCACCGGATAGCCATAGGGCAGTTGCGGGGCCGCTTCGGCAGGGTGGTTCTGCAGCAGCGGAAACCGCCGGTTGGGCTTGTAATGGTGGTCCGAGTGGCGTTGCAGATTGATCAGCAGCCAGTTCGAGGCCTTGTGCGCGGCGTTCCACGAATGGCGCGGCCGGACATGTTCGTATTTGCCGTCGCCCAGGTATTTGCGCGTCAGCCCGTAATGCTCGACATAGTTGACCAGCTCCAGCTGCCAGATCGCGGTGCCCGCCTGAACCAGGAACAGCCCCAGCCCTGGCCACCCGCCGAGCAGCAGCGCCAGCGCCAGCATCAGCCCCTGCAGCGCCCAATACCGCCAGAACGGGTTTGCCCGGTCCGTCCAGTTCAGCCCCTTGCGCGCCAGCTTGGCCTTTTCGGCCTGAAACGCGGACACCAGGCACTGGCGCAGGACGCGCGGATAAAAGCGGTGGAACCCTTCGTTGTAGCGCGCGGTCACCGGGTCGCGGGGCGTGCCGACATAGCGGTGGTGCACCAGCAGGTGTTCGGACCGGAAATGCGAATACAGAACCATCGCCAGCAGGATGTCGCCCAGCCACCGCTCCAGCCGGCCCTTCTGGTGCATCAGTTCGTGGCTGTAGTTGATGCCGATCGTGCCCGAGATCACGCCCATCCCGAAGAACAGCCCGATCTTTTCCAGTGATGACAGATGTTCGGCGCGGGTGGCGTACCAGATCAGGCCATAGAGCGTGAAAAACTGGACCGGAACCCAGGCCTTGGTCAGCAGGACGTACCAGCGCAGCGCGTCCTCGGGCGTTTCGGGGTCGGCGTTTTCAAGGTTCAGCCCGGTGAGGCCGTCCAGCGCTGCGAACAACCACCAGGTGGACAGCGGCACCAGTAATACCCACCAGCCGCCGGCGAAAGCGGTGAACCAAAGGATCGGGATCAATAGGAACGAAACCCAGAAAGGAAGGGCTGTTTGCCAACGCGACAGGGTATCAGTCGAGATCATGGTCAGGCTCCGAAACTCTGCCGTCAGGATAATCCCGCCCGATTCATTTTCCCAGATGCAGAACTGCCGCGCCACAGATCATGCGCCTTGCGCATCACGGTCGGAAGATCGCCGGGGCGAAAGGCATGTATGGGCGTCACGACCAAGCCCACGGGGTCCACCTCTGCGGGAACGGCGGCGGTCCAGACGCGCAGGATCAGGTGGAAATGGGTAAAGGTGTGTCGCACTTCAGCGGGCAGTAGGGTCCAATCGGCCGGAAAGGGCGGCGCCTCGGCCGTGTTCTCGGCCCAGTCCGAGCCCGGAAAGCCCAGCATCCCGCCCAACAGCCCGGTTTCCGGGCGGCGCTCCAACAGGATTGCGCCATCGGCGCGCTGTGCAATGTAGACGTGGCCAAGCCGGGTGGGCTTCGGCGCCTTGGGCGTCTTGCGCGGCAGGTCGGCCTGTGTTCCGGCGGCGCGGGCCTGGCACGGATCTCGCAGGGGGCAAATGCCACAGGCCGGAGACTTCGGCGTACAGATCGTGGCGCCCAGATCCATCACCGCCTGGGCATAATCGCCGGGGCGTTCCTCCGGGGTCAGCGCGGCGGCCTTCGCCTTCAGCAGAGGTTTCGATTTCGGCAGCGGGTCGTGGATGTCGTGCAGCCGGGCCATGACCCGCTCGACATTTCCGTCCAGCACGGTTTCGGGCCGGTCAAAGGCGATGGCCGCGATGGCGGCGGCGGTGTAAGGGCCGATGCCGGGCAGCTTCATCAGCGCATCATGGCTGTCGGGAAAGTGCCCGTCGTGCTGGTCCACCACCGCGCGGGCGCATTTCAGCAGGTTGCGGGCGCGGGCGTAATAACCCAGCCCGGCCCATTCCGCCATCACCTGGTCATCGGGCGCGGCGGCCAGCGCCCGGACATCCGGCCAACGCGCGGTGAAGCGCAGGAAATAACCCTGCACGGCGGCCACCGTGGTCTGCTGCAGCATCACCTCGGACAGCCACACGCGATAGGGGTCGGGCTGCACGCCCGCGGCCCTGTCGGCGGGGCTGACCCGCCACGGCAGGTCGCGGGCATGGCGGTCGTACCAGGCAAGCAGGCTGCGGCTCAGGTCGAAGGTGGCGGTGTCACGCAAGTTTTATCCATTTCTCTGTAGGGTTTCGCTGGCGCCCGGATGCACGCCCATTACAATAGCGGCGCAGGAGTTGGAAACCAGATGCAACCAAGACGGTCCACCACCCGAGGGTTCAAACGCACCGCGTCATTGCTGAGCGATCGGATCCGCAAAGCCGGCGAAAGCCGCGGCTTTGCCGTATCGCGGCTGTTGACCCATTGGGCCGACATCGTGGGCCCCGACATTGCCGCCATCGCACGGCCGGTCAAGGTGGGCTATGGCAAGGGCGGTTTCGGCGCCACGCTGACCGTGCTGACCACCGGACCGCAGGCCCCGATGCTCGAGATGCAGAAGGACCGTCTGCGCGACAAGGTGAATGCCGTCTATGGCTACAACGCCATCAGCCGCATCCGCATCACCCAGACCGCTCCCACAGGATTTGCCGAGGGGCAGGCCAGTTTCGAACACCGTCCGAAACAGGCGAAACCCACCATCGCACCGGAAGTCGTTGCCGAGGCGGACAAAGTGACGCGCGAAGTTCAAGACCAAGACTTGCGCGCGGCCCTTGAACGGCTGGGCCGGAACGTTCTATCCAAACAAAAAACGCTGAGAAAGGGCTGAGTATGAGCCGTATTGCAACCGTAATCTGCGCGGCCGTGGCGCTGGCCGCAGGCGGCTATTGGCTGACCCAATCGCCAAGCACCGTGCCTGTGCCACAACTGGTCGGCAGCGCCGAAGCGCAAAACGCCGATCTGGACACCTCGACCATCGTCGAGATGGTGCAGGGATCCGAGGATGCACCGGTCGAAATCATCGAATACGCGTCCTATACCTGCCCGCACTGCGCGAACTTCCATCAGGGGCCGTACAAGCAGCTCAAGAAGGAATACATCGACACCGGCAAGGTCAAATTCATCTACCGCGAGGTCTATTTCGACCGCTACGGTATCTGGGCGTCGATGGTGGCGCGCTGCGGTGGCCCCGAAAAGTTCTTTGGCATCACCGACCTGATCTATCAGGGCCAGTCCGAATGGACACGCGCCGGCGGCCCGGCCGAGATCGTGGAAGAACTGCGCAAGATCGGCCGTCTGGCCGGGCTGAGCAACGATCAGCTGGAAGCCTGCCTGCAGGACGGCACCAAGGCGCAGACCCTCGTCGCCTGGTATCAGAAAAACGCCGAGAAAGACGGGATCCAGGCCACCCCGTCCTTTGTCGTCAACGGCAAGAAGGTCGACAACCAGTCCTATGACGAGTTCAAGGCTCTGATCGAAAAGGAACTGGGCAACTGATGACCGGGCCTCTGGCCGGTCTGAAGGTTGTCGAACTGGCGCGCATTCTGGCTGGCCCCTGGGCCGGCCAGACCTTTGCCGATCTGGGCGCCGAGGTCATCAAGGTGGAATCCCCGGCCGGCGACGACACCCGCGCCTGGGGTCCGCCCTTCGTGACCCGCGATCAGGATGTCTCGGCGGCCTATTACCATTCGACCAATCGCGGCAAGGCGTCGGTGATCGCCGATTTCTCGACCCCCGAAGGGCAGCAGAAGGTGCGCGCGCTGGTCGCTGACGCCGACGTGGTGATCGAGAATTTCAAGGTCGGCGGGCTGAAGAAATACGGGCTGGACTATGACAGCCTCAGCCAGTTGAACCCGCGCCTCGTCTTTTGCTCGATCACCGGGTTCGGGCAGACCGGGCCTTATGCGCACCGGGCCGGGTATGATTTCATCATCCAGGGCATGTCGGGTCTGATGTCCGTGACCGGAGAGCCCGACGGCCAGCCGCAGAAGGCAGGCGTGGCGATCACCGACGTGTTCACCGGCATTTATGCGGTGGCCGGGGTTCTGGCCGCCCTGCACCAGCGCCAGCGCACCGGGCGCGGGCAGCATGTGGACATGGCCTTGCTGGACGTGGCCGTGGCGGTCACGGCAAACCAGGCGCTGAACTATCTGACGACCGGTCAGGTGCCGCAGCGCATGGGCAACGCGCATGTGAACCTGGCGCCCTACCAGGTGTTCGACTGTGCCGACGGACACATCATCATCGCCACCGGTAATGACCGGCAATATCAGCGCCTGTGCCGGGTGTTGAACCTGCCCGACATGGCCGAGGCGCCCGAATACCTGCACAACAAGGACCGGCTGGCCAATCGCCGCACCCTGATTGCACGGCTGAACGGGGCCACGGCGACCTGGGCCAAAGCCGACCTGCTGGCCGCCTGCGAGGCGCAGGGCATCCCCGCCGGGCCGATCAATACGCTGGACGAGGTCATGGCCGATCCGCAGGTAATCGCACGCGGCATGCAGATCGACCTGGACGGGGTGCCGGGGATTCGCGCGCCATTCGTCTTTTCGGATGCCGATCTGAACCTTTCGCGCCCCGCCCCGAAACTGGGCGAAGACGACTAGGGCGGCGGCGCGGCCGTCAGCAACCGCTGACGCACGTCGTCGGCTTGATACACCTGCAGGCGCACCGGCAGGGTGATGACCTTGCTGCGGAAGGCGGGCGGCAGGCGAACGGCGTCTTTTTCGGTGGTGACCATCTGCGCGCCCAGCAGCCGCGCCTCGTTTTCCAGCCGGGTCATCAGGGCCGGCGTCAACGGCTGGTGATCGTCCAGCGCCTCGGCCCGCAGCAGCCGCGCGCCCTGTTGGCGCAAGGTTTGAAAGAACTTCTCGGGGTGGCCGATACCGGCAAAGGCCAGAACCGGAGTTTCGCTCCAGTCCATCCCGGTTTGCAGCGCCGTGACCTGACCGGTGGCGTGCGGAACGCCCAGCTTGTCGCCCCATTGCTGCGCGAACTGTGCCTGCGCGGCCAAGTCACCCAGCGACAGTACCAGATCGGCCCGTTGCAGCCCCACGTCGACCGGTTCGCGCAGCGGTCCGGCCGGCAGGCACAAGCCGTTGCCAAAGCCGCGGGCCGCGTCCACCACGACGATCGAGAATGTCTTGGCCACCGAGGGGTTCTGGAACCCGTCGTCCAGCACGATCACGGTTGCGCCGTTCTCGGCGGCGGCGCGGGCGCCGGCGGCACGGTCCTTGGCGACCCAGACCTCGGCGAATGCCGCCAGCAACAATGGCTCGTCACCAACCTGCGCCGCCGTGTGTCGGATCGGGTCCACCCGAACCGGCCCCTCAAGCGATCCGCCATGGCCGCGGGTGACCACATGCGGCGTGTGATACGCGTCGCGCAGCTGTTCAAGAACCCAGATCGCCGTCGGCGTTTTTCCGGTGCCGCCAGCATTCAGGTTGCCGACGCAGATCACGGGTACACCCGGATCAACCCCGGGCCCCGACGCCACCCGCCGGGCCGTAGCCCGCGCATAGACGCGGCCCAGCGGCGCCAGCAGCCTTGCGCGCAGGCCGGGGTGATCCGGCGCGTTGTTCCAGAATTCAGGCGCCCTCATGTTCCGCTCCGTGCTGGTCCAGATGTTCCTGTACCATGTCGATCAGGGTATCCACCTGGGGCGCGCTCTCAGTCACCAGTTGCCAGCCGGCAAGGGCCATGTTCGCGGCCAAGTCCGGGGCCAGCAGTTCAACGACAGTGTCGCCCAATTCGGTGGCGGTGCGAATCTCTCGAGCGGCTCCTACACCATCAAGCGCGTCATACAGGGCCTTGTGGCCGCTCACGTCTGGTCCATGGATCAGGGCCGAGCCCAAGGCTGCGGCCGCGATCGGGTCATGCCCGCCTATTCCCGACTCGAGCGTGCTGCCCATGAACGTCACCGGAGAGACGCGATACCAAAGGCCAAGGGCCTCGGGGTCCGACGCAAGGATGACCTGGGTCATGTCTTCGATCATGTCCCCATCTTCCCAGTTGGCACAGCGCAGGTCCATCGTTTCCAGCCTTTTGCGCAGGGGCGCCGCCTCGGACATGTCCGCGACATGCAGGATCAGGGCCAGCCTCGGCAGCATCCGCATGGCCTGCCGATGTGCGCTGAGAACCGAGATGAATTCCTTGGCGTCAACCCACGCCGCCAGCCAAACCGGCCGCCCTGCCAACGCATGGTTCGTCTCGATCAGCTCGTCCTCGGGCCAGGGGCGAAGGGTGGGGCTGATACTGAGCGGCGGAAACAGTGCCACCTTCGAAGCCGGGACGCCCAGACGTCGGATTTGCCGGGCTGCATCCTCGGACGTGACGTGGATCGCACGGAAGCAGTCAAAGGTATAGCGGTTGATGTCCGGCAGCCATTTCCCGACAAAGGCAACACGAACGTCGTTCTCGCCCTCAAGCAGGACCATGGGTATACCGCGTTCGGCCGCGCGGGTGATCACGTTGGGCATCAGGCCGCCGCCGACCCACAGCCCCATGTCGGGCTGCCAGTGCTCCAGGAATCCACGCGCCGCGCCGGTTTTTTCGTCAGGCAGCGGAACCAATTCCATGTCGCAGCCTGCCCAGCGTGTCCGGTCAGCGTCAGGCGGGACGGTCAACAGGATCGACAGCCCTGGCCGGGACTGCTGCAGCCGCTTGCAAAAGTCGTTCACCGCGCGCAGGCGCTGAGCGTTGGCAACATGAATCCAAAGCAACTCACCCGCGGGGCGAGGCGGTGTGTTGTGTCCGGGGGGCTTGGGTACACCCCAGGAAAACGCGCGATAGGCCGCCAGGCTGAGGGATCGAGGTTTGCTCATGCCCGATTCCCCTGAATTGGCTGATCCAGTCGGCCCATCAGCACCTTATGCAATTCAGACCCGGCGCCAACAACACCGTTCAGCCGTGGGTTGGGGTTGTTGAACCGCAACGGGCGCCCGGTACGGTCAGTACAGGTGCCGCCTGCTTCGCGCAGGATCAGGTCTCCGGCCGCGATGTCCCATTCCCAGCTTGGGCGCAAGGTCAGCATCCCGTCGAACCTGCCCTGTGCGACCAGCGCCATACGATAGGCCAGCGACGGGCGGTAGGCCCGACGGAAGATCGGCGCGACCCCGCTCTGCCAATGATCCGCTTTCAGGTTCGGTTTTGCGGCCAGAACCTCGGCTTCGGCCTCTGTGGCCGCCGCGGTCACCCGGATCGGCTGACCGTTCAGGGTTGCCCCCTGTCCCCGCGCGGCAGCAAACAGCATGTCGCGCATCGGCAGGTAGATCACGCCGGCGATGACCTGTCCGCGATCGGCGATCGCCAAGGAATGCGCCCAGGTCCGCGACCCTTCGGCAAAGCTGCGGGTGCCGTCGATCGGGTCGATGATGAACACCCGGTCACGGGTCAACCGATCCTGATTGTCCTCGGTCTCCTCGCTCAGCCAGCCATATCCGGGCCGCGCGCTGGGCAGGCGTTGTTCCAACATCGCGTTGACGGCCAGATCAGCCTCGGTCACCGGCCCGGCGCCCTTGGGTTTGTCCCAGCTCTGCATCTCGCGGCCCGCATAGGCGACGGCAATCCGGCCGGCCTCGCGTGCAGCGTCGATCAGCAGGGACAGGTCAGTTTCCGGCAAGTGTCATCCCTTCGATCAGAAGCGAGGGCACGACCCGGGACAGATAGGTGCGCGCGTCGTTGGCCGGGATGATCCGCATCAGCATGTCCCGCAGGTTTCCGGCAATGGTGCATTCGTTGACCGGGTGCGAGATCTCTCCGTTTTCGACCCAGAAACCCGACGCACCGCGTGAGTAATCGCCGGTATTGGGGTTGATGGTGGACCCTATCATCGAGGTCACCAGCAATCCCGTTCCCATGTCGCGCAGCAGGTCGTCCCGGCTGGACTCGCCCTGGGTCAGGCTCAGGTTCCAGTTGCTGGGAGATGGAGGGCCGGACACGCCACGGGCGGCGTTCCCGGTGGAATTCATGCCCAGTTTGCGCGCGCTTGAAAGATCCAGGGTCCATCCGGTCAGCACGCCGTTTTTGACGATCATCCGGCGCGCGGTCGGCAATCCTTCGGCATCAAACGGGCGCGATCCCGCAATCCTCGGGCGATGGGGGTCCTCGATCAGCGACAGATGTGCAGGCAGCACCTGCTGGCCCAGGCTGTCCTTGAGCCAGGAGGCACCGCGGGCCACCGCCGCGCCGTTGCTGGCCGCCAGAAGATGCCCGATCAAAGAGGACGAGATCCGCTCGTCGAACAATACCGGGAAGCGCCCTGTTTCCGGCTTTCGGGCACCCACTCGCTGCACGGCACGCTCGCCGGCGATCCGGCCGATCTCGTCGGGGCTGCGCAGGTCGGACTGAAAGCTGCGGCTGTCTCCGTCATAGTCGCGTTCCATCCCGGTGCCTTCGCCCGAGATCGCCACGCATGAAACCGAGCGGCTGCTGCGCGCATAGCCACCGGAAAATCCATTTGTCGCGGACAAATGAACCCGGTGGGTGCCATAGGATGCCGCCGCATCAGACACCTGGGTAACGCCTTCCACCGCTAGGGCCGCAGCCTCGGCGGTCAGCGCGTCCTGCATCAGTGCGTCTGCTGAAGGTTCGGGCGTGGGGTCAAAAAGCTCCAAGGAGTCCACGGAAAAACCGCTGGCCAGTTGTTCCGGATCTGCCAGACCGGCGAACGGATCCTCGGGCGCTTCGCGCGCCATGGCCACGGCCCGTTCGGCCATGGCTGCAAGCGTTTCGGGACGACTGTCTGAACCTGATACAATGGCCTGCTGCTTGCCGATGAAAACACGCAACCCAACGTCGGTGCTTTCGGCGCGTTCGGCGTGCTCCAAAGCGCCTCCACGCACCTCGACCGAGACCGAGGATCCGTCGATCACGATCGTGTCGGCCGCTTCGGCTCCGGCCTTGCGGGCCAGGTCCAGCATTTCGTGGCTGATTGCTTCGGGTGATCGGGTCATGGTGCCTCCAATTGATTGTATTGGACCTAGCCTTGGTCAACCCGCCTCGCAAGCCCTTGGGTGTATCCAATGCGTCACGGATGGTGTTGGCACGTTGGGAAATCGGGGTCTACGGAAATAGATCCCGCTGGGAAGGGCCGCAGCTGCAGGGTAAGCTGACTGCAGAGAATGACCGGTCGCCCGGCGGCACTGAAATTTGAGGTATGAGGTTTGGCGCGCTTCTTTGTGGTTGAGTTTGACGAGCCCGGCGTCCTGGCCAAGGGCAAAGGGTCCCGCAACATCATCGTGCGCCTGACTCGGGTGATGGGTAAGCTGGGCGTTCCCTCCGAGGTTTTGCCCTTCGCCGAATTGATGGCACGCGGTGGGATCGACGACCCGCAGAGTTACGTTCTGCTTCACTACAACGAGCTGTTTGTCGTTCAGAACGAAAAAGTTGACTGGCTGCGTGCGCGGGAATCTGAAATCGAGGCACTGGGCCACAGGATTTTGCACTCGGTCGAACATGGCCGCGTCGTCGGGCACAAGATCCGTCAGAACAAGGTTCTGACAGCGGCAGGGGTTCCAATGCCCCGGCTTATCGAGACTGGGTCTTCGTTTCAAACTGCGTTCTCGAACGAAGTTTCGAACGCTCATGTTCCGGTTCAGCTTGTCGGGAATGCTGCAGAGTTGGACCCGGATCGTTACAACACCGAGTATGTCGATTGTCGTCACGAGTATGAAGGTGAGATGTGGCACGTCTGCATTCGTGCGCAAGCGGTGGGCGAACAGGTTCTGTTTTCTTGGGTTAGAGCGGGACGCGAAGCCAGCGTCCATACCCGTGATACACCCGTAAACCCTCAGATGATAAGGTATTTTCACAGGTTGCTGATCACGCCCAACATTGGCCGGATCAACGCGATTGCGAGGGGTGTAAAGGCGGCTTTGGATGTCGGGCTTTATGCCCACGATATCCTTCCCTGTGCCAAGACCGGTCAAATGTTCTTGTGCGAAACAAACTTCAAGTTCTACGATGGAAACCACCGATTTCATATGGCGAGCATCGCGGCTGAGCATCCCGTACCAGCACTGTTCGACGGGCGCAAAGTCACACGGCGGATGGCGCGGGCTTTAGTGCAAGAACTTGATTTGAAGACCTGAAAAGCCCGAGATTGTATCGGACCAAAGAAAAAGGGCGCGGAACACCGCGCCCTTGGTCGAAGGTCAGGCCAAGCGAGCTTACTTGATCCGTTGACCATTGGCCAAAATCTGGCCGTCCTTGGTGAACTCGATCTTGGAGTTCAGCGTGTCGGGCTGGTCGCCGGGAACAGCCATCATCCCCATCATCATGCGCGCGCCCATGGCGTCGTTCTCGGACATGAACCCCATTCCGATCAGTTTGTCGATCAGGGCGTTGGCACCTACCAACCGGAGGTTTGCCTCACCCGCCGGCGCCGGAACGCCACCGAACTCTTCGGTTTTGGAGTTGTCGAAGGTGAAATCACCGGTGCCGGTCAGCTTGGCACCGACCATCGAGACCAGCAGTTCATTGATTTTGAGCGAATGCAGTTCGGCCGGAACCTCGTCCGAGCCGTCCAATGCTTCGGCAACTTCCGGGTCCAGGAAGTTCAGGAGAACCTTTGCGGTGCCCGTCGCATCCAGCGCGATCGTGGCTGGATCGCGCGGCAAGGCGCCTGCGGGGTCGAACATGCTCCACAGAATGTCGGACATGGTGAAGTCTGTCAGGTTCATCGCAAAGCCGAACGGCTCAACCTCTTCGGACGCTTGGATAGGTGCCTCGAGTTTCAAACCGGCCTTCGCCATTGCAATCTCGATGGGAAACGGCAGGTCTGCCGTGGTTACTTCGAGCTTTGCATTGTTCTGTTCGACGTCATACGCCAGACGCTCGGCGTCGATACTGGCACCGAAGCGGCCACCGTCCGAACTGCTGGCCATCGAGAAAGCCTCGCCCTCGCTGGTGCCTGCGATGCTGGTTTGGCCAGCGCCGTAGGTGAAGATCCCGTCAAAGGCAAAACCAGCCTCATATGCGCCTTCCACGTCCGCCAGGCTGAAGCCTTCGGGGATTACGTTCCTGCCTTCAAACTCCAGCTGGTCGAGCTTGCCGTTGATGCGGGCATCTTCGCCCGTTTCCGGGTCTTGGAAATTCAGGTCATAGGTCAGGTTTGCCGCGGTGAAATTCTGGTCGACCTTGCGGCCCTCTCCGATCTGCATCCGGGATGCACCGGCCAGGTTGATCATCTCAAAACCCAGATCCAGCGCGTCGTCGGGCATCGCTTCGCCATCGACCATGATGTTGTCGAGCGCCAGTGCCAGCTTGCTGGCAGAGTAGTCATAGGTCATGTCGTCGGGCGACCCCGAAACCAGCATTTTCAACCCGGTCTGCGAGTACAGGATATCCACCGAGAATTCCTCCTCCTCGGCCTGGCCGGATACCGTCATGGGGAAACTTTCGGGGAATTCGATGCTGACCGTTCCGTCGCCGTTTTCCGTCAGGGTCATTTCCGGAACGACCATGTCGAACGAGCCTTCTCCCTCGGGAAGGTCCATCTTCATGGTCAAGTTCGTGATGGTGGTGACGTCGCCAGAGGTGTTCTGCTCGCCGGTGATGGTGTACCCCATGCTGCCCATGTAGGCCTGCCAATCCGACCAGACATCGTTGGCGGACAGATCGGCAAAAGCGCCTTGGGTTGCAACGGCATAGGCCAGCGCGGCACCGCAGCTGCGGCGGAAGAAAACGGACATAAGGGAACCCTTCTCGGTAAAAATTGCGCGCATGGTCGTGGTTGTCGCGGCTGCCGTCAAGGGGCAAGGGCTGGACGATTTCCCCGTTTGCGCGGTACCACTTTACCCGATTTCAATCCAAAAGGATTACAGGATGCATATGAAGGGCAAAACAGTACTGATCACCGGAGCCAGCCGCGGCATCGGCGCCGAAGCAGGGCGCGTATTTGCCGCAGCCGGCGCCAATGTCGCGCTGGTAGCGCGCAGCCATGATCAGATCGATGCATTGGCTGCGGCATTAGGTGGGAACGCCATCGCGCTGTCTTGCGACGTCAGCGATTTTGCGCAGGTAGAACAGGCGGTTGCGGATTGCGCCGACCGCTTTGGCCGCGTGGACGTGCTGATCGGCAATGCGGGTGTGATCGATCCGATCTTTCACCTGTCAAATGCCGATCCAGCAGCCTGGAGCAAGGCCATCGATATCAACCTCAAAGGTGTGTTCCACGGGATGCGCGCGGTTCTGCCGCTGATGCGGGCGGCGGGCGGCGGGACGGTCCTGACCGTTTCCTCCGGGGCCGCCTCGAACCCGGTCGAGGCCTGGAGCCACTACTGCGCGTCCAAGGCCGGGGCGAAAATGCTGACCGAATGTCTTCACTTGGAAGAGGCGCATCATGGCATACGTGCCATGGGTCTGTCCCCGGGCACGGTGGCGACCGACATGCAGCGGGTCATCAAGGCCAGCGGCATCAACCCGGTCAGCCAGTTGGACTGGGACGATCACATCCCGGCCGACTGGCCGGCGCGGGCGCTGCTGTGGATGTGCTCGGAAGATGCGAACGAGTTTCTGGGAACCGAGATTTCGCTGCGCCGTGACGACATTCGCCAGAGGATCGGCCTGACGTGATCGACCTGACCCAGCAGGACGGTCTGTGGACGGTCACGATCAACAACCCCGGCAAGGCCAATGCCCTGACCGGGGCCATGTTGTCGGACCTGTTGCAGATCGCCGAAGCCGCCCAAGAGGCGCGCGCCCTGATCCTGACCGGAGCGGGCAGGGTTTTCAGTGCCGGCGCCGATCTGGACGAGGCGCGGGCAGGTCTTGCGACCTCGGACCTGTGGGAGCGTTTGTCCGGAGCCATCGCGGCGCTGCCCTGCCTGACCGTCGCTGCGTTGAACGGCACCATGGCGGGCGGGGCCAACGGTATGGCATTGGCCTGTGACCTGCGCATCGCGGTACCCACGGCCAAGGTCTTCTACCCGGTCATGCGGTTGGGGTTTCTGCCGCAGCCATCGGACGTGAAACGCATGCGGGCTCTGATCGGCCCCGCTCGGACCAAGTTGATCCTGATGGCAGGCCAGAAGGTCACGTCGGACGAAGCGCTTGCCATTGGCCTGGTGGACCGGGTGGTCGCTCCGGAAGATCTGATGCAGACCGCGCGGGACCTGGTTGCTGACAGCCTGGCCGCTGATCCGCAGACGGCGGCCGGCATCGCCGGGATGTGCGGATGAGGATCGCTGCCCTTCGCCTGCGTGTGGCTGATCCCGCACGGCTGGCCGATTTCTACAGGGTAAACTTCGGCATGGTCGTTCGTGCCGAGGGAGATGCGCGGCGAGTGGGCTATCCGGGGCCCAGCGCCGACCTTCTGCTGTTGCCCGGAGGCGGCAGATACGCCCACGACCGGGGTCAGAGGTACTGGAAGATCGGCATCACCCTGCCGGATCTCGACCATGCTGCGGAATGGCTCCGACGCGCTGGCATCAACGTCAGCCGTCCGGCCCAGTTTCGAGATATCGGTTACATGTGCCACCTCTCGGACCCCGAAGGCTTCTCGATCGAGCTTCTTCAGCATGATTTCGAGGGGAACCGACCCGAAAAGCAGACGGATGAGAACCCGTTCGGACAAGCCGCCGTGGGCCAGATCACTCTGCGGACCGGCGACATTTCGGCAGAGGATGCGTTTTGCAGGGATTTGGGCCTGCGCCTGCTTTCCATGCAGGACGTGGCCTCGCACGGGTTTGATCTGCATTTCTATGCCTTCACGACCGAGGTGCCGCCGGACCCTGATCTCTGGGCGGTCGCAAATCGCGAATGGCTGTGGAAACGTCCCTATACCACCTTGGAATACCAGCATATTCCCGATGCGCGAATCGTTCCCGCGCCAGACTTTCTGGGCATCGAGGTCGAGGGCTTGGCTGCAACGGAAACAGACCCGATGGGTGACCCGTTCTTGCCAGCCTGATCAACGGCCGCGGCGTCGGCCCGGGACTTTGGATTGAAATCCCGGCGGACGTTTGCGTACCCAGTCCAGAAACCGGTTCAGCCGGGGATGCGTGCGCAGGCTTTCGACAGTGTTGAAGTCTCGCGCAAGCTCGGCTTCGGTCAGGGTGGCGTGCACCTCCTTGTGGCAGATCTTGTGCAGCAGAACCGTGGGACCGCCCTTGCCACCTTTGAGTTTTGGGATCAGATGGTGCAGGCTGCCGGTCCCGTTCGGGATCGGGCGGTTGCAGAGCGGGCAGATCGGATCGCTGTTCGTCATCACCGGAACACAGTCGCGGCTGAACGCAAGTGAGGCAAGAGGGCAGATATGGCACAGGCAGTGGTGATCGGGGCAGGCCCCGCCGGGCTGATGGCCGCCCAAGAGCTTGCCGGGGCCGGGCACAATGTGCTGGTTGCCGAGGCCAAACCCTCGGTGGCCCGCAAATTCCTGATGGCGGGGAAGTCCGGTCTGAACCTGACAAAGGACGAGCCGTTTGACCGCCTGATTTCGGCGTACGGCGATGCGGCGGACTGGTTGCACCCAATGATTGCCGCCTTCGATGCGCAGAGCGTGCAAAGCTGGGCGCGGGACTTGGGCCAAGATCTGTTCACGGGGTCCACAGGGCGGGTATTTCCCAAATCAAAAAAAGCTTCGCCATTGCTGCGCGCCTGGCTGGCGCGGCTGGAAGAGATGCGGGTCGAGATCCGTACCCGTTGGCGCTGGTTGGGTTGGGACGGCCCCGCGCTGGTCTTTGATACGCCGGCAGGTCGGCAGAAAGTGGTTGCTGACGTCACGGTTCTGGCGCTTGGCGGTTCCAGCTGGGCGCGTCTGGGGTCGGATGGCGCCTGGGCGCCGGCTCTGGCCGATGCCGGGGTTCCGCTGGTCCCTTTTGCACCATCGAACGCCGCACTGTCCGTCGAATGGAGCCCCCATATGGCCGCGTATTTCGGTCAGGCGCTGAAATCTGTTCGGTGGCGCGCGGGCGACCTTGCCAGCCGTGGCGAGGCGGTCATTTCAGCCAAAGGCCTGGAAGGGGGCGGTCTTTACCCGCTGACACCCGCGCTTCGGCAGGGTGCTGATCTGTATGTGGACCTCGCGCCGGACCGCACGATTCAGGATCTGTCCGGGCGTCTGTCAAAAGCTGGCCCGAAAACCACTTTGACCCGTTGGTTGAAGAACGGCATGCGACTGCCGCCGCCAAAGATCGCCTTGTTCCACGAAATGACACATGGGCAGAATCAGCGGCGCGATGATTGGGCCAAGACTTTGAAGGCTTTGCCTGTTCGCAACGCAGGCTTGCGCCCGCTGGACGAAGCCATTTCGACCGCAGGCGGGGTTGCGAAAAGCGGGCTGGACTCGGGGCTGATGCTGAAAGCCAAGCCCGGCGTGTTCTGCACAGGCGAGATGCTGGATTGGGAAGCCCCGACCGGCGGCTATCTGTTGACCGCATGCCTGGCGACAGGTCGTTGGGCGGGGCGCTCGGCCGCAGAATGGGCCGGGCTGTCCCAAGCGGATTAGGCGGATTTGGCCATTTCACCCAGTTTCTTGTAGGCCGGACGCTCGCGAACGCGCTTGCCGTAGGCTTTCAGGCTGTCTGAATTCATCGGGAATCCAGCCGACTTTGCCCAGCTCATGCAGTGAATGCACAGGATGTCCGCGATCGTCATCTGCTCGCCCTGGAGGAATGGCCCTTTGAATCGCTGCCCCATGCGTTGAAAGCTGCGGTCAAACTCCCACTGGGCGGTTTCGACGACCTGTGGAACGCGTTTGTCCTTGGGCAGGATGAACATATGGCGGGCGGCCAGCCACAGCGGAGCATCGAATTCTTCCAACAGCGCGTGCAACAACGAATCCTGTTCGGCCCGTTCCGGGGTGCCGGCGGGGTAGGTGAAGGCCCCGTGCTTGTCCGCCAGATAGGTCATGATCGCCGCGCTGTCCGAAATGACTGCATCGCCATCTTGCAGAACAGGGATCTTGCCCGTGCCGTTCAGGTCCAGAACGCGCGGGTCGTGCGGGCCCGCATCGATCCACTCATAGTCCTGCCCCAGTTCCTCCAATAGCCAGATCACCCGAGAGGCACGACTCTGGATGCGCCCGTAGATCTTGTACATGTCATGCTCCTGCGTGGTTGCACTGGCGACAGGGTGGGGGACTGCGCCGCCGCGTCAAGTCGGACGCGCCTTCAGTTCAATTCAGCGTGACCGCGCCAGCATGGCCAGCCGGATCAGAGCGCGCTCGACCAGGGCCATGGCCGGGGCAGTCTGCCCTGCCGACCGGAGAGACAGATCCGTATCCGTCAGCACGGTCAAAGCCGTCTGCAGCTTGTGCGCGCCCCAATTCTGCGCCTGCCGGAGGATCCGGTCACGCCGTTTGCCATAGACCGGCGGCCGGAGTTTGCCGATCCCTTGCGCTGCGCCACCGGGGTCCGAGGCGCAGGCATAGAGCGTGCGAAAATGGCGGGTCGCGCCGATGCACAGGGACACCGCATTGGTGCCCTGCGCCTGCAACCGCCGGATCAGGGGCCCGATTTCACCGGATCGGCCTTCGGCAACGACGTTGAGAACGTCATCCAGGGCCGCCTCATTGGATTGCGGCGCGCAGGCCTCGATGTCTTCGACGGCAACGTCTGAGGCATCACCGCGTTTGTACAGAGACAGCTTTTCAACGGTTTGCGCAAAGTCGCCCGGGCTGAGTTCGGTGGCCAGATCGCTGAGCACGGACATCGCGTCACGGGGAACGCTCGCAAGTCCGGCTTGGGCCAGAACACGCTCGATCTCCGCGCGCGACGGTGGATCGTCATAGATCCCGACCGCATAGGCGGCCCGATGGCCTTCGAACGCTTTGCGCAGCTTCGAGCTGGCCTTGAGCTGCCCGGCGGTCACAATGATCTGAGCGTCGCCTGGCGCCCAATCCTCGAGCGCGGCGGTGATCGCCGGGGTTGCGGCGTCGGTTGCATCCTCGACGAATACGGCGCGCGCGCCGGGAAAGAACCCGACAGCCTTCACGGCATCCAGCAGAAGGGCAGGATCCGCCCGCAGATCCGAGGCCGGAAGACGGGTCAGGCGCATTTCCTCTTCGGCACCTGGGCCCAACAGCGCGGCCAATACCTGCTGGCGCTTGAGCGCGACGCGCATCGCGTCGGCGCCGTAGATCAACAATCCCGTCTTGTCGGGGTCAGGTTTGGCGAAATACCCCTCGGCGTCGCGCGGGGACAGCTTCATGAAGCCAGGCCCGGTGCGGAATACAGGCGCGTGACGATCTGATCGGACAGGATGACCATCAGCCTCTCTTTGGCATCCCGTTCATCAGCGAGCGTGGAAACGGTGGACCCCGCGGCGGAGTAGCCTACGAAATCGGCCACAGTGCCGGACACAAGGATCTGGCCCGTTTCATTGGATCTCAGCGTATAGCTGGCGCGCCCGTCAATCGAATACCGGTTGGTCTCGTTCGAGGTCGTGATGGCGGCCCCGCGGGTCACCGTAGAGACCTGCACATTCAGGCTGTAATCCTTGGCTGAACTGACGCTGCGCCCGAGGGACTGCTCCAGATTCTGCACCAGAAGGTAGCTTTCGACCGAATCTGGCGCTGACACGGCGACCTTGCCGTATAATTCGCTGCCAGCGCCGCCCGGGGCATAAACCGGCTGGAACCCACAAGCGGGCGCCACGGTCAACGCCGCCAACGAAAGCAGCAGGTTTCTGCGGTCAAACAACGACATTCACGATCCGGCCCGGAACAACGATCACCTTTTTCGGAGCAGCGCCATCCAGCGCCTTCTGCACAGCTTCGGTGCTGAGCGCGATTCTTTCAACCTGCGTCTTGTCCAGATCCTTGGCCACGCTGATTTCGGCACGGCGCTTGCCGTTGATCTGGATGGGCAGGGTGACGGTTTCATCGACCAGCATCGACTCGTCCGCCACCGGCCAGGGCGCCAGCGCCACCAGCCCTTCGCCGCCCAGCATCTGCCACAGCTCTTCGGACAGGTGCGGCGTCATCGGCGACATCAGCTGCGCCAGCGTCATGGCCGCCTGCCGCTTGGCCTGCGCGCCCGCCTTGGATTTGGCCAGCGTGTTGGTAAAGGCATAGAGCTTGGCGATCGAGGCGTTGAAGCCAAAGGATTCGACCCCGCCGGTCACGTCATGGATGGTCTTGTGCATCTCGCGCAGCAGCGCTTCGTCCTCGGCATTGGCCGGGGCGTCGGATGCGGCGATCTCGGACACGATGCGGTGCACGCGGCTGAGGTGCTTGTGCGCGGCCTCGGCGCCGGCGGCGGTCCATTCCACGTCACGCTCGGGCGGCGAATCGGACAGAACGAACCAGCGCGCGGTATCCGCCCCGAAGGCCGAGATGATGCTGACCGGGTCCACCACGTTCTTCTTCGATTTCGACATCTTGGCCGAGGGGATGATCTCGACCGGCTCGCCCGTCGCCTTCAGCTTGCCGTCCTCGACCTCTTCCGGCAGGTGATAGACCGGGCGGCCCTTGTCGTCGCGGGTCTGATAGATTTCATGGGTGACCATGCCCTGGGTGAACAGCGCGTCGAACGGCTCGATCGCCTTTTTCGGCAGATGCCCGGTGATGTGCATGGCGCGGGCGAAGAACCGCGAATACAGCAGGTGCAGGATCGCGTGTTCGATGCCGCCGATATACTGGTCCACGTTCATCCAGTACTCGGCTTCGGCCAGATCGGTCGGCGTTTCCGCCCGCGGGGCGGTGAAACGGGCGAAATACCACGACGAATCGACGAAAGTGTCCATCGTGTCGGTTTCGCGCTTGGCCGGTTTGCCGCAGGACGGGCAGGCACAGTCGCGCCAGGTCGGGTGACGATCCAGCGGGTTGCCCGGTTTGTCGAAGGTGACATCGTCGGGCAGGCGAATCGGCAGGTTTTCCTTTTTCTCCGGCACCACGCCGCAATCGTCGCAATGTACCACCGGGATCGGACAGCCCCAGTAGCGCTGGCGCGACAGGCCCCAATCGCGCAGGCGGTACTTGGTCACGCCTTTGCCCCAGCCGGCCTTCTCGGCAAAGTCGATAGTCGCGTCGATGGCTTCCTGTCCGGTGGCCTCGGTCAGACCGGCGAAATGGTTGACCCAGTGCACCTTCTGCTCTTTCGGCGGGACGAAGGCGATCTTGTCCACCGGCGTGTCGTCATCCAGGGCAAAGAAGGTGTCGATTACCGGCAGGTCGTATTTGCGGCAGAAATCCAGGTCGCGCTGGTCATGCGCGGGGCAGGCAAAGATCGCGCCGGTGCCGTAATCCATAAGGATGAAATTCGCGATCCAGACCGGCAGTTCCCAGTTCGGGTCCAGCGGGTGTTTGACGCGGATGCCGGTGTCGAAACCCAGCTTCTCGCCGGTCTCAATAGCCTCTTCCGTGGTGCCACCCTTGCGGCATTCCGCAACGAATTCAGCGACTTCGGGGTTCTCGGCCTCAATCTGCTTGGCTATCGGGTGATCGGGCGAGATACCCACGAAAGACGCCCCCAACAGCGTGTCCGGCCGCGTGGTATAGACGGTGATGGGCGCGCCGCCGTCGGTGCGCTCGAAGGAAAACTCGAGCCCGCGTGACTTGCCGATCCAGTTCTCCTGCATCAGCCGCACCTTGGCGGGCCAGTTGTCGAGCGTATCCAGCGCATCAAGCAACTCTTCCGAGAACTCGGAGATCTTGAAGAACCACTGGGTCAGCTCGCGCCGCTCGACCAATGCGCCCGAGCGCCAGCCGCGGCCGCTTTCCACCTGTTCGTTCGCCAGCACGGTCATGTCCACCGGGTCCCAGTTGACCACGGCGTTCTTGCGATAGACCAGGCCCGCATCCAGCATGTCGAGGAACAGCGCCTGCTGCTGGCCGTAATATTCCGGGTCACAGGTCGCGAATTCGCGCGACCAGTCGATCGACAGGCCCAGCGGCTTCATCTGCGCGCGCATATCGGCGATGTTGCCATAGGTCCAGTCCTTGGGGTGGCCGCCGATGGCCATGGCCGCGTTTTCCGCCGGCATCCCGAAAGCGTCCCAGCCCATCGGGTGCAGAACGTTGTGCCCGGTGCTCAGCTTGTGGCGCGCGATCACGTCACCCATGGTGTAGTTGCGCACATGCCCCATGTGGATGCGCCCCGAAGGATAGGGGAACATTTCCAGCACATAGTATTTCGGCTTGTCCGCCGTCCGTTTGGCGGTGAAGATCCCGGCCTTGTCCCAGGCCTCTTGCCATTTTGCTTCGATTTCGTTGGCCGAGTAACGCGACATCATGCGGTCCTTCGTGAATGAAAACGCCGGGCAGGGGCCCGGCGTGGTAATATTGTGATTTTCTGCGGGTTGCTAGAGCTTGTTGTCCGCGATCCGCAGCTGACGCGCCCGCGAAAGAATCGCATCTTCGACCGCACGCGTGGTCGCCGCGCTGACCGGAGCGCCTCCGCTGGTCTGCAGCGCCACCGACAGGGACCGCGCCGCCAGGGCCGGATCACTGATGTGCACCGTCGCCCGATAGGACCGCCCGCCGCCCGGCGGTTTGCCGTAACCCGTTATGATAACGCCGGTAAACGGATCCACCTCCTGTACTGGCAGGAAGCTGAGCACATCCAGCGACGCCGCCCACAGGTACCGGTTGACCTGGGTGACCTGTTCCGAGTTGTTGGGGCCGAACACATCCCAGATGGTCGAACGATTCGGATCGTTGAGCTCGCGGGCCTCGGACGAGCTGCCGTCGGCGGATAGAACATTGGGGTTGGGCGACGTGCTCCGATTCTGTCCGCACGCAGAAACGGAGGCAGTCAAAACGGTCAAACCCAAAATCGTCAGCAGGCGCATCGTCGGCAGGTCCTGTTTTCACATGTTTTGCTTTGCTAGGAGATACTCCTAGACAACGTACTGTGCTGCAACAACCCCATTCTTGGCTTACGTACCGGTGCCGCTGAAATATCGGGGTGAATTCGACTGTGGCATCCTTGCACCAATTTGGGGCCAAAGAACCGAAGCTGTCCAAGGCATGCTTGCGCAACAGGGGCAAAAAGAGCGAAACGGTCTGCGTGCTGAGACATATGCAGCAGGTATGTGTCGAGTAGAAATTATTGAAACCGAGGGAAACAAGATGAAAAAAGTTCTCTTCGCATCGACCGCACTGATCGCAACCGCATCGGTTGCCGCGGCCGAAGTTAAGTTCAGCGGTTATGGCCGCTTTGGTATTGGTTACCTGGAAGACCGTACCGGCGTTGTGACCAACTTCAACACCGGCGTGACTCTGACCGGTCAAACCACCACCACGGCCAGCGGCGCAACCAACACTGGTGTGACTCTGACCGACCAGACCACCACCAACACCACGACCGTTTCGACCGACGAAACCATCCTGGTCTCGCGCTTCCGCCTGAACATCGACGGCATCGCGGAAACCGACGGTGGCGTCCGCTTTGAAGCACGTGTTCGTCTGCAGGCTGACGAAAACGCCAACACCGGCGAAGCAAACGCAGCCGGCCTGAACGGCGCTCGCTTCTCGGTCATCTACGGTGGTCTGCGTGTTGACGCCGGCAACGTTGCTGGTTCGTTCGACAACTTGGCAAACTACTACGGTAACGAGCCGGGCCTGGAAAACTTCATCGGTCAGTACTCGGGCGTCGACTACAGCTTCCTGGGCTACTCGTCGACCGGTGCAGGTTCGAACGCTGTGTTCTTCCAGTACGCAGTTGGTGATTTCGCCTTCGGCGCATCGTATGACCAGGCAACCTTTGGCCTGAACGGTGTTGCAGACAGCGCAGACCGCTGGGACATCAGCTTCACCTACAGCTTCAACAACTTCACCGCAGCTGTTGCTTATGGTGAAACCAGCGCCATCGGCGACGTTGTTGAGAAGCAGAGCCTGGCAGTTCTGACCCTGGGTGCTGAATTCGGCGACTTCTCGGGCACCATCTTCGTCGCAGACGATGACGTTGCAGACGACTCGCTGAACGGCACTGCATACGGTCTGTCGGCAGCCTACAACGTTGGCGCTGCAACCACCCTGACCTTCGCTTACGGCGACGGTTCGGCTGACAACGACACCCAGCAGTACGGCATTGGCGCCATCTACGACCTGGGCGGCGGTGCATCGCTGCGCGGTGGTATCGGCCAGTCGAAAGCCGGTGACGGCGACAGCCGCCTGCGCGCTGACTTCGGTGCTCAGTTCAACTTCTAAGTTGAACTGAACCGCAAGGTTTGAGGGCGGGTCTTCGGACCCGCCCTTTTCTTTTGTACCGACATGGTGTTTTTCTGCGGACAAATGGAAACAGAGGGAATCCATGTCGCTGCAAGAAATCACCGCCCGCATCGCCAAGGCCGAAGCCGCAGCCGGCCGCCCCAAGGGCTCGGTCCGGCTGATTGCCGTATCCAAGGTGCAGCCCAACGACCGGGTCGAGGCCGTGTTGAAGCAGGGTCACCGGTGTTTTGGTGAAAACCGGGTGCAGGAGGCTGCCGGCAAGTGGCCCGCCTTCCGTGAAAGCTATCCCGATATTGATCTGCATCTGATTGGTCCGCTGCAAACCAACAAGGCGCGGCAGGCGATGGAACTGTGCAACGCGATCCACTCGGTCGACCGTCCCAAACTGGCCAAAACCCTTGCGCGGCTGGCGCAAGAGGTGGGGCAGTGTCCTGATCTATTCATTCAGGTAAATACCGGCGAAGAGGCCCAGAAAGCCGGGGTTATGCCCGCCGAGGCCGATGAATTTGTCGCCGAATGTCGATCACTTGACCTGCCGGTGCGTGGGTTGATGTGCATTCCGCCCGTCGACGAGGAGCCCGCGCTGCATTTTGCTTTGCTGGCCAAGATCGCGGGCAGGAACGGGCTGGATGGCCTGTCCATGGGGATGAGCAGCGATTTTGAAACCGCGATCGCGCTGGGTGCAACTCATGTCCGGGTGGGGTCGGCCATCTTTGGTGACCGGGTCAAACCCGCGGAATGATGATCCGGGTTCCGGGTGCGACGCGCCGCGCGATCCAGTGCAGATCGTCGCGCCGGAACGCCACGCAGCCTTCGGTCGGATAGCCCGGTCTGCGCCACTGATGCAGAAAGATCGCTGATCCGCTGCCCGGTGTGGCGACGGGCCAATTCCAATCGGTAATCAGCACCAGATCGTACAGCGGGTCTGCCCGACGCAGGCGTTCGTGACTGCATGGATAGGGCGCGCGAACGTGTTGGTTGTAGTCCTGATCCCTATCGTCATCCGACCACAGATCGCCCGGCCCGATGGGCAAAGCCCACGGGGCGGGAGGCGCAATCCGATCCGGGCGGTACAGCATTCCGACAATGTGGTGGTGCCCTGTGGGGGTGGCCCCGTCGCCCTCGCGCTTGTGGTTGCTCAGGCCACCTTTGCCGATGGTGCAGGGAAACCTGCGGCCGAAGAACCGCACTCCGGTCGGCGTTACCACCAGATCAAGAGGGCTCACAGCAGGTGGCCCGATTTCGAGGCCTTGGTCGCCAGATAGGCCCGGTTGTGGGCGGTTTCCCCGACCTTCAGCGGCACACGCTCGGTAACGGCAATCCCGGTCCGTTCCATCATTGCGATCTTGGCGGGGTTGTTGGTCAGCAACCGGACCGAACTGAACCCGAGCGATTTCAGGATGTCCGATCCAAGGCGGAAGTCGCGCTCGTCATCTTCAAATCCAAGCCGGTGGTTGGCTTCGACGGTGTCGAAGCCCTGATCCTGCAGGAAATAGGCGCGCATTTTGTTGGCCAGGCCGATCCCGCGACCTTCCTGGTTGAGATACAGCAGAATCCCATGCCCCTCGGCCCCCATCTGGGCCAGGGCACCGCGCAGTTGCGGGCCGCAGTCGCATTTCAGGCTGCCCATCAGGTCACCGGTAAAACAGGCCGAATGCAACCGTGCCAGAACAGGTTTCGAGCGATCCGGGCGGCCGATTTCGATGGCATAGTGCTCCTCGCCACCGTCCTCTGGGCGGAAGACGTGCAGACGACCGGCCTCGGACACTTCCATCGGCAGGCGCGCGGCGACCACCTCGTGCAAGGGGCTGCGATCGGCCAGATGCGGCGCAGCGCGTGTGTGGTCGATGCAGGTCAGACCGTGTGTCGCCGAAAAGGCCTGGCCGTTTTCGACTGCAACCACCACCGCGGCGGGCAGCAGGCGGGCGGATTTGGTCAGTGCGATTGCGATGCGATGCAGGTGTGCATTGCCCTGGCGCTGAGTCATTAGGGGTCCCTTCATCGGGGCATTCAGGTCATCGGACGGGTCTGCAACCGCCTGCACCCACCCCAGATCAGCCTCGGCCGGGATCACGACCCGAGCAAGATCACCGTCATAGGCGCGGGCTTTGAGCGTTTCGGCCCGTCGTCCGGTGATGGCAACCACAGGCGTGCCGCCCAGCCCCCTCAGGTCCGCCAGACGCTGCGGGTTGAGTGTCTCTGCGGCGACGGCGACAACGCTGAAATCCCCGTCATCCGTCAGCACGACCGGAACGCCCATCCGAAGGTCGGCACGCGCCCGGGCCAGCAACTCGGTGATGTCTGGAATGAGACTCATTGATGTTATCCTGTAACGTTCGACCCTCGTCCTAGCCCGTTCGAAAGGAAATGTGAAACATTTCCGGCCCAACAGACACGAGGGCGTGAGAGCATTGCAGCAAAACTTGTTGATTGCATCTTCCACGCTCAAGTGTTGCAAAAGGTTTAGGAGGACCGGGACATGGCGCAACTCAAGAAAATCCTGCTGGTCGATGACGATGAAGACCTGCGCGAGGCGCTCAGCGAGCAGTTGGTGATGACCGAGGACTTTGATGTATTCGAAGCCTCCGACGGCCAATCCGCGATGGAGCGGGCGCGCGAAGCCATCTATGACCTTGTGATCCTGGATGTGGGTTTGCCCGACACGGATGGGCGCGAGCTGTGCCGCCTGATGCGCAAGCAGGGGGTCAAAAGCCCGATCCTGATGCTGACCGGCCATGACAGCGATGCCGATACGATTTTGGGGTTGGATGCGGGCGCCAACGACTATGTTTCAAAGCCGTTCAAGTTCCCGGTGCTTCTGGCCCGGATCCGTGCGCAGCTGCGCCAGCACGAACAGTCTGAAGATGCCGTTTTTGTCCTGGGGCCCTATACTTTCAAACCCGCGATGAAGATGTTGATCACCGAGGACGACCGCAAGATTCGGCTGACGGAGAAGGAAACCAACATTCTCAAGTTCCTGTATCGCTCGACCGACGGCGTGGTGGCGCGCGATGTGCTGCTGCATGAGGTCTGGGGCTACAACGCCGGTGTGACCACACATACGCTGGAAACGCACATCTACCGCCTGCGTCAGAAAATCGAGCCCGATCCCTCCAATGCGCGCCTTTTGGTCACAGAATCTGGTGGATATCGACTGGTGTCGTAACCATAGGTGGATTGATGTGGATCAAAGTGATACTCTGCAAGCATCTTTAGGATAATCCCATCCCGTGCATGTCCGGGTCATGACATGTACCTCCCTGTTGGACTGCCGGGCCTTTGGCCCGGCTTTTTTTCGGATGGCACCCCGGCACCTGCCGCGCTAGTTTGCCCGAGTCGCGACAAGGGAACCCCGATCATGCCTTTCACTCTGGCCACCTGGAACATCAATTCCGTTCGCCTGCGCGAGCCGATCGTGCTGAAGCTGCTGCAGGAAGAGGCGCCGGACGTGCTGTGCCTGCAAGAATGCAAATCGCCGGTCGACAAGATCCCGACAGAGGGCTTCGCGGAACTGGGCTACACCCATATGATCGCCCGCGGTCAGAAGGGCTATAACGGCGTGGCCATCCTGTCGCGCTTGCCGATCACGGATCTGGGCGATCAGGACTTTGCCGGGCTGGGCCATGCCCGGCATGTGGCGGGGCAACTGGAAAACGGGGTGATCATCCACAATTTCTACGTCCCGGCAGGCGGCGACGTTCCCGATCGCGAGGTGAACGAGAAATTTGGCCAGAAGCTGGATTACCTGACCGACATGCGCGACTGGTTCCACGCCGAAAAGCCGCAGAAATCCATTCTGGTCGGCGACCTGAACATCGCCCCGCGCGAGGACGACGTGTGGTCGCACAAGCAACTGCTAAAGGTCGTGTCGCACACTCCAATTGAGGTCGCGCAACTGGCCGAGACGCAGGATGCGGGCGGCTGGGTCGATATCACCCGGCAGGACATCCCCGATGGACAGCTCTACAGCTGGTGGTCCTATCGCGCCCGCGACTGGGATGCGGCTGACAAGGGGCGGCGCCTGGATCACGTCTGGGCGACGCCTGATATCTCGAACGCCGGCCATTCCAGCCGCGTCCTGCGCGACGCGCGCGGCTGGGAGAAGCCCAGCGACCACGCGCCCGTCTTTGCCAGTTTCGATCTTTGATCGGTGCGGGATTCCGCAACTCGGCCCTTGGTTTCCCGGTCGGCTGGTTGCATATAAGGCGCAAGACTGAATCCGGAGAGTGAATGCCATGGAACTTCTGAACGGCGCAGGCAGCCCCGCAGCCACCGATCTGATCAAAGACGGAACCGAGGCCACTTTCATGGCCGATGTCGTCGAGGCATCGCAGGAATTGCCCATTATCGTCGACTTCTGGGCGCCCTGGTGCGGTCCCTGCAAGACCTTGGGTCCGGCCTTGGAAGAGGCCGTGACCGCGGCCAAGGGCGCGGTCAAGATGGTGAAAATCAACGTGGACGAGGCGCAGATGATCGCCTCGCAATTGCGTATCCAGTCGATTCCGACCGTCTATGCCTTCTTCAAGGGGCAGCCGGTTGACGGATTCCAAGGCGCTTTGCCAGGATCGGAGATCAAGGCCTTTATCGACCGTGTGATCGAGGCCGCCGGTGGCCAGAGCCCGGGCGGGCAGCTGGACGAGGCCGTGGAGGCCGCCGAAGAGATGCTGAATGATGGCGCGGCAGTGGATGCGGCCCAGACCTTTGCCGCCATTCTTGGCGAAGACCCAAAACATGCCGCGGCCTATGGCGGCCTGGTGCGGGCGCATATCGCGATGGGTGACCTTGATCAGGCCGAGGCGATCCTGAACGGCGCTCCGGCCGAGATTTCAACGACGGCCGAGTTGGAAGCTGCCCACGCGCAGCTGGAACTGGCCAAGCAGGCCGCAAATGCCGGGCCGGTGGCCGAGTTGACGGCAGCGGTCGAAGCAGATCCCGACAACCATCAGGTCCGGTTCGACCTGGCGCAGGCGCTCTATGCCAACGGCAAGGCCGCCGAGGCGGTTGACCAGCTTCTGGAGCTGTTCCGCCGCGATCGGGAATGGAATGATGGCGCAGCCAAGGCGCAGCTGTTCACCATCTTCGATGCGCTCAAGGCCAATGACCCGATCGTTTTGAACGGTCGCCGCAAACTCAGCTCGATGATATTTGCCTAACCGCGCATCAGAGCTAGAATCGGAAACATGATGCATCCCGCCGATCTGCCGGACACGGTGTCCGTGTTTCCTCTGCCCGGGGCGCTGTTGCTGCCCCGGTCACGCCTGCCGCTGCATATTTTCGAGCCCCGCTACCTGCAAATGCTGGATGACGCCTTGAAAACCAAAGAGCGGTTGATCGGCATGGTCCAGCCGAACCCTTGTCAGAACGACGACACCAAATTGCATCGGATCGGATGCGCCGGACGTGTCACGCAGTTTTCCGAGACCGAAGACGGGCGCTATCTGATCACTCTGTCCGGTGTGTCCCGGTTTCGCATCCAATCCGAATTGGATGGTTTCACGCCGTATCGTCGCTGCGCCGTCACCTGGGACGGGTTCGACCGCGATCTGGGCAAAGGGGAAATAGACGATACGTTCGACCGGTCCGGCTTCCTGCGTTTGCTGGGGCGTTACTTTTCCGCCCGCCAACTGTCGACCGATTGGGAGTCGCTGAACGAGGCGGATGACGAATTGTTGGTCAATTCCCTGTCTATGCTTCTGGATTTCGACCCCGAGGACAAGCAGGCCCTGCTTGAGGCGCCCTGTCTGCGCACCCGGCGCGAAACGCTTGTCACACTGATCGAATTCTCGCTGCGCGGGGGTTCAAACGAGGAACAACTGCAATGACTGAAACGGAACCGGGGTTCGACCGCCACATGCTCGAGGCGCTGATCTGCCCCCAGACCCACACCACGCTGGAATATGACGCCGAGCGGCAGGAGTTGGTCTCGAAAGCCGCTGGTCTGGCTTTTCCCATCCGCAACGGGATTCCGGTGATGCTGGTGGATGAGGCGCGCAAGCTCGACTAGATCGGGCGGCCCTGCAGCAGCTTGGGCAGGTCGCCCGTCAAACCGGCGGCCTCGCGCACGAAGCCGCGGCGCAGGCTGGGCAGGGAGCCCACGATGCCCATTCCGATGTCGCGCCCCAGCCGCAGTATCGGATTGTCGTTCGAAAACAGCTTGTTGAACACATCCGTCGCCATTGCCAGGGCCGCCGTGTCAAAGCGGCGCCATTCCTGATAGCGCTCCAGAACCAGCACCGAGCCGATGTCCTCGCCGCGCCGCCCGGCCAGCGTCAGAACCTCGGCCAGCGCGCCGACGTCGCGCAGCCCGGCGTTCAGCCCCTGACCGGCGATCGGGTGCATGCCATGGGCCGCATCACCCACCAGCGCCAGCCGCTCGGCGATGAAGGAATTGGCGATGGTCAGGTTCAGCGGATAGGTGAACCGGTCGCCCTGCAGGCGGATGTTACCCAGAAAATCGCCGAATCTGGGCCGCAGAACTTGAAGGTACTCGGTCTCGTCCAGCGCGTTGATGCGCTGCGCGGTGTCAGAGCGTTCGCTCCAGACGATCGAGCTGCGATTGCCGGTCAGCGGCAGGATCGCCAGCGGGCCGGGGGGCATGAAGAACTGATGTGCGATGCCGTGATGCGGCAGGTCGTGTTCGATGGCGCAGACCAGCGCGGTCTGGCCGTAGTCCCATCCGGTCCGCTTGATCCCGGCGCGGGCGGCGGTGCCGCTGCGGCGGCCGTCACACCCCACCAGAAGCCGACCGGACAGCGCCGATCCGTCATCCAGCGTCACGGTCACGCCACCAGGCCCGGTTTCCTGCGCAACCACGGTTTTCCCATCCACCCGGGTGATCGCCGGTTCTGCCTCCATCGCCGCAAGAAACGCGCGCCGCAGGTGACGGTCCTCGACCATATAGCCCATCGGGCCTTCCTCGATCTCGGCATGGTCGAAATGCATGAAAAACGGCGACGGGCCTGCGCCCGCATGGCCATCGGTGACCTTGATCTCCAACATCGGCTGGGCGTATTCCGCGACCCGCTCCCAGACTCCGATCGCGGCCAGCAACCGTTGCGAGGCCAGCGCCAGCGCATAGGCACGCCCGTCGAACGCCGCGGTCTTGCGCACCTTCTCGGCCAGCGCGTCGATCACGGTGACGCTGTGCCCGGTCTGCGCCAGCGCCAGCGCCAGGGCGGGGCCGTTCAGCCCGCCGCCCACGATCAAGATATCGGAAACCTGTGTCATGCGGTGCAATATGCGCGCCCTTTCGGGATTGTCCATGTGCAGTCCTGTCGCTACCGTCGCCGAAACACGAATTTTTCCGACAAGGGGGCAAAGATGCAGGACTGGCTGACCATGACGGCATGTGACCTGGGCCGGGGGATCGGCATGGGGCAGATCGATCCCGAGGAACTGACCGAGGTCTATCTGGCGGCCATCGACGCCCATCCGCACCGCGACCGCATCTATGCCCGCGTCACGCATGACCGCGCCCGCGCGGAAGCCCGCGCAGCCAAGGAACGGGCGGCCCAGGGTCTGCGCCGTTCATTGCTGGATGGGGTGCCGATCAGCTGGAAGGATCTGTTCGACACCGCCGGGATCGGAACCGAGGCCGGATCGGCCCTGCTGCGCGGCCGGGTTCCCGACCATGACGCAACCGTTCTGCGCAACGCGACGGCCATGGGCGCGGTCTGTCTGGGCAAGACGCATATGAGCGAGCTGGCCTTCTCGGGCCTTGGCCTGAACCCCGTCACCGCGACGCCGCCCTGCGTGAATGACGAAAAGGCGGTTCCGGGCGGGTCGTCCTCGGGTGCGGCGGCGTCGGTGGCCTTTGGTCTGGCGGCCTGCGGAATCGGCTCGGATACGGGCGGATCGGTGCGCATTCCGGCCGCGTGGAACGACTTGGTGGGGCTGAAAACCACGTCGGGGCGGTTGAGCCTCGAGGGCGTGGTGCCCCTGTGCCTGCGGTTCGACACGGTCGGCCCGCTGGCGCGGTCGGTCGAGGATGCGGCGCAGATGCTGGCGCTGCTGGAAGGCGGAACGCCGGCCGATCTGCGGGGCGCCAGCCTGAAGGGGCGGCGGTTTGCCGATCTGCAGACCATCGCGCAGGACGATCTGCGCGACGCGCCACGCCAGGCCTATGCCGAGGCGCTGGACCGCTTGCGTGATGCAGGGGCCGAAATCGTGCCGCTGGAGGTGCCGGAACTGGTCGAGGCGATGGGCCTGTCCGGTGTTCTCTACACCACCGAAGCCTATGGCCTGTGGCGTGACGTGATCGAGGCCAACCCTGAGGCGATGTATCCCGAAATCCTTGAACGGTTCCGCGCGGGCAAGGGGCATTCCGGCCCGGATTACGTGGCCGCGTGGTCGCGGCTGAAAGCCTGCCGGTCGGCCTGGGACGCGGCCACCGCCGGCTTTGACGCGGTTCTGGCCCCCACCGCGCCGATCCTGCCGCCGGATCTGGACCGACTGATGAACGACCATGACTACTACGTCACCGAGAACCTTCTGGCCCTGCGCAACACCCGGATCGGCAACCTGATGGGGCTGGCGGCGCTGTCGCTGCCCACCACGATACCGTCCTGCGGGCTGATGATGTTGGGCTATCCGGGCTCGGAAGAGGCGCTTTTGCGGCTGGGCGCGGCGGCCGAGGCGGTTCTGACCTGAATGCCACAATCCCCTGATTCGGAACCTCTTTGTCTGGACGCGCGGGGGTTCGGCCTGTAATCTGCTGGAAAACCGGGGCGCCAATGATCCCGGTATCGAGGCAGCAGTCATGAATTTCCCCGAGCGGTTTTCGAACCTACCGGCCTATGCTTTTCCGCGTCTACGCGCCCTGCTCGACCATCACGCGCCGGGCGGCGATGTCGTGCATATGACGATTGGCGAGCCCAAGCATGACTTTCCGCCCTGGGTGACCGATGTCATCGTGGAAAATGCCGCCGGATTTCAGAAATACCCGCCGAACGAGGGGTCCGACGCGCTGCGCGGGGCCATCGCCGACTGGATCGACCGTCGCTATGGCGTGCGGATGGACGCCGAGACCAACATCATGGCACTGAACGGCACGCGCGAGGGGTTGTATAACGCCGCCATGGCGCTCTGCCCCGAGCAGAAGAACGGCCAGCAGCCGATCGTTTTGTGCCCCAACCCGTTCTATCAAGTCTACATGGTGGCCTCGATCTCGGTCGGGGCGCAGCCGTATTTCGTGCCGGCCACCGCGGCCACCGGGCATCTACCAGACTATGCCGGCCTGCCAGAGGATGTGCTGAACCGCACCGCCGTCGCCTATATCTGTTCGCCCGCCAACCCGCAGGGTGCCGTCGCCTCGCGCGACTACTGGGCCGAGCTGATCCGGCTGGCCGAGCGGTACGATTTCCGCATCTTCGCCGACGAGTGCTATTCCGAGATCTACCGCGATACGCCGCCCACCGGCATCCTGACCGTCGCGCAGGAGCTGGGCGCCGATCCCGAGCGGATCACGCTGTTCAACTCGCTGTCGAAACGGTCGAACCTGGCGGGGCTTCGGTCGGGGCTGATCGCGGGCGGGCCGGAAAGCATCAAGCGGGTCAAGCAGTTGCGCGCCTATGCCGGGGCGCCCTTGCCGCTGCCGTTGCAGGCCGCGGCGGCCAGGGTCTGGGCCGACGAGGCGCATGTTCAGGAAAACCGCGCGCTGTATCAGGAAAAATATGCCATCGCCGATCAGGTGTTTGCGGGCGTTCAGGGCTATATGCCGCCCGAGGCGGGGTTCTTTCTTTGGCTGCCCGTCGAGGATGGCGAGCAGGCCGCATTGAAGCTGTGGCGGGAAACCGGGGTTCGGGTCCTGCCGGGCGCATATCTTTCACAAGGGGATCCGGGGCAGAACCCGGGCAAAGGCTTTATCAGGGTCGCGATGGTGGCCCCAAAAACAGAGATGCAGCGCGGGCTGATCACGCTCCGCGACTGCATCTATTCGTGAGGTACGAGGGCACATGGCATCTTACAACGCGCGCAACCGCGACCCATTGTTGGACAGCACCACCCAGGCCGCGATCGAGCGGCGCAGCAAGGAACTGATCGGGATCGCCTTGATCTTGGCCGGCCTGGCCGCCGCGGCGATGATCTGGTCCTACACGCCGGATGATCCGAATTGGATGGTCTCGACCGACGCGCCGGTGCAGAACTGGCTGGGCCGGTTCGGCGCTTCGATCGCCGCGCCGTTGTTCATGATCGTGGGCTGGGGCAGCTTTGGCATCGCGCTGGTGCTGGTCGGCTGGGGCGTGCGCTTTGCCGGCCATTTCGGCGAGGATCGCGCCGTGGCCCGCCTGATTTTCGCGCCGATCTGGATCGCCGTCCTCTCGGTCTATGCCGCAACGCTGGTGCCCGGCGCCGAATGGCGCGCGACGCACAGCTTTGGTCTGGGCGGTCTGTTCGGCGACACGGTGATGGGCGCGCTGCTGACGCTGTTGCCGATCTCGTCGCATTTCATGGTCAAGCTGATGTCGCTGGCCATGGCGGCCGGCATGCTGGCATTGGGCGTCTTTGTGCTGGGTTTCACCAAATCGGACGTCCGGCACGGGTTCCGGGCTTTCCTGCTGGGTCTGGTGATGGCCTATGACATGCTGATGACCGCGCTGGGGCAGGGGGCCTCGGCCACGGCCCGTGCCGCGCAGGCGCGCCGGGAAAAGTGGCAGGAACGCAAGGCAACCCAGGCCGCCGGTGCCGAATTCGAGGATGAACTGGCCTATGCCGATCCGGTCTTTGAAGAGCCCGAGATCGCAGCCCCCGAGCCCGTCAAAACGGGCCTGCTTGCGCGCATGCCTGGCCTGATCCGCCGCCCCGAGCCGATGCCCGAACCCGAACTGGTCGATCCGGAACCCGTTACCGGATATGACGAGATGCCGGGCGAGGACCGGATCCGCTCGAAGATCTCCGCGGTGATCCAGAACCGCAAGGTCGCTACCGGTGAAATCGCGCCCGAGCCCGATCCGAACCGCCCACTGACCAAGGGGCGCGGCCGTGGTCCCGACCCGCTGATCCTGAATGCGCCGCGTGCGGGCAACCTTCCGCCCGAACCTCCGCTGACTGCTGCCGGGCTGCCGCCCGAGCCGCCGTTGACCGGTCAGCCGCCGCAGCCGTCTGCGGAAATGGAGACGTTCGCGGAAGACCCGGTCTCGGCCTATGCGCCTGAGGATATCGACGACGATCAGGTGTTCGAGGATGCAGAGGACCCAATCGCCGAGGCGCGCCCGGCCATGAAGATCCCGGTTGCCGAACCGCGCAAGCCGGTTGTCGCGCAGCCAGTCCGGCGCAACGTCCTGCCGTCGCGACGGGCTCAGGCCGAAGCGCAGCCCAGCCTGTCTTTCGAAGAGCGGCACACGGATTTCGAACTGCCGCCGCTCAGCCTGTTGACGAACCCGTCGGGCATTCAGCGTCATCACCTCAGTGACGAAGCGCTGGAGGAAAACGCGCGGATGCTGGAGAACGTGCTGGATGATTATGGGGTCAAAGGCGAGATCGTCAGTGTCCGCCCCGGCCCTGTCGTCACGATGTACGAGTTGGAACCCGCACCGGGCCTGAAAGCCAGCCGCGTGATCGGGCTGGCCGATGATATCGCCCGGTCTATGTCGGCGCTGTCGGCGCGTGTCTCGACCCTGCCCGGACGTTCGGTCATCGGCATCGAATTGCCCAACGAGAACCGCGAGATGGTGGTCCTGCGCGAAATCCTGGCAAGCCGCGATTTCGGCGACGGCACCCATGCGCTACCGCTGGCGCTGGGCAAGGATATCGGCGGAGACTCGGTCGTGGCCAACCTGGCCAAGATGCCTCACCTGCTGATCGCCGGGACGACCGGTTCGGGCAAGTCGGTGGCGATCAACACGATGATCCTGTCGCTGCTCTACAAACTGACGCCGGACGAATGCCGCCTGATCATGATCGACCCCAAGATGCTGGAGCTTTCCGTCTATGACGGCATCCCGCATCTGCTGTCGCCGGTCGTGACCGACCCGAAAAAGGCGGTGGTTGCCCTGAAATGGGTCGTCGGCGAAATGGAGGACCGCTATCGCAAGATGTCCAAAATGGGCGTGCGCAACATCGCCGGCTACAACGGCCGGGTGAAGGACGCGCTGTCCAAGGGCGAATTGTTCAGCCGCACGGTCCAGACCGGGTTCGATGACGAAACCGGAGAGCCGATCTTTGAGACCGAGGAATTCGAACCCAAGGCCATGCCCTATATCGTCGTTATCGTCGACGAGATGGCCGACCTGATGATGGTGGCCGGCAAGGAGATCGAAGCCTGCATCCAACGCCTGGCGCAGATGGCGCGGGCTTCGGGCATCCACCTGATCATGGCCACGCAGCGGCCCTCGGTGGACGTCATCACCGGTACGATCAAGGCCAACTTCCCGACCCGGATCTCGTTCCAGGTGACGTCGAAAGTCGACAGCCGGACCATCCTGGGCGAGATGGGGGCCGAACAGCTGCTGGGGCAGGGCGACATGCTGTACATGGCTGGCGGCGCCAAGATCACTCGCTGCCACGGGCCGTTCGTGTCGGATGAAGAGGTCGAGGAGGTCGTGAACCACCTCAAGCAGTATGGCCCGCCCGACTATGTCGGCAGCGTGCTGGACGGCCCGTCCGAGGACAAGGCCGACAATATCGACGCGGTTCTGGGCCTGAACACCGGCGGCAACACCAATGGTGAGGATGCGCTGTACGATCAGGCGGTTGCCATCGTGATCAAGGATCGCAAGTGTTCAACCTCGTACATCCAGCGGAAACTTGCCATCGGCTACAACAAGGCTGCACGGCTGGTCGAGCAGATGGAGGACGAAGGCGTTGTTTCGGCAGCAAATCACGTGGGCAAACGCGAAATCCTCGTCCCGGAACAGTAGGATATTTAATAACAAGGGCAGAGCGCATATCTGTGTGTCATGAAACAGATTGCCTTTGCCCTTGCCCTTGCTTTGACTGCCCCCGCAGCCTGGGCCGCCGACAAGCTGCCCTTGTCGCAGATCTCGAACTATCTGAACGGATTGAAGGCCGTTCAGACGACGTTTACCCAAGTCAACGATGACGGATCGCTCAGTACCGGCAAGCTGTGGCTGCAGCGCCCTGGAAAGATGCGGTTCGAATACGATCCGCCCAACAGCGCGGTCGTGTTGGCCAATGCCGGCACGGTGATGGTGTTCGACCCCAAATCGAACCAGCCGCCCGAGCAGTACCCGTTGAAGCGCACACCGCTGTCGCTGGTTCTGGCGCGCAACGTGAACCTGTCGCAGGCCAACATGGTAGTCGGCCACACATTTGATGGCACAGCAACGGTCGTCACCGCGCAGGACCCGAAAAACCCCGAGTCCGGTCGGATCGAGCTGATGTTCACGGCAAATCCGATCGAGTTGCGGAAATGGGTCATCTACGACAACGCCGGGGGTCAAACCACGGTGCTGCTGGGCCCGCTCAACGAAGATGTCAGAATCGACAGCGGCCTGTTTTCGAACAAGGCGCGGCGCGGGTCAGAGAATCGCTGACCCGCGGCTCTTTCAGTAGCGGCAGCTGGACAGCTGCGCCTGGTACATCTGCGCACGTGCGTCCACGTCATTGGCCACGTTCAATAGCCAGGTCTTGCCGTAATGGCTGCCGCGTGCGTAACCCGCGCGACCTTCGTGATACGCCAGATACTGGTTCCGCGTGTCGCTGGTCGAGATGCCGATCTTCTGACTGCTTTTGTTCATGTACCATCCGACGAAATCTGACGCGTCACGAATGCGGTCACGCTTGGCGCGCCGCTTCCCGGTTTCGCGCTGATATTCTTCCCAGGTTCCGTCCAGGGCCTGGCTGAAGCCATAGGCGCTGCTCTGACGGCCCATCGGAATAACCCCAAGAACATATTTGTGGGGCGTCCGCGCGTCGTGACGATAGCGGCTTTCTTGGTAGATGGTTGCCATCTGGACATGGACCGGAACACCCCATTTGCGTTCGGTGCTCTTGAACGCCTTGATCATGTCCGGCCGCTCGCGCGCGATGGCGCAAGCGTCATTGAGGTTGCTGGGCGGACGCTGCGCGCCGCCCCCACAGGATGCCAAAAACAGCACCCCGAAGAGTACGAGAAGTTTTCTGCTCATGTGCCTCGTGCCTTTTTTCTTTATTCTAGCGCAGATTGCAGGCCGAGGAAATCACAATCGTATAAGAAACCCTGCAGCAGGCCGACGACTGTCAGGCATAGGTTCACAGACTGTTTCCGCGAATTTCAGATCAATGATTGGCAATTGCCGGCGGAAAGGTTTAGTAAGTGCCTTGGGGGCTGAAACAATGCTGAAGACACATGCAAAGTACCGCCTGGGCCAGGTGGTTCGTCACAAGAAACATCCCTTCCGAGGGGTGATTTTTGACGTGGATCCGGAATTTGCAAATACCGAGGAATGGTACGAGGCAATTCCCGAAGACAGCCGCCCGATCAAGGATCAGCCGTTCTACCATTTGCTGGCCGAGAACGATCAATCCTTCTATGTGGCTTATGTATCAGAGCAAAATCTGATTGCCGACCAGTCAGGCGAACCTGTTGATCATCCTGATATTCCCAACATGTTCGGGCCGTTTCAGGATGGCAGCTATCCGCTGCACTTCCAGCTGAACTGAAACGGTGCTGACGCCGTTGCGGCGTCAGTAACCCAAAGCGCAACCGTCCTTTCGGGGGTCGCTGGCGCCCTCCAATACTCCGCTTTGATGGATTCGGATCGCCTGCGCACCGCCCAGCGGCGTTTCCGTTTCGACGACATTGTGCCCCATTTCCGACAATTGTTGTGCGATCCTGCGATCGTAGCCGGGTTCGATCTTCAAGATCGAACCGTCGGCAAAAACGCGGGGTGCGTCGGCGGCGTGCTGCAGCCCCAAGTCGAAATCCAGAAGGTTGGAAACTAGGCGAGCGTGGCCTGTCGGCTGATAGGCCCCGCCCATCACGCCGAACGGCATGGCTATCTGGCCGTTTTGCTTCAGCATCGCGGGAATGATCGTGTGCATCGGGCGCTTGCCGCCGCCCAGTTCGTTCGGATGTCCCGGTTCAAGGTTGAAACCACATCCGCGGTTCTGCAGGAGAATGCCAAACTTTTCCGAGGCGATGCCCGATCCGAAGCTGTGGAAGATGGAGTAGATCAGAGAAACAGCCATACGATCCCGGTCGACGACCGTGACATAAACCGTGTCCTTGTGCACCGCTTCGGTCAGCGGGGCGGCGGCGGTCATGGCGCGCCGGGGATCAATCAGCTCTGCCAGCTTTGCCGCCGTTTCCGGCGCCAGAAAATGTTCCATGCGCGACGACTGATCCGGGTCGGCGATGAACCGGTTGCGTGCATCGTAGGCCAGCTTGGTCGCCTCGGCTTCGATATGCGCCCGTTCGGCGCCCCACGGGTCCATGCCTGCAATGTCGAAATGCTTGAGGATGTTGAGAAGCAGGATCGCAGTCGCGCCTTGTCCGTTCGGCGGATGTTCCAGCAGTTCAGCGTTGCGGTAGTCACCTCCGACCGGTGAGGCTTCGATGAACTTTGTGTCGTGAAAGTCCGTGGCCGAATGAACACCGCCTCGGGAATTCAACGCGGCCAGCATGTCATCGGCGATTTCGCCCTCGTAAAAGGCGTCACGCCCCCTTCGGGCCACGCGACGCAGGACTTCTGCCTGACCCGGAGCGCGAAACACCTGACCTGTCGTTGGGGCGCGGCCGTCGATCAGATAGTGATCCCGGGCTGCGCCCTGCAGCGTTTCGGCCCCGATCGACCAGTCATGCGCAACGCGAGGTGCAACCGGAACGCCCGTTTCGGCATAGTGAATTGCAGGTTGAAGAACGGCCTCGATCCCCAATCGACCCTCGGCCTCTGACAGGTGGCAGAATGCGTCAACAGCCCCGGGGATCGTCACCGCTTCGGGGCCGTCAAGTGGCACCGCAGCCAACCCACGGGCCCGCAGATCTTCGGCCGAGGCGCCAGCGGGCGCCCGCCCGGATCCGTTCAGCGCGCGCACCTTCGTTTCGCCAGCGCGATTGTAAAGAACGAAACAGTCGCCACCCAGACCTGTCATCTGCGGTTCGCAGATGCCCAGAAGTACGCCCGCGGCAATGGCGGCGTCCATTGCGTTTCCGCCGCGGCCCAGAATATCCAGCGCCACCTTTGCAGCCAGCGGATGCGAGGTTGCGCACATCCCTTCGGTCGATAAAACCTCGGAACGGCCGGGGGCGTGGAAATCGCGCATGGAATGGGTCTCCTCCTGAACGCGTCGACACTAGGGTGCCGTTGGCTGATGTCCAGTCATTTCAAGGAGAAGGTCCTCGGCGCCGTTCACTGGGTGGGGGCTGTGACACATGGCGCCGAGGGAAGCTATCTGAGCTACCCCTTGTTTCTGCCGGTCGTTTGCGGCGCGACAATGGTCCGATCTGGGCGTTATTGTGGCCGATCCGCTTTTTTTGTGCGCTCAAACCGCAAGAATAGCAGGTTTTGGCCGTTTCTGCGGTCATACCGCACCTCGTCGGCCAATGTGCGGATCAGGAACCAACCGAATCCACCTTCGGGCAGGTTTGAAGTATCGGTTTCCACACTGGCAGGAATGCCATCTGGCATCTTCAGGCCGGGCAAGGGGTGCCCGGTGTCAGTGATCTGGACCTCCAGGTAATCTTTGGAGTCCAGCACGGAAACCCGAACCATTCCGGGCGCGCGCTCAGCATAGGCGTGTTCGACAACATTGTTGATCGCCTCGGCCAACACGATCTTGATGTCCGCAGTCTTTTGCCCCGGCAAGCCGAGATTCGACAGCCCCGCGTGCAGCGAAGCGATGGCGCGGCTGGCCTCGGCTTCGACGGCAGGGAACGCCACTTCGAGTCGGCCGTCTTCGCAGTTGACTGTCACGCCATTTGCCCCCTGGCGCTTCACTCCAACTCGGAGGCCAGCGCGTCATCCAAGTTGGGATGCAGTTTGAAAACCGTATCCATACGCGTCAGCCGAAAAACCTTGGCCACGACAGGCTGCAATCCCGCCAGTTCCAGCCTGCGCCCATTTCCAAGTTGCTTCATGGACGCCACGATCGCGCCCAATCCACTGGAGTCTATGAACTCGACCGCAGACAGGTCCAGGATGATCCGACCGGCGCCATCTGCGGTTTGGGTCCGCATGTCTTCCTTGAACTGTATCGCCATGGCGGCGTCGATGCGGGCGGCGTCGACTGTGATGATCTGCGTTTCGCCTGTCGTTTTGCTGCTCAGTGCCACGTGACTCCCCTCGGATTCCGTCGATCGATCGTAGAAATACGCTAGACGGCATTTCTTACCATTCGGTATCCAAGCACACGACAAAAGGAGGAGTCGTCACATGAAAGAGGTTGTGATCGCTGGTGCGGCCCGGACGCCGATGGGCGGGTTTCAAGGAATGTTCGACGGCGTGCCTGCGGCAGAACTGGGTGGCGTCGCCATTCGTGCGGCGCTTAAAAACGCCAAGACGCAGACGGTCGACGAGGTTTTGATGGGCTGCGTTCTGCCCGCCGGTCAGGGGCAGGCTCCGGCGCGTCAGGCAGGGTTTGCGGCAGGTCTGGGAGAAGAGGTACCTGCGACCACGCTGAACAAGATGTGCGGGTCGGGCATGAAGGCGGCGATGATGGCGTTCGATCAGATCGCGCTTGGCCATGCAGACTCGATGGTTGCGGGTGGGATGGAAAGCATGACGAATGCGCCCTACTTGCTGCCCAAGATGCGCGGCGGGGCTCGTATCGGTCACGGCCAGGTGGTGGATCACATGTTCCTGGACGGGTTGGAAGATGCCTATAACAAGGGCCGCCTGATGGGCACTTTTGCCGAAGACTGCGCCGAGGCTTATCAATTCACCCGAGAGGCGCAAGACGAATACGCGTTGAAATCGCTGTCGAATGCGCTCGAAGCGCAGGCCAGCGGGGCCTTCTCGGACGAGATCGCAGCCGTCACGGTCCGAAGCCGCAAAGGTGAAATCATTCAGGATTCGGACGAGCAGCCCAAATCGGCGCGGCCGGAAAAGATACCGACGCTGAAGCCGGCATTCCGCAAGGATGGCACGGTGACGGCGGCCAATTCCTCGTCAATCTCGGATGGCGCAGCGGCGCTGGTTCTTGCTGCGGCTGACACGGCCGAGGCGCGCGGCGTGAATGTACGTGCCCGCATCCTGGGCCACGCGAGCCACGCCCAGGCGCCCGGCCTTTTCACGACGGCTCCGGTCCCGGCCGCGCAGAAGCTGCTGGAACAGATCGGTTGGAGCAAGGACGACGTGGACCTGTGGGAAGTGAACGAGGCGTTTGCCGTTGTTCCGATGGCCTTCATGCACGAAATGGGCCTGCCGCGCGACAAGGTCAACGTCAACGGTGGCGCCTGTGCCCTTGGTCATCCGATCGGTGCCTCAGGTGCACGCATCATGGTGACGCTTCTAAATGCACTCGAGAAGCGTGGCCTGAAGCGCGGAGTGGCCGCGATCTGCATCGGAGGCGGCGAAGGCACCGCAATCGCGATCGAGCGGGTTTGACGCTTTGGCATTTTGCCATTAGCTGAACCGGGCCGCAGAGGTTGCGGCCCGGTTGCACATTGGAAATGACCCCATGAAAGCTGACTACGCGCTCTTGTCCAAAACCATCGAAGCCCTGACGGAAGGTGAAACTGACCAGGTCGCTCTGATGGCCACCGTCGCCTGCGAGGTGCATCACAGCGACGACCGCTTTGACTGGACAGGGTTTTACCGTGTGACCGAGCCGGAGTTGTTGAAGATCGGACCCTATCAGGGCGGGCACGGCTGTTTGGTCATCCCGTTCTCGCGCGGGGTCTGCGGGGCAGCGGCGCGCACCGGAGAGGTTCAGCTGGTCCCGGATGTGGATGCGTTTGAGGGGCACATTGCCTGTGCCTCGTCGACCCGGTCCGAATTGGTTCTGCCGGTGCGGGATTCTGCGGGGCAGGTCATCGGGGTCTTTGATATCGACAGCGATCAGCCCGATGCGTTCGAGCAGGCCGATGCCGATGGGCTGTCGCGTATCCTCGCGCAGGTTTTCGGGTGTCTGTAGAACCTTTATTCCGGTTCGATCCCCGAGGCTTTGAGCTGAGAGTCCGGCTCCACGTGAATGATGGTCCGGGCCTCGGGCAGCTTTTCCGCGATTGCATCTTCGATCGCGTCACAGATGTCGTGGGCGTCACCAACCGTCATGTTGCGATCGACGACCAGATGAAATTCGATGAACACGGCTTTGCCGGCCCGTCGGGTGCGCAGATCGTGGATCTGCAAGGCACCCTGAGACGAGTTCCGAACGGCGGCCTCGATGATGTCCGTGTCCTCGGTGTGGGCCGCTGAATCCATCAGATCTCCGGCCGAATGGAAAATGACCTTCCAACCTTCGCGCAGAATATTTGCAGCCACCAGAATAGCCAGCAACGGGTCAAGAACGGCCCAGCCTGTGAGCAATACCAGGATCAGTCCCAACAAGACCCCGGCCGAGGTCCAGACGTCGGTCATCAGGTGGCGCCCATTGGCGGTCATGGCCGGCGAGCGCCGTTTCTGACCCGCCGAGATCAAGACGCGGGCCCAGACTAGGTTCAGGACCATGGCCGCTGCGTTCACGGCCAGTCCGATCGGTCCGAGCTGGTCCAGGTGAGGCGCGAACAAGGCGCCCCAGGCTTCCTGAATGATCAGGATTGCGGCGAGAACGATCAGGGTCCCCTCGGCGATGGCCGAGAAGTTCTCGGCCTTGTGATGTCCGAAAGGGTGATTGCTGTCGGCAGGACGCTCTGCCATCCGAATGGCAAACCACGCCAGCAGCGCGCCGACCACGTTGACCAAAGACTCCATTGCGTCGGAATACAGAGCGACCGACCCGGTCAAATGCCATGCCAGGACCTTGAGCAGCAGCACCAGCAGGGACACCGCCACTGACCCGATGGCCAGCGCCTGGGACGAAGTTCTGTCAATCATGTGCAACCATTGCCCGATCGCACTGCCAAATGCCAGTTTCAAACAGAACTGTAGGTGAGGAACAGGTAGATCGCGCCCGCCTGCAGAGCCGCAATGGCATACAGCACAGTCGTCAGCCGCTTTTTCCGGGTCTTGTGCCCGAATATCCAGCGACCCAACAAAGCTGCGGGGCTGCCGCCCAACAGCGCCAGTCGCAAAAGCCACTTCTCCGGGACACGCCGCCTGCGTCGGATCGCCCGCAGCTTGTCCCAGCCGAACACCAGCAAAGTCAACGCGTTGATGGCCCAGAAATACAGAATGACGATCCACATTCCGCAGCCATAGCGTGGAAGGATCAGGATCGGTAGTGAAAAATCTCTTGGAATTTTCACCGATTCGGGACATCGTGAAAAAAATGACGTAAATTTCATGAATCGGGGGGTAGCGTGAACGACCAGGCCCATATCGCTGCGACGCTGGGGGCGGACATTCGCGCGCTGCGCAAGGCGCGCGGGTTGACGCTGACCGATATCGCTTCGCGGTTGGACCGGTCGGTGGGCTGGCTCAGCCAGGTCGAGCGCGATTTGTCTGCTCCGTCGATCTCGGATCTGCGCCTGATCGTGGAATGCCTGGGTGTGCCGATGTCGATGCTGTTCGCCCATACCGGCGTTCTGGCCGAGGAACAGGGCTATGTGGTGCGCGCCGGTTCGCGCCGGCCGATGGGGTCGGGCGAGGAAGGGCTGATCGAGGAATTGCTGTCGCCTGACCTGACCGATGATTTCGAGATGGTGCATTCCACCTTTGAGCCCCACTCCCGGATGCAGACCCCGGCCAACCGTCCGACGCAGGAGGTTGGATACATGATCTCGGGCCGTCTCGACCTTACGATCGGAGGCCGAAATTTCACCGTCGGCGTCGGGGACAGCTTTCGGATCAAGCACGAACCCTATCAATGGGCGAACCCTTACGACGAACCCGCCGTGGCCGTCTGGGTGATCGCTCCGCCGGTGTACTGATGAGCTTTGAGGCCTGGACCATATTCGCGCTGTTCTGGGTGGTGTTCGTGACCACGCCGGGTCCGAATGCGGTGAATTGTATCTCGAACGGGCTGAGCCTGCCATTTCCCAAGGCAATGCTTGGGGTTCTGGCGATCCTGACCCAGGCCAGCGCCTTTCTGATCCTGTCGGCTCTGGGGGTGACAGCCCTCATCGCGGCCTCGCCAACCGGGTTTTTCGTGGCTAAACTGATCGGGGCGGGGTTCCTGATCTGGATGGGACTCCGGGGGTGGATGAACGCCGCGCGTCCCGCGCCGGCCAGCCAGCGCCCGGCCCGCCATGTCTATCTCCATGCCTTGGCCGTCGCCACGATCAATCCAAAGAGTGTCGCAGGTTACCTGGCCGCGTTTTCCCAGTTCGTGCAGCCTGATGTGCCGATCTGGCAGCAAATGGCGATCATCATGCCGACGGCGCTGATCATCACGACGCTCAGCTACACCGGGTTCACACTGTTGGGTGCGGTGATGGGGCGGGCGGCGCTGGGCGCCGTGTTCAACGTCTGGGTGCGCCGCGTCATGGCCACCTGTTTCATCATTTATGGCGTCCTGCTGGGAACCAGCGCGGCACCTGCAGGAAAGGGATAGAACCATGCAAAAAGGATCGTGCCTTTGCGGTTCGGTGGCCTTCACGATCAACGGAGAGCTGTCACCGCCCTCGGCCTGCCACTGCGGGCAATGCCGTCGGCAGTCTGGGCATTATTGGGCCTCGACCGCGACCCACCAGGACAACCTGACCCTGAACAGCAGCGATACTCTGGGATGGTTTCAGGCTTCGGACACGGCCCGGCGTGGTTTCTGCAAGGCATGCGGAAGCTTTCTGTTCTGGCAGCACAAGGACGAAGACACGATTTCAGTTTCGATGGGGGCTCTGGACCAGCCCACTCAGTTGAAACTGGCCCGCCACATCTTCGTGGCGGACAAGGGCGACTACTACGACATCACGGATGAACTGCCCCAAAGGGCACAATGACAGGGATCTAGAAACATGAGCGATTTTCCGACCAAGGCCCGCGTGGTCATCATCGGCGGCGGCGTCGTAGGGGCGTCCTCGCTGTACCATTTGGCCAAAAAGGGCTGGACCGACTGCGTTCTGCTGGAAAAGAACGAGCTGACCGCAGGGTCGACCTGGCACGCGGCGGGCAACGTGCCGACCTTCTCGACCTCGTGGGCGATCATGAACATGCAGCGCTATTCGACCGAACTGTATTCGCGCCTTGGCGAAGAGGTCGACTACCCGATGAACTACCACGTGTCCGGCTCGATCCGTCTGGCGCACAGCAAAGAGCGGATGCAGGAGTTCCAGCGGGCCATGTCGATGGGCCGCTACCAGGGAATCCCGATGGAAATGTGGACGCCGGAGCAGGCCAAGGAACGCTACCCGTTCCTGGAAACTCATGATCTTGAGGGCGTTCTGTATGACCCGACCGATGGGGACATCGACCCTGCGCAGCTGACCCAGGCGCTGGCCAAGGGCGCACGCGACATGGGGCAGAAGATCATCCGGTTCTGCCCGGCCACCGGCGTAACCCAGCATGACGACGGCACCTGGACCGTCCACACCGAAAAGGGCGACATCGACTGCGACTGTGTCGTCAACGCGGCCGGCTACTACGCGCAGCGTGTGGGCGAATGGTTCAAACCCTTTGGCGGCCGCACCGTACCCGCGATGGTCATGAGCCACCAGTATCTGCTGACTGATGAGATCCCCGAGGTCGAAGCCTGGTCCAAGGAAAACGGCGGCAAGCTGCCGCTGCTGCGCGACGTGGATATCTCCTACTACCTGCGGCAGGAAAAGCACGGCTTCAATCTCGGCCCCTACGAGCCCAACTGCAAGGGCCACTGGATGACCGAGGACGACCCGATGCCTGAGGATTTCAGCTTTCAGCTGTGGAACGATGATCTGGACCGGATCGAGGACATCGTCACCGACGCGATGGAGCGGGTGCCGCTGATGGCGACCTCGGGCGTGGGCCGCGTGATCAACGGGCCGATCCCTTATGCGCCGGATGGCCTGCCCCTGATTGGCCCGATGCCGGGGGTCAAGAACGCCTTCGAGGCGCATACCTTCACCTTCGGCATCGCCCAAGGCGGCGGTGCAGGCAAAGTTCTGGCCGAATGGATCGTGGATGGCGCCACCGAATGGGATATGTGGGCCGTCGATCCGCGCCGCTACACCGATTACACCGATCAGGATTACTGCAACCAGAAGGGAATGGAGGTCTACGGCAACGAATACGCCATGCACTTCCCCCATCACGAATGGCCCGCCGCGCGCGACAAGAAGCTGTCGCCGGTTCACGCCAAGGTCAAGGAACTGGGCGGCGTCATGGGCGTCTACAACGGCTGGGAACGCGCCAACTGGTTCGCGCAGCCGGGGGATGACACTTCCGAGGAAAGCACCCACACCTGGGGCCGCTCGGGTCCGTGGGAGCAGCGGATCAAGGAAGAATGCGAGGCCGTGCGCGACCATTGCGGCGTGCTCGACCTGCCGGGTTTCTCGCGCTTTGTCGTCAAGGGCGAAGGCGCGGCCGAGGCGTTGCGCGGGCTGGTCACCGGCGGCCTGCCCAAGGTGGGGCGGATCAACCTCGTCTACATCGCCGACGATCGCGGCCGCATCCTGACCGAGATGTCCTGCATGCGTCTGGGCGAGGATGACTTCGTGATGATCACCGCCGCCACCGCGCAATGGCACGACCGCGACATCCTTGTGAACGCGATGCCCTCGGGTGTCACGGTCGAGGACGTGACCACCACCCGCGATACGCTGATCGTGACCGGTCCGAAATCGCGTGAGATCCTGTCGGGCCTGACCGATGCCGACCTCTCGCTGGGCTGGCTGACCCATCAGGCGGCCACCGTGGCCGGACAGCCCGCCCACCTGATCCGCGTATCCTTTGCCGGCGAGTTGGGTTGGGAGGTGCATGCGTTAAACGAGCACATGCCCGCGATCTATGACGCGATCCTCGCCGCCGGGGCCAAGCCGTTTGGCATGTATGCGCTGAACTCACTGCGTATCGAGAAGGGCTATCGCGCATGGAAGGGCGATCTCAGCACCGACTACTCGCTGCTCGAAGGCGGGCTGGAGCGCTTCATCAAGTTCGACAAGCCGCAGGATTTCCCGGGCAAGGCCGCGTTGCTGGCGGAAAAGCAGCGTGGAGCGAAGAAGTCTTTCGTTACTCTGGTCGTCGAGGCCGGTGACTGCGATGCGCCTTACATGTCCTGCATCTGGCAGGGCGACCAGATCGTGGGCGAGACCACATCGGGCGCCTGGGGCTATCGTGTCGGCAAGTCCGTCGCGCTGGGTATGATCAAGGCCGATCTGGCCAACCCGGGCACCGAGCTTGAGGTGGAAATCTACGGCGAAAAGTGTCGCGCCGTGGTACAGGAGGATCAGCCGCTGTGGGATCCCGCAAACGAGCGGCTGCGCGCCTGAAACAAGGAGGCCCATATGCGCCCGCGATATTCCAAGCAGGGACCCGGTGAGGGTCCCAACTATGACTGGGAGAATGACCATACCTTCGTGAAGGTTTCCGGTCAGGACACGGGCGGGGCCTACACCCTGATGGAAGACAACTTGAAGGCCAGCTTCGCGCTTGGCCTTCATCGCCACGACAGCCACGCCGAGACTTTCTATTTCCTCGAGGGCGCCGTGGATTTCTACGTCGACGGAGATTGGCACCTGTGCACGCCGGGCACCACCATGCATGTTCCGCCGGGTGTGCCGCATGCCTGCCGCGTCGCCGACAACAAACCGGCACGAATGCTCATGATCTTTCAACCCTCCGGGTTTGACGGTTTCCTTGCGGAACTGGCAACCATGACCCAGGCAGATTTTGAGGACGAGGCCAAGATGGCCGATCTGAATGCCCGCTACGACATCGTGCCGATGGGGCCGGTGCCGCCCCATCCCGACGACCAGACCTGAGAAGCCAGCGAAATGAATGCTCCAAAGACGATGTGCGGTGTCTATCTGACAGGTCACGGTGGTCCAGAAGTTCTGGAATGGCGCGAGGATATTCCGGTTCCAGAACCCGGGTCCGGGCAGGTTCTGGTCCGCGTGGTCGCGGCAGGCGTCAACAACACCGACATCAACACGCGGATCGGATGGTATTCCTCGGACGTCACCGGCGCGACGGACGCGGTTGACCAAGAGGTCGAAGCCGGCGGGTGGGGCGGCGCGCTGTCCTTTCCCCGCATTCAAGGCGGAGATCTTTGCGGCATAGTCGAGCAGATCGGGCCGGGTGCCGGCTTCAAACCGGGGCAACGCGTGACCTGCCCGATCAACCTGCCGCGCCCGCGCCCGGGTAACCCGACAGGCTTCATCGCGCTTGGGTCCGAGATCGACGGGGCTTTTGCGCAATACTGCCTGCTCGAGGCGGATGACCTCTATGACGTGACCGCCTCACCGCTGTCGGATGTGGAAATCGCCGCCATCCCCTGTGCGTTTGGCACGGCCGAGAACCTGTTGACCCGCGCCTGCGTGACGGCCGGGCACAAGGTGCTGATCACCGGCGCCTCGGGCGGCGTCGGGCTGGCGGCCGTGCAATTGGCAGCCTTGCGGGGAGCAACCGTCTGGGCGGTGACCAGTGCGGCCAAGGCCGAAGTGGTGCGGGCGCAGGGTGCGGCTGGGACGTTCGACCGCGACACGCCGCTGCCGCCGGACAGCTTTGACGTGGTGATCGACGTAGTCGGCGGCCCGGCCTTTCCCGGACTGATCCGGACGCTGAAGCCGGGCGGCCAATATGCCGTGTCCGGGGCCATCGCCGGCCCGATCGTGCAGGCCGACCTGCGCGAGATCTACCTGCGTGACATCACGATCCACGGCTGCACCCATCAGGCTTTCGAGGTCTTCGGCCGGTTGGTCGAGTTGATGAACGCGGGTCGGATCAAGCCGTTGATTTCCAAGACTTACCCGCTGCGTGAGATCGTGCAGGCGCAGACGGCCTTTCAATCAAAGACCCTGCCCGGAAAGCTGGTTCTCATACCGTAAGGAGGCACCGAGATGGCAGACATCACGCTGTTGGATGGTTCGATCGGTCAAGAGCTGGTCAAACGTCGTGGCGAACAGCCAACCGCCTTGTGGTCAACCCGCGTAATGATCGACGAGCCGGGGTTGGTCGGAGAGATCCATCGGGATTATTTCGACCGCGGGGCAACCGTCGCGACGACAAACACCTACGCCGTGCACCGCTCTCGCCTCGTACGAGCGGGGATCGAGGATCAGCTGGAGCAACTCATCGATGCGGCTCTGACACAGGCCGAACTGGCGCGCGATGGGCGGGCGGGGCGTATCGCCGGCGCGCTGGGTCCCTTGCTGGCCACCTATCGCCCCGATCTGAACCCCGATCCCGACGAGGCCGCGCAGAAATTCGCGGAACTGGTGCGACTGATGCAGAACCGGGTGGACCTGTTCCTGATCGAAACCGTCTCGTCCGTGACCGAGGCCGAGGGCGCCCTGCGTGGAACCGAAGGCTGTGGCAAGCCGGTCTGGCTGGCCCTGTCGGTCATGGACGAGGACGGTACGCGGCTGAGGTCGGGCGAACCGCTGGGCGCGATCGCGCCACTGGTTGAACGCTTCGATCCCCAGGCGGTTCTGATCAATTGCACCCGGCCCGAGGCGGTGCCCGCAGCGCTTGAGATCCTTGCGACACTTCAAAGACCTTACGGTGCCTACGCGAATGGTTTCACCCGGATTTCTGACGGCTTCCTGAAAGACGCTCCGACAGTCGACGCGCTGGAGGCGCGCCACGATCTGGACCCGTCGGCCTATGCCGTACACGCGATGAGTTGGGTTGACCAAGGGGCCACGATCATCGGTGGATGCTGCGAAGTGGGCCCTGAGCACATCGAAGCTTTGGCCAACGCCCTGCGCTCGGCCGGGCACAGGATCGTGTGAGTGGCGGGGATGGCGGAGAAACCGGACCTTGGAAAACCCGACGGCGTCAAGGCGCAGTGGCATTTTGACGTCATCACCGCGCCGGGCTTCGTTCTGCTAGAACTGGCGTCGGTGGTGGATGTGCTGCGTCTCGCCAATCGGGTTTGTCCGCACCCGCCGTTCACTTATGCCTATCGGTCGCTCAAGGGGGGGACCATCGTCAGCAGCAGCGGCGCCAGCATTCCGACCCAGCCCGTTACGCGCCAACCGGACGCCGACTATTTGTTCGTGATCGGCAACACCGACCCGGACCAGCCCGAGCTGTCGCTGGGCCGGGTTGTGTCCGACTATACCTATCGCGGTGCGCAGGTCTTTTTGCTGGCCGAGGCCGCCAGCCGATATATCGACGAACACGGCACGCCCGATATGGCAACACATTGGGAAAACGCGTCGATCTTCCGCGAACGCGGTGCCCGGTTCGAGGCTAAGCTTTCGATCGCGACCGAGCAGGGCCCGGTCGTGACCTGCGCGGGAATGGGGGCCACGGCCGATATTGCTTTGGCGGTGATCGGGCGTCACATCTCGGGGCCGGCCAAGATGACGGTGGCTGACATCATGCTGCACGAACACATCCGCGACTTTTCGTCGTTGCAGCCGTTTTCGGGCGCCAAGACGACAACGACCGGGGACGCCCGGCTGGATCAGTGCATCAAGTTGATGCAGGCCAATATCGAAGATCCGTTACCCATCAATCAACTGGTCGAAGAGCTTGGAATGTCGAACCGCTCGCTGGAGCGCAAATTCAAAACGTTTTTTGGCACCACACCGAATGGGTTCTACCGGGAGATGCGGTTGGCCAAGGCCAACAACCTGCTTTTGAATACCACTATGAGCGTGCGCGAAATCGGCCTCGCCTGCGGCTTTCCCAACGGGTTCTCATCCGTCTACAAAAGCTTTTTCGGGATCACGCCATTCGCTCTGCGCCGCCAGAAACGCCAATCGGCGCTGCGGTGATTTTTGTGCCGCAGTTGACGTTTTTGCTGCATTTTTTGTCGCCTGTTCGTGGCACTCTGACGCCGACTCGAGATTGGAGACTTCGGAATGGTTGATCTTCCCAGCAAGGCCCGCGTGGTGATCATCGGTGGCGGTGTGATCGGATGCTCGGTGGCCTATCACCTGACCAAGAAAGGCTGGAGCGACGTTGTTCTGCTGGAGCGCAAGCAGCTGACCAGCGGCACGACCTGGCACGCGGCGGGCCTGATCGCCCAACTGCGCGCCACCGCGAACATGACCAAACTGGCGAAATACAGCCAGGAACTCTATGGCGCGCTCGAGGAGGAAACCGGCGTCGCCACGGGCTTCAAACGCTGTGGCTCGATCACCGTGGCGCTGACGGATGAGCGCAAGGAAGAGATCTACCGCCAGGCCGCCATGGCCCGCGCCTTCGGGGTCGAGGTCGAGGAGATCTCGAACGAGCGGGTGGCCGAGCTTTATCCGCATCTGAATCTGGATGGGGTCAAGGGCGCCGTCTATCTGCCGCTGGACGGCCAGGGCGACCCGGCCAATATCGCGCTGGCGCTGGCCAAGGGTGCCCGTCAGCGCGGCGCCGTCGTCAAGGAACGGGTCAAGGTCACCGAGATCGCAAAGCAGGGCCGCAAAGTTACCGGCGTCGACTGGGTGGCGGATGATGGCAGCGCCTCGGGCCATATCGAGTGTGACATGGTGGTCAACTGCGCCGGCATGTGGGGGCATCAGGTGGGGCGCATGGCGGGCGTGAACGTTCCGCTGCATGCCTGCGAGCATTTCTACATCGTGACAGAGGGCATCGACGGCCTGACCCAGCTTCCGGTTCTGCGGGTGCCGGACGAATGCGCCTATTACAAGGAGGACGCCGGGAAAATCCTGCTGGGCGCCTTCGAGCCCAACGCCAAGCCCTGGGCGATGGACGGCATCCCCGACAGTTTCGAGTTCGACCAACTGCCCGAGGATTTCGACCATTTCGAACCGATCCTCGAGGCCGCCTGCAACCGCATGCCGATGCTGGCCGAGGCGGGCATCCATACCTTCTTCAACGGGCCGGAATCCTTCACTCCCGACGACGCCTATCACCTTGGCCTTGCGCCCGAAATGGACAATGTCTGGGTCGCCGCCGGGTTCAACTCGATCGGGATCCAATCTGCGGGCGGCGCGGGAATGGCGCTGGCGGAATGGATGGACTCGGGTGAAAAACCCTTTGACCTGGGCGACGTGGACATCAGCCGGATGCAGCCATTCCAGGGCAACAAGCAGTATCTATTCGAGCGGTCCAAGGAAACGCTGGGCCTGCTCTATGCCGACCACTACCCCTATCGGCAAAAGGCCACGGCGCGCGGCGTGCGCCGGACGCCGTTCCACCACCACCTGAAAGAAAACGGGGCCGTCTTTGGCGAGCTGGCCGGCTGGGAGCGCGCGAACTGGTTTGCCAATGAGGGGCAGGAACGCGAATACCGCTACAGCTGGAAGCGCCAGAACTGGTTCGAGAACTGGGCCGCCGAACACCGCGCAGTGCGCGAGAACGTGGGCATGTATGACATGTCCTCGTTCGGAAAAATTCGGGTCGAAGGCCCCGATGCCCAGGCTTTCATGAACTATATCGGTGGCGGCGACTACGCGGTTCCAAACGGCAAAATCGTCTACACCCAATTCTTGAACCGGCATGGCGGGATCGAGGCAGACGTGACCGTGACCCGCCTTTCCGAGACCGCCTATCTGGTCGTGACCCCGGCGGCGACGCGACTGGCCGACCAGACGTGGATGATGCGTCATTCGGGCAATTTCAATGTGGTCATCACCGATGTCACGGCCGGCGAAGGCGTTCTGGCGGTGATGGGCCCCAACGCGCGGACCTTGCTTGAAAAAGTTTCGCCCAACGACTTCTCGAACACGGCAAACCCATTCGGCACCGCGCAGGAAATCGAGATCGGAATGGGCCTGGCACGCGTTCACCGCGTGACCTATGTGGGCGAACTTGGGTGGGAGGTCTACGTGTCGTCGGATATGGCCGGCCACGTTTTCGAAACGCTGCACGAGGCTGGGCAGGACATGGGCCTGAAGCTGTGCGGCATGCACATGATGGACAGCTGCCGGATCGAAAAGGGCTTCCGTCACTTCGGCCATGACATCACCTGCGAAGATCACGTTGTGGACGCCGGTCTCGGCTTTGCCGTCAAGGTGGACAAGGGATGTGATTTCATTGGCCGAGATGCGGTGATTGCCCGCAAGGACAGCGGCCCCCACAGCCGGCTGTTGCAATTCAAGCTGACCGACCCTGAACCTCTGCTGTTCCACAACGAACCGATTATCCGAGATGGCGAATATGTGGGCTACATCAGCTCAGGAAACTATGGCCACACTTTGGGTGGCGCGATCGGCATGGGTTATGTCCCCTGCAAGGGCGAAAGCGCGGCCGACGTGCTGTCCTCGACATACGAGATTGACGTCTGCGGAGTAAAGGTCCGCGCCGAGGCGTCGCTCAAACCCATGTACGATCCGAAATCCGAACGTGTGAAGGTCTGATGGCGGGTTGGGGGCGTTGCTCCTATGCAATTGTATAGCGCCGGATGGAGGTTCTTGACGAGGCCTCCATCTGGCCAAGACTTTACCGGAAAACAAGCATAGCCGAACATGGTTCTGCCGGTCGCACACCGGACGATAGGGCCGCCGACCCATCACAATTCGTTATGGGCGTCTTCAAGCTTTTCTGAGTTTCAATGGCAAAGGACTTTGCCTAAAGACGGGGGGTATCAGCTGGAGACCATTCATGGCCGAGCGCCCGACCCAAGCCCAGAACACGGATTCGCCAAAAGGCCTTGCGCTGGCTGTTACGGCGTATGTCCTTTGGGGTTTTCTGCCGCTCTACATGAAGGCAATGGCGCATATCGGTCCCGTCGAAATCGTGGCGCATCGCATCATCTGGTCGGTGCCGGTGGCCGGGCTGTTGCTGGTCGCGCTGGGGCGAACCGGTGATCTGAAGGCGGCGCTGCGCGATCCGCGCATGTTGGGAATGGCATGCCTGACGGCGGCCCTGATTTCGGTGAACTGGGCTATCTACGTCTGGGCGATCGCCAGTGGCAACGCTCTGGACGCGGCGCTGGGATATTATATCAACCCGCTGTTCAGCATAGCGCTGGGAGCGATCCTGCTACGCGAGTCCCTGACCCGAACACAGTTGATTGCCGTGGGGCTTGCCGCCTTGGGCGTTCTGGTTCTGGTGGTCGAGGCCGGCCGTCTGCCATGGGCGGCGCTGGGGTTGATGGTCAGCTGGGGATTTTATGCGTTCTTCAAGCGCTCGTTGCCCATCGGACCAAACCAGGGATTCCTGCTTGAGGTTCTGATTTTGCTGGTTCCCGCGCTGGCTTATGTGACCTGGTTGGGCGCGGAGGGTACCGGACATTTTGGAGGCGCCGCAACAGATACCATGCTGTTGGCCGGGGCAGGTATCGTGACCGCCGTTCCGCTTCTGGTCTATGCCAACGGGGCCAAGCTGGTGCGGCTTTCGACCATGGGTATCCTGCAGTACATCGCGCCGACCATGATATTCATCACGGCGATCACGCTGTTTGGTGAGCAGATCGACCGCGGGCGCATGATTGCCTTTCCGTTGATCTGGGCCGCACTGGTAGTCTATTCAGTGCCCATGATCCGTCAGGTGCGCGGTCAGACCTGATCGAGGATCATTCGCGCGGCCTGCTCTGCCCAAAGCCGATAGGCTTTGGGGCTTGGGTGATAGCCGTCCACAGCCGCCAGGGCCGGATCGTCGGGCAGGTGCAGCGCCAGATGCCGGGCCTTGGGGAAGCTCTCGATCACCTCTCTCAGCCCTTCGTCAAGGCGCGCGGATTGGCGTCCCAAAATCCATGCCAAGGGCTGTGGTAGCGCCGGGAACCGATCCATCTGCGGGACGCCCGTCACGATCACAGTCCGCACGCCCAGATCGACGGAAAGCAAGCGCATCAACTCGGCCTGTTGACGTTTGAACCGGTTGCAGGTCACGGCTCGGGTGACGTCGTTGACGCCCAAGGCCGTAACAGCCGCGTCAAACTGGCCTTCGATCCTGCGCAGGTCTTCGATCGCGTTACCGGTCGTGTGGCCGGTCGTTGCGACAAGGCGCCACTCAACGCTGAACTGGCGGCTGAGCAGTTTCACCAACTGGCCCGACAGCGCCTGTTCCTGAGTGCCTGCCCCAACACCTGCGGCTGAACTGTCGCCGGCGATCAGCAGGCGCAGTCTCGGCCCGCGGCCTTGCCGGCCCTCACGCGCACCGGAAGGTTCGGGCAGCTGCACGGCCCTTCGTCGCACCAGCAGAGCCTGTGCCGCCAGCACCGGCAGCAGCGGAACTCTCAGAAGCTGATCGGCGGCAATGGGCACGGGTGGCTCAGCTCAAAGCGTTCCGAAATTCCAGGAACCGGGGGTCTTTCATAACGCGCGCCATCATGGCCTCGCGCAGGGCGCCAACGGTCTTGTAGGGACGCATGGCGACTTCGAATGTCTGAATCAGCCCGTCATCGTTGAGCTTGATCAGGTCAACGCCAACAGCGTCCAGTTCACCCACCTTGCATTGAAACTCCAATGCCCAGTCTTTGCCATCGCCCATGATCCGGCGGTAGCGAAACTCGGAAAAAACCTGTCCAACATGACCCAATACCGCCGCCACCGGGGCGCGGCCTGTCCAGGTGCTGTAGTAGGTCGGCGGAAGGAACTGCACGTCTTCGGCCAGCAATTCATGGATCAGGCCCTCGTCGCCCTTGGCGACCACTTCCTGCATTCGTTCGATCGTCGGGTGCATGTCATCTCCTCTGCCTGGCGCGAGAGTTGCCGAGAAGCCTTCTCATCGCAAGGACGACGTTGCGAGAGGCAGCGCCCTGCGATAGGCAGCCCGCATGAGCGATACCTATGATCCCCCCAAAACGCCGCTGGACGTGCTGCACGAGGATGCGCAGGTTATCGTGGTGAACAAGCCGGCGGGCCTGCTGTCGGTTCCCGGCCGCGGAGAGCACCTGGCCGATTGTTTGCTGGTCCGTGTGCAGACCGCATTTCCGCAGGCCTTGCTGGTCCACCGGTTGGATCGGGACACTTCCGGCGTCATGATCTTTGCCCAGACCCCGCACGCCCAACGATATCTGGGACAGCAATTCGAAAACCGGCAGACACGAAAAACCTACGTCGCCCGTGTATGGGGCCGGGTGGAACCAAAGACCGGCACGGTGGACTTGCCGTTGATCGTGGATTGGCCCAACAGGCCGCGCCAGATGGTGTGCCACGAAACCGGCAAGCCGGCAGTCACGGATTGGCGGGTCGTCCGGTACGACGGGGACACGACCCGCGTTCGCCTGTTTCCAAAAACCGGCCGCTCGCACCAGTTGCGGGTCCATATGCAGGCACTGGGCCATCCGATCCTGGGCGACCCGTTCTATGCCGAAGGACCGGCGCGCGACTTCCCCAGGCTGATGCTTCATTCCGAGGAGTTGCGCGTCAAACACCCCGAGGATGGCATATCTATGAAATTTCGCGCGTTGCCGGATTTCTGAGCGCCTTGAGGGCGGCGGGTATTCGCCGATCTCACGTTTTTGTCGCTTGAGCCTGTTTGTGTCAGGCGTGCTATAATCACGTCAAACACGTAACCCGGAAAAACGGGTGCAAGAGCAGAAGGTGAACCCATGAAAATTTCCAGATTTTTGCTGCCGGTCGGGCTGAGCGCCGCATTTGTGCTGGGGGCCTGTACCGACCCCGGTACATTGCGGGTTCAGGACGACCCGAACCAGAGCGCCAAGCAGGGAGCGTTGCTGGGCGGTCTGATTGGCGCCGGTGTTGGCGCCATCGCCAATGACTCGAACCCTGGGCTGGGTGCCGTTGCCGGTGCGGCCATCGGTGCTGCCGGTGGCGGGTTGATCGGCAACCAGTTGGACCGGCAGGCAGCCGAACTGCGTCAGCAACTGGCCAATGACGGTATCACCATCGTCAACGCCGGAGACCGGCTGATCGTCACGGTTCCGAATGACATCACCTTCGACACCGACAGCGCCACGGTCCGACCTGCGCTGAGGGCGGATCTGGTCCGCGTGGGGCAGAACCTCGTGAACTATCCCAACTCGAACGTACAGATCATCGGGCATACCGACAGCGATGGTGAAGCCGGCTACAATCAGATCCTGTCCGAACGCCGCGCCAATGCGGTGGCGGATGTCCTGCAGGCCAATGGCGTCAGCTATGCGCGCATCGCCACGATCGGCCGCGGTGAAAACCAACCGATCGCCTCGAACCTGACGCCCGAGGGCAAGGCGCAGAACCGCCGGGTCGAGATCGTGATCGTGCCCAGCGGCAACGCCTGAGCCGATCAACTGCCAACCGCTGGGGGCCGCCGCAAGCGGCCCCTTTCTTTTTTGCACATTGACTGCGCGTCAGGCAGGCTATGGTTTGCGGTCGGGATGACTAAACTGCAGCCGAAACACATGACGGAGATATCCTGATGTCCGAACCGATCCTTCTGGGCCTGTCCGGCTCGTTGCGGCAGAACGCCACCAATCGACGCCTGATCCGTGAAGCGGCGCGCCTGTTCGGCGCGGGAACGTTCATCGAAGCTGATCTGAATCTGCCACTCTATGATGGAGATGCTGAGGAGGCCGACGGGATCCCGGCCGAAGTTCAGATCCTGGCGGACCAGATCGCCGGTGCCCATGCGGTGGTCATTTCCACTCCGGAATACAACAAGGGGCCGTCAGGCGTTCTGAAAAACGCGCTGGACTGGGTCAGCCGAACCAAGGGCAATCCCTGGGCCGACAAACCGGTTGCGGTGATGTCCGCGGCGGCGGGCCGGGCCGGCGGCGAACGGGCGCAGATGATCCTGCGGTCTTTCATGGTGCCGTTTCAGCCGCGCATCCTGCAGGGCCCCGAAATTCATCTGGCCGACAGCTCGAACGAGTTCGACGATGCAGGTCGGCTGCGCAGCGACCGGTACGAACGGACGCTGGGCCAGTTGATGGAGAAGCTGCGGGCCGAAGCAGGTTTCTGAGCCTTGTCGGGCTGGCCGAGCCTGCTTAGGGTGCGGCCATGACGGATCAAGTTTCCTCGGAAATTCAGCACGACGTGATGGACCCTGCCCGGGCGGCGGCGTTTCAGGTGGCGTTGGGGCAGGCACCTTCGATCGGCATGGGCACGTCGCTGCCACTTTTTTTTCACCAGTTGTATTTCTGGTCACCGCGCCCGCCCGAGGGCTTGGGGCGCGACGGCCATCCCGCGGTGGGCGGAGGGCTGGTCCCCGACTTCGGTCTTCCGCGTCGGATGTGGGCCGGTGGTCGACTGCGGTTCGCCGCTCCGCTGATCGCTGGCACACCGGCCGAACGCCGCTCGACCTTGAGCAATGTAAGCACCAAGACCGGACGGACTGGGCCCTTGGGGTTTGTGACCCTCAAGCACGAAATCTGGCAGGACGACACGCTGTGCCTGACAGAATGGCAGGACCTTGTCTATCGCGAGGATCCGTCGGCCGATGCACCAAAACCAGCGGCCCCGGTTGCCCGGACGGACGAAACAGACCTGCGCCAGATCGCGTTCGACACCACGCTGCTGTTTCGGTACTCGGCGCTGACTTTCAATGGCCACCGCATCCACTATGACCTTGACTATGCCCGCGATGTCGAAGGCTATGCCGGGCTGGTGGTTCATGGACCGCTTCTGGCGCAGCACCTGATGCTGCTCGCCACTGATCTCATGGGGCCGCTGGCCGAGTTTTCCTTTCGCGCGTCCTCTCCGCTGATGCATTTCGAGCTTGCCACGCTGTGCCGAAACGGGAACGATTTTTGGGTCCGCGGTCCGGACGGGCGGCAGTGCATGCAGGCCGTGGCCCTTCCACGGTCACAGTGACGCCTCGGGGCGGAAGCCTTCGGGTATCGAATCCTTTCCTTCCAGCACCAGGTCTGCCATGACCGCGGCCACCATGGGGGCCATGCCGAACCCGATTTTGAAGCCGCCATTGGCAATGAACTGACCCTTGTGCAGCGGGTGTGCGCCCAGCATCGGCGCTCGGCTCTTGCTGCGGGGGCGGACTCCGGCCCAACGCTCGATCACCTCCGCGCCGTGTAGAACAGGAACCGCCTGCAACGCGCGCTGGATCACATCGTCAAGCGCAGCATCGGTGCCGGTCGGGTCGTCATAGTCCCGCTCGGACGTCGAGCCGATGGCCAGTGTCCCGTCGGCGTGGGGCACGAAATGGATCGACTCCGCAAACAGCTGCGGCACCTGGCCCGCGTCGAACCGCAGCAGTGCCGCCTGTCCCTTGACCCCGTTTCCGACCGCCTTGCCGAAAGCATCGGATAGCTCCAACAGGCCGGACACCCCGGTCGCATGAATGACTGCCCCAGTGTCCGGGGCCTCGGGCACGACCTCAACCCCCATCACGGCCAGCGCGGCCACCAGCGCGGCGCAGGCCCGGCGTGGATGCATGCGTGCACTCAACGTATCGTGGATGACGAATCCCGTTGCGCTGGGCGGGCACCATGATCCGACCGAGCGCGCCTCGACCACGGTCCATTCAGCCCGACCCTGCCAAAGGTCGCGGGCCGAGGCCGCACGCTGATGCGCCAGGTCGAGGCTCTTTGGGTCGTTGATGGGCTGGATCCGCCCCAGACGCGCATAGCCGGGCGAAACGCCGCCGGTGGCCTCCACCTGTCGCCAAAACGGTTCGGCCATCAGCAGGCTTTCGAATTGGAATGCTTTCTTGTCGTTCCAGTTTTCCGGAACGTGCGGGGCAAGGGCACCCACCAGCCCGCCGCTGGACCCTGAACCCGCGCCGTAGGGATCGACGACCCGGACCCTGGCGCCACGTCGCGCACAAGTCCAGGCGATGGACAGGCCAAATATACCAGCCCCGCGGATCGTCACATCGACCATTGCCAATCCCCTTTTCCTTGTTCAGTGTCGCGCCGCTTAGCTACAGGAATTCCCGATGGCAGACCAGCGCGCCAAATTGTCGTGGAGGGATGAGACAGTCCCTGTTTCTGATCGTTTCGACGACCCCTATTTCAGCCTTCAGAACGGACTGGAGGAGACCCGTCATGTCTTTTTGCAAGGCAACGATCTGCCCGCTCGCTTTGCCCCCGGTTTTCACATCGCCGAGCTGGGGTTCGGAACCGGACTGAACATGCTGACCGCTTGGTCGGAATGGGAGAAGTCCGGACAATCGGGTCCGCTGACGTTCACCAGTTTCGAAGCCTTTCCGATGGCCCCTGCCGATATGAAGCGCGCGCTTGCGGCCTTTCCCGAGCTGGCGCCCTGGGCCGACCGGTTCCTTGACCGATGGCAGGGTGGCGGCTGTGATTTGGACACGCTGCGTCTGACCGTGATCGAAGGTGATGCCCGCCAGACCCTGCCTGTTTGGGACGGGCTCGCCGATGCCTGGTTCCTGGATGGGTTCTCGCCCGCCAAGAACCCTGAGCTGTGGCAGCCGGAACTGATACGGCAAGTGGCGGCCCATACAGCGCCCGAAGGGACGGCCGCCACCTATACCGCAGCCGGGTTCGTGCGGCGTGGGTTGCAGGAAGCCGGGTTTTCGGTATCCCGCGCGCCGGGATACGGCCGCAAACGGCACATGACGCGGGCGACCAAGGCATGACCCAGACAAACAATGTGCGGGCGGGTATTGCGCTGATGATCGCGGCCACGATCGTGTTTGCGTTGCAGGACGGCATCTCGCGCCATCTGGCCGGCACGTACAACACCTACATGGTGGTCATGCTGCGATACTGGTTCTTTGCGGCTTTCGTGATTGCCTTGGCGGCGCGTGCACCCGGTGGTCTGGCGGCCGTCGCCCGGACGCGGCAACCGGGCCTGCAGATCCTGCGCGGCCTGCTGCTTGCCGGCGAGATCTGCGTCGCCGTCTACGGCTTTACCATTCTCGGCCTGATCGAGAGCCAGGCGGTGTTCATCTGTTATCCGCTTCTGGTCGCCGCGCTCAGCGGGCCGGTGCTGGGCGAGAAGGTCGGCTGGCGGCGCTGGTCGGCCATCGGGGTCGGATGCGTTGGCGTGCTGATCATTCTGCAGCCCGGCATGGGCGTTTTCAATCCGTGGGCAGTGATCCCCTTGATCTCGGCGCTGATGTTTGCGTTCTACGGTCTGCTGACCCGCTATGCTGCACGTCAGGACAGCACCGCAACCAGTTTCTTCTGGACCGGGATCGTCGGTGCATTGATCATGACCTGCATTGGCCTGTGGTTCTGGGAGCCGATGGTGCCGCGGGATTGGTTCTGGATGGGGCTGCTGTGCATTACCGGCGTTTTGGGGCATTGGCTGCTGATCAAGTGCTACGAGATGGCAGAGGCCAGCGCCGTACAGCCCTTTGCCTATTTCCACCTGATGTGGAGCGCAATCCTGGGCATCACGATCTTTGACGAGACCCTGCGCCCCGCGGTGGTCGCGGGGGCGGGGCTGGTGGTGGCGGCGGGTCTGTTCACCCTATGGCGCGAACGCCGACAGGGTTGATCCGACCAACTCCTGCGAGAACGGGATCGGCAGCGCGGGTTTGCCCAGCCTTGCGCGGTAGACAGGCAGGCTCTCGGTCACCCGCATCACATAGTTGCGGGTCTCGTTGAAGGGGATCGTCTCGATCCAGTCGACGATATCCACCGCGCCGGTTCGCGGGTCGCCGTAGCGGTCCATCCATGATTTCGGGCGATTGGGGCCGGCATTGTAACCTGCGGCCATCATCACGACGTTGCCGTTGAATTCGGCAGCCAGCCCGGCCAGATAGTTTGCCCCCAGTTTGGCGTTGTATCGCCAATCCGAGGTCAAACGTCCCGTCTGATGACCGCTGAGAATGCCCAGTTCCTGCGCGACCAGCTTGGCGGTCGCAGGCATCACCTGCATCAGGCCGCGCGCGCCGGCACCGCTGATCACGACCGGGTCGAATTCGCTTTCGCGGCGGGCGATGGCCAGGGTCATTTCCTTGGCCATTGGCAATCCGATATCCGCAACGGGATGGACCGGGTAATACGCTGCGGGCAATACGACTCCATTCGTCGCGGCCCGTTTGGCGATCATTACCGCCAGATGCGGCTCCTTCAACTCGACCGCCAGATCACCCAGCTGGCCGGCCTGCACCGGATCCAGGCTTTCGACCAGGTGCGTCAGGAACCGTTCGCCCAATTCCGGCTCACCAGCTCGTATCAGCAGCAGCCCCGCCTCAAGCACACTGGACTTGGCGAACTCGGCCTGTTTCCAATGGGGCGCCCGGCGCGGGTTGGCCAGGTCGCTGTCAAATGGCCGTCCGATCTGTTCTGCAGCCAACAGACCATAGAACGAGGTCTGATAGTCGGCGCCGATTGCATAAGCCTCGTAGGCTTTCTCGGCGTTTCCGGTTGCGGCGTAGGCCCGGCCCAACCAATACCCGCCCCGACCCATCGAGATCGGAGACTTCACAGCCCCCAGAAAGTTCTGGAAATGCCGAACGGCCGTGGCCGGGTCGTTCAGCTTGCGCAAAGCCAGGAAACCCGACAGCCACTCGAGGTCGGCATAACCATACCCCATCTCGGGTGTCATGTGGTGATTGGCGGCGATGGCATAGGCCCGGTTCGCATCACCCTGACGCATTTCCAGCCGAGCCAGCCTGCGTCGCCCTTCGGCCCACATGTCGGGTTCGCCCAGTGCCTGCGGGCTGGTCGAGCGCGCCAGCATCAGATCAATGGCGCTGTCGTCCAGCTCTTTGCGGTCCCGCCATACGAACCGGTCAAAGGCCAGCCCCGGATCATCGGCAAGCGCCTTCGGAACGGCGGCAACCTTGCCATCCACGCCGGGTTGGCGCTTTTGCAGGGCGATCCGCGCTTCGGCCAGTTTGCGGTAGTCTTCGCTGACCAGCGGCAGCATCTGGGCCGAGCTGATCAGATGACCATCCCACAGCATTCGGTCCAGACGAGCCTCGTGATGCGGTTTCAGCAGTGACCCGAAGTTCTGAACGTAGTCCTGCTGCAAGCCCGAGCCCATCGGCATCGTCCGCCAGGCAGTGACGATATCCGCCTCGGCCTCACCGGTTCGGCCTTTGGCCTTCAGTGCCACAGCATAGTTCAGAGCTCCTTCGGCAGTCTGTGGCGGGTTGTCCTTGTAGAACTTCAGCACCCGGTCCGGGTCCGCGCCGGTAAAGGACGGCTCGCTTTTGCGGCGCAGCCAGGCAAGGCCCGGCCAATCGGGCCGCCGTTCCAGAAAGACCAGAACATCGCCCGAGCTGCCGAAGCCTTGGCGCAGCCAGTGCCACACGATGATGTCGCGCGCGACCGAGCCGCGGGTGCCGGCCACGCGCAAGGCGGCGTTCCAGTCGCCTTTGCGCATTTCGGACATTGCGGCCCGAAGATCGGAAACCGCATCGGCCCGCACGACCTGAGTTTGAAGCGTCAAAGCTAGAATCATCGTCGCGATCAGCGACAGAATCCGTGTCATCCCTTGCATTTCCCGACCAACCGAGGATACAGCCATTCAGGATAAACCTTGCGCCGCCGGGATCAACTCAAGAAACCTAAATTCGTGTCGGCCCGCGGCGCACATCACACGATTGAACCTCAAGGAGCGTTCCATGTTCAAAGGCTCGATGCCAGCTCTCGTCACCCCGTTCCGCAACGGCGAGTTGGACTTGGATACGCTCAAACAATTGGTGGAATGGCAGATTGCCGAAGGGTCGACCGGTCTGGTGCCCGTCGGCACGACCGGCGAGAGCCCGACGCTGAGCCACGAGGAACACGAAACTGTAGTGGCCGAGGTGGTCAAGGCCGCCGCGGGGCGCGTGCCGGTCATCGCCGGGGCCGGGTCGAACAACACGGTCGAAGCCATCCGGTTCGTGCGATTCGCACAGAAAGTGGGTGCGGATGCGGCCCTGGTCGTCACGCCCTACTACAACAAGCCGACTCAGAAAGGTCTGTTGTCGCATTTTCGGGCGCTGCATGACTGTGCGGATATTCCGATCATCATCTACAACATCCCGGGCCGCTCGGTCATCGACATGAACCCGGACACCATGGGTGCGCTGGCGCAGCTGCCTCGGATCATCGGTGTCAAGGACGCCACGGGCGATCTCGCCCGCGTCAGCCAGCAGCGCGCTGCCTGCGGCAAAGACTTCTGCCAGCTTTCGGGTGAGGACGCGACGGCCCTGGGTTTCAACGCCCATGGTGGCGTTGGCTGTATCTCGGTCACCGCAAACGTGGCCCCAAAGCTGTGCGCCGAGTTCCAGCAGGCGACCCTGTCGGGCGACTATGCGACGGCGCTGGAGTATCAGGATCGGTTGATGCCGCTGCACGAGGCCATATTCATCGAACCGGGCCTGGTGGGTGCGAAATACGCGCTCAGCAAACTGGGACGCTGCACCGAAGAAGTGCGGTCGCCGCTGACGACGCTGGAAGACAGCACAAAGGCCGCGATTGATGCCGCGATGGAGCATGCGGGCCTGATCTGATCAGGCGTGTTCCAAAAGAAAAAGGGCGGTGTCCGGGAGAACCGGCACCGCCCTTTGCTTGCCTGCAGAGCGACTTAGCGCTTGCCATAGTACAGCCCGACCACATGTTCGGCCTGGGCAAAGAACAGCCAGCGAGAAGTCGCGATACCCGCCATATGAGACAGCACCGCCAGCGCTCCGACCAGGTGGTTGAACGGCAGGATCAACAGACCGACGGGAACCACGAAGGCCAAGGCAAAGGAAATGGCCCGCAGCTTGTCTGCGTGTTTGCGTCCGACAACGTGAACGAATTCGCGCAGCAGATAGTTGGTTCCTGTATGCGGCGGTTCAAACGCGCGGACAGAACCCCGGTCGCCAAGACCAGTTGCCGTACCAAGGTTGGTTCCCGAGTTGGCCAAGGCCTGATCGCCCGAACGCCAGTAAAGAATTTGAACCAGCGCGGCGATCAACAGCAGCGGGATCGCAAATGCGGTCTGCCCCGCCAGAAGCGCGCCACCGGCCACGCTGAAGCTCAGAAACATTACGGGCGTCAGTGTCAGGTTCCACCGTGGGATCGTCTTGAGTTGCGTGTAGATCATCGAGGTCGTGAATACGGTCGCCAATGAGAGCAGCGAACCGATCAGACCCAGACCGGACCAGCGTTGGTCCAGAAAGATCGCGCCGATCGCATAGAGCCCCATGACCAACAGGGCCAGAACTGCGCACCAGCCCTCGCGGCTGAGCCAGCTTGTCTTCCATTGGGTGAACGCCTTGAGCGCGCGCTCGGCGTGGCCGAGGTGAAAGGTCGAGGCCATGAGCCCTCCCACGGACAGCGCATAGGCGATGGCGAAGAACACGAAGGCCACCCAGCCCGAGACATTCGGAAAGCCGAGGCCCAGGAAAAACAGCAGGCCGAAGCCCAGCCCCGACAGTGTGGTGAACAGGATGACGGAAGGTGCGGGATGCATGTCAGAGCTTCTCCAATGCCTTGTCCAGCCAGCCAAGGAAACCCTTCGGCTCGTCGGCGACCGGCGCCAGCAGGGGCGCCAGGATGTCGATCTGCTCTTCGACCGTATCCTTGGGGCGGGGTGGCAGGTATTTGTTGACCGGTTTGGTGCCCATTTCGGGCATCAGATCCATTCCGCCGCGCTCGGCCACCAGTTGGCTGACCTCGCTGTCGGGGTCGCCCAAGTCACCGAAATGGCGGGCCCCCGCAGGGCAGGTCCGCACACAGGCGGGAACGCGGTCTTCTTCGGGCAGGTTGTCGTTGTAGATGCGATCGACGCACAGGGTGCATTTCTTCATGACGCCCTCTGCGGCGTCCAGTTCGCGCGCGCCATAGGGACAGGCCCAGGCGCACAGGCCGCAGCCGATGCAGTCGCTTTCGTTGACCAGCACGATCCCGTCCTCGACCCGCTTGTAACTGGCGCCGGTGGGGCAGACGGTGACGCAGGGCGCATCCTCGCAATGCAGGCAGGATTTCGGGAAATGGATCAGCTGGGCGGCACCTTCGGCCGGCTGCACCTCGTAGGAGTGGACCCGGTTCAGGAATGTGCCCGAGGGGTCCGCGCCATAGGCGTCGTGATCGGACAGGGGGGCGCCGTAGTTCTCGGTGTTCCAGCCTTTGCAGGAGATCACGCAGGCATGACAGCCGACGCAAGTATCCAGGTCAATGACCAGGCCCATTTTTCGCTCGGTGGATTGGGGAAGTTGGGTCATGGCGTCTGCTCTTTGTCGAGGGCCGGGGCCGAAAGGGGGGCAACCCCCTCCTGAGCCGCTCGGCTCAATTCATCCCCGGAGTATTGCGGGCCAAATGGAGTGCGGGGCAGGGTCATTTGCCAACCTTCCATGCGAGATCCTTGGGGCCGGTGCCGACCGGAGATTTGATTGGAGGGAATTCCGGTTGGGTTTGGGCGTCTGCCGGTGCTTTGGCTTTTTCGATCTTGACCTTGAGGTCAAACCACGCGGCCTGTCCGGTGATCGGGTCGGAATTGGCCCAGCGCAGACCGTCGCCCTTGGGTGGCAGCAGTTCGTGGATCAGGTGGTTGAGCAGGAAGCCCTTGGTTGCCTCGGGTGCGTCGGGCTGCAGCGCCCATGCCCCTTTGCGTTTGCCGATGGCGTTCCATGTCCAGACGGTGTTGTCGTTCAACGCCGCCATTTCCATCACCGGCACGGTGATTTCTCCGTGCGGAGAACTGACTTTGGCCCAGTCCCCGTCCTTCAGTCCGTGTTCGCGCATCAGCTTGGTGGGAACATACAGCGGGTTGCGCCCGTGCAGTTGCCGCAACCAGGCATTCTGGCTGCCCCAGCTGTGATACATCGCCATGGGGCGCTGGGTCAGGGCGTTGACGGTGAAGCCTTCGTTTCCGGTCTGGTCGGTCTCGTACCAGATCGGAAGCGGGTCCATGGTTTCTTTGATGCGGCCGCGCAGGTGGTCGGGCGGCTGGCGGTCGCCGTGGCCTTCGGCAGCCAGCTGGAACTTGCGCATCGGTTCGGAATAGAGCTGGAACAGGTAGGGTTGCGGGCTGTCATACAGGCCCATACTCACCGCCCAATCCTGATAGGCGGCGTTCCAGGGTTTGAAGAACAGGGCCTCGTCCGGGATGTGTTCCAGGTAGAAGCCGCCATTCTCGATATAGCGGTCCAGTTGGTTCGGGTTCACGTCGCCCCGACCCACCTGCGAGCCATCTGCGCCGCGGAATCCAGCCAGTGGGCCGATGCCTGGCTTGCGCTGATGGTTGACCATGTAGTCAGCGTAGTGCGTATACTTGGCCGAGCCGTCCTCATCGGTGAAACCCGGCAGACCCAGCTTGTTGGCCAGCTGGATCAGCACCGTCTGAAATCCGCGCACGTCGCGATCGGGTTCGATCACCGGCCAGCGGATCGCATCTGCGGCGCCGTCGGCCTCGCAGATCGGGCGGTCGAGGAGCGAGATGCAGTCATGGCGCTCCAGATAGGTCGTGTCGGGCAGGATCAGGTCGGCATAGGCCACCATTTCCGAGGAATAGGCGTCGGAGTAGATGATCCGCGGGATCACGTAGTCTCCGTTGTCATCCTTGTCCGTCAGCATCTCGATCACGCCCTTTGTATTCATGGTGGAGTTCCAGGACATGTTGGCCATGTACATGAACAGCGTGTCGATCTTGTAGGGATCGCCCGCGTGAGCGTTCGAGATCACCATGTGCATCAGCCCGTGGCTGGACATCGGGTTTTCCCAGGTGAAGGCCTTGTCGATGCGCGCCGGGCTGCCATCGGCCTTCAGGGCCAGATCTTCGGGGCCCCGCACGAAACCCAGATGCGGGCCGTCCAGGGGCGAGTTTGGCGTGACCTTGCAATGGGGGGTCGGGTGCGCCTCGACCGGCTTCGGATAGGGCGGCTTGAAGCGGAACCCACCCGGGACTTCGACCGTGCCAAGCAGGATCTGCAGCACGTGCAGCGCGCGGCAGGTCTGGAATCCGTTGGCATGGGCCGAAACGCCGCGCATCGCGTGCATGGCCACCGGCCGACCGATCATCTTGCTGTGTTTTTCACCCCTGAAGTCAGTCCATTCCTGGTTCAGCTCGAAGGCCTCGTCAAAGGCGACGCGCGCCAGTTCACCGGCAATGGCGCGGATCCGGCTGGCGGGTATGCCGCAATCCTCGGCCACCGCTTCGGGGGCGTATTCATCGCTGAGGTATTTTTCCGCCATCAGGTGAAAGACCGGCCGGTGGGTGATGCCGTCCATGTCATAGGTGGCGGTCAGGTCCGGCCGTACGCCCGGTTTGTCGAAGGCCGTCGGTTGCCCCGTGGCCCGGTCAATCACCAGCGGCTTGCCGTCCGCGTCCCGCAGAAACAGGCCCTTTTCAGGGCCTTCGGCGGCGTTTACCAGCACAGGGGCGTTGGTATAGCGGCTCAGGTAATCCAGGTCGATCTTGCCGGCCTTCATCAACACATGGATCAGCGACAGGATGAACAGCCCGTCGGTCCCGGGCGTGATGCCGACCCAGTCATCGGCAACTGCGTTGTAGCCGGTGCGGATCGGGTTCACCCCAATCACGCGGGCACCACGCGCCTTGATCTTTCCGATGCCCATCTTGATCGGGTTGCTGTCATGGTCCTCGGCCACGCCGAACAGCATGAACAGCTTGGTGCGGTCCCAATCGGGCTGGCCGAATTCCCAGAACGCGCCGCCCATCGTGTAGATGCCTCCGGCCGCCATGTTGACCGAGCAGAAACCGCCATGAGCGGCATAGTTGCAGGTGCCGAAATTCTGGGCCCAGAAGCTGGTAAAGGATTGCGACTGGTCGCGGCCGGTGAAAAAGGCCAGCTTTTCGGGGTTGTCCTCGCGCAGCGGCTTGAGCCAGCCGACCGCGATGTCCAACGCTTCGTCCCAGCTGATTTCCTCGAACTCACCCGACCCGCGCGGACCCACCCGCTTGAGCGGAGCGCGCAGGCGTGACGGGGCGTTGACCTGCATGATACCCGCGCTGCCTTTGGCGCATAGAACACCCTTGTTCACCGGGTGGTCACGGTTGCCCTCGATGTAAGCGACCTTGCCATCCTTCATGTGGACGTTGATCCCGCACCGGCAGGCACACATGTAGCAGGTTGTCTTGCGAACCTCGTCCGAGACCTTTGGGGATGTGTCGAGGATTGGCTGCTGATGGGTCATTTGCGGATCCAGTCGTTTGCGTCGGGACGAACTTGTCACTTTCAGCCCGGATTTAGAATACTGTTCTGACGATGGCGCCAGATTTGATGGTCATGTTCCCAGTGCCTGCAGCACGGTCACGGCGATCATCTGTTCGACATCCTCGGCGCTGCAGCCGCGGGACAGATCATTCGCCGGTCGGGCCAGACCCTGCAGCACCGGACCGATCGCCATGTATCCACCGATCCTCTGGGTGATCTTGTAGCTGATGTTTCCCGCGTCCAAATTGGGAAAGATCATGACGTTGGCCTTTCCGGCCACTGTCGATCCCGGAGCCTTTTTCTGGCCGACGGGGGGGTGAAAAGCCGCGTCGAATTGCAGCTCGCCGTCGACATGCAGCTCGGGATGCTGTTCGCGCAAAAGATGTGTTGCCTCGGTGACCTTGTCGACACCGGGATGTCTTGCGCTGCCTTTGGTCGAAAAGCTCAACATCGCCAGTGAGGGCTGTTCCCGCAGGATGGCCCGGGCCGACTGGGCCGAGGCCGCCGCGATATGGGCCAGCTCCGATGCGGTCGGATCAATCACGAGCCCGCAATCGGAAAACAGCATCGCGCGCGCATCAGGTCCGCCCGGGTCCGGCGGGTACATCAGGAAAAACGAGGACACCAATCCGGCATCCGGGGCTAGGCCGATCACCTGAATCGCCGTGCGAACTACATCACCGGTCGTGTGGACAGCGCCACCGACCGTTCCCGTGGCGCGCCCTGTCCGGACCAGCATGGCCGCGTAGACCAAGGGCGTTTCGGCGGCGGACCGGGCCGACACCGCATCCACGCCCTTGTGCCGGCGCAGATCGTGGTAGATGGCCGCGAACTCCTCGGTCAGCGGCGACTCGGTCGGGTCATGGATGGAAAGGTCATCGCCCGGTGCGGCGCCCTGCGCCAGCAACTCGGCTTCGATTTCTGCCCGCGGACCGACAAGGATGATGTCGGACAGCCCTGCGGACCGGGCGGCAAGCGCCCCCGCAACGATGCGGGGATCACTGCCTTCGCTCAGAGCAACGACTGGCCAGATTGCCGGAGCTTGCTGACGCAACAACTCGATGGGTGTCAGGGTCATCCGCTCCAGCTCCGTTCCCGCTCAGACCTGTTGCGGCACCATGTCGTCGGCGGAAATGCCGGCCACGGCCACAGGCTTTTTCATCGCGTCGCGGCGGAACGGTTCACCCAGTTCCTGGTTGATCAGGGCTTCGATCAGGGTGGTGATGCCATTCTTCTGGTCTTCGATGGCCTGATTCAGGGCGGCGGTCAGCTCGTCCATGGTGCGGGCGACGACACCCTTCAGGCCGCAGGCTTGGGCGATGCCGGCATAGGACACTTTGGTGTCCAGTTCGGTGCCCACGAAGTTGTCGTCGAACCACAGGGTCGAGTTGCGCTTTTCCGCGCCCCACTGGTAGTTGCGGAACACGATCTGCGTCACGGCAGGCCATTCCTCGCGGCCGATGGCGGTCAGCTCGTTCACCGCGATGCCGAAGGCGCCGTCACCGGCAAAGCCAACTACGGGCACGTCCGGGCAGCCGATCTTGGCGCCGACGATGGCGGGCAGGCCATATCCGCACGGTCCGAACAGGCCGGGGGCCAGATACTTGCGACCTTCCTCAAAGGACGGGTAGGCGTTGCCGATGGCGCAGTTGTTGCCGATGTCCGAGCTGATGATGGCTTCTTTCGGCAGCGCGGCCTGAATGGCGCGCCATGCCATGCGGGGGCTCATCCAGTCGGGTTTGGCCGCGCGCGCGCGCTCGTTCCAGCTGGTACCGGGATCGTCGTCCTCGTGGTCCATGCTGCTGAGCTGCTGGGCCCAACGCGACTTCTTCTCGGCAATCTTGGCCTTGCGCTCGGCGCGGCCTTCGTCTCCGGCCGTGTCGCTCAGCTGCGCCAGGATGCCATTTGCCACCTTGGCCGCGTCGCCGACGATACCGACCGAGACCTTCTTGGTCAGGCCGATCCGGTCGGGGTTGATGTCGACCTGGATGATCTTGGCGTCGGCCGGCCAGTATTCCATGCCATAGCCCGGCAGGGTCGAGAACGGGTTCAGGCGGGTGCCGAGGCACAGGACCACGTCGGCTTCCTTGATCAGTTCCATCGCCGCCTTGGACCCGTTGTAGCCCAGCGGTCCGGCAAACAGCGGATGGCTGCCGGGGAAGGCGTCGTTGTGCTGGTAGCCGACGCAAACCGGCGCATCCAGACGCTCGGCCAGGGCCTTCGAGGCCTCGATGCCGCCTTTGGCCAGCACCACGCCCGCTCCGTTCAGGATCACGGGATTCTTGGCGTTCGACAACAGTTCGGCGGCCTTTGCGACAGCGGTTTCACCGCCTGCGGGACGCTCGAAATCGACGACCGCGGGCAGTTCGACGTCAATGACCTGAGTCCACATGTCACGCGGGATGTTGATCTGAGCCGGGGCGCTGGCGCGCTTGGCCTTCATGATCACGCGGTTCAGAACCTCGGTGACGCGGGATGGATCGCGGACCTCTTCCTGATACGCCACCATGTCCTCGAACAGTTTCATCTGCTCGACTTCCTGAAAGCCGCCCTGTCCGATGGTCTTGTTCGCGGCCTGCGGTGTGACCAGCAGCAGCGGTGTGTGGTTCCAGTAGGCGGTTTTGACGGCAGTGACGAAGTTGGTGATGCCGGGGCCGTTCTGTGCGATCATCATGGACATCTTGCCGGTGGCGCGGGTGTAACCGTCGGCCATCATGCCGGCGCTGCCTTCATGAGCGCAGTCCCAGAACATGATCCCGGCCTTGGGGAACAGGTCCGAGATCGGCATCATGGCCGAGCCGATGATCCCGAACGCGTGTTCGATGCCGTGCATCTGCAGAACCTTAACAAAGGCCTCTTCTGTCGTCATTTTCATTTGGACGCTCTCCAAGCAATGGTGGAAACGGTCAGGCGATACGCCTTGGCTTGCCATTGGTTTTGGCGCAACGGGGGCATCTGGGTTAGGGCCAGACACGGCGCCGGAGTAGGTCCAGTGTGGCCTCAGCAGGCCCGGATTGCGGCCGCAACCCGCTCGATTCCCGCAGGTATCCGGTCAGCCGAGATCGAGGAATACCCCAGGCGGTAATAGTTCCTGGGCCGATCCGGCCCCGAGAAGAACGCAGCACCGGGCTCGATATGAACACTCTGATTCTGCAGCGTTTTCGCCAATTCCGCGGTGTCGACATGGTCCGGTGCCTTCATCCACATCGACGATCCACCAAAGACGCCGCGCCCGGCCACGGTCAACCCGTTCGCCTCGATCGCGTCCTCGATCGTCTTGCGCCGCTGCATCAGAGCCTTGGACATACGCCGTATCTGGGCGTCATAGTGCCCAAGCGACAGGAAATAGGCCGCCGTTCGCTGGATATGGCCGGGTGGGTGTCGGAAAACGAGCGACCGCAGCGCACGAGCCTCGCGGATGAACGGTTCGGATCCGACCATGTACCCCAGCCGCAATCCCGGGAACAAAGACTTGGAAAAGCTGCCCACGTAGACCACACGCCCGTCCTTGTCCAAGGACTTGAGCGCCGGAGACGGGGCACCCAGGAAGGCCATCTCGAACTCATAGTCATCTTCGACGATCATCGCGTCCAGTTCGCGGGCGCGTTTCAACAGGTCGTGACGCCGGGCGACAGGCATTGTCGCGGTTGTCGGGCATTGGTGGCTGGGCGTGGTGTAGATTACGTCGGTGCCGTCCGGGATAGACTCGGGCGGCAGCCCATCCTTGTCCACCCGCAATGGTGTCATCGAGGCATCCGAGCAGCGCATAAGCTCGTGCAGAGCGTAGTAGCTGGGATCCTCGATCGCAGCCTTGCGCCCATGGCCCAGAAGAATGCGCGAGGTCAGCCACAGTGCGTTCTGAGCGCCCAGCGTGATCAGGATTTCCTCGGGTCGAGCTGCGATACCGCGGCGGGGCAACGTGTGGCGGGCGATGAACTCGATCAGCAACGGATCGTCCTGATCCACGTAGTCGCCGGTCAGCGAGTCAAAATCCTTGTGGCCAAGGGCCCGAACGGCGCAGAGGCGCCAGTTCGCATGATCAAACAGGGTGCGGTCGGCCTGGCCGTAGATGAACGGATAGCTATATTCCCGCCAATCCGGTGGCTTGGCCAGAAAATCACCCTCGGAAAAGCGGCGGGCCAGTGCGGCGTCCCAGTTGACGGTTTCTTCGCTGCGCTGAACCGGTGTGTATTTCGGTGGCACCGGCGCGTTCTGTGACACGTAGTACCCGGACCGGCCTTTGGCCGTCAGATAGTCATTTGCCAGCAACTCGGTATAGGCCAGCGTCACCGTGATGCGGCTGACACCCAGATGCGCGGCCAGTTTGCGCGACGACGGCAGTTTCTCACCGACATGAAAGCGGCCTGACAGGATGCCCTCGGCAATCATCTGCTGGATCTGCGCCTGCAGAGTGCCCTGACCGCCCGGTTTCAGAAAGAAGGTATCGACCGAAATTCCCATGCCTCGTTATATGTTGGACTTAAATACAGGGCAATCTGGACTTATTCGGGATCAACGGAAATTTATCCATACGGTTGACTCGGGCTTTGCTCATCACTAAAAAACTAGAAAACTAGTTTAATGGATATAACCAAATGTGGGAAAAAGCTGCTGCAGGGTTTTCGGCGATGGGGTCCGAGGCGCGATTGCAGGTGCTCAAGACCCTTGTGCGGGCCGGACAGGCTGGTCTGACGGTCGGAGAGATCCAAAGTCGGACTGGGATGGCACCGTCCACCCTGGCTCATCACCTGCGATTCCTGGCGGCAGGCGGCGTGGTCGAGCAGGAGAAATCCGGGCGGACCACAATCAACCGTGCATGTTTCGATGAATTGAGGTCACTGGCGCAGTTCATCCTCAGCGAATGCTGCGCGGACGAATCCAGAAAGGTCGCAAACGATGGCTGAATTGACCCAATCCCCGAAGGCCGTTGGTCAAACCCTGTCCGGTCTGCTGAAGACACCCTGGGCCCTGATCGTGGCGATCCTTGTGCTTGTGGCCATTCTGGACCCAGGCAATTGGGTGAACGTCACGACTTTTGGAGCCAAGGCTTTGGTGCACACCGGTCAGTACATCCTGTTTGCAGTGCTGTTGCTGTCCTACCTCAAGGCCAGCGGGGCCGAGACTATGGTTGCCCGGGCCTTCGAGGGCCGCGAAACCCGGATGATCCTGCTGGCCGCGTTGTTCGGCGGGTTGGCTCCGTTCTGCTCCTGCGAGGTGATCCCGTTCATCGCAGGCCTGCTTGCATTGGGTGCGCCCTTGTCGGCGGTCATGGCCTTCTGGCTGAGCTCGCCGTTGATTGACCCGCCCACGCTTTTGATCACGGCGGGCGCTTTGGGCTGGCCGTTTGCGATCGGCAAAGCCGTTGCAGCCGTTGCACTGGGATTGTTCGGCGGGTTCGCGGTGCGTTTTCTCATGCGTCAGGGTGCCTTTGCCCAACCTTTGCGCCACTATGAACCGGCCGGATGCTGTGGCTGCGGTCCGAAGAAAGACAAGCTGCTTTGGCGCTTTTGGCAAGAGCACGAACGCCGCGTCCGGTTCCGTCGGGAATTCGTGCAGAACGGCCTGTTCCTGCTGAAGTGGCTCGCTCTGGCCTATGTGCTCGAGGCGCTGCTTGTCAGCTATGTTCCGGCTGATCTGATCGCGCGGCTGGTTGGTGGCGACGGTGCGGTGCCGATCGTGATCGCCGCCTTTGTCGGGATGCCGGCCTACCTGAACTCGTATGTCGCGCCGCCGCTTCTGGCCGGCCTGATGGAGCAGGGGATGAGCGCGGGCGCGGCGATGTCCTTCATGATCGCCGGGGCCGTCAGTTCCATTCCGGCCATGGCGGCTGTCTGGTCTCTGGTCAAACCCCGTGTGTTCGCAGCCTATATCGGGCTTGGGATCAGCGGAGCTATTGCAGCAGGGATTCTGTTCCAGCTTTTGTAAAAAGAAAACCGCCCGGAGTATTCTCCGGGCGGTTCTGCATATCAGCTTGCGCCGCAGTTGCTTGGCAATTTGAACCGATAGCGCGGTTCGCCGCTGTCCACGAAAACCCGTTTTTCCACACAGGCCGTGGTTCCGACACTGCGCGCGATCGGCGCCTCGGTCGCGGTGATTGAAGTTGCCGATCCGTCCGGCAATCGAACCGACGCGATGACCCCGTTCTTGAGATCACCATTGATTGGCGTAGCCGACAGTACAGGAACGGTCATATACGCTTCGTGTTCGTGTTTCCCATCGCCGCTGAACAGCAGCAGACCGGCAGCTACGGCGATAACGGCCACGCCGCCCAGAATGGCCAGTCCCTTGGTTTTTGCGAAAGCGTAAATCGAAACCGCCCGGTGCGGCCCGAAGATAGACGATAGAATGTTCAGCATGGTCCAGTTCCAAAAAGGCCCCGGTCCATCGGACCGGGGCCAGCACAGTGTCAGTTGCGCAGATCGTCCTCGTCGTCTTCTTCGGCACCGCCCTTGGGCAGGTTGAAGAAGCTGTCGGCATCCACCACTGCTTCGTCTTCTTTTTCCTCGTCGCCGTCATCGGACAGCGAGAAGGTTTCCAGCCCCTCGATCGCCGTGGGGATCTTGGGAGCGGCATCCATTTCCAGCGACTGTTCGGTCGAGACCAGCTTGCGGCGCTCGTCATCGCTCATGACGCCACCTTCGGCAGCCTTCTTGGCGGCGGCTTTCTGGACGGCGGCATCCAGTTCGGACTGTTTGCACAGGCCCAGCGCGACCGGGTCGATCGGCTGCATGTTGGCGATGTTCCAGTGGGTGCGCTCGCGGATCGACTGGATCGTGGGCTTGGTGGTGCCAACCAGTTTGGCGATCTGGCCATCGCTCAGCTCCGGGTGGAACTTGACCAGCCACAGGATCGAGTTCGGGCGGTCCTGGCGCTTGGACAGCGGCGTGTAGCGCGGACCGCGGCGCTTTTCCTCGCCGGCGGCGGCCGGGTTGAACTTGAGCTTCAGCTTGTGCAGCGGATCTTTCTCGGCCTTGTCGATCTCTTCCTGAGTCAGCTGGTTGTTGGCGATCGGGTCGAACCCCTTGACGCCTGCCGCCACATCGCCATCAGCGATGCCTTGCACTTCCAACTCGTGCATGCCCACGAAATCCGCGATCTGCTTGAAGCTGATCGTGGTATTGTCCACCAGCCAAACGGCGGTTGCCTTGGCCATCAGGGGTTTTGCCATCAGCCCGTCTCCTTTGAATACATCTGTCCCGTCGCCGGAATTCGGCGGCCCCGTGGTCTTGGGGCAGGTTTCCGTTGTCGGGGAACTTGGCCCGTATATAGTCGTGCAGATGCAAGAAGGGAAGAGGCGAATGCGCTGGGCGTTATTGGGGCTGCTGGTGTGGATTTTCGGCGCGATGGCCGCGCTGGCCGATGGCGAGAAGTCCGGCGAGTTCGACTATTACGTCCTGTCGCTGAGCTGGTCGCCCAACTGGTGTGCCCGCGAAGGCGACGCGCGCGGATCCGACCAATGCGATGCGCGCCACGATCACGGCTGGATCCTGCACGGGTTGTGGCCGCAATATCACCAAGGCTGGCCGTCCTATTGCCCAACAGCCAAGGCTCCGCCGTCCCGTGCAATGACCCGACAGATGGAAGATATTCAAGGCAGTTCGGGTCTGGCCTGGCACCAGTGGAAGAAACACGGCACATGTTCGGGCCTGTCCGCAGCGGACTACTACGCGTTGTCCCGGCAAGCCTATGACCGCATCACCCGACCGCCGGTGTTTCGCAAGTTGGACAAAGCCGTGAAACTACCGGCGCACGTGGTCGAGGATGCCTTCCTCGACGCCAATCCAGGGCTCGAGCCGGACATGATCACCGTCACTTGCAAGCACGGATACATCGAAGAAGTGCGCGTCTGTCTGTCACGTGATCTGGACCCGGTGCCCTGTGGGCGGGACGTGATCCGGGACTGCACCGCTTCGGATGCGTTGTTCGATCCGATTCGCTAGAGCTTCTTGTTCTGGCAGTCCCGCGCATAGTCCAATGCCTTGGCGGTGCCCTTCAGATCGATCGCCAAAACCCGCTCGCCTGCGGGGTTGTAGATCGTCATCGTCTTGTTCTGGGCGATGGCCGCAACAAAGTTCCGGTCGGTGAAGAACACGGTCGCACCGGGCACCCGATCCTGCTTGAACCCGATGGCTGTGGCGTCAAAGCTCTTGCCGTCCAGCTCGAACCGGATCGGATAGGATTTGCCGGGCTCGATGTTGCCCCACCCCTTGTGGAAAACGGTGAAATAGCCCCGATTGTCCAGCGCATCGTAGCCCAGGCGCACCACGGACAGGTCCTGATACACCGTCTGGATCAGACAGCCGTTGCCCAGATTGGGGTCCATCATGATGTTCCAGCCTTCGACGAACCCCTTGTCGACCAGTTGCTGTGACCACGCGGAAGTGGCGGTGAAGGCGGCAAAGGTCAGGGCGAGAAGGCGTTTCATGGCGGGTTCCGATATCAAATGGGTCAGGCTAGGGCATAGTACACGGTGCGGGGTCGACGGAAAGATCATTCTAGGCCTCGGCAGCAGTGCATGATGATCTATGTGCATGGAACAACACGGCTTTGCCTTGTGGGGCGGGCGCTTGAAACCAGGACGTCGCAAAATACGTCTTGCCCAACAAACCAAGGAGCAAGCTATGCCTCAACATCCAAGAACATTCTCTCACATCGGGTTGTCCGTCCCGAACGTGGACGAAGCCGTGAAATTCTATTCCGAGGTTTTGGGGTTTTACGTGATCATGCCGCCAACCGATGTGGTTGAGGATGACACGGACATCGGCGTGATGTGCACGGACGTGTTTGGCCCGAATTGGAAAAAACTGCGTATCGCGCATCTGGCGACCGCCGATCGTATCGGGATCGAGCTTTTTGAATTTGATGGGAACTACGCGCCGGAAAACAACATCGACTTTCGCAGGAACGGGACGTTCCATTTCTGCGTCCAGGATCCTGATGTCGAAGGCTTGGTGGAAAAAATCGTGGCGGCCGGCGGGAAACAACGCATGCCTATCCGATACTACTACCCCGGCGAGAAACCCTACCGCATGGTCTATGTCGAGGATCCGTTCGGGATAGTCTTCGAGATCTACAGCCATTCCTATGAATTGACCTACTCTTCGGGTGCCTACACCTGACCGATGGGTCAAGTGGTACCTTGCACTCGAGCTGGGGCGAGAGCGTGCTGCTTGCAGGCAGCACGCGGCGGCTACAGCTCCTTCCGCGCCCGCAGCGCTGCGGTGATCGTCCCGTCATCCAGATAGTCCAGCTCGCCCCCGATCGGCACGCCCTGCGCCAGCGAGGTCAGGCGGACCCGCCCTTCCAGCTGATCGGCGATGTAATGGGCCGTGGTCTGGCCGTCGACGGTTGCGTTCAGGGCCAGGATCACTTCGGTGATGTTTTCGGCGGTCACCCGGTCGCGCAGCCGGGGGATGCGCAGGTCATCCGGGCCGACGCCGTCCAGCGCCGAGAGCGTTCCGCCCAGCACGTGGTAGCGGCCTTTGAACACGCCCGCGCGTTCCATCGCCCACAGGTCGGCCACGTCTTCGACCACGCACAGCTCACCGGTGGCGCGGTCTTCGGAATTGCAGATGTCGCAGATGTCGGTGGTGCCCACGTTGCCGCAGTTCAGGCATTCGCGCGCGGTGGCGGCGACCTGCTGCATGGCGTCCGACAACGGCGTCAGCAGCAGGGCGCGTTTGCGGATCAGGTGCAGCACCGCCCGCCGGGCCGAGCGCGGCCCCAGCCCCGGCAGCTTGGCCATCAGGTCGATCAGGGCGTCGATGTCACTGTTCGAACTCATGGCCTGTCCTGCGTGGCTTCGGCGGCGGGGGTTTGAGGGGCAAAGATCAGAACGGCAGCTTGATGTCCGCTGGCAGGCCCATGCTTTCGGTCAGCTTGGCCATTTCTTCCTGCGACCGCTCGGCCGCCTTGGTCTGCGCGTCCTTGATGGCGGCCAGGATCAGGTCCTCGACCACTTCCTTGTCGTCGCTGTTGAAGATCGACGGGTCGATGTCCAGACCTTTCAGCTCGCCTTTGGCCGAGGCCGTGGCCTTGACCAAGCCCGCGCCGGATTCGCCGACGACCATGATGGTGTTCAGCTCTTCCTGCATCTGCGCCATCTTGGTCTGCAGTTCCTGCGCGGATTTCATCATCTTGGCCATGTCGCCCAGACCGCCGAGTCCTTTGAGCATCTGTATGTCTCCTGTCATTCGAATTGCGGCCTAAATACGGGCCGTCTGCGTCCTTCACAAGGGCAGCGCGTCTTCTGCGCGGGTGATTAGTCTTCCTCGAATGGATCCCATTCGTCCTCGACCTCGGGCAGGGCTTCGGTTTCGACCTTGGCCGCGCGGTCCTGAGGGGTTTCGATCCGGGTGATGCGGGCCTTGGGGAACTGTGTCAGAACCGCCTGAACCAAAGGGTGTTCTTCGGCCTTGGCCTTCAGCGCCAGCTCGGCCGCGTCGCGCAGTTCGGCGATTGTGGGCGCGTCCCCGTCCGAGACGATCGAGACCGCCCAGCGATTGCCGGTCCAGCGCTGCAGCGCGGACCCGAGCCGCGCGGCCAGGTCGGTGGGCGCCTTTTCGGTGGGCGTGAACTCGATCCGGCCCGGCTGGTACGAGACGAGGCGGACGCCGTTCTCGACCTCGACCAGCAGCTTCACGTCACGGTTGGAGCGGATCAGCTCGACCACATGCTCAAACGTTGGATAACGCGCCAGCGCGGTCTGCACGTCTTGGGCCAACGCCGCCGTGGGCGCGCCGCCCACACCGCGCGGGGTGGGCGCATGGGCCGAGGCCGTCGCGGTCACGGGCGGGGCGGTGTTGCCGGCAACCGGAACGCCGCCCCCCGGCCCGCCGACGGGCGGCGGAGGGCTGTCCTGAAGGCGTTTGATCAACTCTTCCGGGCTGGGCAGATCGGCCACATGGGTCAGGCGGATCACCGCCATTTCCGCGGCCATCATGGCGTTGGGGGCGGCCGAGACTTCCTCTAGTGCCTTCAGCAGCATCTGCCACATCCGGGTCAGCGCCCGCATCGGCAGCGCCTCGGCCATCTGCTGGCCGCGGGTGCGTTCATCGGGCGAGACGGTGGGATCTTCGGCTGCGTCGGGGGTGATCTTCACCACCGAGACCCAATGCGTGATTTCGGCCAGATCGCGCAACACCGCCAGCGGGTCGGCGCCCTCGGCATATTGCGCGCCCAGTTCGGTCAGCGCCCCGGCCGCATCGCCGCGCAGGATCATGTCCATCAGGTCCAGCACACGGCCCCGGTCGGCCAGCCCCAGCATTGCGCGCACCTGATCGGCAGTGGTTTCGCCGGCGCCATGGCTGATCGCCTGATCCAGCAGCGAGGTCGCATCCCGGGCCGAGCCTTCGGCGGCGCGGGTGATCAGGGCCAGCGCGTCATCCGAGATTTCCACGCCCTCGGCGGTGGCGATCTTGCGCAGCAGGCCGATCATCACCTCAGGCTCGATGCGGCGCAGGTCAAAACGTTGGCAGCGCGACAGCACGGTGACCGGAACCTTGCGGATTTCGGTCGTGGCGAAGATGAATTTCACATGCTCGGGCGGCTCTTCCAACGTTTTCAGCAGCGCGTTGAAGGCGCTGGTCGACAGCATGTGAACTTCGTCGATGATGTAGATCTTGTACCGCGCGCTGGCGGCGCGATAGCGTACGCTGTCGATGATCTCTCGGATATCGCCCACGCCGGTGCGGCTGGCGGCGTCCATTTCCAGCACGTCCACATGGCGGCCTTCCATGATGGCCACGCAATGCTCGCACTGGCCGCAGGGTTCGGTCGTTGGGCCGCCATTGCCGTCGGGGCCGATACAGTTCATGCCCTTGGCGATGATCCGGGCCGTGGTCGTCTTGCCGGTGCCGCGGATGCCGGTCATGATGAAGGCCTGCGCGATCCGGTCCGCCTCGAACGCGTTTTTCAGCGTGCGCACCATGGCATCCTGACCGACCAGGTCGGCAAAGGTTTCCGGGCGGTATTTTCGGGCGAGAACCTGATAGGCGGGGCTGGACTGTGTGGTCATGTCTGCTCTGACGGATTCGTACTGACGATGCAGGGTAGAGTTCCCGGTGCCCCGCGTCCACAGCGCCGGTGCAGGTTTTTCGCTTTGGCGAGCGCGCGGTGTGAGGCATACTGCGCGGATCAAGTTCAATCAGCCAGTTTCGGGGGGAACGTCTGATGACAAATCTTGTGGTTCATGCATTGCAGGTGGGCGGCGGTACGCTGGCCCTGACCTCGGTTCCCGGCGGTGGCGGCGACTATGAGGGAGACCTGGACCTGATTTCAGCCTGGGCGCCGGGGCTGGTGATTTCGATGACAACCCTTGCCGAACTGGTTTCTGTGGGTTCGGGCGAATTGGGCTGTGACATTCATCGGCGCGCCTGTCGGTGGGCGCATCTTCCGGTCGCCGACTTCTCGGCGCCGTCGACCGAGATATCCGGCCGATGGCCCGAAGTCAGCGCCGCCGCCCGCCATGCGCTGTCGGGCGGCGGGCGGGTACTGGTCCACTGCCGGGGCGGTTGTGGGCGGTCTGGCATGGTTGTTCTGCGCTTGATGATCGAGAGCGGCGAGCAGCCGGAACAGGCCCTGAAACGCCTGCGGGCCGTACGCCCCTGCGCGGTTGAGACTGATGCTCAGATGGACTGGGCCGTCGCCCCAGCGCGCGAGGCACTGGCGACCTGACATTCAGGCGGTTGCGCGGAACTCGCGCTCGGCCCTGACCACGGGCATGATCGCCGTGGCCTGCAGCATCGCACAGGGTCGATCACTGATGACCTGCGCAGGCAGGGCGTCGCTCTGGTCGTCAAATAGCATGTCGGCGTAGGTATCAAGGCAGTCGGACGGGGTGTCGGCGGCCGCTCCGCAATACACGCGGATCCGTTCGGGACGTGCATCGAACCGCGCCGTGCAGCCATGTTCGCAATGGGCCAGTTCGCTACTGCCTTCCACTTGGAAGTCGGGGGATGTAGCGGCCTGCGCCGTCGCCATTGCCTGCGCGATGGCCCGTGCCATGCGCGCCAATGCCGGGCAGGTCTTTCCGGTGCGCTGGCAGATGGTTGCCGCGAATTCATGGGTATCGGTCTTCCAAATCATGTTGCGCCCTCCGCGCGCTGGGCGAGATGGATTTGGACAGACGCCGGTTTCAAGGCCAGACCCTGCCCGGACACCCCGTCCGAGTTTCGGTTTCACGTTTGATGGCAGGTCTCCTGACTTGCGGGTCTTTGCTTTGCCGACCTTCCCAACCTTGCGGTCAGTGGTATTTAGGCATCGCTCTCCGCCTACAGTTGCGGGGGCAGTCGCGGCCTTGGTCCGCTCCGGAGTTCCGGGTTGGACCGCACCGTGTTCCCTTTTCATCCCGGACCGAAACGGCACGGGAACCATCCCCTCATCGCTAGCGGTGTATCCGGGATCGAGTCAAGACGGTTTCAGCCCGGTTGCCGGAGTGAGTCCCAAGGGAACAGATCAGGCAGTCTGCGCAGCACATTCGAATCCCTGCGGGCACGGGCCAATTGCCAGCCGCCTTGCATCACGATGAACAGGGTGTCCGCAGCATTTTCAGGGTCGGAAACTCCGAACCGCGCGGCGTGGTTTCGAACTTCGATGATCCAGCTTTCATACAGACGGTCGGCATGTTCCCGAAACGCGCGGTTGTCGGGGCTTTCGAACAGGGTGGCGGCGATCGGGCAGGTCTCCCACTGGGCCGAGGTGTCGAACAGTTTCGCGATTTTGTGGCACAGGGTGGTGACCCCATCGCGAAAATCCGCGGCGTCGTTGAATGCCGCAGCAATCATGCTCAACATCCCGTCCGAGGCCCAACTGGCCGCCGCCAGGGCCAGATCCGGCTTGCCCTTTGGAAAATGGTGATACAGCGACCCCTTGGGGGCTTGCGCTTCGGCCAGCAATTCCGCCAGACCGACACCGTTATAGCCCGAGCGCTGGAACAGTTGGGCGGCAGTCACAATCAGGCGATCTTTGGTGTTTGGTGGACGTTGGGTCATGCAGGCCAAATATTGACAGGCCTAGACCAATTGGTCCAGACACAAAGTATTAGACCGATCGGTCCAGAGTGTTTGAAGGCAAAGATGTTGGATTCGCAGCACGCGGTTGACGTGGAAGACTTTAAGTTTCCGTCGGGCCAGACCCAGCTGGCGGCGCGGCTTTACACTCCGGCGGTCGAGCCGCAAACCGTTGTTGTGCTGAACGGCGCAACAGGAGTGCCACGTGACTACTATCAGCACTTTGCTCGCTGGCTGGCCGCCGAGCGCGGTATGGCTTGCCTGACATATGATTACCGGGATTTCGAGCATTCGCTGACCGGGCGGCTGAAAGACTCGAAGGCCACGATGGCGGACTGGGCGCTGATCGACATGCCCGCAGCGCGTGCCGAGATGCGCCGTCGATACCCGCAGGCAAAACTGTGGGTGATCGGGCATTCGGTCGGTGGAATGCTGGGTCCGCTGCAACCGGAAATCGAACAGATCGACCGGATGATCTGTGTGTGCGCAGGTTTGGTGACGGTGGCCGATCACCCGTGGCCCTACAAGGGCTTGGCGACTTTGTTCTGGTATGGCCACGTGCCACCTCTGGTGCGTCTTCTGGGGTACCTGCCGGGGAAACTTCTGGGATTCGGAGCCGATTTGCCGGCGGGCGTCTATTGGCAATGGCGCAAGTGGTGTACATCGCCCACCAGCTATCTGCCCGAATTGGGAGACACGCTTCCCCAAGCGGATTGGAGTCGGGCGAACGCCACGGCGGATATCATTGCGTTCGAGGATGACCAGACTGTGCCACCGCCCGCCGTCTGGCGGCTGGCTGAACTCTATGGTCCGACCGCCCGTCGGCATTTGTTGGAGCCGAGGGATTTCGGACTGTCCGAAATCGGTCATATCGGCGCCTTCGCCCGGCGCAGCAGTGCCGTTTGGCCGCGATTGATCGCCTGACCCGCCCGCAAGCGCGGTTTTCAGGAACAACGACGAAATACAGAGGTTGGATTGACCGGGCCGAATACGTGGCGCGGCGTCAAGTGAGAGGTTGGACATCGACCCAAGCGGGGCTCGTTGTGGCTGCTTCCTTCCGGACCTGACCAGGTTGGCGAGGCGCTTGCCCGCGCCAACCTCTCGACCGACGATATAGGCATCACGCACCCGCTTGGCAACCCGTCACAAAGACAGGCGTACCCTAAGAAACCCGCGCGCGTCCTGCCCGTCGGTGGTGGCTGCAAAGTGGTCGAGCTCGCGCAGGTAGTTTGCAGCGCGTGGCCCGGTCTTCAGAATCACGGACCGGCCCGCCTGCGGAACAAAGGAAAAGCTTTGGGCGGTGTTTTCCACCGGATCCGGACCCAATCGTCCCGCCAGGTAGTCGCGCAAGATTCCCTGGAGGCTCAGCGGCGGCACCGGGATCAGGCGGGCCGGGTCTGGGACGGGAAAGTTGCCGCCGCCATTGGCTCGGTAGCTGTTTGATGCAACGACGAATTGTTCATCCGGATCGACGGAGCGGCCCTGAAAGGCAAGATCGCGCAGGCGGGAATGGGACGTGTCGATCAACTGGCCGCCTAAATCATATCGCGCGGGCTGGGTCAGATCGAACCTGTAGGTCACCCCATGCAGCACGTCGAAATTGTGCCCGGTGCCCTCGGGGTCGATCAGAACCTGCTCGTCGCTGTTGCCAAGTTGGGAAAACTGGGCAGCCGACATCTCCAGCCACTCGGCGATCTGGCGGCCATCCAGCAGCATGGCGGCCAGTTGGTTTGGAAACACATGCAAGTCCGAGACATGCCTTACGGTGACATCGCCAGCCGGGACTTCGGTGTAATGCCGTGGTCCGGCCCGGCCTCCGAATTTCGAAGGTGCGGCTGCGGACAGAACAGGGAGGGTTTCAAAGGTCGTTCCGGCCAGAACCGGTCGCAGGGCTGCCGCCTGTGCTGCGGCGACCAAGTTCAGCCCCTGATCCACCCCGCAAAAGGTGAAATAGCTGTGCAGGGTACGATTGATCCGGCCCACCGGCTGGGCAGCGGCTTTGCGGGTCGCCTTATGGGCGGCGGCATAAAGTTCGACCATCTCAGGGTCTTCAGGAACGACCCGAGCGCCGGTTTCAGCCCCGCCCGGGCAGATCGCGCGCAGATGCGCGCTGTGACCAGCAATTCTCACTTCTCCCGTGGCGTTCACGGCAAGCGTCAGGTCGATCACCCCCAAATGCGACCCCGCTGATCCGGGCATGACCAAGGGTCTGGCCAGCTGCGGGTTACCATCGCTTGGGTCGGGCAGTGTCAGGTGCGTGTGTCCGGCCACGATTGCATCAATACCGTCCAGAGCAGAAAGCTGTGCGACCACATTCTCCGACATCGGTGCGGCGTCGGGCTCGCCTAGGCCGGAATGTGCAAGAGCCACAATCAGGGCACAGCCCTGACGACGCAAATTCTCGGCCATCCGGCGCGCCGTAGCGACGGCATCCTCGGCTACGACCTGGCCTTGCAATTGTGGTGCTTCCCACTTCACCGTCTGCGGCGGCAGGATCGAGAAAACGCCAATTCGGACAGCAATGCTTTGGCCGTTGATGTGGACATGACGGGTCAGGTTGGCCTGTTTCTGCCAAGGCGCGACCCCGGTCAGACACTGCATGTTGCTGCACAAAACCGGGCAAGGTGCCCGAGAAACGATCCGGCCCAGAGCTGGGAGACCAAAGCCGAAGTCGTGGTTCCCCAGCGCAATTGCGTCGTAGCCCAAGCGCCCAAAGGCGGACATCAAAGGGTGGGTCGTGTCGGTCTGTTCGGCCGCCCAGTCACCCAGAAGTGTCCCCTGAAGGGAATCGCCGTTGTCGAACAGCAGGACAGTTACATTCGCCTCTTCCGCCTCTTGACGTGCAGAGCGGATCAAACTGACGGTTCGGGTGAAGCCTACACTTGGTTCCGGCCGGTCCGCATAATAGTCGAAACTGGTCAGATTCATGTGCAGATCGGTCGTTGCAAGAATCCGGATGTGCGCGGTTTTTAAGTGGGGATGTACCTGAAGCAGGGAGGATTTCAGAGCCAATTTTCTTCTTTTAGGTGCTGTTGTGCATACGTTTTCACTGAAAGGTAGAATACAGGCAATCGTCAGGGCTTCCATGCGTCCTTTGCGACAACGATGCTTTTTGCGAGTGTGAATTCCCATTGCACCAGTGCCCAAGTCGTGGCAGCCCTTGTGCAAAATCCAAAGGGACAGGCATGAAACGGGCGGAAAGCGTGACATTTGGCGGCTCTGGACTGGACCGGGCGGCGCAGATCCGTACCGATGCCAGAGCCTTGGAGGCAGCACGGTCCGATCCCACGGCGCGGTGCATCCTGATGTGGCGGGGCAAACCGCTGGTCATGGGCGAAGCGCTGGACCAGTTGGCCTTGGTTCCGATGGACCACGATCTGGTTGCGAACGGACCCGGCGGGGCGATTGACCAACCGATCTTGCTGGGCCGCAGTGATGCGGGTGCGCCGCTGTTTGCAATGGACATTTCGAATTGGTCTGCCGACGGGTTGGACCTGTCGGGCGTTGGAGCGTTCGTGGACCGAACCGAACAGCAGCATCCGGGGCTGCCCGTGGGCCACGTGTTCGCCGAGCTTCGTCGGATCATGACCCGGCTGTCGGCCCGGGACGCCGAATTGGCAGCCACTGCCAAAGCCGTGATCGGCTGGCACGAGACGCACAGGTTCTGCGCGCGCTGCGGCAACCCGACCAACATTTCACAGGCGGGGTGGCAACGACTGTGCCCGGCCTGTGGCGGTCAGCACTTTCCACGGACCGATCCGGTGGTGATCATGTTGGTCACGCATGGCGATTCCGTCCTGATGGGCAGATCTCCGGGGTGGCCCGACGGCATGTATTCACTGTTGGCCGGTTTCGTCGAGCCGGGCGAGACCCTCGAAGCCGCCGTGCGGCGTGAGGTCATGGAGGAGGCCGGCGTTCCGGTCGGACACGTCAGCTATCTGGCAAGTCAACCCTGGCCATTTCCGTCGTCGCTGATGTTCGGGTGTGCAGCGCAGGCGCTGTCCCGCGAGATCACGATCGACCCGGTCGAGATCGAGGACGCGATGTGGGTCACCAAGTCCGAGATGATGCAGGCTTTTGCAGGCGAGCACCCCAAGCTTCTGCCGGCGCGAAAGGGGGCAATCGCGCATTTTCTTTTGCGTAACTGGCTTGCAGATACGCTGGACTGACGAAACACTGACACCCTGACTGAGCAGAAAAGGCCGACATGCAGGTTTCAGCACGCGAAGATATCCAGGCGCCGATCGATGCGGTGTTCGACATGGTCGCGGACTTCGAACGGTTCGAGCGCATGGCGATGCGCCGCGGTGTCGAGGTTCGACGCACTGTCGAAATGCCGGGCCACTGGGTCGGGTCGTGCTGGGAAGCCGATATCATGATCCGTGGCAAGCCACGCCACGTCGCGATCGAGGTGGCCGAGTTTGATCGCCCCACAGCCATGCGGTTTCGATCGACCAGCAAGGGGATGAACGGCCTGACCACGATTGATCTTCTGTCGCTGTCGCAAAAGCAGACGCGGCTGAGCATCGAGATGTCACTGGCGGCCAAGACCTTGCCTGCGCGTCTGCTTCTGCAGTCGTTGAAGCTGGGCAAGGCCAGATTCCGGCGCCAGTTCCAGATGCGACTGAGCGATTTTGCGCGCGAAATGGAAGAACGCTATCTGCACGGGGCTTGAGAGCCGGCGTTTGACTGGCGGTGAGCAGTCCCAAGCTGCCTGCGCGTGGGAGCAGACTAACCGCGTGGTCGAGCAGCGGGGTACACGCCCAGCACTTCCACATTCGTGGTGAAATGCTGCAGTTCATCCATCGCGAGCTGCACGTTGCGGTCTTCAGGGTGGCCGACGATGTCGGCGTAGAACTGAGTCGCCGTGAACGAGCCATCAACCATGTAGCTTTCCAGCTTGGTCATGTTGATGCCGTTGGTGGCAAAACCGCCCATGGCCTTGTACAGCGCCGCCGGAATGTTCCGGACCTGGAACACGAAGCTGGTGATCATCCCGTGCTCGCCACGGCGGCGGCGGTCGTCCTCGCGGGACATCACCAGAAAGCGGGTCGTGTTGTCGTCGCTGTCTTCGATGTGGCGCGCCAGCAGTTCAAGGCCATAGATTTCGCCAGCCAGTTCGCTGGCCAGGGCCGCCGAATGTTTCTCACCCGCTTCCGAGACCTCGCGCGCCGCGCGGGCGTTGTCAGGGCTGACGCGCCCGCGGATGCCGTGGGCCTTCAGGAAGTTTGCGCATTGCGGCAACAGCACCAGATGCGAATGGGCTTCGGTGATATCTTCGAGTTTTGCGCCCGGCACGCCCAGCAAGTTGATGTGAACCCGCACAAAGGCCTCGTCCACGATGTGCAGCCCGCTGTGCGGGAGCAGGCGGTGGATATCGGCCACTCGTCCATAGGTGCTGTTCTCGACCGGCAGCATGGCCAGATCCGCCTCGCCCGAGCGCACCGATTCGATCACGTCCTCGAATGTTCGGCAGGGCAGCGCCTCCATATCCGGACGCGCATTGCGACAGGCTTCGTGACTGTAGGCGCCGGGTTCCCCCTGAAAGGCGATGCGTTTGGTCATTTGGTCGATTCCGTGCAACAAGTTCCAGAATTGGGCGTTTCGTCGCGGTGTCTATACCTTGCCTCTTGCAAGGGGAAGCCTTAGACACCCCGAAGACAGCTGAAATGGACACGCGATCAATGTTCGACACGATGACAGTTACCAAGGCCGCAGCCGGCCTGTTCGGTGCCTTCCTTGTACTCCTCCTGGCAAAATGGGGGGGCGATGTTCTCTACCATGTCGGCGGGCACGGCGAAGCCGCCTATGTTATTGAAACCGAAAGCTCTGGCGAAAGCGCTGACGGCGAAGAAGTGGTCTTTGCCGATCTGTTGGCCGCAGCTGACCCGGAAAAGGGCGCGAGGGTTTTCCGCAAGTGTTCGGCTTGCCACAAGCTGGAAGAAGGCGCCAATGGCACCGGTCCCTACCTGTATGGCATCGTGGACCGCCCTGTGGCGGCGGCCGCGGGCTTCGGCTATTCGGCGGCGATGCAGTCGCATGGCGGCAACTGGACCCCGGAAGAGCTGGATGCGTTCATTGCAAACCCCAAAGGCTATATCCAAGGCACTTCGATGAGCTTTGCCGGTCTCAAAAAGGCTCAGGAACGCGCAGACCTGATCGCGTACCTGCAGACGATTGGCGGCTGATCCGCCCATCCAGACACCGAAAAGCGAAAGCCGCTGCCATGTGCAGCGGCTTTTTTTGTCTGAGCAAAACTTCACAAAGCGCTCACGCATTCTAAACTTGCAAGTGTCAGTGCTGGGCTTTTAGCTTGCGCACAAGGACATGGACAGAAGACAACATCGAAGGATGACCCGTATGATTTCCCATCTGCCTGGCGCGCGCGAACAAGGTTTTCGTCATTGGGTCGCGGCATTGGGCATTTCGGCGGCGTTGGTTCTGGGGCAGGCGGGGCCAGCCCGGGCCGACGAGGACCAGATCATTCGCAGCCATGGCTACTCGTACTTCGGCAATCTCGACTACCCCGCCGACTACACGCACCTGAACTATGCCAACCCGGATGCGCCCAAGGGCGGCGAACTGTCATTGGCCGCATCGGGCACGTTTGATTCCCTGAATCCATATTCACGCAAAGGTCGCCCCGGAGCGTTGACGACACTGCAATACGATCGGCTTATGGACAGCACCGATGACAGTGTCGGTCAGTACTACGGCGTATTGGCTGAGAGCTTGGAGTACGACGCCGACCGCAACTGGGTCATTTTCCACCTGCGCCCCGAAGCGACGTTCTGGGATGGCACGCCCGTCACCGCCCAGGATGTGGTCTACAGCCACCGACTGTTCATCGAACAGGGCCTGCCGTCATATGCGCAGGCCGTCGGGCGGATGGTGACCGGCGCCGAGGCGCTGGATACGCACACGGTCAAGTTCACGTTCAATCCCGAATTGACGGCCCGCAGCCGGATCGAAACCGTCGGCGCGACGCCCGTATTCTCGAAAGCGTGGTTCGAGGCAGACCCGTCCCGCCGTCTCGACGAGCCGCGCCTGGAAGTCGCCGTTGGATCTGGGCCGTACAAATTGGACAGCTACGATATCAACCGGCGCATCGTCTACAAACGCCGGGACGACTACTGGGGCAAGGACTTGCCGTTCAACAAGGGCCGGCACAACTACGATACCATCCGAGTCGAGTATTTCGCGGACCAGACAGCCGCCTTTGAAGGCTTCAAGGCAGGCGAATACACGCTGCGGATCGAAAGCGACCCCAAACTGTGGGCGACCGGCTATGACTTCCCCAAGTTGAAAGAGGGCTACGTCGTCAAGGACGCGATTGCGAATGGCAGCCCACCGACCCCGTCGGGCTTTGTGTTCAACCTCGCGCGTCCGCAATTCGCGGACAAGAATGTTCGAAAGGCACTGGCACTGGCATTCAACTTTGAATGGGCCAATGAATCTCTGCTGTTCGGCCTGAACTCACCCCGCGATTCGTTCATCGAAGGCACACCGCTTGAAGCGATGGATACACCGCAGGGGGCAGAGCTGTCATTTCTGCAAGCTTTGGGCGACGTGGTTCCACCCGAGATGTTGACCGAACCGGTGACGACCGTTCACGAATCCAACCCGGCGCGCCTGAACGATCGGCGCAACCTGCGCAAAGCCTCAAAACTGTTGGACGAAGCCGGATGGCCCGTGGGCGACGGCAACTTGCGCCGCAATGCTCAGGGTCAGACCCTGCGGGTGAACATCCCCTATCCGTCCAACCTGCCGACATCGACGGCCACGATGATCGAGACCTTTGTCCAGAACCTTCAGGCGCTGGGCGTGGATGCTTCAGCCGAAAAGGTCGATCCGGCGCAGTACACCCTGCGCAGCCGCGAGCGTGACTATGACATGGTTTATTCGACACGCTATGGCGCGTTCCTGTCGACTGGCGGCGGCCTCAGTCAGATGTATGGCTCGAAAGAGGCCGAGTTCAGCCTGTTCAACCCGGCAGGCCTTGCCAGCCCGTTGGTGGACGCCATCATCGAGGCGTCTTTTGCGACCAACAATCAAACCGATCAGGATGCAGCGCTTATGGCCTTGGATCGCGCCTTGCGCTATGAGTTCTTCATCATACCGGATGGGTATATCGCGGAATACTGGACAGCCTACTACAACATGTACGAATACCCCGATCAGTTGCCGCCCTATGCGCTGGGATACCTTGATCTGTGGTGGATCAATCCCGAGAAGGAAGCGGCCCTGAAAGCAGAAGGCGCGCTGCGTTAACATGGGCGCATATATTCTTCGACGCCTGTTGCTGGTCATTCCGACCCTTCTGGGCATCATGATCGTCAACTTCACGCTGGTGCAGTTCGTACCCGGCGGTCCGGTCGAGCAGATCATCGCCCAGATCGAAGGGCAGGGCGATGTATTTGCGGGTTTTGCGGGGTCCGGTGACGCGGGGGCCGGGGCCGAACCCGGCGGTGGCGTCTTCGATGACAAATACGTGGGCGCCCGCGGGCTGCCGCCGGAATTCATCGCCGAACTGGAGAAGGAATTCGGCTTCGACAAGCCGCCGGTCGAGCGGTTCCTGAACATGATGGGCAACTATCTTACGCTGGATTTCGGCGAAAGCTACTTCCGCTCGGTCTCGGTGATCGACCTGGTGCTGGAAAAGATGCCGGTGTCCATCTCGCTGGGCCTGTGGTCGACGCTGATCGCTTATCTGGTCTCGATCCCGCTGGGCATCCGCAAGGCGGTGAAGGATGGTTCACGCTTTGACACATGGACCAGCGCGACCATCATCGTGGCCTATGCGATCCCCGGCTTCCTGTTTGCGATCCTGCTGCTGGTGCTGTTTGCGGGCGGCTCCTACTGGCAGATCTTCCCGCTGCGCGGGCTGACCTCGGACAATTGGGAGGACCTCAGCCTGCTGGGCAAAGTGGCCGACTACTTCTGGCACATCGCCCTGCCGACCATCGCACTTACGATTTCCGCGTTTGCCACGCTGACGCTACTGACCAAGAATTCGTTTCTGGACGAGATCAAAAAGCAATACGTCATGACCGCTCGCGCCAAGGGGCTGAGCGAGCAGCGCGTTTTGTACGGCCACGTATTCCGCAACGCGATGCTGATCGTGATCGCCGGCTTCCCGGCGGTGTTCATCGGCGTGTTCTTCGGCGGGTCGATCATCATCGAGACGATCTTCTCGCTGGATGGCCTCGGTCGTCTGGGCTTTGAGGCCGCAGTGGCGCGCGATTATCCGGTGATCTTCGGGACGCTGTTCATTTTCGGTCTGCTCGGTCTGGTCGTCGGCATCATCAGCGACCTGATGTATGTGCTGGTCGATCCGCGCATCGATTTCGAGAAACGCGAGGGGTAAATGGCACTTTCTCCTCTGAACCAACGTCGCTGGCGCAATTTCTGCCGCAACCGCCGGGCCTTCTGGTCGCTGATCATCTTTTCGGTGCTGTTCGGTCTGTCGCTGTTCGCGGAATTCATCGCCAATGACAAACCGATCCTGGTGAAGTACCGGGGCGAGTTCTACACGCCCATCTTCAACTTCTACGCTGAGACCGAGTTCGGCGGCGACTTCCAAACCGAGGCGATCTATCGTGACCCCGAGGTCCGTTGCCTGATCGACAGCGGCGGGCTGGAGGAGTGTTTCGACGACCCCGAAGGCATCATCGAGCAGATCGAGGCGGGGACGTTCCAGGCCGAAGGATTCGAGCGCGGCTGGGCCATCTGGCCGCCGATCCCGTATTCCTACAACACCAGCGTCGACCGTCCCGGTGCGGCGCCCCTGCCGCCCAACGGGCAGAACCTGCTGGGCACCGACGATACCAAACGTGACGTGCTGGCGCGTGTCATCTATGGCTTCCGCCTGTCGATCCTGTTCACCCTGATCGTCACCGGCGCGGCCAGCCTGATCGGCATCTTCGCCGGCGCGCTGCAGGGCTTTTTCGGCGGCTGGCTGGACCTGATCTTCCAACGCATCATCGAGATCTGGTCGGCGACGCCCTCGCTTTACGTCATCATCATCATGTTCGCAGTGCTGGGGCGAAGTTTCTGGCTGCTGGTGTTCCTGATGATCCTGTTTTCGTGGACAGGTCTTGTGGGCGTGGTGCGGGCCGAGTTCCTGCGCGCCCGCAACCTGGAATATGTACGTGCGGCCAAGGCGCTGGGCGTGGGCAACCTGACCATCATGTTCCGCCACATGCTGCCCAACGCGATGGTGGCCACGCTGACCTTCATGCCCTTCATCGTGACCGGCACGATCGGGGGGCTGGCCAGCCTCGATTTTCTGGGCTTCGGCCTGCCGTCCTCGGCGCCCTCGCTGGGCGAGCTGACCCTGCAGGCCAAACAGAACCTGCAGGCGCCATGGCTGGCCTTCACCGCCTTTTTCACCTTTGCCATCATGCTGTCGCTGCTGGTCTTCATCTTCGAAGGCGTGCGTGACGCGTTCGACCCGCGAAAGACCTTCTCATGAGCTTGCTGGATGTCAAAAACCTCAAGGTCTCTTTCCGTCAGGACGGGCAGGTGACCACGGCGGTTCGGGGCGTGTCGTTCCATGTCGATCGCGGGGAAACCGTGGCGCTGGTGGGCGAATCCGGGTCGGGAAAATCGGTCACCGCGCTGTCCACCGTGTCGCTGCTGGGCGACAGCGCGATCGTCGAAGGGTCGGTCACCTATGACGGGCAGGAGATGATTGGCGCATCCGAGCAGCGCCTGATGGAGGTGCGCGGCAACGACATCAGCTTCATCTTCCAGGAGCCGATGACCTCGCTGAACCCGCTGCACACGATCCAGAAGCAGATGGCGGAATCGCTGGCCCTGCACCAGGGTCTGACGGGCGACGCGGCGCGCGCCCGGATCGTCGAATTGTTGAACAAAGTCGGTATCCGCGACCCCGAGGAACGGCTGGACGCCTATCCCCATCAGCTGTCCGGCGGACAGCGGCAGCGGGTGATGATCGCCATGGCGCTGGCCAACAAGCCCGACATCCTGATCGCGGACGAGCCGACCACTGCGCTGGACGTGACGATTCAGGCGCAGATCCTCGAACTGCTGGCCGAACTGCAGAAATCGGAAAACATGGGGATGCTGTTCATCACCCATGATCTGGGCATCGTGCGACGCATCGCCGACCGGGTCTGCGTGATGAAGGATGGCGAGATCGTCGAGACCGGCCCCGTGGCCGAGATCTTCGACAACCCTCAGCACCCCTATACCCGCAAGCTGCTGGCGGCCGAACCCACGGGCATACCCGACCCGATCGACCCCGCCGCCGAAGAAGTGGCCCGGACCGAGCATCTGAAGGTCTGGTTTCCGATCCAGCGCGGGTTCCTGAAGCGCACGGTCGGCTATGTGAAGGCGGTGAACGACGCCACACTCAGCGTGCGGGCGGGCGAGACCGTGGGGATCGTGGGCGAAAGCGGCTCGGGCAAGACCACGCTGGCGCTGGCGATCATGCGGCTGATCGCCTCCGAGGGCGGGATCACCTTCCGCGGGCAGGATGTGCGCCGCTGGTCCACGCGCGAGCTGCGCCGCTTGCGCAAGGACATGCAGATCGTGTTTCAGGACCCGTTCGGCAGCCTCAGCCCGCGGATGACCTGCCAGCAGATCATTGCCGAGGGTCTGGCGATCCACAAGGTCGACCCGCACCGTGCCCCGCGCGAACTGGTGGCCGAGGTGATGACCGAGGTGGGCCTGGACCCGGCGGCCATGGACCGCTATCCGCACGAGTTTTCGGGCGGGCAACGCCAGCGCATCGCGATTGCCCGCGCCATGGTGCTGCGGCCCAAGCTGCTGGTGCTGGATGAACCCACCAGTGCGCTGGACATGACGGTGCAGGTGCAGATCGTCGAATTGCTGCGCGACCTGCAGAAGAAATACGGGCTGGCCTACCTGTTCATCAGCCACGACCTGAAGGTGGTGCGGGCGATGTCACACAAGGTGATCGTCATGCGCAACGGAGACGTGGTCGAGATGGGCGCTGCCGAAGATCTTTTCGTCGACGCCCAGGATGACTATACCCGCGAACTGATCGCTGCGGCGGGCTAGGCGTTGGCCGCTTCGCGCGCCGCCGATTTCGGCACCGGGCCGCGCAGCTCTTCATAGTGGTCGAACTGCAGCTTGACCCAGCCGGTGCCGCGTGTGGCGCTGGCCAGTGTGCGGTGTAGTTCGTCCTCGGCCACGGCGGGCAGTTGGGCGTTGAATAACTCCCAGCCCGGCGCGTTCGGGTTGCCCTCGAACCCGAGTACCTGCCCCTGAAGCGAGCTGATCGTGGGCACCAGATCGCCCACGAAGGCCGACGGAACATGGATCTCGGCGTTCAGGATCGGCTGCAAAACAACCGGCTTGGCCTGTGGCAAGGCTTCGCGCACGGCGTTCTTGCCTGCCGTCCGGAAGGCAAAATCGGAACTGTCCACGTTGTGATGCTTGCCGTCATGCAGGGTGACCTTCACATCCACCACCGGAAAGCCCTCGGGGCCCTGCGCCAATGCATCGACCGCGCCTTGTTCGACCGAGGGGATATAGTTCTTGGGCACGGCGCCGCCCTTGACCACCTCGTCGAATTGAAATCCCGATCCGCGCGGCAGCGGCGCGACCGAGATCACCACATCGGCGAACTGCCCCGCTCCGCCGGATTGCTTGCGGTGGCGGTGTCGGTGTTCGACCGTGGCGCGGATGGTCTCGCGATACGCGGTCTCGACCGGAGAGGTTTCGATCTCGATCCCGAAATCCTCGGCCAGCTTGGCGACCACCCGCCGCATGTGCTGCGGCCCTTGGGAACCGAGAACGGCGTGGCCGCTCAGCTCGTCCTGTTCCAGCGTCAGGCCCGGGTCGATCTCGACCAGCCGGGACAGCGCGTTGGACAGGCGCACGTCGTCGCGTTCATAGGCCGGCGACACCACCTGCCGATAGGCGACCGGATGCGCCGTGGCCCAATCCGGCAGCGGCGTGGAGCCGCTGCTGTCATAGATATTGCCGGGGTTGAGGTGATCGGATTTCACCGCCAGCCCGATCTCGCCGGCCTTCAGCCCGTCGATTTGGGTCTTTGCGTCCAGCGCGGTCAGGTTGCCAACAGTTTCGCCGCCCAGCGGGTCATGCGCCTTGATCCCCTCGCCCAGCCCCCGCAGGACGATGATTTTGCCAATGTGCTTTTTGACGTCGGCGAACCCGGCGATGGCGCGGGCGGCCTCGGGCGCCGCGTCCCGGTCGGCGGCGATGTCGAATTCGGGCGCCTCGTGCCGCAGGGCCTTCATCAGGCGGGTCAGCCCGTTGCCATGGCTGGCTGCGCCCAGACAGGCCGGGATCAACTGATGGTTCTGCAGGACTTGCGCGGCCAGGTCATAGACCTCGGCGCTGGGCGGTTGCTTGTCCTCGATCAGCTGCTCAAGCAGGTGGTCGTCGAAATCCGACAAGGTTTCGAGCAGTTCGGTGCGGGCTTCGGCCTCGCGATCGGCCACCGATTGCGGCAGTTCGATCAGCGCCGAGGGCTGACCTTCCTGATATTTCCACGCGCGCTCCGAGATCAGGTCGACGGCGCCGACGATGGTTTCGCCTTCACGGATCGGCACCTGTCGCAGGGTGATGTGATGGCTGCAATAGGTCTGCAGCGCGGCGATGATGTCGCGGATGCGGCCGTTGGGGTTGTCCATCCGGTTGATGAACAGAAAGCAGGGAATGCCCGCCTCCTCGACCAGCCGCAGATAGGGGGCACACAGAACCGCCGCGTCCGGGTCCGGCGGGACCACCACCACGGCCGCGTCGGAAATGGCCATGGCGGGTCCGGCATAGGCCAGCGCATCGCCCCCGCCATCCACGTCGATCGCGCACCACGGTTCGTCCAGATAAGAAAAACCGTGCAGATGCACGGTTCCGGACAGGTCGAATGTGGTGGGCCGGCCATCAAGGCGACTGATGGCCTCGACCAGTGTTGTCTTGCCCGATTGGCTAGGGCCGAGGACGGTAAAAACGCGCATGGGTGCTGTCCCTTCGTCAAGTTGCAGAGTGGTTGCACGAAAGGAGCTGTCGAACGCGGATGCGCCGGCGAGTCTGTCTGAATGATGGCCTGCCTCGGCGTCGGGCGGCCTGCCGCCCGCCTTCCGAGTGTGGGGAAAACCCCCCGCGCGCGTCAACCCCCCGCTTTTTTGCATTGTGGCGACTGGCCGGCTTGCGGCCTGTCGCCCGTCGTCAGATCGCCGAACTGTGGCCTGCCTTGCTCAGGTCATAAGCGTCGAAGGTCCGGGCGATCATCCGAGCCAAGGCGCGCGCTTCGGGCGGGATGAACAGCCCGTCATCGGTGATTTGCAACAACCCGTCGAAGGCGTCATTGGCGCGCTGGTACATCGCCTTCAGCTCGGCCGCCGAGATGTCGTGGTCGCGCAGGATCTCGGCCGTTTCGATGCGGAAGTCGCACATCAGGGCCTCGATCAGGCGGGCGCGCAGAATGTCCTGATCCTTGAACAGATGCCCGCGCGAGGTCGAGAACCGGCCATCGCGCACCGCTTTGGTATGGGCCGACGTGGCCGGTGCATTCTGCGCATAGCCCTGCGGGAAGCGCGAGATCGAACTGGCGCCGACGCCAATCAGAACCTCGGCCTGGTCGTCGGTATAGCCCTGGAAGTTGCGTTTCAGCCGCCCGGCCTTCAGCGCGTGGGTCAGCCCGTCATCCTTGGTGGCGAAATGATCGATGCCGATTTCTTCGTAATTGTCCCACAGGAACAGACGGCGCGCGGTGTCGAACAGATCAAGCCGCTGTTCCGGCGTCGGAAGGGCGTCGGACGGGATCAGCTGCTGGCGTTTCGCCATCCACGGCACATGCGCGTAGCCATACAGGGCCACCCGGTCGGGGTTGAGGGACAGCAGCTTCTGCACGCTTTCGGTCATCCGCGCCTTGGTCTGGTGCGGCAGTCCGTACAGGATGTCGGCGTTCAGGCTGGGCACACCGCGCTCGCGGATCATGTCGATCGCCTCGCGGGTGGTGTCATAGCTCTGGATGCGCCCGATGGTCTTCTGGATCTCGTCGTCGAAATCCTGAACCCCGATCGAGGCGCGGTTCATCCCGGCTTCGGCCAGCGCATCCAGTCGAGCGGCATCCACCTCGTTGGGGTCGATCTCGACCGAGAATTCCGCGTTGGGTCCAAGTGGGACGATGCCCAGAATATGCGCAGCCAGTTCACGCATCAGGTCGGGGTTCAGCAGCGTGGGCGTACCCCCGCCCCAGTGCAGGCGCGACAGGGTCACCCCGCTGGGCAGGCGCGCGGCCAGCAAGTCCAGCTCGGCCTTGAGGACATCGACATAGGCGATGACGGGGTTGTCGGTCTGGGTGCCCTGAGTGCGGCAGGCGCAGAACCAGCACAGCCGGCGACAGAACGGCACATGGACATAGAGCGAGATCGAACTGCCCGGCCGGATGGCGGAAATCCAGTCGCTGAACATGTCGGGCCCCACGTCATTGCTGAAGTGGGGGGCGGTCGGATAGCTGGTATAACGCGGTACCTTCGCGTCAAATAGTCCGAGCTTTGCCAATTGAGGTTTTACTATCATGACGACACCGGTATAGGCTCGACGACCAGAAAACCTTGACCGAGATCAAGTGGACGCGCGCATGACACTTAATACCCTCGTTGACCACTCCAATTGCGAAGATTGCCCAATTCGGCATCGAGCCGTCTGCGCGCGCTGCGATGCGGACGAGTTGGTCGCGTTGGAAGAAATCAAGTATTACCGCAGCTTCGAGGCCGGTCAGACGATCATCTGGTCGGGCGATCAGATGAATTTCGTAGGCTCGGTTGTGTCCGGGATCGCGTCTCTGACCCAAACCATGGAGGACGGGCGCACCCAGATGGTGGGCCTTCTGCTGCCCAGCGACTTCGTAGGGCGGCCGGGGCGCGACTCGGCGCCTTATGACGTTCAAGCGACCACTGACGTGGTCATGTGCTGTTTCCGCAAGAAACCGTTCGAGGACCTCATGGGCAGCACACCGCATATTGCCCACCGCTTGCTGCAGATGACGTTGGACGAGTTGGACGCGGCGCGTGAATGGATGCTGGTTCTTGGCCGCAAGACCGCGCGAGAGAAGATCGCCAGCCTGCTGTCGATCATCGCACGCCGGGATGCGTCTGCCAGCCAGAAGGGCTCATCCGGCCCCATCGTCTTCGACCTGCCGCTGACCCGCGAGGCGATGGCCGACTACCTTGGTCTGACACTGGAGACAGTCAGCCGTCAGATTTCTGCGCTTAAAAAGGATGAAGTGATCCTGCTGCAGGGCAAGCGCCACGTGACCGTTCCGGATATCGGCCGCCTGATGGAAGAGGCCGGGGATGATTCGGACGGCGGGTTTCTGGTCTAAGCGGTTTTTCTGAGCCACTCGACGACGCGCCCGACCGGTGTCTGCGATCGGACGGCACGTGGCGACCACAGCTTGAGCCTGTCGGGAAGAGTGACCGCCGTTTCGAACGGAGCCACCAGTCGACCGCTGTCCAGATGCGGCTGGACCAGCGCCCTGTGTCCCATCAACACTCCCGCACCGTTCAGCGCTTCTTCGACGGCCAGCGCGTACAAAGAGAAGACCGGCCCGCGGGGTGTGAACGCCCATCCGGGTCGCGCCGCCGCCACCCATGTTTGCCAATCGTCGAACCAGGTCGAATCGGACAGGCAGGTCACATTCGCCAAGTCCTCGGGCGTAGTCAGGCGATGCGCCAAGGCCGGCGCGCAAACCGGAAAGATGGCGTCTTCGGCGATGGGGTCCCCCAAGTCTCCGCCGAAAAACAGGTAGATGTCGAAGGGCGCGCGCTTGAGGTTGGGCGGGGTTTCCTCGGCCGTGAGTGAAACTTCGATCTCGGGCTCTGCGGCTCGAAGTTCGGGCAACCTTGGCGACAGCCACAGCTGTGCAATCGAGGGCAGCGTCACGATGTGCACCACTTGCGGCTGTGCCTGGGCGCGCATGGACAATGTGGCTTGTCCCAAAGTGTCGAAGGCCTTGGTCAGGTCCGGCAACGCCTTCTGTCCCAGCGCGGTCAGGGCAACGCCTCTTGCTGTGCGCTCGAAAAGGGGCGCACCCAGTTCGTCTTCCAACGTTTTGACATGGGCTGATACCGCGCCGGCGCTGACGCCAAGTTCCGTAGCCGCGGTCGAGAATCCTCCCAGGCGGGCTGCGGCCTCGAACGCACGCAGCGCGTTCAGAGGTAGGGGTTTGGGGCGCGGTGGAGCAACGGGCATGGATTTAGGCTCAATTTTTCTAACCCTAATTTTTCGCAAAACTGATTTGCGCGCAAGTCAGGATCTTTGCATCGTTGGCCGCAAAGACGGAGGATCAGATGCAGCACCTTGCTCACCGTGCCTGGGTTCCGGGCCACTGCGAAAACCTTGTTCAGACCATTGCCCGGAAGGTTGCCGACAGCAACTCGGAGGCGATCGAGGCCCGGATCGATGCGCTGATCGCGCGAAACTCGGATATTCATGATGCCGAGTGTTTCAATCTTAACCCGGCGACGAATGTCATGAATCCGAGGGCCGAGGCAGCACTGGCCGCGGGTCTGGGCAGTCGTCCATCTTTAGGCTATCCGGGCGACAAATACGAGATGGGTCTTGAGGCCATCGAGGAGATCGAGGTGATCGCGGCCGAGCTTGCGGCCCGCGTGTTCAACGCGCGATACGCCGAAATCCGAGTGGCATCCGGCGCCTTGGCTAATCTGTATGGCTTCATGGCTCTGACACGGCCGGGCGATACGATCATCGCGCCTCCGGCCGCGATCGGCGGGCATGTCACCCACCATGAGGGTGGCTGCGCAGGGCTTTATGGTCTGCAAACGGTCAATTCACCAGTGGATGCGGACGGGTACAGTCTGGATCTGGCCGCTCTGCGCGACATGGCCAGAACGCACCGGCCCCGGTTGATCACCGTCGGTGGCTCGCTGAACCTGTTTCCGCATCCTGTGTCGGCCGTGCGCGAAATTGCCGACGAAATCGGGGCCAAGGTTCTGTTCGATGCGGCCCACCAATGCGGGATCATCGCCAGCGGGGCTTGGGCGAATCCGTTGGATGAAGGCGCGCATCTGATGACGATGAGCACCTACAAAAGCCTGGGCGGCCCGGCGGGTGGGCTGATCGTCACCAACGACGCCGAAATTGCCGAACGGCTGGACGCCATTGCATTTCCCGGAATGACGGCCAATTTCGATGCCGCGAAATCGGCGGCTCTGGCAATCTCATTGCTGGACTGGGTCGACTTCGGGCCGGCCTATGGACAAGCGATGATCGATCTTGCGCAGGCAATGGCCAGCAAGATGGAAGATCAGGGATTGCCAGTGTTCAAAGGGGCTGGTGGAGCCACCACCTCGCACCAATTCGCGCTGAAGGCCGCCGACTATGGGGGCGGGCAGGCGGTGTCAAAACACCTGCGGCGGGCTGGGTTCCTGGCATGTGGTATCGGTTTGCCGATCGCCCCGGTTGCGGGTGACATGAACGGATTGCGGATCGGAACGCCCGAATTGGTCCGGCGGGGCGTGACGCCCGAACATGCCAGCGAACTTGTGGCCCTGTTCGCCGAGGCGCTGTCGGCCGATGATCCCGCATCGGTCGCGCCCAAGGTGCGGGATCTGCGATCCGGGTTCCAGGGGATGCACTACGTTCGTGCGTGACCCAACGGCCCGGCCGTGTTCTAATGTCTTTGCGTGAAACAATATTCAGGAGCAAGGCATGGAATTCAGTAGCCTATTGGCAATGCTGATCATCGGCGCGATCGCGGGCTGGTTGTCGGGCAGGATCATGAAGGGCCGCGGCTTTGGCGTGATCGGGAACATCATCGTCGGGATCGTTGGCGCTTTTCTCGCCGGAACGATTTTTCCCGCGCTCGGGTTTTCCGTCGGCGGCGGTATGGTGTCGTCGATCTTCTTTGCAACGATCGGAGCCGTCATCCTTCTGTTCCTGATCGGTTTGGTCAAAAAGGTCTGACGAAAAAACCGCCCCTTCCGGGGCGGTTTTTTGTTTTGCTGTGCCCGCGGTTCAGTGGGCCAGGAAAACCGGAACCGAGGACTGTTCCAACATGTTCCGGGTCGCGCCACCCAGAATAGCCTCGCGGAACCGCGAGTGACCATAGGCGCCCATCACGATCATGTCGGCTTCGACGTCTGCGGCGTGACGGTTCAGAATGTCGGACACACGCGTCATCGTCTTGCTCAGCACGTCGATTTCGCATTTCACGCCATGGCGGGACAGCATTTGCGACAGCATACCGCCCGGGTCCGAGCGATCAGGGCCGTGACGCGGCGGGTCGATCACAACGATCCGTGTCAGTTCGGCCGCCCGCAGGAAGGGCAGCGCGCGCCGAATGGCATTCATCGCCTCGACACTCTCATTCCAGCCGATCAGCACTGTCCGAGGGCTGGCGAATGGTTTCGCGTCATCCGGGACCACCAGAACCGGGGCGTGACCCTCGAACATGGCGGCTTCGATGATCGGTTCGGCCTCGGCGCCGCGATCTTTGCCATAGGGCTGCGGCAGAACGACAAGGTCCGAGAAACGGGCCCGATGTGCGACGTGCCGACCCAGGTCGGCGATCTGCGCCACGCCGTTTTCAGCGGACCAGCGTACGCCTGACCTGCCCAGGAAATCCTCGGCAAAGGCAAGCACTTCATCGGCCTCGGCATTTGCACGCTTCAAGGTCTCCTGAAGGATCAGGGCGTTTGCGCCCGCGTAGTAGTAGCCGGTCTGGCTACGGTCGACACCGAGGCACAGCGCTTCGGCATGGCTGTCCTGCGCTTCGGCCAAGGCGACCAACTGGGCCAGAGCCGGCTTGGCAAATTTGGTTTCCGTCATGACGGTGAGAAGAGATTTATAAGCCATTTCGACCTCGTGTTTCGGGTTCTGAAACCTGTGCGACCAGGTAACCCATTCATTTGCTTATGCCTGTCACAGTTTTCAGGCTATTGTCTTGATGCAGATCAAAGCAGCATTGGTTGTGCATGGATCATACAGCAACCAGTCAACGAAAGCTCTATGCGGCACAAGAATCGCCCGGAGCATGGCAAAGGGACGCAATATGTCGAATTACATCAAGCTGATCGCGCTTGGTCTGGTCGTGCTGTTCGCAGCGATCGGATCCAACTATGCGCGGGATTTGGCGTATCAGGTGCACGCGATACTGGTGATGCTCATCGCCGGTGGCCTGTTCATCTGGACGCTGCGAAACACGGATGAGCCGGATATTCTTGTCGATCGTTCGGGTGAGTACATGGATGGCGTGATCCGCTATGGCGTGATCGCAACCGCTTTTTGGGGTGTCGTAGGGTTCCTGGTGGGAACCTTCATCGCGTTCCAGCTGGCCTTTCCGGTGCTGAACTTCGAGTGGGCGCAAGGGCTTCTGAACTTTGGCCGGTTGCGCCCGCTGCACACATCAGCGGTTATTTTCGCGTTTGGCGGCAACGCCCTGATCGCCACATCCTTCTATGTCGTGCAGCGCACGAGCGCCGCGCGTCTGTGGGGCGGCAACCTGGCCTGGTTCGTGTTCTGGGGCTATCAGCTGTTCATCGTTCTTGCCGCGACCGGCTATGTGCTGGGCGGGACCCAGTCCAAGGAATATGCCGAGCCTGAATGGTATGTGGACCTGTGGCTGACCATCGTCTGGGTGGCCTATCTGGCCGTGTTCCTGGGGACGATCGTCAAGCGGAAAGAGCCCCACATCTATGTGGCGAACTGGTTCTACCTGGCGTTCATCGTCACCGTCGCGATGCTGCACCTAGTCAACAACATGACCATTCCGGTCAGCATCTGGGGTTCGAAATCTGTCATCGTCTGGTCTGGTGTGCAGGATGCCATGATCCAGTGGTGGTATGGGCACAACGCCGTGGGCTTCTTCCTGACCGCGGGCTTCCTGGGCATGATGTATTACTTCATTCCCAAGCAGGCCGAACGCCCGGTCTTCAGCTACAAACTGTCGATCATCCACTTCTGGGCGCTGATCTTCCTGTATATCTGGGCTGGTCCGCACCACCTGCACTACACCGCGCTGCCTGACTGGGCCTCGACGCTGGGCATGGTGTTCTCGGTCGTGCTGTGGATGCCTTCGTGGGGTGGCATGATCAACGGCCTGATGACCCTGTCGGGCGCTTGGGACAAGCTGCGTACCGACCCGGTCATCCGCATGATGGTGATCTCGGTCGGTTTCTACGGCATGTCCACCTTCGAAGGCCCGATGATGTCGATCCGCGCGGTGAACTCGCTGTCGCACTACACCGACTGGACCATTGGTCACGTACATTCCGGCGCGCTGGGCTGGAACGGCATGATCACATTTGGTGCGCTGTACTTCCTGGTGCCGGTTCTTTGGAAGCGCGAGCGTCTGTACTCGCTGCAGATGGTCAGCTGGCACTTCTGGCTCGCCACCATCGGTATCGTGCTCTACGCCGCGTCGATGTGGGTCACCGGTATCATGGAAGGCCTGATGTGGCGCGAAGTGGATGCCAACGGCTTCCTGGTGAACTCGTTCGCCGACACCGTGGCGGCCAAGTTCCCGATGTATGTGGTGCGTGCGCTGGGCGGTGTTCTGTTCGTCGCTGGTGCGCTGATCATGTGCTACAACCTGTGGATGACCGTCCGGCGGGCTCCGGCCAAAGAGGCCAGCCTGACCGTCGCGGTCCCGGCTGAATAAGGAGGGCCGGAGCAATGGCAATTCTCGACAAACACAAGATCCTCGAGACCAACGCGACCCTCCTGCTGATCTTCAGCTTCCTGGTCGTGACCATCGGTGGCATCGTTCAGATCACCCCGCTGTTCTACCTTGAGAACACAATCGAGAAGGTGGAGGGCATGCGCCCTTACACCCCTCTCGAGATGGCGGGGCGTGAGATCTACATCCGCGAAGGCTGCTATGTCTGCCACAGTCAGATGATCCGCCCGATGCGGGACGAGGTCGAGCGCTATGGCCACTACTCGCTGGCGGCCGAGTCGATGTACGACCACCCGTTCCAGTGGGGGTCCAAACGCACCGGGCCTGATCTGGCCCGTGTGGGTGGCCGCTACTCGGATCAATGGCACGTGGACCATCTGCGTGATCCGCAATCGGTGGTGCCGGAGTCCGTGATGCCGAAATACGGCTTTCTGGAAAACCGCAAGATCGACGGCCGGTATATCGGTGACATCATGGCCACCAATGCGGTTTTGGGCACGCCTTACACAGACGAGATGCTGGAAAACGCAGTTGCCGATTTCCGGGCGCAGGCCGATCCGGACAGCGACTATGACGGGCTGCTGGAGCGTTATGGCGAAAACGTCAACGTGCGCAACTTCGATGGTCAGCCGGAACTGACCGAAGCCGATGCGTTGGTTGCATATCTGCAGATGCTGGGAACGCTGGTCGACTTCTCGACCTTCACCCCGGATGCAAGCCGCTAAAGGAGGGTGTGATGGAAGAATACACGATCCTGAGGCAATTCGCGGATAGCTGGATGCTGCTTCTGTTGTTCGCCTTCTTTGTCGGCATCGTCATCTGGGTGTTCCGCCCCGGTGCCAGCAAGGAATACAAGGACACCGCAAACATCCCGTTCCGGCATCAAGACAAACCCGCCACATCCGAGGAGGCGCGGAAATGAGCAAGACACCTGAAAAACAGCCGGGTGATCCCAAGACGACCGGTCACAGCTGGGATGGCATCGAGGAATTCGACAATCCGATGCCGCGTTGGTGGTTGTGGACCTTCTACGCGACCATCTTCTGGGGTGTGATCTACACGATCATGTATCCGGCGTGGCCGCTGGTGCAATCTGCAACCGCCGGTGTGCTTGGCTGGTCCTCGCGCGAGCTGGTTCAGAAGGAGATGGTTTCGTTTGAAGAGGCCAACGCTCCGTGGAACGCCAAGCTGGTCGAGACACCGCTGGATGATATCGCCAAGGATGCCGAGCTGCAGCAATATGCGGTCAACGCCGGTGGTGCAGTGTTCCGCACCTGGTGCGCTCAGTGCCACGGATCGGGCGCGCAGGGCGCAAAGGGTTTCCCGAACCTTCTGGACGACGCCTGGCTGTGGGGCGGCACCTTGGATGACATCGTCACCACGGTCAGCTACGGCATTCGCAACGAAGAAAGCGACGACGCGCGCTACTCCGAAATGCCGGCATTCGGCGAGATCCTCGAGCCCGAGGAAATCACCCAGGTCGTGCAATATGTGATGTCGCTGACCAACGCCCAAACCGACGATGCTGCGGCGCAGGCGGGCAAGGTTGTCTACGACGACAATTGCGCGGCCTGTCACGGCGAAGACGGCAAGGGCGATATCGCGCAGGGCGCACCGAACCTGACGGATGCGATCTGGTTGTATGGCGGCGATGAGAAAACGCTGACCGAAACGGTGACCTACAGCCGCTTTGGCGTCATGCCCCCCTGGGATACGCGTTTGACCGAGGCGCAGATCCGCGCCGTGTCGGCCTATGTCCACCAGTTGGGTGGCGGTCAATAAGATCCAGGAACACCTTCGGGCGGCGTGCCGCCCGAAGGCCTAGGTGCCGGCTGTTCCATCTGTTCGCGCGTTTCCTGAACAGCCGGCACCGCATTTTCCGAAAATAGTGCTGACAATGGCCCCGGTCCAGCGCGGGCACACAAACTGATCCTAAAGGTTGCGCGGATCCAACTCGCGGCTCTTGCTGACCCACCAGTGTCCGGCGGGCAGCCATCTTTTCCTTTTTGGCGCATTCGGTTTGGGCGCGTCGCGTAGCTTGGGGGCGTTCAACCGCGTGGCGGTCATGAAGGAAGCAGCGTAGATGTTCAGCATGGTCTTTCTCCTGATGCGATGAACTCGGGTTCCAGCATCGGCTCTTGACCGGATATTTGCGACTCAATTACCGTGTTCAGATGTAAGCAGAGGTTACATATGGACTGGCTGAACCTTCCGCCACTATCGGCGCTACGGGCTTTCGCTGCATTTGCCGAGCACAGAAATATCGTCAAGGCCGGCGATGCGTTGAATGTAAGTCATGCCGCCATAAGCCAGCAGTTGCGGGCGCTTGAGGCGCATATGGGCGTGACCCTGTTGGACCGGTCGGGCAAGACGCTGGTCCTGACGTCGGATGGCGAACACCTGGCGCGCAGCGTTCAGCTGGGGTTTGGCGCCATCCATGCGGCGGTCTCGGACCTGGTGAACGCGGGCGAGGATCGGCCGGTGCACGTTTCGCTGACCTCCTCATTTGCTGCTTCATGGCTGATGCCGCGGTTGCCGATTTTCCGGTCGGATCACCCTGGGATCGATCTGACCTTGGATCCGTCACCGGAACTGGTCGATCTGCGCCCCGGCGGGGTGGATGTCGCGATTCGATACGGGGCAGGCGGTTGGCCGGGCGTCCGATCCGAGATGTTGTTGAAAACCCCGATGGTCATCGTTGCCGCGCCCAGTCTCTTAGGGTCCAGGTCCGAGTGGTCGCCGGCTGATCTGGCCCGTTTGCCGTGGCTGGAAGAGGTGGGCACGACCGAAGCCAGCACATGGCTGGCACAACATGGGGCGGCTATGGACCCCGGCGCCGGACGGACCAGTTTGCCGGGCAATCTGGTCCTTGAGGGCGTGCGCGCGGGGCAGGGGGTCACGGTGACGGTGCGACATTTCGTCGAACGTGATATCGTGGCCGGAAGACTAGTTGAACTTCATGTCGCACCGGACGCCCGAGGCTACCACATTGTGACGGCGCAAACGCCGCAAAGAAAGGCGGTGAAGACATTCGTCGGGTGGTTGAAACGCCAAGCGAACCAGGTGTGACAAAAGGTGTCTGTGCGATGCGCTTTTGACCCATGTCAAAGTTGTCCGGTGTATGATCTGGAACAAGTCGCCCGACCAACAGCAAGATCCGGAGCCATGCCGTGAGCGATCACACCCCAGCCCCCAGCCTTTACGCCGCAAGGGAACCGATCTTTCCACGGCGCGTTTCCGGCAAGTTTCGGAACCTCAAATGGATCATAATGGCCGTCACGCTTGGCATCTACTATGTGACGCCGTGGATCCGATGGGATAGGGGCCCCAGCCTTCCGGATCAGGCGGTGCTGCTGGATCTTGCGAACCGCCGCTTTTACTTCTTCTGGATCGAGATCTGGCCACACGAATTCTACTTTGTGGCCGGTCTGCTGATCATGGCCGGCTTGGGCCTGTTCCTGTTTACGTCGGCCTTGGGGCGGGTGTGGTGCGGCTATGCCTGCCCACAGACGGTTTGGACCGACCTTTTCATTCTGGTCGAGCGCTGGATCGAAGGCGATCGAAACGCCCGCCTGCGCCTTCATCGTCAGAAGAAGCTGGATTTCCGCAAGGCCCGCCTGCGATTGACCAAATGGGTGGTCTGGTTCCTGATCGGTCTGGCGACCGGCGGGGCCTGGGTGTTCTATTTCGCGGATGCGCCGACCCTGGCGCGGGACCTTGTGACCGGCAACGCGCATCCGATCGCCTATACCACCATGCTGGTTCTGACCGGCACGACCTTTTTCTTCGGCGGGTTCGCGCGCGAGCAGATCTGCATCTATGCCTGTCCGTGGCCGCGAATTCAGGCGGCGATGATGGACGAGGACACTCTGGTGGTTGGCTACCGAGAGTGGCGGGGCGAGCCGCGCGGCAAGGGCAAACGGACGGCCGACTCTGAACTGGGCGACTGCATCGATTGCATGGCCTGCGTCAATGTCTGCCCGGTCGGGATCGACATCCGTGATGGCCAACAGCTGGAGTGCATAACCTGCGCGCTGTGCATCGATGCCTGCGACGACATGATGGCCAAGATCGGCAAGCCGCGCGGTCTGATCGACTATATGGCGCTCAGCGACGAAACGCGTGAACGCGCGGGCCAGCCTCCCAAGAACGTGTGGAAGCACATCTTGCGGCCTCGGACGATCATGTATACCGCGCTTTGGTCGCTGGTGGGTTTTGGCCTGCTGTTTGCGTTGTTCATCCGGTCGGATATCGATCTGACGGTTGCGCCGGTGCGCAATCCGACATTCGTGACCATGTCCGACGGTTCGATCCGCAACACCTACGACGTGCGGTTGCGGAACAAACATGGCGAAGACCGGCTGTTCAAACTGTCTCTGGTCGGTGACCCAAGCCTGCAGGTTCAGATTGAAGGAACGGACTTGGATACGGTAAACGTAACTGCGGACACGGCGCAGTTGACCCGGGTCTACATCGTCGCCGCGAAAGATACAGCGCCCGCATCGGCGGAAACGACACCGGTCCGGATCTGGGTCGAAGACCTGCAAAGCGGCGAGCGCGCCTACAAGGACACCACGTTCAACGGGCGGGGGAACTGAATAATGGCCGAGCGCAAATTCACCGGAAAGCACGCTCTTGCGGTTTTTGTCGGGGCCTTCGGGGTCATCATCGCCGTCAATCTGGTGCTGGCCTACAAAGCAGTCGCGACTTTCCCCGGGCTCGAGGTCAAGAACTCATACGTTGCCAGTCAGGAGTTCAATGAAAAGCTGCAGGAGCAGCAGTCTCTGGGCTGGGATGCAGACGTGGAAACCAAGGGCGGCCTGCTGATCCTTCGCATCACGGATGCGCAAGGCGTGCCTGTGCGGGTGGCCGAACTGCAGGCCGTGGTCGGCCGCGCGACTCATATGCGCGAGGATTTTTCGCCGGACTTCACCTTTGACGGTGTAGCGTATTCCACGCCGGCGACACTTGGAAAAGGCAACTGGAATGTCCGTATCGTCGCGCGCGATGCGGACGGCGCGGAATTCAGTCGGCGCATTCCGTTGTACATCAAGGGTTAGGCTGATGTCGTCGCAGGTGACATCCGGGACCGCAGCCTGTCCGGGCTGCATCGCGGCTCCGGCGGAACCGGCCAGGCCGGTACCGGTCGACGTTCAGATCGCGCTATCACTGCCGGGCATTCATTGCTCGGCCTGCATTGCCAATGTCGAACGTGCGTTGAACGCGCACCCCGGCGTACAGGAAGCGCGGGTCAACCTGACGCTCAAGCGCGCTCTGATCAAGGCGGGCCCCGAGGTTCGGGCAACGGATCTGATCCCGGTTCTCGATCGGGCCGGGTACGAGGCGCATGAGCTGGATCCGGGTGCCCTGTCAGCCACGCAATCGGACAAGGCCGGACGAGACCTTTTGATGCGGCTCGCGGTCGCTGGCTTTGCATCGATGAACGTGATGCTGCTGTCAGTGTCCGTCTGGTCCGGCGCCACTGACGCGACGCGCGACATGTTTCACTGGATATCGGCGGCCATCGCCCTCCCGGCCATTGCGTTCTCGGCCCAACCGTTTTTTGCCAACGCGTGGAGCGCGCTGCGTGTTCGCCGCCTGAACATGGACGTGCCGATCGTTCTGGCAATCCTGCTGGCCTTGGTCACTTCGCTTTGGGAAACGGCGCTGAGCGGTGAGCACGCCTATTTCGATGCGGCTTTGACGCTGACGTTCTTTCTGCTGGCGGGGCGCTATCTGGATTACCGCACCCGTGCCGCGGCCCGCTCCGCCGCCGAGGAGCTGACAGCCCTCGAGGTGCCGCGCGCCATCCGTCTTGTTGACGGGGCCGAGCGCGAGGTCGCTGTTGCCGAACTGGCCGTCGGTGACCTGATCCTGGTGCGACCAGGGGGGCGGATGCCGGTGGACGGCAAGATCGTGACCGGTGAATCCGAGTTGGACCGGTCGTTGCTGACCGGTGAAACCCTGCCGGTATTTGCCCAGCCGGGAACACAGGTCAGCGCGGGTGAGGTCAACCTGACCGGGCCGCTGACCATTAAGGCAACGGCGGTGGGCGAAGAGACTTCGCTGCACCGCATGGCAGATCTTGTGGCCATCGCGGAATCCGGGCGGTCGCGCTATACGTCCTTGGCGGACAAGGCGGCCAAGCTGTATGCCCCCGGGGTTCATATCCTGTCCGCACTCAGTTTCGTTGGCTGGTACATCTATTCTGGCGATCTGCGCACAGCTCTGAACATCGCCGCCGCTGTGCTGATCATCACCTGCCCCTGTGCGTTGGGGTTGGCGGTTCCTGCGGTCACCACCGCAGCCTCGGGGCGGCTGTTCCGCAAGGGGATGCTGATCAAGGACGCCACCGCGTTGGAGCGGTTGGCCGAGGTCGACACCGTAGTGTTCGACAAGACCGGAACGCTCACATCAGGCGCGCCTCAACTGGTCAACGGTGGCGAACACACAGGCCGTGAGATTGAGATCGCTCTGGCCTTGGCACAGGCTTCGGCGCATCCGCTGGCGGTCGCCCTGACCCGGGCCGCTCGGGCCGAGGGGTATACCCCGGCCGAGGTTGAAAACGTCACCGAAATTCCCGGTCACGGGACCGAGGGCCAGTTTCAGGGGCAACTCGTGCGGCTGGGCCGAGCCGAATGGGTGGGCGCGACGGAAGGTGATCACACCGCGGCCTGGTTGGCGGTCGGGGACGATCGCCCGGTCGAATTCCGCTTTGCAGACTCATTGCGCCCCGGCGCTTCCGATGCGGTCGCGGCTTTGCGCGATGCGGGCAAGGACGTCATCCTCATGTCCGGGGACACGACCAACGCCGTGAAAGCTCTGGCCGAGAAGCTGGGGATCGAGACTTGGATCGCGCGGGCGCTGCCGCAGGACAAGGCGCGACACATTCAGAAGCTGGCAGACCAAGGCCGCCGGGTTTTGATGGTCGGTGACGGGTTGAACGACACAGCCGCGCTGGCGGCGGCCCATGCCTCGATCTCTCCGGCTTCGGCACTGGATGCGGCCCGTGTGGCTTCGGACATCGTTCTGCTAGGCAATGACCTGTCGCCGATCGCCGATGCCTGCCATACTGCTGTCCGGGCGACGCAGCGCATCCGCGAGAATTTTCAGATTGCGACGATCTACAATGTCATCGCGGTGCCTTTGGCCGTTGCCGGCCTTGCGACGCCCTTGATCGCGGCCTTGGCGATGTCCACATCGTCGATTACCGTATCCCTGAACGCTCTGCGCCTGAGGTGATCCGAATGGAAGTTCTGGCCTATCTGATACCGATTTCGCTGCTGTTGGGCGGTGTTGGGCTGGTGGCGTTCATCTACACGGTCCGCAGCAACCAATATGACGACCCCGAAGGCGATGCCCGACGGATTCTGAGCAACGAGTGGGATGATCGCCCCAAGTCCTGACCGGGTGCAATCGTGATGTCGACGGCCCTTGAAATTGCCGCAATGCCCGGCTATGTCCGGCCCATCCGCTAGCAGAGAGACCAAGCCTAATGGCCACCACAAACCCGATCCAGTTCATTCAGCAAGTCCGTGCCGAAGTTGCAAAGGTCGTCTGGCCGACGCGGCGCGAGGTTCTGCTGACCACGGTCATGGTGTTCATCATGGCGGCTCTGACTGCCGTGTTCTTTGCTCTGGTGGATCTGGGCATTCGCGGCGGTCTGCAACTGATCCTGGGTATGTTCAGCTAAAGCCGACTGCCGGGTCCCGTCGGATCGCGCCGAGGTGCGCCCGTTTCGGGCGCCCGACCGGCACTGCCCCCTTGCACAGCAGGCAATGTCAGAGTAGTTGACGCGGGACCTTTCGGGATGGGCGTGCGGCGATTCGGACTGCGCGCCGCTTTTTATTCCGGAACACGCGGCCGGACCGCGAAAAAATTTCAATTCAGGTGCGTCCGCCCGACGCGGCGCGCCAAAGGCAAACAAGGACGACAGGTTCATGGCGAAACGGTGGTACTCGGTCAGCGTTCTTTCGAATTTCGAAAAGAAGATCGCAGAGCAGATCCGCACGTCGGTGGCCGAGCACGGCCTTGAGGACGAGATCGACGAGGTTCTGGTTCCCACCGAAGAGGTCATCGAGGTGCGCCGGGGCAAGAAGGTCACGACTGAACGCCGTTTCATGCCCGGCTACGTTCTGGTGCACATGGAAATGTCGGATCAGGGCTATCACCTGATCAACTCGATCAACCGGGTCACCGGTTTCCTGGGTCCGCAGGGCCGCCCGATGCCGATGCGCGACGCCGAGGTGAACCAGATTCTCAACCGTGTTCAGGAAGGTGAAGAAGCACCCAAGCTGATGATCAGCTTCGAGGTTGGCGAGAAGGTCAAAGTCAACGACGGCCCGTTCGAGGATTTCGACGGTATGGTCGAGGGCGTGGACGACGAGAACCAGAAGCTGAAGGTTACCGTCTCGATCTTCGGGCGCGAAACTCCGGTCGAGCTGGACTTTACGCAGGTCACCAAGCAGAGCTGATCTTTCCTGCAGGAACTGATCGTGCAGAAATCGAACGCGCCGCCGTAACAGGCGGCGCAACTGTTTCTGGTGGTTGCCGGTAAGGTTTCGCCACAGCCTTGGCCGCTTGCCCTAACTCCTTGCCTGATGCACACTTGTGCTTGGTACAGGTATGACCGTTGCGCAGCCGGGCTCGTGGGCCAGAGGATTTGCGCGCAGTGATGCTTTGGGAGGACTCTGTCATGACATCCAAGGCTGCAGGCCCCACGCCACCCGACGAGCTGACCCCGCCTCAGCGGACGATCCCTGTGGTCAACACGGTCACCGCCGCCGACATCACCGACTCGCTGAAGGCCGGGTTTTCCGACTTTCTGGCGCGTCCCATAATGAGCGGATTTTTCGGACTGTTCTATGCCGTTTTCGGGTTTCTGCTGGTCTGGAGCCTGGTCTGGCTTGGCAAGATTTGGATGATCATTCCCGCCGTCGTGGGATTTCCGCTGGTCGCCCCTTTCGCCGCTGCAGGCCTCTATGAGATGTCGCGTCGACTTCAGGCCGGAGAGGATTTTGGCTGGTCGGAAATACTGACGGTCATGGCCAATCAGCGTAAGCGGGAGATGGGCTGGATGGCCTTCGTTACGCTGTTTGTTTTCTGGGTATGGATCTACCAGGTTCGGCTTTGGTTGGCGATCATCCTGCAGAATGCCTCGTTTTCGGATTTCGACGGTTTCCTGAACACCGTGTTCTTTACCCCCCAAGGCTGGGCTTTCCTGGCTGTTGGCACCTGCGTCGGTGCGTTTCTGTCCGCCGTTCTGTTTTCGGTGACTGTTGTTGCCATGCCCTTGCTGCTGGATCGCGACACCGATTTCGTAACGGCCATGCTTACATCGCTCCGCGTTGTCGCCGAAAGCCCTGTGGTCATGCTTGGCTGGGCGGCCATCATCTCGGTCACGATGCTGTTTTCGCTGGTGCCGGCGTTTCTGGGGCTTGTCTTTACGTTGCCGATCCTTGGGCATACCACTTGGCATCTCTACCAGCGCGCCGTGCAGCCGGAGGCGTCTGCCGGTCTTTAGCGAGGGCGTATCAATCCAGAACGCACTTATTTTTTCGATTTATTGAAGTCATGACAAACCTAGGGGCATGTACGTTCGTAATAGGTAAATATTAGCAACTCAGGTTGTTCCGGACCTAGCCTTAGTGGATCACGAGAATAGGTAATTTCTTCAGTACGCTCTTCATAACAAGAGTGAAATTCAATCGATTGGTTTAGTTCGACGTCAGACAAAAACCATGGATCTTCGGCCTTTGCGCCCTGCGAGGGTCCAATCACAATGCGATCCGCTTTTCGCGTCAACACATACTCACCATCGCCTTTGGCATGTCCCGGTCTCAGTTGGTTGTCAATCAGTATCGGAATGTTTTCTCGTTTTGCGATTACAGGGTCGTTCAGCCCAAGCATGTCGATAAATACTCGCCCAGTGTTGGCATAAAAAGGAGTGGAGCCCGCTGTGTTTAATGCGACAGTGATGTCGCGCGGCCACTTCTCGTCGATGTGCCTACCCACAATCTCACCAAAAAACGCGGCAGGATCTTTGTGTTTTTTTGGTTGCATGACAGCTATGCCTACCGTCAGCAAATAAGCGGTTCGGGGCAGCCAATAAAGCCATCGAGTTCCAAGTTGTATGCTTACACTAAGTAGCAGTAATGCACTGGGTGCGATAAGCGGTACAATCATACGATTTGATGGCATGTGGTCTCCGCCCGCCCATACCACATAAGATAACTGCAGGATTATGGGAACAAGCAACAAGACTGTGGAACCATCAATCCTTTTCTTAATAGTTGCTAACGCAACACCGAGTATCGCCAAGCCAACTACCGGAACGACCACTACGGCCCGGGCAACATAGGGTGCGCCGCTTTGAATTTTTAACAAAATGGGAAGATCTGCTTTGGCGAAGTAAGTTAGTGGGAGAACCTCACCGTAGACCTTTAAGCGTAAACCGACTTGTGCAAACGCCACGGCCGCAGGAACGCCCACAACTAAAGATGCTGCCACGAATTTTTGTCTAATAGGCAATTGGGACGAGAGTAAAAGGCCAATTGCTGCACCAAAAATAAATACTGACGAATCTAGTCTGGTTAGGGCTGCGAGCGAAAATGCTGTGCAAGAACAGGCAAGCACCCAAGGATCTTCTCTATTTAGAAAACTAAGAAGCGCCCAAACACCGCCTATGAGAAGGGCCGCGACGAAAACCGCTTCCAGCCCACCCAAGGTCCATATTGCGATCGACGAAGAGCAAGCGACTGCTAAAGTTGTTAGCGAGCGCGCCAACCTGTCTTGTGGATCGCTGGTTATTTCTTTCGTTGCACGATAAGTGATGAAAATTACCGCAGCTGCTGCTATCGCATTCAAAAGTTGAACAGCCAAAACCGCTGGTATGCCAACGTCAATAAGCCAGCCAGCCAACAGAACATGCAGCAGACTGGTGTACCCCTCAACTGTTTCGCCGAGGTTCCATTGTAGTAGGCCGGTCTCGGAAAAGTTTTGAGCGTACCTTAGTGAGATGTAGGCGTCGTCATGAAAAAAAGCGTCGTGTTTAACAATTAACAACCCAAATAAAACAAACCCCAGAAAAAGAGCTTTTTTTTCGACAGGCATTAGAACCTCTCTCCGATTTGTAAATGACGCGTTGATACGGGCAAATTACCCAAAAACTAGGTTGCTCAATTATGCGCATAGCTGCAATTTTGTGCCGCGTCCACAAGGTTTTGGTGTAGTAATCCGCTGGTATGTTATTGTTAAACTTGCAGGAGTAATCAGTTTAAAAGTCGATGAAATTTAGTCTGGCGCAGCTGCCAGACGAGTTGAGGGTTCCAATCCTTTGCAGTGTAAGGCGAAGGCCCGTGTTAAGCTCAATCTAGAATGCCCCCTGTTAAACGCGCTTCCAAGGCGTGAACTGGGCTACTTGCCAACCCATTCGTTCCCCTGTAAACACCGCCCCTATCGTCTTCGGGCGAGATTCTCTCGTGGGAGATCGCAGGGATCGCGATTCCGGATCGGACCACGCAACATAAAACCGGATGGGACGCGTCCCATTCACGTTGAAAGGAAAACCAAATGGCCAAGAAGCTTGCTGGTACGATGAAGCTGCAGGTTCCTGCAGGTCAGGCGAACCCGTCGCCGCCAGTTGGTCCGGCGCTGGGTCAGCGCGGCATCAACATCATGGAATTCTGCAAGGCGTTCAACGCCAAGACCGCAGACATGGAGCCCGGCGCTCCGTGCCCGACCGTGATCACCTACTATCAGGACAAGTCCTTCACCATGGACATCAAGACGCCGCCCGCGTCTTACTACCTGAAGAAGGCGGCGGGTCTGAAGCCGGTCGGCAAGCGCAACCGCCCCCGTGGCGCGGAGAACCCCGGCCGTGAGACCGTGGCAACCGTGACCACCAAGCAGGTGCGCGAGATCGCCGAAGCCAAAATGAAGGATCTGAACGCCAACGACGTCGAAGGCGCAATGAAGATCATCCTGGGCTCGGCCCGTTCCATGGGCATCGAGGTGAAGTAAGATGGCAAAACTCGGTAAACGTACCCGCGCAGCGCGCGAAGCCGTCGCCGGCAAGGAAAACCTGTCGGTCGAAGAGGCAGTTGCACTGGTCAAGGCCAACGCAACCTCGAAGTTTGACGAAACCATCGAAATCGCCATGAACCTGGGCGTCGACACCCGTCACGCGGACCAGATGGTGCGCGGCGTCGTCGGTCTGCCGAACGGTACCGGCAAGGACATGCGCGTTGCTGTCTTCGCGCGCGGCCCCAAGGCTGACGAGGCGAAAGAAGCCGGTGCGGACATCGTCGGCGCCGAGGACCTGATGGAAAGCATCCAGGCCGGCAACATCGACTTTGATCGTTGCATCGCAACCCCGGACATGATGCCGATCGTCGGTCGTCTGGGTAAGGTTCTGGGCCCCCGCAACCTGATGCCGAACCCCAAGGTCGGCACCGTGACCATGGACGTGAAAGCGGCCGTGGAAGCAGCCAAGGGTGGTGAAGTCCAGTTCAAAGCGGAAAAAGGTGGTGTCGTACACGCAGGCGTTGGCAAGGCGTCGTTCGACGAAGCCAAGCTGGCGGAAAACGTCCGCGCCTTCATCTCGGCCGTTGCCAAGGCGAAGCCGTCGGGCGCCAAGGGCACCTACATGAAGAAAATCGCGCTGAGCTCGACAATGGGCCCCGGCGTGACCGTGGATGTGGCGCAAGCTTCGGGCGAATAAGCCGACACATTCTTTCGGAAATTCGAACCCCGGGCGGTCATCCTGCTCGGGGTTTTCTTTTGCTCTCAGATAGCAGGTTCGACTGTGACCTGATTGGGTATTTCGCGCACGCGTGCCTTGTCGGCCTCCAGCCTGAGGTCGCGCTCAGCAACGGTCAATGCCTGGTTCGCAGCCGCCCGGGCCGCGGTTGTCATTGCACCGTCTTTAGTCTGCGTCAGTCGGGTCAGCGCGCTGAGAATGGCCTCGTGGACTTCGACCTTGTCACCGGCATCCCGGGAAATGGCCGCAAAAGCGTCACGAAGGAATGTGTCGATCGCGATTTCCGGGGCATGGATTCTCGGGAATTGCGGGTCGGCGGGTTGGGTGGGCCGCGAGCCAAGTGGCAGGAGAACCCGCAGCAACCTCTCGACCATCTGAATTGCCGTCGTCGGGTCGTTGATACCCGGCGAGAGCGCGCGCTGTGCGATTTCGGACAGGGTTTGAATGCCAAAGCGGGGGTCTTGATCGAAGCTGCGCTCGGTCCCGATCACGAAGGCTTCCCGGATGGTTTCACCATCCATTTTCCGGGTCGCTCTGGCCAGGGGTTGGCCTTCGGTCACGAATTGCCCCGGCAGCGCCATGATCCAGATTTCGCAGTCGTTCTCTTCGGCGCAGGAATTCAGCATACCGACATCCACGTGGCGCACGTTCCCTGTAGAACTGGCCCGCACGTCGTGCCCGGTTCGCGGAACATCCGCGGCGGATTGATACGGAACGGCGCCGAGGCACGGCAGTTCCATGGCTCGGGTCATGGTGTCCCTGGCGTTCTTTTCTATCTTGCGCGCCGTTTCGGAGATGCTGCCATAGCTGGGCAATTGGTCGATCCAGAGCAAGAGCGCCAATGTCACCAAAAAGATCACCACCAAGGTGAACGCAAGCGCAACGGCGATGGATTGCTGGGTGTAGACCCCGGTTTCGACAAGGATCAGCGATACGAGCGCGAAGATGAATGCGCCGAGAAACGTGGCCAGCACGTTTTGCGAGACACTGTCCTCTTCGATCACCTGCTGGGCGCGCGGGGAGGACTGGTTCGAGGCCCATCGCTGTGCCGCGACCATAATAGACAGAGAAAAGGTCGTGACCGCCAGCATGGACGACGCCAGAATGCCGAGGATCTTTGCCACGGCCTCCGTGCTCAGCCGTTGTGCGAGAAAGTCGGGGACGAAGCCGCCGAGGTAGGTGCCAATCCCCGCGCTGACTACGGCGAGAGCAGCAATCAGGCTGGTTCGAACCCATAATTGGCGAGAAATCTGACGAAACAGGAATTGCGGCTTGGAAATGGATTTCAACTTGATCATTCGTTGATCCTGTTCGGGTTTGCGGTCATTGTCTACCGGCTTGGGGTTCGGGCCAATTTACCCCTTGGAAACCCCGGCCATCTGCCCTAAAGAGGGCTGCGGAATAAAGCGTGCGATTCGTCGTGCGCTTTATTTCGTTTCGTCCAAGACGGTGGGTGGGTCCTTCCGGCCCCTTAATTCCCTGCCTGAGACGGGTAAGACCAAAGAATTTCGAGGGTCCTGACCCTCGGGCGCATTTTGGCCAATCCCGTAACAACGGACCTGAACGCCGGGGCGCAGCCCTCGGCAAATATGAGCCGGGGTGAAACATCGCCCCTAACTTGGAGAGAACTGTGGATAGAGCCCAGAAAGAGAAAGTGGTCGAGGAACTCGGCCAAATCTTCGAAAGCTCTGGCGTCGTAGTGGTTGCTCACTACGCCGGTCTGACAGTTGCCGAGATGCAGGACCTTCGCGCACGTGCTCGTGACGCGGGCGGCTCCGTGCGTGTTGCCAAGAACAGGCTCGCCAAAATCGCCCTCGACGGTAAGCCATGTGCGAGCATTGCTGACCTGCTGACGGGTATGACTGTTCTGACCTATTCCGAGGACCCCGTGGCAGCAGCCAAGGTGGCCGAGGACTTCGCCAAGGAGAACCAGAAGTTCGAGATCCTTGGCGGTGCAATGGGCGAGAACGCTCTGGACCGGGCTGGTGTCACAGCCGTGTCGAAAATGCCGTCGCGTGAAGAGCTTATTGCTTCGATCGTGGGCTGCATCGGCGCGCCTGCTTCGAACATCGCCGGTGCAATTGGCGCACCTGCAAGCAACATCGCAAGCATCCTTTCCACCATCGAAGAGAAGGCGGAAGCTGCGTAAGCGGTTGGCACTGAATGATCTGCGTGGGGCACATGCCCTGACGTTGGAACACACACTGTAAACGGAAAGAGCTGATACAATGGCTGATCTGAAGAAACTGGCAGAAGAGATCGTTGGTCTGACCCTGCTGGAAGCACAAGAACTGAAAACCATCCTCAAGGACGAGTACGGCATCGAGCCCGCAGCTGGCGGCGCCGTCATGGTCGCAGGCGCAGCTGGCGATGCCGGCGGTGCAGCTGAGGAAGAGAAAACCGAATTCGACGTCGTTCTGAAGAACGCCGGCGCTTCGAAAATCAACGTCATCAAAGAAGTTCGCGGCATCACCGGCCTGGGCCTGAAAGAAGCCAAGGAACTGGTCGAAGCCGGCGGCAAGATCAAAGAAGGCGTGGACAAGGCAGAAGCCGAAGAGATCAAGGGCAAGCTGGAAGCAGCTGGCGCCGAGGTCGAGCTGGCCTAAGCCTGTCTTTCGGTGCATCGCGGATGCGCCGTGGAATTTGGCTGGGCCCGGAGAAATCCGGGTCCAGCCGAACCTGTCTTAGAAAGGGCCTCATGTGCTGGGGCGTTTTCTAAGACGCGGTTCGCGGATCGGGAGGCTACCATTCGGGACGGTGGCCACGAATTGATCCGGACGTGTCGTCTCGTATGTGCAAGGCGCCGGGGCCCGACGGTGTTTTTGCCCGCTGAGAACATCGAAAGGTGACATCTGACATGGCTCAATCGTTCCTTGGCCAGAAACGTCTTCGGAAATACTACGGCAAAATCCGCGAAGTCCTGGAAATGCCGAACCTCATCGAGGTCCAGAAATCCTCCTATGATCTATTCCTGCGCTCTGGCGATGCCGACCAGCCGACCGACGGCGAAGGTATCAATGGCGTGTTCCAATCGGTCTTTCCGATCAAGGATTTCAACGAAACTTCCGTGCTGGAATTCGTGAAATACGAGCTGGAAAAGCCGAAATACGACGTTGAAGAGTGCATGCAGCGCGATATGACCTACAGCGCGCCGCTGAAGGTCACCCTGCGCCTGATCGTGTTTGATGTCGACGAAGACACCGGGGCCAAATCGGTCAAGGACATCAAGGAACAGGACGTGTTCATGGGCGACATGCCCCTGATGACGCCGAACGGCACCTTCATCGTGAACGGCACCGAGCGCGTGATCGTGTCCCAGATGCACCGGTCGCCCGGTGTGTTCTTCGACCACGACAAGGGCAAGACTCACTCCTCGGGCAAGCTGCTGTTTGCCTGCCGCATTATCCCGTACCGCGGCAGCTGGCTGGACTTCGAGTTCGACGCCAAGGACATCGTCTACGCACGCATCGACCGTCGCCGCAAACTGCCGGTGACCACGCTGCTCTATGCCCTGGGCCTGGACCAGGAAGCGATCATGGACGCGTATTACGACACCGTGTCCTACAAGCTGAACAAGAAGAAGGGCTGGGTCACCCCGTTCTTCCCCGAACGTGTGCGCGGCACCCGTCCCACCTATGACCTGATCGACGCAAAAAGCGGTGAAGTGATTGCCGAAGCCGGCAAGAAGGTCACCCCGCGCGCGGTCAAGCAGCTGATCGACGAGGGCAAGGTCACCGACCTACTGGTGCCGTTCGACCACATCGTCGGCAAGTTCGTCGCCAAGGACATCATAAATGAAGAAACCGGTGCGATCTATGTCGAAGCCGGTGATGAGCTGACCCTGGAATATGACAAGGATGGCGAGCTGATCGGCGGCACCGTGAAGGAGCTGATCGATGCCGGCATCACCGACATTCCGGTTCTGGACATCGACAACATCAACGTCGGTCCGTACATCCGCAACACCATGGCGCAGGACAAGAACATGGGCCGCGAAAGCGCGCTGATGGACATCTACCGCGTCATGCGCCCAGGCGAGCCACCCACCGTCGAGGCCGCGTCGGCTCTGTTCGATACCCTGTTCTTCGACAGCGAGCGCTATGATCTGTCGGCCGTTGGTCGCGTGAAGATGAACATGCGCCTGAACCTGGATGCTCCGGACACCCTGCGGACTCTGCGCCGCGAAGACATCGTGGCCTGCATCAAGGCACTGGTCGAGCTGCGTGACGGCAAGGGCGACGTGGACGACATCGACCACCTGGGCAACCGTCGTGTGCGCTCGGTCGGCGAATTGATGGAAAACCAGTACCGCGTCGGCCTGCTGCGCATGGAACGCGCCATCAAAGAGCGCATGTCGTCGGTCGAGATCGACACCGTCATGCCGCAGGACCTGATCAACGCGAAACCGGCGGCGGCCGCCGTGCGTGAATTCTTCGGCAGCTCGCAGCTGTCGCAGTTCATGGACCAGACCAACCCGCTGTCGGAAGTCACCCACAAACGCCGCCTGTCGGCGCTTGGCCCGGGTGGTCTGACGCGCGAGCGTGCGGGTTTTGAGGTGCGCGACGTGCACCCGACCCACTATGGTCGGATGTGCCCGATTGAAACACCTGAAGGTCCGAACATCGGTCTGATCAACTCGCTGGCCACCTTTGCCCGCGTGAACAAGTACGGTTTCATCGAAACCCCCTATCGCGTCGTGAAAGGCGGGCAGGTGACCGATGAGGTTCACTACATGTCCGCGACCGAGGAAATGCGTCACACCGTGGCCCAGGCCAACGCGACGCTGGATACGGATGGCAAGTTCATCAACGATCTGGTCTCGACCCGTCAGGCCGGTGACTACACGCTTGCCCCGCGCGAGAACGTGGACCTGATCGACGTTTCGCCGAAGCAGCTGGTCTCGGTTGCGGCCTCGCTGATCCCGTTCCTTGAAAATGACGACGCCAACCGCGCTCTGATGGGCTCGAACATGCAACGTCAGGCGGTTCCGCTGCTGCGGGCCGAGGCGCCGCTGGTCGGTACCGGGATTGAGGAAAAGGTTGCGATCGACTCGGGTGCTGCGATCCAGGCGAAACGTGCCGGCATCATCGACCAGGTTGATGCCCAGCGTATCGTTATCCGCGCCACCGAAGATCTGGAACTGGGCGACGCGGGTGTTGACATCTATCGTCTGCGCAAGTTCCAGCGTTCGAACCAGAACACCTGCATCAACCAGCGTCCGCTGATCAAGGTGGGTGACACCGTCCAGAAGGGCGAAGTCATTGCCGATGGTCCGTCGACCGATATGGGTGAACTGGCCTTGGGTAAGAACGTGGTCGTCGCGTTCATGCCGTGGAACGGTTACAACTACGAAGACTCGATCCTGATCTCGGAACGTATCGCGCGTGACGACGTCTTTACCTCGGTCCATATCGAGGAATTCGAAGTCGCCGCCCGTGACACCAAGCTGGGCCCGGAAGAGATCACCCGCGACATCCCGAACGTCGGTGAAGAAGCGCTGCGCAACCTCGACGAGGCGGGCATCGTTTACATCGGTGCGGATGTTGAACCGGGCGATATTCTGGTCGGCAAGATCACTCCGAAGGGCGAAAGCCCGATGACCCCGGAAGAAAAGCTGCTGCGCGCCATCTTCGGTGAAAAAGCATCTGACGTGCGCGACACCTCGCTGCGCGTGAAGCCAGGCGATTACGGTACGGTCGTCGAAGTCCGCGTCTTCAACCGTCACGGCGTCGAGAAAGACGAGCGTGCGCTGCAGATCGAGCGTGAGGAAGTCGAACGTCTGGCCCGTGACCGGGACGACGAACTGGCGATCCTCGACCGCAACATCTATGCGCGTCTCAAGTCGATGATCCTGGGCAAAACCGCCGTCAAGGGGCCGAAAGGCGTCAAGGCGGGCTCGGAGATCACCGAAGAGCTGCTCGAGTCGCTGACCCGCGGTCAGTGGTGGCAGCTGGCGCTGGAAGACGAGAAGGACGCCCAGATCGTCGAGGCTCTGAACGAGCAGTACGAGGTGCAGAAACGCGCCCTGGATGCCCGTTTCGAAGACAAGGTCGAGAAGGTCCGCCGTGGCGACGACCTGCCGCCGGGCGTGATGAAGATGGTCAAGGTCTTCATCGCCGTGAAGCGCAAGCTGCAGCCGGGCGACAAGATGGCCGGCCGTCACGGGAACAAGGGTGTGATCTCGAAGGTCGTGCCGATGGAGGACATGCCGTTCCTTGCGGATGGTACTCCGGTCGACTTCTGTCTGAACCCTCTGGGCGTGCCGTCGCGTATGAACGTCGGTCAGATCCTTGAAACCCACATGGGTTGGGCCGCGCGCGGTCTGGGTCTGAAGATCGACGAGGCGCTGCAGGAATACCGCCGCTCGGGCGACCTGACGCCGGTTCGTGACGCGATGAAACACGCCTATGGCGAGGATGTCTACGAAGAGGGCATCAGCGGCATGGACGAAGATCAGCTGATCGAAGCGGCCAGCAACGTGACCCGCGGTGTTCCGATCGCAACCCCGGTCTTTGACGGCGCCAAAGAGGCCGACGTCAACGACGCGCTGATCCGCGCCGGTTTCTCGGAAAGCGGTCAGTCGATCCTGTTCGACGGCCGCACCGGCGAGCAGTTCGCGCGTCCGGTGACCGTGGGCATCAAGTACCTGCTGAAACTGCACCACCTGGTGGACGACAAGATCCACGCGCGTTCGACCGGGCCGTACAGCCTGGTGACCCAGCAGCCGCTTGGCGGTAAGGCGCAGTTCGGTGGTCAGCGCTTTGGTGAGATGGAGGTCTGGGCTCTGGAAGCTTACGGCGCCGCCTACACCCTGCAGGAGATGCTCACCGTGAAATCGGATGACGTCGCCGGCCGGACCAAGGTCTATGAGTCGATCGTCAAGGGCGAGGATAACTTCGAGGCGGGCGTACCGGAATCGTTCAACGTTCTGGTTAAAGAAGTCCGTGGCCTCGGCCTGAATATGGAACTCCTGGATGCGGAGGTTGAGGAGTAAGGGCGCTGCCCTTTCTCCCGTCCCCCCTTCCGCAAGATTTGAGGTAACAAATGAACCAGGAAATCACCAACAACCCGTTCAACCCGCTGACGCCGCCCAAGGTTTTCGACGAGATCAAGGTCTCGCTGGCGTCGCCCGAGCGGATCCTGTCTTGGTCCTATGGTGAGATCAAGAAGCCTGAAACCATCAACTACCGGACGTTCAAGCCTGAACGTGACGGTCTGTTCTGCGCGCGTATCTTTGGCCCGATCAAAGATTACGAATGTCTGTGCGGCAAATATAAGCGGATGAAGTATCGCGGCGTTGTCTGCGAGAAATGCGGTGTGGAAGTCACCCTGCAGAAGGTTCGCCGTGAGCGTATGGGCCACATCGAGCTGGCCGCGCCGGTCGCTCACATCTGGTTCCTGAAATCGCTGCCGTCGCGCATCGGTCTGATGCTGGACATGACGCTGCGCGATCTGGAACGCGTTCTGTACTTTGAAAACTATGTCGTCATCGAGCCCGGTCTGACGGACCTGACCTACGGCCAGATGCTGACCGAGGAAGAGTACATGGACGCGCAGGATGCCTATGGCATGGACGCGTTCACGGCGAATATCGGTGCCGAAGCCATCCGTGAGATGCTGGCCCAGATCGATCTGGAAGCCGAAGCCGAGCAGCTGCGCGCTGATCTGGCCGAAGCAACCGGCGAGTTGAAGCCCAAGAAGATCATCAAGCGTCTGAAGGTTGTTGAATCCTTCCTCGAGTCGGGCAACCGCCCCGAGTGGATGGTGATGACCGTGATCCCGGTCATTCCGCCGGAACTGCGTCCGCTGGTTCCGCTGGATGGTGGCCGTTTCGCGACTTCGGACCTGAACGACCTGTATCGCCGCGTCATCAACCGGAACAACCGTCTGAAGCGTCTGATCGAACTGCGCGCGCCTGACATCATCGTCCGCAACGAAAAGCGGATGCTGCAGGAGTCCGTGGATGCTCTGTTCGACAACGGCCGTCGTGGCCGCGTGATCACGGGTGCCAACAAGCGTCCGCTGAAATCGCTGTCGGACATGCTGAAAGGCAAGCAGGGCCGCTTCCGTCAGAACCTTCTGGGTAAGCGCGTCGACTTCTCGGGCCGTTCGGTCATCGTGACCGGCCCCGAGCTCAAGCTGCACCAGTGTGGTCTGCCCAAGAAGATGGCGCTGGAACTGTTCAAGCCATTCATCTACTCGCGCCTTGAAGCCAAGGGTCTGTCTTCGACCGTGAAACAGGCGAAGAAACTGGTCGAGAAAGAGCGTCCCGAAGTGTGGGATATCCTCGACGAAGTGATCCGCGAACACCCTGTCATGCTGAACCGTGCGCCGACGCTGCACCGTCTTGGCATTCAGGCGTTCGAGCCGGTCCTGATCGAAGGTAAAGCAATCCAGCTGCACCCGCTGGTCTGTTCGGCCTTCAACGCCGACTTCGACGGTGACCAGATGGCCGTTCACGTTCCGCTGAGCCTTGAGGCGCAGCTGGAAGCGCGTGTTCTGATGATGTCGACGAACAACGTTCTGTCGCCTGCAAACGGCGCGCCGATCATCGTTCCGTCGCAGGACATGATCCTGGGTCTCTACTACGTGACCCTGGAACGCGAAGGCATGCCAGGCGAAGGCAAGGTCTTTGGTTCGATCGACGAAGTCCAGCACGCGCTGGACGCGGGCGAGGTGCACCTGCACTCGAAAATCACCGCGCGGATCACTCAGATCGACGAAGAAGGCAACGAGGTTCAGAAGCGTTTTGAAACCACGCCGGGCCGTGTTCGCTTGGGGGCTCTGCTGCCCAAGAACAACAAGGCACCGTTTGAACTGGTCAACCGCCTGTTGCGGAAGAAAGAAGTGCAGCAGGTGATCGACACCGTCTACCGCTACTGCGGACAGAAAGAGTCGGTGATCTTCTGCGACCAGATCATGTCGATGGGCTTCAAGGAAGCGTTCAAGGCCGGTATCTCGTTCGGCAAGGACGACATGGTGATCCCCGAGGACAAGTGGGGCATCGTGGACGAAACCCGCGAACAGGTGAAAGACTTCGAACAGCAGTACATGGACGGCCTGATCACTCAGGGCGAAAAGTACAACAAGGTTGTCGATGCCTGGTCGAAGTGTAACGACCGCGTAACCGAAGCCATGATGCGCACCATCTCGGCCGTGGCCAAGGATGAGGGCGGCGCCGACAAAGAGCCGAACTCGGTCTACATGATGGCGCACTCCGGTGCGCGTGGCTCGGTAACCCAGATGAAGCAGCTGGGCGGCATGCGCGGCCTGATGGCCAAGCCGAACGGCGACATCATCGAGACACCGATCATCTCGAACTTCAAGGAAGGTCTGACCGTTCTTGAATACTTCAACTCGACCCACGGTGCCCGTAAGGGTCTGTCGGATACCGCTCTGAAGACGGCGAACTCGGGCTACCTGACCCGTCGTCTTGTTGACGTGGCGCAGGATTGCATCGTGCGCGAGGTTGATTGCGGAACCGACCGTGCGATCACGGCTGAGGCCGCGGTCAATGACGGTGAAGTCGTCGCGTCGCTGGCGGAACGCGTTCTGGGCCGTGTGGCCGCAGATGACGTTCTGCGTCCGGGAACCGACGAGGTCATCGTCGCCGCCGGACAGCTGATCGACGAACGCATGGCCGATACGATCGACGAGGCCGGTGTTGCCTCGATGCGCATCCGCTCGCCTCTGACCTGTGAGTCCGAGGAAGGCGTCTGTGCAACCTGCTACGGTCGTGACCTTGCACGCGGGACCATGGTGAACACCGGTGAGGCTGTCGGCATCATCGCCGCGCAGTCGATCGGTGAACCGGGTACGCAGCTGACGATGCGGACCTTCCACATCGGTGGTGTTGCGCAAGGTGGTCAGCAGTCGTTCCAGGAAGCGAACCAGGACGGTGTCGTTGCCTTTGAGAACCCGCAGATTCTGGTCAATGCCGCCGGCGAAAGCCTGGTCATGGGCCGGAACATGAAGCTGGTGATCAACGACGAACACGGCGAAGAGCGCGCCAGCTTCAAGCTGGGCTACGGTTCGAAGCTGTTCGTCAAGGAAGGCACCAAGGTCAAGCGCGGCGACAAGCTGTTCGAGTGGGACCCCTACACCCTGCCGATCATCGCCGAGAAAGCCGGTACCGCAAAATACGTCGACCTGGTTTCGGGCATTGCTGTCCGCGACGAGACCGACGATGCAACCGGCATGACCCAGAAGATCGTGATCGACTGGCGCGCCGCCCCCAAAGGCAGCGATCTGAAGCCCGAGATCATTCTGGTGGACGACAACGGCGAGCCGGTCCGAAACGATGCGGGCAACCCGGTTCACTATCCGATGTCTGTGGACGCGATCCTGTCGGTCGAAGACGGTCAGAAGATCGAAGCCGGTGACGTTGTTGCGCGTATTCCGCGTGAAGGCGCCAAGACCAAGGACATCACCGGTGGTCTGCCGCGTGTGGCCGAACTGTTCGAAGCGCGTCGTCCGAAAGATCACGCAATCATCGCGGAAGCCGATGGTTACGTGCGCTTTGGCCGCGACTACAAGAACAAGCGTCGCATCAGCATCGAGCCGGTCGACGAGTCGCTGGAGACGATCGAGTACATGGTGCCCAAGGGCAAGCACATCCCGGTTCAGGAAGGCGACTTCGTGCAGAAGGGTGACTACATCATGGACGGCAACCCGGCTCCGCATGACATCCTGTCGATCATGGGTGTCGAGGCGCTGGCTGACTACATGATCAACGAGGTGCAAGAGGTCTACCGCCTGCAGGGTGTGAAGATCAACGACAAGCACATCGAAGTCATCGTGCGCCAGATGCTGCAGAAGTGGGAGATCCTGGACTCGGGCGACACCACCCTGCTGAAGGGCGAGCATGTCGACAAACAGGAGTTCGACGCGGCCAACGAGAAGACCATCGCCCGCGGTGGTCGTCCGGCCCAGGGCGAGCCGATCCTTCTGGGGATCACCAAGGCATCGCTGCAAACGCGTTCGTTCATCTCGGCGGCATCCTTCCAGGAAACCACCCGTGTGCTGACCGAAGCTTCGGTTCAGGGCAAGAAGGACAAGCTGGTTGGCCTGAAAGAGAACGTCATCGTCGGCCGTCTGATCCCGGCCGGTACCGGTGGTGCGACACAGCGTGTCCGCCAGATCGCGCAGCAGCGTGACAATGTCGTCATCGAGGCACGTCGCGAAGAGGCCGAGGCCGCAGCCGCGCTGGCCGCTCCGATGATGGATGATGACATGGTCGGCGACGAGCTGGACTCGCTGGTGGAAACTCCGGAAAGCCGCGAATAATATCGGCGACGAGAAACTCAGAAAGGCCCTGCGGTTCCGCGGGGCCTTTTTTGTTTCGGCCGGTGCCGGAAGCGGCCAGGGTTCGATCCAAACACTGTGATTTCAAATGGAACTGCTGCATACTCAAAAATCAGAATGTGGTAATGGAATTGCTCCCGTCATCACTGTTTGGAACTCAACACGGGTCTTGATCGGATGCTCATAGTCCTTGGATTGTATTTTGGCGTGATTTGGCTGGTCTTCTCCAAGTTCAGCCTGCTGCCCTGGAATGGCTTCTGGAAGACCGTTTCATACGGTGGGGCCGCCGTCGTCGCGTTGGTTGTCATCGGCGCACTCAACCACACGGCGCCTACGGGGCCTGTGTCGGTTCTGGGTGTTCAGACAAGCATTGTGCCTAATGTCTCCGGAACGGTCGTCGAAGTTGCCGTTGAGCCGAACCAGAAGGTCAACGAAGGCGATCTCTTGTTCAGAATCGATCCCGAGTTCTACGTGCTCGAGGTAGCGCGGCTGGAGGCATCTCTGGAAGCCGCCCGGTCGGCAGCGGACCAATTGACCACGGATCTGGCGGCTGCCGAAGCCGATATCGCTTCATTGACCGCGCAACTTGTTTTTGGGCAGCAGCGGCGGGATGACATCGTTCAACTGGAAGAGCGTGGCGCATCCACCACCTTCAAACTGCAGGAAGCGGTCGCGACGATCGAACAACTCACCGCAAGCATTCGTGCAGCAGAAGCCCGAAAAGCAGGGCTGGAGCGCCGGATCGCGGCTCAGATCGACGGTGAGGATGTGGCGGTCGTGGAGGCCGAACAGGCGCTTGCGCAGGCCGAATGGAACCTCAAGCAGACGGAAGTCTTTGCGCCGGGCGACGGGATCGTCAGTGCGGTCACGCTGCGCCCGGGCAATCGCGCGACAACCTTCCAGGGCGCATTGACCTTCATAGATCCGACGAACCACGCGTTGGTGGCCTCGCTGCCCCAATCCAGCCGATCCAATGTCGGCCTTGGCGATGAAATCCGTGTGGCGCTGCGAACCCAGCCGGGATCCGAGATCATGGGAACTATTTCGGGGTTTCCGCCGGCCTTGTCTGAGGGCGCACTGGATCTCCGATCCGGTTTGCCCTCGATGCGCGAACTTGTCGGGATCACCAGCTTTCCGGTCCTCATCGAACTTCCTGGCGATGTACCTCTGGAAACACTTCAATTCGGCGCGTCGGGCACCGCGCTTGTGATGACAGACAAGGCCGGGCCGATTTCGCCACTTGCAGAGATACTGTTCTGGGTCACGCAGAAGCTGAACTACCTGTAGGCTGGAACACAGAAAACCGCCCCATGGCAGTGATCAGGTACAACCGCGATCGGACCAAACAATATCGAATTGGCCGGATCACAAGTTGACAATCTGCTCATGTGAGATGCCAATGCCGGGACCAGATTGAAACCGGGCCAAGGCAATGACACCGAACGTCAAAGGCGCCCTGCTGATGATGGGCAGCATGGCCGCATTCACTGTGAACGATACACTGGTCAAGGCGGCTGGTCAGGAGGTGCCACTGTTCCAACTGGTGGTTCTGCGCGGATTGTTGGCGACCATCCTGGTTTTTGCGCTGGCCCGGCATCTGGGGGCATTGCATCTGCGGTTCGGGCGGCACGACCGCTGGTTGGTGGCTTTTCGCTGTGTGGCGGAATTGTCGGCGACGTTCTTCTTCCTCACGGCATTGATGCACATGCCACTGGCCAATGTGACCGCGGTTCTGCAGGCCCTGCCGCTGACCGTAACCCTGGGTGCGGCCCTGTTCTTTTCGGAACAGATCGGGTGGCGGCGGATCATGGCCATTGCATTGGGGTTTGCAGGCATGCTGCTGATCGTGCGACCCGGTCCGGACGGATTCAGCATCTATGCCATGTATGCCCTGATTGCCGTCATCTGCGTGACGGCTCGGGATTTGATCACCCGCCGAATGTCGCCCGAGGTACCGTCGATGGTGGTCACTTTGGCAACCTCATTGACGATTACCACCGGTGCGGCAGTTGCCTCGGCTTTTGACGGTTGGGTGCCGATGACGGCCGGGTCGGGGATGTTGATTGCCTCGGCGGCTGTTTTCGTCCTGCTGGGGTATCTCTTCAGCGTCATGGTGATGCGCGTTGGCGAGGTCAGCTTTGTCGCGCCGTTCCGATACTCGAGCCTGATCTGGGCCTTGGGTCTGGGATGGGCAGTATTCGGAGATTGGCCCGACCGGATCACCATGCTGGGCGCCGCACTGGTGGTCAGCGCGGGCCTGTTCACCCTCTTTCGCGAGCGGGCGCTTCAGGCGTCCGAATAGACGCGTCGGACCATCGTCTGATCAATTGCAAACCGGGTTTCGAACTGCTTTGCCAGAGCGGGGGTCAGAGGTTCCAGCTTGGCCTTGCTTGTACGGGTGTTGGGTGAATCGTTGAACCCGTTGAGAGTGCGCACCCACATCGGCGGTTCGTTCTGGCTGATGACTGGCATGAAGTTGCCGATCTTTTGGTGGGCAAAGTTCATGATCGCCAGCTCACAACCGCCGCGCACATACATCCCAAAACCAACACCCAGCAGGGACCGGTGAACCGGCGTGGCCTGGATTCCGCTGGCGTCGAACCGGGCAAGAAAGCCGTGATTGAAATCGATGGCAACCATCTTGTTGCGCCGCACCAGCCCTTCGGCGTCCTGAACCGCGCGGCGCAGCAATTCGACGAAATCCACCGCAATCGCATCGTCGTCATCATGACGGAACTGCAGGCATGGCAGGTCAGGGTTCAGGCGTGCCCGGTTCAGGACGTCCTTCATGACAGAGCGATGCCGGCCGGGTTCCTGCGAGACGATTTGCACTTGTTTCATGCCCGAAGTCAGGTCGTTCAGACGATCACGGGCGACCCTAGGCAGGCAGGTCCCCGTCACGATCAGAAACTGAAACCGCGGATCCGTCTGGGCGCGTAGGGCGGGCAGGGCGCAGGTCTCGAACAGGCGGAACCGCTCGTCCAGACGCCGGGGGTCATACAGATAGCGCCGGCGCGCTTCGACCGACTCGTGCATGGTCTGGAACCCGCCGATGGCCGGGTAGGAGAAACGGCACAGACCAATGACTTGCATCTTCACTTCCGGTACGAATACACCAGTGCGGACTATGCCCCGAGGGATGTGACACCGCAACCGATGTCGCTTCCGCCGCGACGCACGGCTGCAAGGCGGGCGGGCATCTGCCGGGGCTGTTGACAGTCGGGCCGACTCCCCCTATACGCCCGTCATCTCGGTACCGGGGGCCGCCCCAAAACCGATTTCAGTATTGAACTGGTCAAGGCCCGGACAATTTTGCAGTTCGCGCCCTCTGATAACCAACCGCGACGTTCACCTCGGAATGGGAACGCTCGCGGGTTTTGCGCTTGTGGACGCATTGGCGCAGCGAAGTTAGCCGCACGCAACGCGCGTGCATGTCATGTGTGTTGCAAAACGGGGAAGAAACCGGAATGCCAACTATTCAACAGCTGATCCGCAAACCGCGGCAGCCCAAAGTAAAACGCTCGAAGTCCATGCACCTGGAGCAGTGCCCGCAGAAGCGCGGCGTCTGCACCCGCGTGTATACCACCACGCCGAAGAAGCCGAACTCGGCTATGCGTAAGGTTGCCAAAGTGCGCCTGACCAACGGTTACGAAGTCATTTCGTACATCCCGGGTGAAAGCCACAACCTGCAAGAGCACTCGGTTGTTCTGATCCGTGGCGGCCGTGTGAAAGACCTTCCGGGTGTCCGCTACCACATCCTGCGTGGTGTACTGGATACCCAGGGCGTCAAAGACCGTAAGCAACGTCGTTCGAAATACGGCGCGAAGCGTCCCAAGTAAGAAGGAGAGGCTGATATGTCACGTCGTCACGCCGCCGAAAAACGCGAAGTCCTGCCTGACGCCAAATTTGGCGACAAGGTCCTGACCAAGTTCATGAACAACCTGATGATCGACGGCAAGAAGTCGGTCGCAGAGCGTATCGTCTACAACGCCTTCGACCGCGTTGAGAGCAAGATCAAACGCGCTCCTGTCGAGGTGTTCCACGAAGCACTCGACAACATCAAGCCGTCGGTCGAGGTTCGCTCGCGCCGGGTTGGTGGTGCAACCTACCAGGTTCCGGTCGAAGTGCGCCCCGAGCGCCGCGAAGCTCTGGCCATCCGCTGGCTGATCACCGCCGCGCGCGGCCGCAACGAAAACACCATGGAAGAACGCCTCGCCGGCGAACTGCTGGACGCCGTACAGTCCCGCGGTACTGCCGTTAAGAAGCGCGAAGACACCCACAAGATGGCCGAGGCGAACAAAGCCTTCAGCCACTATCGTTGGTAATCCCAGAGGCTTATCCAAATGGCACGCGAATATCCGCTCGAACTATACCGTAACTTCGGTATCATGGCGCACATCGATGCAGGCAAGACCACCTGCTCGGAGCGTATCCTGTATTACACCGGCAAATCCCACAACATCGGTGAGGTGCACGATGGTGCAGCCACCATGGACTGGATGGAGCAGGAGCAGGAACGCGGCATCACCATCACTTCGGCTGCGACCACCACCTTCTGGGAGCGCACCGAGGACGGTCAGACCGCCGATACCCCCAAGCACCGCCTGAACATCATCGACACCCCCGGCCACGTTGACTTCACCATCGAAGTCGAGCGTTCGCTGGCGGTTCTCGACGGTGCCGTCTGCGTTCTGGACGCAAACGCCGGTGTTGAACCCCAGACCGAAACCGTGTGGCGTCAGGCTGACCGCTACAAAGTTCCGCGCATGGTCTTCGTCAACAAGATGGACAAGATCGGCGCCGACTTCTTCAACTGCGTTCGCATGATCGAAGACCGCACCGGCGCGCGCGCCGTCCCTGTCGGTATCCCGATCGGTGCAGAGAACGAGCTGGAAGGCCTGATCGACCTGGTCACCATGGAAGAATGGCTGTGGCAGGGCGAAGACCTGGGTGCAAGCTGGGTCAAAGCTCCGATCCGCGGCAGCCTGAAGGACATGGCTGAAGAATGGCGCGGCAAGATGATCGAAGCGGCCGTCGAAGAAGACGACGACGCGATGATGGAATACCTGGAAGGCAACGAGCCCGACATTCCGACCCTGCGCAAACTGCTGCGCAAGGGCACCCTGGCGCTGCACTTCGTGCCGGTTCTGGGTGGTTCGGCGTTCAAGAACAAAGGTGTTCAGCCACTGCTCAACGCCGTGATCGACTATCTGCCCAGCCCGCTGGACGTTGTCGACTACATGGGCTTCAAACCCGGTGACGAGGAAGAAGTCCGTAACATCGCGCGTCGCGCTGACGATGACATGGCCTTCTCGGGCCTGGCGTTCAAAATCATGAACGACCCCTTCGTTGGCTCGCTGACCTTCACCCGGATCTACTCGGGCGTTCTGAACAAGGGCGACTCGATCCTGAACTCGACCAAAGGCAAGAAAGAGCGCATCGGTCGTATGATGATGATGCACTCGAACAACCGGGAAGAGATCGAAGAAGCGTTCGCAGGCGACATCATCGCTCTGGCGGGTCTGAAAGACACCACCACCGGTGACACCCTGTGCGATCCGAAGGATCCCGTGGTTCTGGAAACCATGACCTTCCCCGATCCGGTGATCGAGATCGCGGTCGAGCCCAAAACCAAGGGCGACCAGGAAAAGATGTCTCAGGGTCTGGCCCGTCTGGCCGCCGAAGACCCGTCCTTCCGCGTGGAAACCGACCTGGAATCGGGTCAGACCATCATGAAGGGCATGGGCGAACTTCACCTGGACATCCTGGTCGACCGTCTGAAGCGCGAGTTCAAGGTCGAAGCCAACATCGGTGCGCCGCAGGTGGCCTATCGTGAGACCATCTCGATGCCGATCGAACATACCTACACCCACAAGAAACAGTCGGGTGGTTCGGGTCAGTTCGCTGAGGTCAAGCTCGAGATCACTCCCACCGAACCGGGCGAAGGTTATTCGTTCGAAAGCCGCATCGTTGGTGGTGCCGTTCCGAAGGAATACATCCCGGGTGTCGAAAAAGGCATCCAGTCCGTCATGGACAGCGGCCCGCTGGCCGGCTTCCCCGTGATCGACTTCAAGGTTGCCCTGCTGGACGGTAAATTCCACGACGTCGACTCGAGCGTTCTGGCGTTCGAAATCGCGTCGCGGATGTGCATGCGCGAAGGTCTGAAAAAGGCCGGCGCGAAACTGCTGGAGCCGATCATGAAGGTCGAAGTGATCACCCCGGAAGAGTACACCGGCGGTATCATCGGCGACCTGACTTCGCGTCGGGGCCAGGTGTCTGGACAAGAGCCGCGCGGCAACGCGATTGCAATCGACGCATTCGTGCCGCTGGCCAACATGTTCGGCTACATCAACACTCTGCGTTCGATGTCGTCGGGCCGCGCCCAGTTCACCATGCAGTTCGACCACTATGATCCGGTTCCGCAGAACATCGCGGAAGAGATCCAGGCAAAATACGCATAACCGAAAAATAGAGGGAGCCTGCTGCCCGGGCTCCCTTCATTTCCGAAAAAGGAGGCCATCATGGCAAAGGAAAAGTTTGAGCGTACAAAACCGCACGTCAACATTGGCACGATTGGCCACGTTGACCACGGCAAGACGACGCTGACCGCAG